>JAACVK010000026.1 GCA_009991595.1 bacterium | reverse complement strand
TACTCTCCTTGGTCTTTGATTTTGGCAACCGAACTCTATGTTAAGGTTTTGACTTCGTCCAGTAGATCCGAGCACTTATTCAAATTATTAAAATTAAGGTTGATTGCCTTGTATACAAATGGAATTCCAGCCGTCTGTGTGATGAGTAGAACGGTCGCCAGAGCCGGATGTGCCCAGTAAGGGATTGCACCAACTTGTAGTGCACCTCCCATCACAAAGGTTAAAATTCCAAAAAAAATAGCAAAAGTCGCAAAAGGGAAGGCTCTTCCTTTGAGCTTGTTGCTGTTTTCATAAATTTCCCAAATTTTGACGGCTTCGGTCTTGTTGTCTTTTACAATGCTTTTGGCCTGGTCTTTCATCCATAAGCCCGTGCCGATGAAGTAGAAGAGAATGCTCAAATTAGCGAAGAAGCTCAGTAAAACCGATGAGCCCGCGCTTGCTAAGTGAAAAACAAAGGCAGAGGTCCAGTCAAAATGCGCAGTCAATTCGTGTTGAAACCACGCAGATATGTAGGAGGCCCATAAGAGAATCGTTGAAATTACTAGCAGTATTCTAACGGGCCATTCCACAGGTCATCAATTACAAGGCCTTTTCGAAAACTTCAACCTTTTCCATGACGTCGCCTTGTTTAATTGTGTTGAGAAGATCAAGGCCTTTGGTGATCTGTCCAAATACAGTGTGAACACCATCTAAGTGTGGTTGAGGCGCGAAGACGAGGAAGAATTGTGAGCCATTGGTGTTGGGGTCGCTAGCGTGTGCCATGGAAATGCTCCCCGTCTGGTGTTTAAGGTCGTTTGATTCAAAATCAAAAATCCAACCAGGTCCACCAGTGCCGTTGCCTACAGGGTCACCTCCTTGAGCAACAAAGTCAGGGATTACTCGGTGAAATTTAAGTCCGTTGTAAAATTTATTACGTGCTAGGTGTAAAAAATTACTCACTGTGTAGGGAGCTTTTTCTGAGTTGAAGGTGATTTCAATTAGCCCTTTGCCGGCGACGTTTATCTCGGCGGTGTAAAGGTGGTTGGGTTTTACGATAGCACTTGGTAGTTTTTTCAGTTCAGAGGGGGAGGATACGGTTGCTTCCATTTTCTTTTTCTCCTTGCTCGCTTCGGGCGAGGTTGTTTCGGGTTTTGCTTCTTTTAATATATATGGCTCAGGTTTCAAGGGAACAATTGCTTCTATGTCCATTAAAACGCTGGAAGGCGAAGGATTGAACTGACTTTGCACGATGATCTCGGAATCAGAAAGCTTTTTCCCGACTTGAATCTTCTCGAGGAGCTTGTCTCCCTGGAAAAATTCGAGGGTTCGTGAGGGAGCGGCTAGTCCCGTGGCCCATCCGCTGGCACCGTCGTGATACTTTGTGGAGTCTAAATTTGAAAACGCATTTAGAATTCTTTGGAGGGTATCCTCGTTGCCTCTTCCCAATTCAAAACCTTTAAAGTCCGATTCCGCAGACCAGTGGTCTGCGAGTTTTTTGAAGTCCATTGTCTTGGTTCTGCCAGAGATTCTTATTCGATCGACTTTGACTGTGTCTAAAATAGTTACGGCCTTTTCCCGAATTTGAAAGAGGCTTAATTTTAAGCTGTCTCGAAAGCTTGTTTTCATCAGATAAGTTGTGTCGAGATCTTCGGCTGACCAGTAATACTCGGAAGTTTTGTTTTTGCCTTGGACAACTTCTTTGGAGGCCAAAGTCCACGATTGTTTTTCACCATTCGTATTGGTGAGGCTTAAGGTCAGAAGAGGTTGCTTGAATCCTAGTTTCGCCTTTTCAGCCTTTGAGTCGGCAACAAAACCTTGAGCTTTGGAATTCTCAATGGGGGTATACCATTTTTCAAGCTCTGCATCGCTGATCAGAGCGTTGCTCTTGTCGTTCACCCTCCAGCCTCCATCGGAAACTTTGATCGTAAATGACTCTTTGTCGAGCCCCCCTCGGCCAAGGCTGCGGTATTCAATTTCTTTAAGGTCTTCTAGGTGCCACTTTAAAGGCATCTTGTTGCGGAGGTCCTTGGCGTCTTTATCAATCCCAAAACGAAGTGATCGCGTCGTAAGGAAAATGTCCTCAGAGTCACTCCATTTCGCATAAACGAAATAGTTAACAGGTGTGTCGTTCCCTATGAGAAGTTCACGCTGGGATTCTTTGGACTCTTTTGTCTCAACCTTCACTCTATATTTCGGAGAATCTAATCCTATTTGATCGAGGGAAGGAGCTTTTAGGTTTTCTTCTGTTTTGGCTGCAATCATTGTGGAGACAAGTCCCGTGACCGCATCACGATCGGCCTCGAAGCTTTCGTCTGCGGTATTTAGAATCCAAAGGTCTTTTCCTTGCGAGTCTTTTTTGAGGTTAAAGCTTCCATTGGGATTGCTAAAACTGAGCGACAAGATGTCGTCTCTCTTTAATCCGCCCCACAGCAATGATGCATTCGCTTCTTTCTCTTTGCTCTCTTCTTGTTTGGGCGCCAAGACGAAAATTGTTAACAAAAGAATCACTGCGGAAATCCCTAGAAAAATTAGGGAGCCTTTAATTGGGTTTGATCGTGCCATGGACTGTATGGAAATTCTTAATTAGCAAAAAGTCAATCTGTAGATTAGACTTAAGTCTCATGAAAACAAACATTTCAATAGTGAACGGCTGTGTGCTCTGTTTGAGCACTTTGTGCTTCGCATTAAACCTCGCAGCGAAAACTTTGGAATACACCGGTGATGCTGTTCCAGGGGCTCACCCACTTCCAGAAGAGTGTGAAAACCCGTTTGTTGAATCAAGACCCTTTTTTGAATTTTACGAAGCGACCATTGCTTCGATGGCAGTAGAGCGTGGTGCTGAGTCAAAGGGGGTTGCAGAATTGTTTGCGGTTTCCGAGTTGGCTGAAGACCTCGTCGATTTAGTTCCTAATAACGCAGAAGAGAGTCCCATTGATCGTTTGGTGAGAAGCCAGATTTGTCATTATCAAGAGGTCTTCGAGAAGAAGCGTGACCCGAGAGTTAAAACAAAAGTCGCTGCGACCAGCAATGACTCTGAACTTCACGATCACTTATCGAAGATTGCTCCTCAGCTTTTTAAAGACTCCATAAAAATTGTGGAGTCAGTTCTAATGAAGCAGGCAAAAGATGACAAGGTTCGTGAGGACTTTCGACGAAAGATGGCAAATGTTAAGAAGGCTCGGCGTTTAGGCCGCGCCAAAATTGACGACAGCCTTTAGGAATAGGCGCTTTTTGTTGCCTGTGTTAAAAGGTCGGAATGTTACCTTCTTCCTACGATCTCGAATATTTTTTAGCTGTAGCTGAAACGGGTAATATGTCGCGAGCTTCGGAGCGTTTGGGGATTAGCCAACCTTCTTTGAGCCTGTCAATAAAGCGATTAGAGGAAAATTCCGGGGCGCAACTTTTTATAAGAAGTCGATCGGGGGTTGAGTTAACGCGTGCTGGAAAACGTTTAGTGAGTGGGGCACGTAAGATGCTCGAAGACTGGGACTCTCTTAAAAAAGGGGTTCACAAACAAGATTCAGAGATAAGTGGGATCTTTACGATTGGTTGTAGTTCCAGTGTGGCAACCTTTGCAGCTCCAAAAATGTTTAAAAAATTATTAAAGAACAATCCAGCTCTAGAGTTTCGTTTTGCCCATGGACTCTCCAGACACATTTGCGAAGATATCATCTCTTTTAAAGTTGATATTGGCATTGTTGTGAATCCAGTTTCTCACCCCGATTTGGTTATTCGAGAGCTTTATAAAGATAAAATTATGTTTTTAAAAGCGGACTCATGCGATGAAAGCACTTTGATTATTCATCCTGAGTTACATCAAACTCAGGACCTCTTGCGGCGAATTCGACGCGGAAGCTTGAAGTTTAGCCGGACCATCACTTCCACTAGCATGGAGGCAATCGCGAGTATGGTTGAAGCTGGAATTGGAATCGGAATCTTGCCTTTTCGTGTGGCCAAGCAGTGCTCCTCAAAACTAAAAGTAGTGTCTGAGAAATTACCATTCTTCGAGGACCGACATTGTTTGGTTTATAGGGCGGATGCTCAAAAGAGTGCGGCAGCTTCGGCCATTGTCGCAGCTGTTAAAAGCGCCAAAATTTAGACGTTCTTTTGGTTTTCTGTTTTCTTTCGATCGTTGGACATATTTTTGGAGGCTTTTATTCTTGCCTAGAGTGTAGACTAACTAAGTCATGGGTTGGAAGTTATTAAAAAAACGTCGATGGGAAGGTCCTTATTCGTCTGAAGAATTGAGGCGAATGCTTCAAGAAAAGAAGATTGTAGGCTCAGATTTTGTTCTTGATGAATTTAATAATGAAAAGTTTCCAAGTAATTATAAAACTGTTTCCGAGCTTTTAGGCGTCGAAATCAAACCTACAAAAGCAAAGGCGAAGAGCCAGGCATCAGAGGTGATTAGCGAGGACAAGGAGCACTCCTTTTCCGAGTTTGATCGCGAAGAAGTGACAAAGCTTTTTGACGAGCAAGTTGAACCAGCCGACCTACTTCAATCTAAAAAATCAGATTCTTTCTCGAGCTCCGCTTCATTGGGATCTGAGGATGACTTTGAAAACTCCTCAAATGAAGGAGAAGGGGGCGAGCCTCAAGGCTACTTTTACAGAATGAAATCTCTCCCCTTGAATCGTGTAGCAAGCACTTTGGTTATTGTGCTTCTTCTTGGTTTTGTTGTTTATGGCGCCAATGAGATTTTTGATTTTGGGTCCATGGTGGCTCAAAAGAGCGAAGGTGAAAAGGCTCGTGTGCCGGCCTCGACTACAACTCGAACACCAAGGGTGCAACCAAAACCAAGGCCTTCTTCTAGGCCAAGTCGTGTGCGAGAAAGAATTAAGCTTCCTTCGAGCAGGCCGAGGCCAGCTCCAGGCAGTCAACGGGCTCCTTCAAATTATGAAGATGATTACAGGGATGATGATTACGTTGAACAGTCCCAGCGTCCAAAGGCAAGGCGCGGAAAGCGTGGAAGACGAGACACTCGAGATCGGCTTTATGAAGATGATCTCGATGATGGATATGAAGATGATCGTGAGAGAGAGCCTTATGGCGACTCGGATGACCGATATACCGATGAAGTTCTAGATGATCGTCGAGGCGGTGATTATTATCGTGATGAACGCCCAAATGAAGGCTATGGCGATGAAGAAGACATTGAAGAATACCGTGATGAAGAGGTAGAAAATAATTATGATTATTGAAAAGACTAGGCCTGATACCAATTTATTGGGGCAAGACGCGCTTTTTCAGAGGTTTTTAGACTTTAGTCGTTCCGAAAAGCTTTTCTCGCCAGGAGATCGGGTTTTATTGGCTGTCTCTGGCGGTTTGGATTCAAGTGTTCTTGCCCGCTTGATGGCCAAGATGCAGCGACTTGAGGGCATCGAAGTCTTTGTGGGGCATGTCGATCATCAAAAACGCGGAGTGGCTTCTGAAAAAGAAGGGATTTGGGTAAAGGTCCTGGCGTCTCAATTGAACCTAAGTTTTCACGCCCTTCGAACTCCAGCGAATACAGCCGATAATCAAAATGCTATGCGAGACGCGCGCCGGATGGTTTTAGAGAATCTTGCCGATCAATTGAATTGTAATAAGATCGCTACCGCCCATCATGCTGATGATAATGCGGAAACTGTTTTTATGAGGGCTATCTCTGGAACAGGTATTCATGGTCTTCGAGGAATGAGGGTCAGGAATGATCGGTGGATCAAGCCACTTTTGGCAACCCATCGCTCTGATATGCTTGACTATGCTCGGGCTAGCAAACTGGCTTGGGTTGAAGACCCTAGCAATGATCGAGGGGCTTACCTTAGAAATCGAATTCGTAACGAAGTTTTTCCTCTTGTTGAGGACATTCGAAAGGCCTCTGTTAAAAATCTTGCGCGTTTAGGCCACCGCCTTGATCAAGAAGAACAAGAATTGGAAGATTGGTTAAAAGCTCAGCTTCCAACAGAGAATAAATACATGTTGTCGATGTCTTACCTGGAAAAGTATCCAAAGGCACTCGGACGACGTCTCCTGAGAGTTTGGTTAGATTCCCTGGATCTGGAGTCTTCGCCTGCTCTGATTGAGGCCTTGTTGATGGGCAAAGAGTTGGTTCATCCGAAGGGTAGTTTTTTGATTCGGAGCGACCAGTGGCTCTTTAACCCAGAAACCGAGTTTGGAGTGCTCTGGGAAACCTCTCAGGTCGTTGACTTTAATAAGGTTTTTTATATGGGGAATTCCATGGCTTGGTCTTTCTTGAAAACAGCTCCTGTTAAGGGCTCCCCGTTAAAGTTCAGTTTTTTGATTAACTTCAAAGATCCGAAACGCCTACCGAAAGGACAGCTCTGCTTAGAGTGGGATCGGCTTCCGTCTGAAGTCATCCTCCGTCGCGCTGAACGCTTTGATATGGAGAAGATTGAGCCAATCTTAAAAAGGGCCGGTATTCCCAAGCCTTTTCACAAAAGTTGGCCTCTTTTGATCGACGCTAAGAATCCCTCTAGCATTGTTATGGTGGTTGGTGTTCAGGTGCTTCCGGAGTTCGCCTATCAGGGTGTGGGACGCTGTGTTGCCTTTGAGTCTTTGTTTGAGCAGAATTTGAGCGCTAGAAGACGCTCGTGATAGGTTGGTGAGCTGATGAGGTCGAATTACCGTTTTAGTTTAATTGTTTGGCTATTTGCTATCGTTGCTATCCTTTGGGTGGTTGGCAAAAGTCAAAACTTGAAACCCGAAACTGCCAAGCTGAGCTTCAGCGAGTTCATTAAAGAAGTTAAAGAGGACAAGGTCGCGGAAATTACTTTTCGCGGAAATAATAAAATCGTTGGCGAGTATAAAGAGGGATACAAAAGCGTAGAGGGCAAAGCAGGACGCTTCGAAACTAACGGGAATACCCGCTCTGAGTATTATATAAAAGTCATTGAAGAGGCCGGTATTACTCCAAACTATGAAGAGGAAGATTCTTTTTGGAAAACAGCTCTTCTTGGCTGGCTTCCAGTTTTAGCAGTCGTGTTCATTTTCTTTTTGTTTATGCGGCAATTGCAGTCGGGTTCAAACAAGGCCATGTCATTCGGGCAAAGTCGAGCTAAGTTATTTAATGAAAATCAGACTAAACTTCGTTTCAAAGATGTTTCTGGTTGTGACGAAGCCAAAGACGATTTGGTAGAGATCGTCGACTTTTTAAAACACCCGAAAAAGTTCACGCGACTTGGCGGTAAAATCCCTAAGGGCGTGTTGCTGATTGGCCCTCCAGGAACAGGCAAGACTTTGTTGGCAAAAGCTGTTGCGGGTGAAGCATCGGTACCTTTTTTCTCTATTTCCGGATCAGACTTCGTGGAGATGTTTGTGGGGGTTGGCGCTAGTCGAGTTCGTTCACTTTTTGAAAATGCAAAAAAAGCCGCTCCCTGTTTAGTTTTTATTGATGAAATTGATGCTGTTGGACGGCACCGAGGCGCAGGCCTTGGCGGTGGTCACGACGAACGTGAGCAAACCCTTAATCAGCTTCTTGTGGAGATGGATGGTTTTGAGGGAACAGAAGGCATTATTGTTATTGCGGCGACGAACCGAGCCGACGTTTTGGACCCCGCTCTTTTGAGACCGGGTCGATTTGATCGACGCATTATGGTTCCTAAGCCTGACTTGAATGGTCGTATTGGTATCTTAAATGTGCACGTTGCCAAGGTTCCATTATCTAAGGCGGTTGATATCGAAGTGGTTGCTCGTGGCACTCCAGGGTTTTCAGGAGCCGATCTTGCAAACTTGGTGAATGAAGCGGCCTTGAATGCTGCTCGCCGTGACTCTGAGACGGTTGACCCAGAGGATTTTGAAGAAGCAAAAGATAAAGTTGCTATGGGCTCTGCTCGAAAGAGTATGGTTGTTAGTGACCAAGAAAAAAGACACACGGCCTATCACGAAGCCGGTCATGCTCTCGTTGCACGACTGATTGAAGGAAACGACCCTGTTCACAAAGTCACGATCATTCCTCGCGGTCCAGCCATGGGGGTGACCATGACTCTACCTAAGGAAGACACCTATTCGTTAACTCGAGCGCGTGCCGAGGCAATGATCGTTTATATGATGGGCGGACGCAGTGCCGAGGAGTTGGTTTTTAATCATTTCACTACAGGCGCTAGTAACGATATCGAGAGAGCCACTGACCTTGCCCGAAAAATGGTTACTGAGTGGGGAATGAGCGAACGCTTGGGGCCGCTTAATTATGCAAGTGGCTCCGATAATCCGTTTCTTGGACGTGAGATTTCTTCAGGGGCTCATTTTAGTGAAGAGACCAATCAATTGATTGATCAAGAGATTCGCGAGATTGTTGAGCGAAATTACAATAGAGCCAAGAAAGTTCTAACAGAGAATGTGGAGAAACTTCACGCTATGTCTGAAGCCTTGTTGAAATATGAAACAATTGATGGGGCAGATGTTGAGTTGGTCATGCAGGGCAAAGAAATTGTTAAACAGATTGTCGCGGCGAAGAACTCTTCTAGTGTTGAAGAAAAGAAAGACTCTAAAACTTCGGATGCTGAAGAAGTCAAATCCGGCGTTGTCGATTTGAGTAAACCAGTAAAGGCATAGTGTGAAGTGGAGATATTCAGTTACCTAATTAAGTTCCTGTCGCAACTGAGGTGGCAAGATCTACTGGATATTGTTTTAGTTTTCCTCGTAATTTATAGATTACTTTTATTGATTCGAGGAACTCGTGCGGTTCAAATTTTAACGGGTCTTGGAATTCTTTCTTTGGCCTTTATCTTCAGTGACCGGCTTCGACTCTTTGTTCTTAATTATTTGCTCAAGCAATTTTTCGAATATCTTTTCCTTATTGTCGTAATCTTGTTTCAAGATGAAATTCGTCGTGCCTTGGCCAATATCGGACGTAACCCTTTCTTGACTGGATCAACAGCTAAGAGTCGTGCGGTTCATGTGATCGAAGAGATTTGTCGCTCAGCTCAAAGTCTAGCGGCCAATCGTGTGGGAGCGCTTATCGCGTTAGAGAGGCAGCACGGGCTAAAGAACTATGCTGAAGGGGCAACAAAGCTCAATGCAGATGTTTCTGCAGAGCTTCTTTATTCTATTTTTCAATCCAATTCTCCCATTCATGATGGTGCTGTGATCATCGAAGATGATAAAATTTTATCGGCAGGTTGTTTTGTTCCGGTTTCATTAGAGTCTGGCTTAGATCGCAAATTAGGGACAAGGCATAGAGCCGCCATGGGGCTTTCTCAAGAAACGGACGCGGTTGTTGTAGTTGTGAGTGAAGAGCGTGGTGAAATTTCTTTGGTCGAGCATGGAGAGATTAAAAAGAAGCTCTCTGTGAATGAGCTGAATCGGGAATTACTGAAGGCGTTTGATCTGTTGCCAGAAGAGTCGGAAGAGGAAAAGGATAATGCTGAGCAAGAAGTTTGAGTATGGCCGTCGTGACGTCTGGCTACTTAGAACCATTGCAATTGTGTTTTCGATTTTCTTGTGGATGGCGGTCATTGGTGGAAAGAAGACTGAGGCAAACAAGTCTGTCAAATTAGAGTTTCGCTTGCCTGAAGGCTTGGTGATTGCCAATCAACTCCCAGAAGAGATTGTCTTTAAGGTGAAGGGCCCCAATGTTTTTTTGAGAGAGCTTGAAACTCGCTCGTTATCTATTCCAATCGATATGCAAAGCTCTGGAGTTGGAGAGCACGAGGTCGTCGTGAGTGAAGATCGTTTAGACGTTCCATTAGGTCTTGAAGTAGTTTCTGTGACCCCCAAGAAGTTTAAGGTGAAATTGGACCGATTGGCTAAAAAGCACGTAACGGTCCGTCCAATTTTGACGAAGCAGCTTCCCGAAGGTTTCAAGGTGACACAGGTTCTTGCGAATCCAAGCACGGTTGTTATCTCTGGGCCACAAAGGAATCTGCGCTACATTGATTCTATCCCGACCGAGGAATTAAAAATCGCGACTTCACCTTTGAAACAGGAGTTTGAAGCCAAGCTTAATTTCGCAGACTTCCCTGGAGTGCAGGTCGCTGATGGAATTGAGTCTGTGTATGTTGCCGCTGATTTGACCGGGCCTTCGGCTCGTAAGCGTATGGGTAACATAAACGTTGCTCTCAAGGTGGGCTCAGGGAAGAGTGCGAGGGTGGTGACGATAGGTCGAAGTCGAGTAAAGATATCGCCTCAAAAAGTGAGTTTGCTACTAGAGGGTTCAGAAAGCTCTCTGGATGAATTATCGAATAGTAACTTAGACGTTTGGGTGGAGATTCCTTCTTTGAAGGCAGGTGTTTATCGGCCTAAGCTACTTTGGAGTTTGCCACCGGATTTGCGAGTCCTTCGTAGGAGCACGGATTACGTAGAAGTCATCGTTCGCTAAGGTGCCGAAAACACTTTAACTTTTACTGCGCTTTCAAGCTTGCCCTCAATAGACTAAAAGATTGATTCTATGACAAAAACTCTCTTTGGCACCGATGGAATTCGAGGGGTTGCAAATCGTTACCCGATGACCGCAGAAATAGCTCTCAATGTTGGCAGAGCCGTTGCAAAACACTTTAAGGGGCAAAGCCGCCGTGTGGATCGCCAAAGTATAGTTCTTATAGGAAAAGATACGCGAAGAAGCTCTTATATGATTGAACAAGCTCTTGCTGCTGGAGTGATGAGTCAGGGGGCCTTTGCACTTTTGGTGGGGCCGATGCCTACTCCTGGAGTGGCTTTTCTTACTCAAAGCATGCGTGCTGATGCGGGAATCATGGTCAGTGCTTCTCATAATTCTTACGAATACAACGGTATTAAGTTGTTTGGATTCGATGGATTTAAATTAGATGACTCAATAGAAGCTCGTATTGAGAAATTAGTTTTAGACAATGAGCCTGAGACAAGTCTGCCCATTGGCGATGGGCTTGGTCGAGCGAAACGCATAGACGACGCTATGGGGCGCTATGTAGTCCACGCCAAATCCACCTTCCCCTCTTCTTTAGATTTAGCTGGAATGAGAGTTGTTTTAGACACTGCAAATGGGGCCGCCTATAAGTTTGCTCCTATCGTGTTTGAAGAATTGGGAGCTGAAATTTTTCAAATTGGAAATACTCCCAATGGGATCAATATCAATTCAGAAGTCGGCGCTCTTTATCCTGAACTTGTTCAGGACTCTCTTCACCGCTTTCGTGCAGACATTGGGATAGCTTTAGACGGAGATGCCGATCGAGCTATTTTGGTGGATGAAAAAGGTGCTGTTGTTGACGGTGATCAGATATTAGCTTTGCTTGCTTTGGATTTAAAAGAGCGTGGTGCATTAAAGAACGACACCCTTGTTGTGACTCAGATGTCCAACTTAGGTTTGGATTTAGCTTTGAAAGCCCATGGGATAAAAATTGCTCGTTGTGATGTTGGCGATCGTGCTGTTATGGAAACCATGAAAGCGGCAGGATCTAATCTTGGTGGAGAACAGTCCGGACACATCGTTTTGGGGGATTCCTCTACGACCGGAGATGGAACGGTGGCAGCACTTGCAGTGCTTTCTGTTATGTTGAGAAAAGAAAAACCTCTGTCTGAATTGCGAAAAATAGTCCAACCTTTGCCTCAGCTTTTGAGAAATATTCGAGTCAAAGACAAAAAAGATTTGAATCAGCTAAGTGAGACGCAAAAGGCCTTGAAGAGCGTTGAGCAGTCTTTGTCTGGAAAAGGACGTGTGCTTTTGCGTTACTCTGGCACAGAGCCATTATGCCGTATTATGTTAGAGGGCGAAAACGAAGTTGCTCTTAATTCGATGGCCGACGATTTAGAGGCGGCACTAAAAAAAGATTTGTCGTGAACGAGAGTGTTTCCTTTCACAATTTAGAAGCGACTGAAGCCTCTTTGAAGGACTTCTTTCTACAGATACGCGGTGTCGTATCTAAAACTCAGGGCGATGCTCATAAGAATCAAAGGGGACGAGCCTTTCTATTGGGTGGGGCTTTGGCCAGTGGTGGAGCTATTTCACTTTCGGCGAAGGCTTGTCTCCATGCTGGTTTGGGCTACGCAACTATACTGGACTCATGTGTGGGGCGCTTGAACTTGGAAACTATTGGCGAGTGGTGCGTTGTTGAAAGGACCCTAAAAGCTTGGGAACTTTCTTTGGAAAGGGATCAGGTTTTAATCTTTGGACCGGGTTTGGCTGCGGATGCTTTTAAAGATTTGGAGCTTTGTGAAGAACTGTATCCTTATATTCGGGAATTATCGCTTGCTAGTGCAAGATTGCAGGGAATTGTTCTTGATGGAGGAGGACTTGCTCTGTTTTTGAGAATGGCCAAAAGCCAAAACCTCCGTTTTGACTGTCCGGTGGCCTTAACCCCGCACCCCTTAGAGGCTGGTCGAATGTTAGAGGTCCTTTCTCCAGAGGCGGCACTTCCTTCGTGTCGACATTCTTTGATGAGTTCATTGATGGAAAAGCTAAGTGATTTTTTCCCTGAAGCTTCTGTTCTTTTAAAAGGGGGCCATCCGCTTTTTGCAGATGTCTCTTCGGAAAAATGTTTCGAGCTCAATTTTGAGAGCCCGGCGTTGGCAACGGCTGGTAGTGGAGATGTTCTGTGTGGCTTTGTCGCGGGAATGCTTTTTCGTTTGCGAGAATCCACCCGACCTGCTTTGGCGGCTATTGCTTTGTCGGTCTTCGTGCAAGCTTTGTCTCATCGAGATATTTACGAGGGAATGCTTGCGTCTGAACTTTCTGTTAGCTTTTCCAAGACTCTGTCGGAGCTGGTGGAGACTTTATGAGCGAATCTCATCCTAGATATTTCGATCAATTGGTTTTAGAGCTTAGAAGTTGGATTTCAGAGACGAAAGGCACTCGAGTTTTATATTTAGAAGGAGACTTAGGTGTCGGAAAAACTCAGTTAACCAAGGAGCTTCTCTGTTCTTTTGGGTTTTCAATGAACGAGGTTCAAAGTCCGACTTTTTTAAAAATGCTTGAATATGACGTCCCTTCCTTAGGAAGAGTTTTACATCTTGATTGCTATAGGATGGACGAGGCGGAGGATTTAGAAAACCTAAGTCTAGAGCATTATATAGACCAAGTTGAGTTAATTATTGTAGAATGGCCCAGTCTGTTTAAACAATATTTGAAACTGAGTGGATTGGATCGATTATGGATTGCTGCTTGTTCTCAAAAGTCTATTTCACTAAAGCCACATAATAGCTAGCTTTTGGTCTTTTGTTTCTTAAGTTGAGCAACTGAAGATCTAGGTATCACAGGTTTTATCTGTGCTCCTATGGATGGGCGTAGGGCGACTATGCGAGTTGCGATAAACGAAATTGAAACCTTTTGTTTAAAGAACATGGGTATGAGCACTAGGCAAGAAAGGCGAAAGTAAGAACTCCATTCGAAGATTTGATGATAGGAGTCCGCACTTTCTCCTAAAACTTTTATGGAGTAACCGCCTAGAGCTGAACCAATAACTGCCGCTAGAGCATAGAAGAAGTTTATTCCAACAAGAAGCTTTGATCGAGCATGGTGTTCGATGGTGTTCATTAGGTAAATTAAGATAGCAAAATCAAAACAGGCCCAGGCGCTCCCCGAAAGAACTTGAAGGCCAGACAAGAAAGAAGGGTTTGAGCTTAGAGTCCAAAGGTAGGGGACAGCTCCTAGGATGAGTGTTGAAACTGCCAGCAGGTATTTAACCCCAATCTTTTTTGCAATGCCCTCGGTGAAGTGCATGATCATTACTCGACTGGTCAAGGCTATTGTTAAAAGGACCGTGTAGACTAAGTAGCTCAACTTGAGTTCTTTGAGCATGTAAGGATTGAAAAAACTGGCTCCAAAGTAGACGGAGGCTTTAATTAGAAAAAGAAAAGCAAAGATGTGCTTGTAGCGTCGAACCCAATTGATAAAGATTTTGCTTTTGCTTTCCTTGTAGGTTTTCTTTCTCGCTAAAGAGATTTCTGGTGGGAGGTCAGGGTGTTGAAAGAGCAGCCCGGCCGAAACAAATCGCAAAAGAGCAGCAGCTAAGAACAGTAAAGCAAATGCATTGTGTGATTGACCGCTAAAGCCCTCTAGAAAAAGGCCTCCGCTGAGTAAGGATAAGGTTGTTGCTACCTGACACCATTTTTCTCTACGGGCAAAAAAATTGAGACGTTTGGCTTCGGGAACCAAATTGGATAGCCAGGCATTCCATATCGGGCCTGCGGCTTGCCCGAATGACCAATAGAGTGTTGCGCATAGATATATGAAGAAAGTTGAAAACTTTCCGAAGAAAAGAGATGTTGATAAAACCAATAAAGTTAATCCTTGTAGAGAGGCGAAGGTGCATACAAAATTTCTATGCCTTGGGAAAAGCCCTTTGGTTCCAAATAATAGAATTTGTATAATAGATGCAGCAAAGAGCGGGAAGGTGCTGACCATTCCAGCGCTGATTGAGTTATTAGTAAGTGCAATTAATAGAGCTGGAAAAAAGGTCTCTCCAAGACCAATCATCATGGCGCACGAGCATCCGTCCATGGTGCTAAGCCTGAAAAGTTTTTCACTAGATTTTTTCATAAGTGGAGCGTTCAGTGTTCTATCACTAGCTCACCACTTTATCGCACTATTGGGGCTTTATTTTAGCTACAAAGGGGGGGAATTTTGGCACCCTCTCCCCGAGTGCTTTAGCTCTTCTTCCTTGCCTTTTTTGCAGCTTCCAGCCCTTCGGAAATCAAGTCTTGGCACGAACCCTTCTTGTATTGTCCAAGTTCTTTCATAACTCTTAATCGGTTCTCAACACTTTCAGGGTCAATCAGCGGGCGCAGGATTTGATCTCTAGATCGAAGGGCATCGGTCTCGCTAATCATTTTTTTAATTTCCTGATCGTTTAGAGGGCTTTCTGGGTTGGCCTTGTTTACATCATTTTGGATGGTTTTGATTTGGTGTCCTTTAACGATGAAAGCATGAGCCGCTTTTAGGACATCTCTTGAGAAATTCACAAAACCTGACTTGGCATCCACGGGCATAACTGGGCGGTAGACATCCACTTCTGCTCCAACATTCTCAAGAAATTCTCCATCAGCAAATTCTGGAGAGCCATAGGCCGATCTCATAAACATTTCTGAGCCTGCTAGAGAGTCTACGCCATAGTAGACCGGGGCCCCTAAGCCAGTGCTCGTTTCACCGATGAGCATGGCTCGATTGTTCTTTTTCATAAGAGAAGGAAAAAAATCTCCTCCACTTGCGCTTCGAAGGTCGTTCACAATGACAACAGGCTTTGAGTAGACCATTCGTTGAGAGGGGATGATGGTGGCTGGGATTCCTTCTTGGTGAAAAGTAGCGTCCCCAAAAGCTGGAAGTGGGCCGGACCACTTTTCTCCATTTTTAAATTTCTCCTCAAGATCTTTCAAAGCTTTTTCGCTTAGTTGATTTTCTGCAAAATTTGGGGGTTTGCCAGTTAAGGGGTTGGGGCCTTGAGACCATCTTCTGAGCACGGAAAGATAATTTTGGCTCAGGCGTGAGTTCATGGTCATGCCTTTCATGGAGCCATCTTTTTGGGCAAAGAATTTTAGTAGTTGTTCTACATAGTAGACGTAGCCGCCACCATTGGTTACCTGATCTATGATGAGTCCGTCCGTAGTGCTTTCAAATCTTTCTAGAACAAGGGCGATCCAGCGCAATTCGTTGACCACATCGGAAAAAGAGTTAGGGCTATAGCTAGGAATTCTCAATACACCAAGGTTAGATCCTTCATGGTTGATGATGTAGGCTTTCAGTCGGCTCACACTTTTTACACCACCTTTTGAGTCTGAAATGAGCTGATCCAGGGTTTTTCCTGGCCGAGTTTCTTTAGAAGTTTGATAGCCTTCGTTGTTTTGTTGGTTGAGTTGCGCGTTGATGATCTCTCCAACTTCGATGACAGATTTAGACAATGAAGGCGAATTTAAAACGCCATCTTCAAAATAACTTCGAACGCTTCCATACTGTCCGAATCGATGAGGTTGTCCTTCGTCTTTTTGGGAGCTTTTGTCGTTGGGGAAATAATTCGGATATTTCCAAGCTTCGTCAGCCAAGGCTTGGATACCGTGCCACGAATAATGTCCTTCGAAGGTTTTGCCGTTGCGGCGGAATGTCACTTTTACTGGGGATCCTTCTGTTTCTGCGCGCAGTGTCCGGTGGGAGCGAGTCGTGATAGAGGCCCAAGCTCTAGCTAGGCGAGCAGGATAGGTTCCCATTTGGGAGTAGAGCAGATGACGAGCTCCAATGTCTTCTACACTTACTTCGTTGATGCTCACGATTTCATCTCCAACTTGAACGGGTTCTGAGGAGTTTCCTTTCGAGAAGAAATCAGGGTGAAAGCCGGTGACAATCAGTTTATCTTGTATTTTCTCCGCATAAACCCCAAACGTGTAACCATCCGCTGTGTTTCGCATAATGTTTGTGTGGCCATCGTGTAGCTCAGCAGCAAGGCCAATCAAAAGTTGCTCGGCCTCTGACCTTGGCAATATTTCTCGATCAACAGGAATGTCGAGACCTGCGTCTTCCTCAAGGGTCATCGCCTCTTCTATAAGGCGGTGATACTTCTTTCGAAGCTCTTCAATGGTTATGCCGTATTCGCGTTCTTTAAATTCGATGAGCCCATAATCCGTTTCAAGTTTAATGAGGGCGATGTCTACGGCCAGTTTTTGGAGGGCTTTTGTGCTCAGTGGATCATTTTGAGCGGCCGTAGGCTGACTTAGAAAAATGCTTAGACTAAGGAAGAGGAGTGATGAGAGGCGGGGGATTTGCATGCCCGGCAAGTTTCCATAGGAAACAATGCGCTGCAACTTAAAAGCTCTACACAGCGCATTGAAGCCGGTGTGTAGAGCTTTCTTAACTATACGTAATTATTGTGTTTATCTATCCAAGTATCGCATTCAAGGTAGGGCTTGGTCGCATGGCTGCAGCGACCTTTTCTTCGTCGGGATGGTAGTAACCGCCCATGTCGATTTTCACTCCTTGGCTGCTATTGAGCTCGTGAACAATCTTTTCTTCGCTGTCACCAAGATCCTGGGCAATCTTGGAAAATTGCTGTTTTAATTCAGCGTCTTTGTCTTGCTCGGCTAGTGCCTGCGCCCAGAATAGAGCTAAATAAAAGTGGCACCCTCGGTTGTCGAGTTGGCCAACATCTCTAGAGGGAGATTTATTGAGGGTCAAAAACTTTGAGTTGGCGTTGTCGAGAGCTTCCGAGATGACCAAGGCTTTTTGATTGCCGGTTTTCTGTCCAAGATCTTCAAGAGAAACGGCTAGGGCCAAAAACTCTCCCAAGGAATCCCAGCGAAGGTGATTTTCTTCGACAAATTGTTCAACGTGTTTCGGTGCCGACCCACCGGCGCCAGTTTCAAATAATCCACCACCAGCAAGAAGAGGAACGATAGAAAGCATTTTTGCGCTCGTTCCTAATTCTAAAATGGGGAACAGATCTGTTAGGTAATCTCTCAATACGTTGCCCGTTACTGAAATGGTGTCCTTGCCATCTTTGACTCGTTGGAGTGAATAGTTAGCTGCTTCGAAGGGAGGCATGATTTGTATTTCAAGACCATTGGTATCGTGATCTTTAAGATAGGTGTTTACCTTCTCGATTAAATTGGCGTCGTGAGCTCTGTTTCTATCGAGCCAGAAAATAGCAGGTGTTTGAGTGAACTTTGCGCGGGTGACTCCTAGTTTTACCCAGTCACGCACGGCCACGTCCTTGGTTTGACACATTCGCCAAATGTCTCCCTTTTGAACTTTATGTTCGAGGAAAATCTGTTGGGAGTTGACGTCGACTACTTGAATCACGCCATCACTAGCAATTTCAAAAGTTTTGTCATGAGAGCCGTATTCTTCGGCTTTCTTTGCCATAAGGCCGACGTTGGCTACACTTCCCATTGTGCGAGGGTCAAAAGCACCATGGCTTTTACAGAAGTCGATGGTGGCTTGGTAGACGCCTGCATAGCAACGATCAGGGATAAGGGCTTTTGTGTCGTGGAGCTTTCCGTCTTTGCCCCACATTTTGCCTGAGCTGCGAATGGCGGCGGGCATTGATGCATCAATGATCACGTTGTTGGGAACGTGGAGGTTTGTGATCCCTTTGCCGGAATCAACCATGGCTAGGTGAGCACGCTTTGTGTAAACCGCCTTGATGTCGTTTTCAATTTCTTGTTTCTTGTCCGCAGGTAAAGACTCTATTCGTGAGTAAACGTCGCCCAGGCCGTTATTCACGTTTACCCCCAATTGAGAAAATGTGTCGGCGTGTTTGGTGAAGACGTCCTTAAAGTAAACTGTCACAGCATGGCCAAACATAATAGGGTCAGAGACTTTCATCATGGTGGCTTTTAGATGGAGGGATAAAAGAACATCTTGTTGCTTTGCTTCATCAATCTGTTTGTCAAAAAAGTTTCTTAAAGCTGTTACACTCATAAACGAAGCGTCAATGATCTCTCCTTCACTAAGAGGGGCCTCTTCTTTAAGTATTGTCTTTTTGCCGGATTGATCTGTGAATTCAATGCGAAATTTTGTGTCACTTTTTACAACGGTAGACTTTTCGTTTCCGTAAAAATCTCCAGAGTTCATGTGCGCAACGTGGGACTTTGAGCTTGAACTCCAGTCGCCCATGGAATGAGGGTTGGCTTTAGCATATTCTTTAACGGGAGTGGCGACTCGTCTGTCGGAATTTCCCTCTCGCAATACTGGGTTAACTGCAGAGCCAAGAACCTTGGCGTAGCGAGTTTTGATTTTCTTTTCTTCGTCACTCTTTGCGTCTTCTGGATAGTCTGGCACTTTGTAACCTTGAGATTGCAATTCTTTGATGGCAGCCACTAGTTGAGGAACTGAGGCGCTAATGTTTGGTAGCTTAATGATGTTGGCGTCGGGCGTTTTGGCCAATTCACCAAGTTCGCTGAGTGCATCGGGAACTTTTTGTTCGGCAGATAGATGCTCTGGGAAGTTTGCCAATATTCTTGCAGCTAGCGAGATGTCTTTTGTCTCAACGTCAATTCCCGCGGCCGTTGTGAAGGCTCTTATTATGGGAAGAAGGGAGTGGGTGGCAAGGTAGGGTGCTTCATCAGTTTTAGTGTAGATAATCTTTTTGCTCATGCTCAAAGAAGCTAGCTCAGCTCCTTGCCGTGGACAAACCCTCAAAAAGACTTTGTCACAAGGCTTTGTTCGCTAGCCCAGTGCAGGGCGCCATTTCAATTGGGCGGAGCCGGAACATCCTCTTTTAGGGTTAAGCGGTAAAACTTTTGTTTAAATGCCAATTTCTTAACAAAAGATTAACATTCAAAAACGTTAAGACCGTTAAGCTGTTATTATATGGTTTTTAATCGCTTTTTCTTCTATTTGTCTAAACTTAAGCTGAGTTTAAGTCGATGCCTTATAGGTATGGCTCAATCACGAAATATTTTAGAGAATAGTCTGAATGTGGCCGTGTTTTTAGTTTTTGCCATTTTGACTTCATTCGCATGGGCCGCAGAACCGCACCGTAGAAACTCTCAGGGACCAGGGGAGGCTTTAGATCAGGTGATGTCTTCGAAAGACTATACCGATTTGGCTCGTGACCACATTAAAAAAATTATCTACTCTATTGGGTGTGATAATCATCAGGACGTCGCCGCGCTTCATCGCTCGGCCCTAGAATACTTGGTCGAAAAACAACATCTAAGTCGATCGACTCTTAAAACTTTTATGGAAGTGTATCTGGACGACTTTTGTTATCACAAAACCGGAGGAACTCTAAAAGAAGTCAATTTTAGCAGCTTATCTAAGGCTGCTAAGTTGTGTTATATTTCTACCCATCGAAGCTTTGCCAGTTATCTTTCAAATCCTTATGATGGATCTCAAAGTTCGCCCCTGAGCATTGAGTCTTTAAAATCCGAAGAACAGAATTCACTCATCAAAAGCCGAGGCGAGGCTCTCGATAAAATTAAGTGTGACGCTAAACCTACCTTTGAAAACCTTGCAGAGTTGGAAGAGTTTACTCCGACAGGGAAAACTTTCTATCATGGAAAGTTAGATGAGAAGTTGGCTGCTAATAAGACACAGAAGTCTGAAGAAGCATCAATAGAGAAGCCTGTTGAAGAACCTGAGCAAAGCTCCACAAGAGCGTTGGCGGCACCGGAGCCAGAGCCAGAGTCCAATCCCAAAGTTCCGCCTGAAAGCACTGTCACTCCTGTCCCCTCACTAGAGGGTGGGCATGGTTCTTCTACTGTAGAAGCACCTGCAGCACCAGAAGAGCCAGCTCCTGTTTCTCAGCAAGAGGCTGTGGCTGCGGGGTTGGCTGATTATATTAAAAGTCCCAATTATCTTTTCAATCAAAAAGATAAGATTATTGATAAAAAAAGCACCCAAGGGGAGCATGCTAGGCAAGTCGATGAAGCGGTTCATCGCAGCGTCTATAATTTAGTTTGCGAGGATTCTCCTAAGGTTCTGGCGCATAGTTTTCTAAAGTTAGCGACCTTACTTCGTCGTCATGTGAGTGATGATAAAGAGGATGAAAAAGCTATTTCTATGGGTGATAATCCTTATAGTGGAGTGAGAACTTTTCTTAAACATAATCTAGAGTCATGGTGTTACGATGAGCAAAGAGAGCAGCGCAGCACTGAGCGCCGTAAGAAGTGTGCCGATGCCTTTGAACAGCCTTTGACCGACCTGTTTGCTTACGGTCTACAAGAATTTAGTGAGAAGGAGCAGATTGAAGATCTAGATCGTCTCCAAACTGTTTTTGAGCGCGAGGCCGTTAATCCTAAATCAAAATTAAATGAGCTCATAGTCAATGTGCAAAAAGGGCGTGAAGCATTAACCAATGGAGACCCAAAAATTAAGGTTGTTTGCGACAACAATAAAGCCACAGAGCCATTAAAAGAAAATGAAATTGGAAAAGCTAAGGCTGATCGAAAATACAGCAACAGTGACAAGGTTGTGATCGGTCCTCGTCCAACACCCGATAATACAATTACGACAGCGCTTCCAAAAGTCAACTCGACTGAAGAGGCGAGGCGAACCGGTTATTACACCTATAACGATGGAGATAACTACGTTTATGGCAGACCTCATATTATCTGGAACATCAAGCGGGTGGCTCTGATGGCTAGGCAAGAGGGGTTGATTCTGGCTTCCGGTGATATCAACGACAAAGATACCAATGGCGACAATTACGCCCATACTCCAGGGCACTCCTCTCATACTCAAGGGCGTGCTGCTGACTTTAGATTAATGTTCAATGATGGATGGGGCCAGCGAGGCAATGTTGGTGACTCTGGTTATAGTGCCGATAAAACGGCTCGAGCACTTGAGCTATTTATAGATCAGGACCCTACTAATATTGAAAAGATTTATATTAATGATGAGAATGTTCGAAAAAGAGTAAATAAATACGCTAGGAGAAAACATGGCTTTAAGTATGATGTGGCGGCATATTGTAGTGGCCATGGTAACCATTTCCACATACATTGGAAGAAATAGGAATGAAGATGAAGAAATTTGATAGATTTAAAGCTTTTAGAGTTTTCAGCCCAATCTTGTTGGCGTTTTTGTTCGGTGTTTCTGCTCATAGCATGGCGCAACATGCCTCGAACGAAGAAGCTCCAAAGAAGACTCTTTTTGGAGCTTTCAAGGCCTGGAAGCAAAAGCGAAAGGAATCAAAAGAAGATAAAAATCAAAAGGCGCAGTCTAGAGATTCGGCTTCCTCTGAGGAGTCGGATTGTGAGATCAGGGTGACGAAACTCAATTTGGTCAATACTTATAAGACCCGAGACTTTAACCCTAAGACTAAGCAGCTAGAGTTGATGCCTGTAGAGGAAGAACTTGGAAAATTGATTAACTCTGAAGACATTGGAGTTGCGGAGGCTTTGGTGGTCACCAGTTTTGATGCTCGTTTGGTGGGAAAAAACTGCCCTCAACAATCGAAAGATCTTAGATTAGTTCTTGTGAGTCGTGAGCAGGATCGAGTGGATTCCGCCCAAGATGACGAGGCAGACCTACATAGTAAAAGTGGGATAAAGGGAGAGTTGAAGAATGTTCAGCTTTACAGTAGTAAAATTCGGGCTGAGTTTAGCTCGACTCTTGAGAAGTATCCTCAAGATGGAGGCGTTCCTCTTGCCAATCTTATTAGAAACCGTCTTAAAGACAAACACGTTGAATCGCTAAGCTTTCAACTATTAGATGAGGATGACAAAGTTGTTTTTGAGCGATCTCTAGAAGCTCATTTTCATTGATCTGTTTAACGGTAGTTTTGAATGAGCCATAGCAGAGCTGGGTAGCAGGCAAGCCAAGCGAAAAAAAAGCGATTGAGGCCGAATACCCAAAAGTTTAAGAGATGAAAAACGAGTGTTGTTGATAAAAAAATCGGCAGGGTAATCTTTGCCAAGAATATTATCGGAAAGCCGATCTCAACAAGTAAAAGACCAATAGAAGTAAGTTGAATGAGTGTTGAGTGTTGGCTCAGTTTCTTTATCCCTATGGGCACGCTGTAGCTACTTCTGTTTATAAAATGCTTGAGAGCTTCTCCGCTCCACCACTTAGCTTCGGTTATTTTAGCGAATCCTGCCAAAAAATAGGAAAGTGTTAGTTGAATGGCTAAATATCCCATTGCATAGGGGGCAGCTGTCGAAGAATTTTGAGCCACGCTCAGGCAAACAAGCGCGTTGATGGTCATGTAATCGCTTCCACCGTTGAAAGGTCTTTGGAGGGCCCACAATATACAAAGCTGCAGCACTAGCAAAATAGCCGCAGTTTTTAAAAAGATGCTACTCAGAGTTAAGGTTGAAACCAATAACAAAGAGGCGCAAATCGCATAAAAGAGAGCCGCGGATATTTTTATAATCTTACTTTTTACAAGAAAAGTTCGTAGTCTAAATAGTTCTGCGGCTTGAATGACACAAGAAAGGCTCACTAGCTTGATGCTTATCGATAGAGTTTGTTCGAGGGAAATCATGCTTAATCGACCTCGATTGGCATGGATTCAAAAAGAATATCTTTGTTGTTATTTGCAGTCTGCGCGCAGACTCTAAATCGAAACACTGTGAGAGCTTTGTTTGTGTAAAGAGAGAGTGTTGCTTGAGCACATTTTTCAAGTTCTTTCATGGCCTTTGAGTTTTCTTGAATGTCTTCTTCAAGAAGTTCTTCGATCTTGCTTTGAAGGAATAGTCTGCAGTTTTCTTGGGGGTTGTGGAGGAGTTGCCAAAATTTTCGAGGAGGTGCCTCGATTTCAGTCCATTTTTCGGTTTCGCTCTTGTTTTCTGTGGATGTGTAGAACTCTAAAAAAACTTCTTGAGTAGAGGGACGGTCGAAAAACCGCCAAGAGGGGAAAAGGAGCTTAAACACAATGTCATGTTAGCCTCTGAAGAGGCGCTTGAGAACTCGTAAGAAACAAAATGCTAATTTTTAAGTTAAAACTTAAAGGACATGTTTAAGCTAACCCCTTTAAACACTTCTCGCTCGAGTGCTACGACCGGAAAAACTTGAAGGGATTGAAGTTGAAAGCTTTGACTTTCGGTTTTTGCTTTGATGGCTCGATACTTTCTGTTGTGTCGAGAGGGGATTGTCCAAACATCAATGATTTCCCACACTCTAAAACCCGTGTAGGCGAGGGCTCCTAGGTAATAGACGCCTATGCCGTCAGAACATTCCTCAGCATCTAACATGAGACAACCACCTGTGGCTTTGGCGAGTCCTGCAACCATAACTGCTAAGGAGGCCATTTCGGAGACTGTGAAAATCCAGCCCTGACTTCCATACTTTTCATAAACGATATGGCCTGTTCCAAAGCCAATAAAAGTTCCAACCAATCCGCCAGCAAAAGCTGGCCGTTGGAGAGCTCTCCTTGTTGGTAAAGGGCAACATCCTCCGGGCTAAGACCGTTGAAATTTGGTTTTTTTTCTACATCTTGATTGGGGGGAATTTCGCTAACCGTCGAAGTTGAGCTTTTAGTTTTGCTTTCATAGGCATGGGTTAACGGGGTCATGGCCAAAGTGATAAAAAAAAGGCAAGAAGTCAAAAACTTATAGCAAGCTTTCATTCATAAGCATTTAGTCTAGATTGGTGAGGGGGAAAAGGTTGCTAAGCCAACTTAGGGCGCGCTCTGCATCAGTCGGGTTCGCCTTGCGTTAATAGCTCTTCAAAAATATCTATCAAATCATGAAGACGTCGGTCAGCGTGGATTGTTAGATCTAGTATTCTGCATGCTCGCAATTTTAGTCGACTTTGAAAGTTGGCTGAATGGTCTATGCAAAGGTGTGATCGGATGCGTTCGATCTCAAAATTGAAATATTCTTCATAAATGGATCTTGTTCGTAACTCTTCTTCAATGAGGTTCAGTGTTTTAAATTTTGCCAGCAAACGGCTCATCTTTAGGCCCCTTCCTAGAGATGTGTTGCAAATTGAGTGCCAGCTGCCCTGTAGTTTTTGTAGCTTTGATATTCGGAAAGAACCGATTCTCTGGACTACTGTCCAGATGAATGGACTATGGGGCGTAAAGTAGACTAGGGTTTCGAAAACATGAAAGCTGCAATTATTACCGGAGTTAGTCGTGGGCTTGGAGAGGCTCTTGCCTTTCAACTTTTAGATAAGGGATACCATGTTTGGGGCTTGTCTCGATCGGCTCCAGAAATGGTTCATGATCATTTCAGGTTTATCTCTGCCGATTTTGCTTCCTTTAGAGACAGTGATTTTGATGGAATGTGGGACGAGTTGTTAGAGGCCGCCCCCAAAGAGGTGCTATTGCTTAACAATGCGGGGGTGATTGATCCTGTTGGAGCCTATGAGACCCATAGAGCGCCCATGATTGAAAAAACACTTTCTTGCAATGTTGTCGCCCCAATGGCTTTGACTGCGGAGCTTTTAAGGCGCTTCGCCGATAAAGGGACAAAGCTGAAAATTGTAAACATTAGTTCAGGGGCAGCGGTTCATATTTTGCCGGGCTTGTCGGTTTATAGCATCTCAAAGAACGCTCTTGAGTTTGCGACTAAGGGCTTGGTTGAAGAGGAAAAGCGGAAGGGACGTGATAACGTGAGCTGTTTGATTGTTCGACCTGGCATCATTGATACTAAGATGCAAAGTGACACTCGATCTTTAGATCCTAACGAGTTTGAAAGTCAGGCGATGTTTAGTGAGTTCAAGGAGTCTGGAGGGCTTCGTGCTGCTGAGGATGTTGCCAGTGACATCTTGGAGCTTTTCTTCCAAGATACTTCTCACCGGGGCCTCGTGTATAGTTTGCCAAAGAAGCTTTTTTCCGATTTGTAGGGATGAACTTTGTGAGTCAGTCGATAGGCAGGTAGGTTTCTTGAGCTTGAACTTGGAAGAGCTTCTTTTCGGGTAAAATGTAGGCGCTTAACTGGCCACCATAAACACAGCCAGAGTCTAGGCCTATACTGTTGCTCTTTAGTTTAAGCCCTTGGGTAGCCCAATGCCCATAAATGATGGGTCTCTTGCCAGCGTATCTTTCGTGCCAGGGGACTTTCTTTTCTCCTATACTGAGAGTGCGTATCCTGCTCATTTCATCTTTGCTCGTATTTTTGAAACCTTTGAGTGGGTTGATTCCAGCATGGACTACGAAAAAGTTACGATGATCATAGGTGTAGGGTAAATTTCTGCACCAATGTGCAACTTCTTTGGTAAAGCTCTTCTTCCAATTTTTTGCCATTTTCATGAAGGATTCGTATTGGTGAAGGGTCCCCTCAAGGTAGGCTTGAGCAAAGCCTTTCTCGTGATTGCCCATGAGAACCGTGACAGAGGGGGTTAAAGTTGCAAACTCATAACACTCCTTTGAAGAGGGCCCTTTGTTGATGAGGTCTCCAAGCAAAATTAAGTGGTCGTTGGACGGGTCAAAGCAGACTTTGTCTAACAATCGGCATAGCTCGGCGTAGCAGCCGTGAACGTCTCCTACGATGATCTGTCTCTTTGTGCCCATAACCCCTCTGTCAGGAGAGAGAATAGTTTTTAGAGTCGGGTTTTGCAATTTTCATCTGAAAGATAGAAGGGGCTCTTGTCTTTGCACTATGAATTAGCGCAAGGCTACAATAGGCGCGACCCTTTAGATGGCCTTGCAAGAGCTCCTTCTGGCCTTGCCCAAGCAATAGACGTGCCAAAATGATCAAGAAGCTCGGCACAACGCCATTTTCTTGTTGTTTTGAGGAAAGAGAGGATTCTGTGAATCCTAACTTTCTGGTGTTAATCTTAATACATGAGTGGAAGGAATCTTATTGTAGTCGCTCACCCGGATGATGAAACTCTTTTTATGGGAGGATTAATACTCTCTCGAAGGGAGTTTGTTTGGGATGTGATCTGCACGACAGACGCCGATGGGGATGGTCGTGGTGATGAGCGTTGGGAAGAGTTTCAAAAGGCTTGTGAAGTATTAGGAGCAAATCCCTTGGGTTTTCTTGGTTTTCCTGATGTTTTTGATCAACGTTTGAATGTTTCCGAACTTAAGCAAGAGATTTTTGAGAAGCTTCAGGGCTATGATTCTGTTTATACTCACGGGCCTCTCGGCGAATATGGACACCCTCACCATCAAGACACCTCCATTGCCGTCCATGAGGCTGCTTTAGAGCGCAACATGCAAGCTTGGTCAGTTGCTTACAATTCAAAGCCTGATGATGTTGTTGTCCTTAGTAAAGAAACCTATGCGGTTAAGTTAAAGACTCTCGTTGGAATCTACGGTCAAGAGACCTCTCGCTTTTTGAACTTTCTCAATTGTTCCTATTGTGAAGCCTTTTCTCAGGTTGAAATTAGCGAGGTTCGATCTCTCTATGATTGTTTGATAGCAGGGCGGGATTTCGGAAATCAGCTTATGCCTCATCACGGCATGTTGAAAGATTGGGTTCGTAATGGCACTTATCAATCGTCGGTCGAGGCTTTTTTTAGTCATTATTTCGAAACCTCTGAGAATGACTAAAAGAGCTTCTTTAAAGAATAAAGTGTTATTTAAACTAAAGCTGAGTTAATAATTTTGTAATGGCTGAGGATTTACTTTTAAACTCTATCCGTCTTTTGGAACGCCTTGTTTTGATTGATTCTGGAACAGAGAACATTGCGGGCGTGAACGCTGTTCAAAATGTTCTTTCTGAAGAAATGACAAATTTAGGTTTTGAAGTTCGAATCATTCCTAACCCCTTAGGGGTGAATATTTCCGGGGATTTGCTCGTGGCTGAGCTTGTTGGTGAGTGTGATGATTGGGTGACTCTAGTCAGCCATGCCGATACGGTGTTTGAGCTCGATTCAGGTTTTTCCGGCTTTAAAGTAGATCAGGCTGGGGATTATGCAATCGGTCCAGGGGTGATTGATAATAAAGGGGGCATTGTTGTAGCTCTAATGGCTTTGAGTCTTTTTTTAGCAAAGAATCCAAAGCGCTCTTACCGGATGGTGGTTTCTCCGAATGAAGAAACCGGGTCAACTGGTTTCCATGAGGAGTTTCAATCGATAGGCCTGAGCTCGAAGGCAATCCTTGGGTTCGAGCCAGCCTTTGAGGATGGCGCCTTCGTTAACAGGAGGCAGGGCAATCGCTGGTATGATTTACAAATTGTTGGCCGAGAAGCTCATTCGGGTCGCGAACATGCCTATGGTGTTAATGCCGCTCATGAGCTTGCTTGTAAGATTAGCGAGCTAATGGCTTTAACTAACTATGATAACGGAACGACGGTGTCGGTTGGCCGCATTGAAGGCGGGCAAGATAAGTTTAACATCGTGTGTGGAGAAGCTCGGGCGAAAATTGATTTGCGTTATGAAGATGCAAAAGTGGGAGAACTTGTTCATCAACAAGTAGAGCGGATTCTATCCACTGCTTTTACAGAGTCTCAGGCGGATGGAATGTCTCCGCAATGTAGTTTTAAAGTGGTAGATGACTGTCCTCCTTTTAAAAACAACCTAAAGAGTGATCAGGTCTCTGCGGAGTTACAAGGCTTCATTAATGCTGAAGAGGGGGGGCTTTGCCCGCCTCCTAAAAGAGGGGCTGCCGCCGATACCAGTTACATGGCTCACTCGGAGGCGGTGGTCTTAGATGGATTAGGGGTTAGAGGTTCAGGAATGCATCAAAACTGCGAAAGAGTTCATCTTTCTAGTCTTGAGTCTCGTGCTCGCGCCTGCGCTAAGTTGTTAGCTCACTTGGATCAGCTAGATTTTTAAAGTGTGAGTGTGAACGAGCGGCGGCAGTGAAGGCTTTCTCCAGCGTCGTTAAAAGCATGAGTAGAGCATGTCGAACGGTCATCGGCTTGAACGAGTAGTTCACATTGTTCCACTACATTCATAATGGCCTCTTGTTTTGTTTTTCCGCTGGCTTTCATATAGTCCAGTTGGCTGCCGTAATCAGGAAGGTCTAAAAAGCAGGTGTATGTGTGAACTTTTGTGCTTTCTGCCAAACATTGAGAGCTAAAGAAGGCTCCCATGCAAAGAGTTAGAGCGAGGTGTAGATTTTTCATTGTGGCTCTCCTTTCTTAAGGGATTTGCGAAGCTATTCCTCCCTGGAAACTAAGTCAATAAGCGGCATTTTTTTGCCCTTCTCATGGCTCTGTGTGAGCATTAAACTGTAAGAAGAAAAGAAGGACTTTCCAGCACTTATGAGTATTTCCGACAAAACAAAAAAAATCATCGATGAAGCTGACCGTTATGGAGCTCATAACTATCATCCGTTACCGGTGGTTCTCTGCCGTGGGGAAGGTGTCTGGGTTTGGGATGTGGATGGGAAAAAGTATTTAGATTGTTTGAGTGCATACTCGGCGGTTAATCAGGGGCATTGTCACCCACGTATAGTGAAGGCTTTAGTGGAGCAGTCTTCAAAGTTTAGCTTGAGCTCACGTGCCTTTCATAACGATCAAATGGGAAGTTTTTTAAAGGCGATTTGCGAATTCTCTGGTTTTGAAAAAGCTTTGCCTATGAATTCTGGTGCCGAAGCTGTTGAGACGGCTATTAAGGCTTTGCGAAAATGGGGATACCTGAAGAAGGGTGTTGCTGCTGAGCAGGCCGAAATTATTGTTTGCTCAAATAATTTTCACGGTAGAACGGTGAGCATTGTAAGTTTTTCGTCCGAAGAAGGGTATCGAGAGGGTTTCGGGCCCTTTACTCCCGGTTTCAAAATTATTTCCTACAATGATCTTCAGGCTTTTGAAGAAGCGATTACTAAGAACACGGTGGCTTTCTTGCTGGAGCCTATTCAGGGGGAGGCTGGAATCTTGATTCCAGACAAAGGTTACTTAAAAGGCGTTCAGCAGATTTGTAAGAAGAATAATGTGATGCTCGCAGTGGATGAGATTCAAACAGGACTTGGCCGCACAGGAAGAGATTTTTGCTTTCAACACGAGCTAAGTGAAAACCCGGATGTGCTTATTTTGGGGAAGGCCATCAGTGGAGGCTTGTATCCGGTTTCAGTCATGTTAGCGAGCGAAGAAATTCTAGGAGTTTTTAAGCCTGGTCAACACGGAAGCACTTTTGGTGGTAATCCTTTGGGGTCGAGAGTTGCGGCTGAAGCCCTGGCAGTCATCAAGGATGAAAAGCTTTCTCAGAGAGCCGCTCAATTGGGAGAGGGTTTTATTGCAAAGTTGAAAACGATTTCATCTTCTCATGTAGAAGAAGTGCGTGGGCTTGGTCTAATGATCGCCATTGAAATTAAGAAAAGCTCGGGGCCGGCGCGGCCCTTCTGTGAAAAGCTTCAAGCACTGGGTGTGCTAGCCAAGGAAACTCATGGTCAAAGCATTCGTCTGGCTCCGCCGCTTGTGATCAAGCAAGAAGAACTCGATTGGCTCTTCGAGCAAATCAAATCTGTCCTCTAAAGTGACGGCCTCACTTTTGCCAAGCGGTGCGTCTTTTACTTTAAAGCTTCAACAAATCTTTGTGGGATGGGGCTGGCTTGCATTTGCTTCATGTTCACATGAACAAGGTGAAGCTGACCGCTAAAGTGACTTATTTTAGCTAGTTTGACTTCGTCATCTTGGATTAAAAGGGCTTCCTCAATTTTGTCACGAGCTACAATGTATTGCCGCATCTTCATGGAGCGTGAGGTTACTTTGTCGACTTTGCAAAAAATTCCGAAGGGATCTGCAACTCTCAAAGGAAGTCGGTAGCGCCCTTGTAGTTCGGCGATTACGAACACAAAGCCATTGTTAAAGTGTTCAACAAGATTCAATCCTAACGATTGACAAAAGTGATATCGAGCTCGCTCTAAAAGAATGTAGTATCTGGGGTGATAGACGACTCCGCCAGCATCAATAAAATCAAAGCTCACTTCAAAATCATAGATTTGTTCTCGAGTTAGATGGTTGAGGGCTCTATTCGTCGGGGTCATTTGCTGTATTCGTCTCTTCTGTCTTTATTGCTGAGAATATCTTGTTTGAGAATCTCTCTCATCTTGATCGAAAAACTTTCGGAACTAGGAGGTTTTAAGGTGAGTCCATCGAAGGTGCTTACAGGCATAACTCCCATAGTGGTGCCAATCATCATAACCTCTTTGGCATTTTTAAAGTCGTCTATGCTTAAATCGTCCTGCCTTACAGCGGTAACGCCGAGTTGTTCTTTGTTTGAATTTGCCAAATCGAAGCAGCGGAGAAGAGTGGTTCCGCGAAGTTTAAAATCAAAAGTAGGCGCTATAAGTTCATTTTTTTGGTTAAGAAGAGCGATGTTTTCAGTAGAGCTCTCTGCAATGAAGCCCTTGGGGTCTAACGAGACCGTGTAGTCTAATTTACGATCAACGGCTTCTTTTTTCATCAAGACATTGATCAAATAGTTGCAGTTTTTGATGTGGCAAAATGGAGCTTCTTTGGTTTTAAATTGGCTAATCCCAACGCTGACTCCTCTTTGATACAAAGCCTCTGGATAGGGTTTGGTTTCAGTCACCACGATGTAAAGTTGTGAGCCTATGCTTTCGTAGGGGTTGGTTGTGAAGCCTCCAGGACCGCGTGAAACATAAAGCCGGAAGGTCGCGTTTGCGCATTGGCTGGCCTTGCCTAAATCTAGGCAAATTTGCCGAATTTCATCTCTAGTCATAGGTAAGGGTAGTTCTATGCCTGCAGCCGATTTTTCGAGGCGCTCAAGGTGAGCATTCATGTCGTAGACGACTTCGTTATAAGAACGGAAGGCCTCAAAAACGCCGTCACCTCGATGGACTAGATGATCGTCGATGGGAATCAGCATGGCGTTGGGGTCTAGCGTGATGGCTCTCCATAAAGAGCTATACATAGCCTTGTAGGGGAGGTCTTTTCGGGGGTGGATGCGGTTGAAGTCTTCTAAATTACTGCTGTTTAAAATGGGGGTTTTCATCGTCGTTACTTCCGATTGTAGTGTATCGAATTCTTAGGCTTCAGGCGACATTCCTTACATTGGCTTATACCTTCTTAAAAGGCCTTGCATTGCTTGCTTGCTTTGAGTCATTGGCTTTAAGAGTTCTATATTGCCTGTGAGGGGCGGTTAACACTGAAAGGGAGTGATTAGGGTGACAAATCCAAAGAAAATAGGGGCAATGGTAACAGCGATAGCAGCTTTAGGGCTTGCTGCGTGTGGCCAAAAATCAACATCGGAACAGGCCATGAAATTCATAGATCCGCAGGATTACGGAGTTGAGGTCCATGCGCCTCAGAGAGCTGTAAAGCTTGAACTCGGTAGCATTGTAGAGGGCGGATCGGCTCAAATTAGTGAAAGCGGAGGAGAGGAAAAGTATGAGCCTTTCTACAAGGATGATGCCTGGGGAAAAATCTATGGTGATGTATCTGGGTATAGGTCGGGGACCGCTCAGCAGATTGGAGCTACTGCTCTGAATAATCACCCAGTGGGGAGTTCAAGAATCGTTGTTTCCTATGTTAATGGTGTAAGGCAGTTACTCTTAAATGCCAGCACCTCTTTGGAGCTTTTGCCGAAGAGTCAGGTTAGCAAACTAAAGTTAAAGTGCCTAAATGAGTCTAACGGACTTTGTTTGGTTGAATTGTCTGAAGTTCAATCAGCCCGCAAGGAAATGGAAGCCAAAGCTTTCTACACTCTTCTTAGAGAACAGCTCGAATCTTACAATGAGTTAAGCGAGGAGGAGGCTAATGTTTTAGTGAATTCTATGGTTACTTATGTTGCTGAACATAAGATTAGTCTTCCAGCGGCACCTTACTCAGAAATTTTACAATTACAGGGCAACTTAGAGGGTTTAGACCCTCATAGTGGTTTGATCACTCAGGAAGGCTACGAGAAAACCCAAGGCTCTGGCGACACCAACATTGTGGGCATGGGGGCTAATATTTTCGTTATGTCTGAAAAATTGCTGATTCTTGAAACTTTTCAAGGCAGCGGTGCTCGTGCGGCAGGAATATTGCCTGGTGATGAGATTGTCTCTATTGATGGAGTCAGTCTGAAAGATGAGAAGTATTCTCCTGCAGGAAAGCTAAATTTAAGTGCAGCTATTGCGGACATTAAGGGCAAGGAAGGGACTACAGTCCTTCTTGGTATTGATCGCGGAGAGGGTGCCTCAGATGTTGAAGTAACTCGTAAAAAGGTATCTGTAAAAAATGTGACAGTGACTCAGTTAAAACAAGCGGATCATTTGCAATATAGAGGCTTTACCGCCGACAGTGCCGAGGCGGTTATAAATGCTGCCGATGAAATTGAAGAGTCTGACTCCAAAGCCATGATCTTTGACTTGCGTGGCAACGGCGGTGGATCTGTTCGAGTTCTCGTCGAGATTGTAAAGCATTTCTTGAATGCACCCACTGAACCCATGTTTTACAATTTGTTTGTTCGTGGTGGTAAGTCTTCTTTCGGTGGTTATTACATGGGAGATGCAACGACTGAGACTCAAAAACCAATGATTGTATTGATAGACGCAAACTCTGCTTCGGCAAGTGAAGCTGTGGCTTCGAATTTAAAGCATTTGGATAGAGCCTTGGTTATCGGAGATGTGAGTCTTGGCAAGGGAAGTATGCAGCAATGGCCGCAGATTCCTGGCACAGAAACTTACTTCAGGGCTACGACTGGTTTGTATTATACGGCAAAGAGTTATACCCCGCAATTTGCGGGAGTGACTCCCGATGTTCAAGCCCTTCAAATGCCTCATAGGCCAGAAACGGCTGCGAGCTCTATACGTGAAAGCGATTTGCCAATGGCCATTCCAGCTGTGCCTGGTGAGAAAGAGTTTAGTTATACTCCTAGTGAAGAAAAACTGGCTCAAGTTGCTTGTGCAAAAGATCTTGATGCGAAGCTGAAAGCAACTTACCTCAAGAAGGCTCAAAGAAGAGCGTATCCTGGTGATTATCAGCTTCAATTGGCTGAAGCTGTTGTTCGTGATTGTTTGTAAAAAGCTAAAAAATCCTGCTTCACTTGATTGAAAGTGAAGCAGGATTTTTTTACTTTCCTAGTTTAACGAGATGTTCAAACTCTGCTTTGCTCAGCGGAGTGATGGAAAGCCGATTTCCTTTTCTAAGAATCAGCATATTCTCGAGTGGTTTTTGTTCTTTCATTTCTTCTAATGAGACCAAGTTTTTGAATTTCTTTTTAAAAGCTAGTTCAACGCAAAACCACATTGGCCTTTCTTTACTGGCCCGTTTTTCAAAATAGTCACTTTTTTTGTCAAACTGAGTTGGGTCCACTTTAGCTGGGTTACTTACAGTTCCTGTGCCCGCAGCTCCCGGAGGCGTTGCGTTGCTATGATAGAATATCACGTCGTCTCCAACTTTCATTTCTTTGGTCATGAAGTTTCGAGCTTGATAATTACGAATACTATCCCACCAAGTGGTTTTGTCGCGTTCTAAATCATCAATGCTATAGGTTTCAGGTTCGCTTTTCATTAACCAATACTTTTTAGCCATGACCCTGCTTTTAATCAGCTAATTTGGATTTTGTCTAATTGACTTAATCTAAGATCCATCTTTTCCAAAACTCACTCACATCCTTTTTAACGCCCAAGCGTTTGAGTGTTCCATAGACTCCGGCGAGTTTTCGATGAAGGAAAAGGATTCTGTGAGGTGGTGCTGTGAATCTCACGCTTTTGCTAAAGGCCAGTGACGTGTCTCTAGCCCTCTTAAAATAGTCCTGATCTGCAAAATCAAAAGGCTGTCGCTTGGGGTCAAGGGATTCAAGACTGGCTTTAATCATTTCAATAAAAGCATCTTTTGTGGCTTGATTCTCTGAGGGTTGAATGAAGTCAATCTCATAGGCTGTTTCTAAGGCATTTTGAATGTTGTTATTGTAAACATCCTTGATGAAGTTGCGGTAGGTCGTGATGAATCCTTGGTCGTATATTTTTAGTGCACCAAAATCCAGGAGCACAAGGCTTAGGCTTTCCGGCTTGATGAGAAAATTGGCATGGTTGGGGTCGGTTTGCACCATGCCCCATTCAAAAAACTCCCTGCAGTAGAGTTCTAAAAGTCTGCTTCCGACAAGGTCTTTCTTTTCTTGATCTTGTTCGCGGTCAATCCAATCTCTTAGAGGAATTCCACTTTCGAAACTCATGGACAAAACTTTTGATGTGGAAATTTCAGGAAAGACTTTGGGGACGCAGTAGTAGCTTATGTCCTCGCAGAGGGTGTGAACCTTTTGCAACATTAAGGCTTCTCGTTCGTAGTCGACCTCCATCTTTAGAACACTACTGAGTTCTTTGAAGAGAGCTTCTATTGAGATTTTTCGACCGCTCAACCTTAACAAGGACTTCACCACTCCCTTAAGGGTGTTGATGTCGGAGTCGACACTTTCAGCTACTCCGGGATATTGAATTTTAATAGCTAGGCTTTGATTCTCAAATTGGGCTAAGTGGACTTGTCCAATGCTAGCGGCTGCAATGGGGTTGGGGCTAATGTTGCTCAATCGTGAGAAATTCTCTCCCAGATCTTTTTTTAGAATGTCTATGACCTCGTCTTGAGCCATAAAATGTTGAGAGTCTTTTTGTAGCTTTGAGAAAACCTTAACAACTTCTTCGGGCAGGAGGTTTGCGATATCAAGGCTTAGCATTTGCCCTGTCTTCATGGCGGCGCCCTTTAGTCGACTGAGCGTTTCCACGAGTAGCTCAGCTTGTTCTACCTGTTTGCTTAACTGAGAGTCTTTTCCAGAAAAACGATGAAGAATTTCCTTTTTACCAATTCGGGCAGCCGTTCCTAGAAGTTTACTTGATCGAGCGAAAATGGATTTAGGAATGCTGTCTTTAGACACATTTCCAAACTAGACGAGTCGCTAGCAATGCAAAAGCCTAAAAGCCAGAGTTTACGTAGTTTTGACCTGCTATTCTCTATTTGCCGTGCCATCGAACACTGTAAAGGTCGTGTCTACGGTCCTTGAGGTTCAAGACTGTTCCGTTGTTCCTGGCTTCAACTAAATCATCGATGCGTAGATCGGCAAATGAAACGGTCTCCACGTTGGGAGTTGTCTCAGCTGCAATTCCGTCTCGAGCAAAGGGGAAGTCGCAAGGAGTAAGAATGCAGCTTTGGCTGTAATGAATGTCGATGTTTTGAACGTTGGGCAAATTTCCTACACTTCCGGACATCACAACATAAATTTGGTTTTCTACGGCTCGAGCCTGGGCGCAGTATCGAACTCGGCAATAGCCTTGACGCTCGTCGGTGAGGAAGGGCACAAAAAGAATCTTAATACCTTGGTTCACTAGGTGACGGGTTAGTTCTGGAAACTCAGAGTCATAACAAATCAAGACGCCGATGGGACCGCAATCAGTGGGGATGGCAGAAAGAGATGAGGTGCCATCAATGTTCCACCAGTAACGTTCGTTGGGAGTTGGGTGAATTTTGCCTTGCTCGTAAACTCTTCCGTCTCGAAGAAAAACAAAAGAAATATTGTTAACAGTGTCGCCACGCTTCACAGGGTGGGAGCCAGCAATGATGTTCACATTGTATTTAACGGCGAGCTTCTCAAACAAGGTTTTAATTTGAGAAGTATATTTGTCCATTTTCTCAATGGCTACGTGAGGCTTCACGGGCTCGTTCTCAATAGAAAGCAATTGCAGAGTGAAAAGCTCAGGAAAGCAAACGAAGTCACATTTGTAGTCGCCTACAATGTCGACAAAGTATTCTACAATCTTTGCAAACTCCTTGAAGGATTTAATTTTTCGCTGCCTGTATTGAACGGTCGCTACTCGAACAGCACCCATGACGTTGGCAATGGTCTTTCGTGGGCTCTCAGGGGAAGCTTCAAAGGCTGGGTTTTTCCAAATCAAATGAGCTGCGTATCCCCCTGAATCAATGTCGTGAGGAAGATAGTCTTTTAAAAGACCTATAAGGTTGAAACCGTTTCTCAGTTGAAAACCTAGAACCGGGTCTCGAAGTTTCTTCTTTTTGACAAGTTCGACATATTTTTCAGCTGAACCTACTTCGGAGAGCTTTTCTTTTAATAGTGGGAGGCGTCCCGCAAAAACAATGCCCTTGGCTCGAAGAAATCGACAAAGTTTCTTTCTTTCGTTGTAGAAGCGTTGTCCTATTTTAAGTTGGCGGTTGTCTGGGTCTACGCAAACTTCGTATCCGTAGAGAATGTCTCCATCTTGTTCATGAGTAGAGCCATAGCCACCGCCTGTAATCTCGCGCCAGGTGTGCGGCCGAAGTGCTTTTGCTTCGCTCACTCGAATGGTGGCGCAATAGCCCACAACCTTGTCTCCTACTAGGGCGACAAAATGACCTGCAGGGTAATTGTTGATTTGGCCTCGTAACATGTCAATTGGGTAGGGGGTCATGCCCTCGTATACTTTTCGGGTTAGCTCAAGGATGCCCTCTACGTCTGAGCTGGTAGCTTGTCGGATTTCTAGTTTTGCAACTTGTTTAGGGCGAGCTCGCGTCGTGCTTTTTTTGATAGTAGCCATTGGCTCAAAAACATAGCTTAAATTTGCCTAACTGTGAAAACGTATCCGTTTACTTTTCACAGTTAGCTATAGCTTGCGACTCTTAGCGCATTTGAGGCGATTGCCAGATGACGTCTCTTGGGTTGCCTTGTTGCTGCTTGAGTTTCCGTATGTAGGAGAACACGTTTTCGTTGCTTAGATTGCGGTCCATGGCCTTCATGTTCAAGATGCTTCCCGCCACTAGCGCTGCTGCGTCCGAGGTGTCTATAGGCTTAAGTTGTTTAGAGGCATTTGAGTATCTTGAGCCGTGTTCTCTTGGGTCCACGCTCAACCAAACATCTGGCTTTCTTCGACGATCTTTTGTGTAGCCTTGAGCCGAGAAGGGAGCTCCCATGACTCCCACTGTGACAACGCTAGGATTGTCGGCAGGTGGTGTGATTTCACTATTTAAGCGGTTAATAGAGTTCAAGACCTCAACGCTTTCGGGTTGGTCAGAGCTAAGTATGATACGAAACTCATCGTCCATACTCCAGTCTCTGAGGTCGGACTTCAGAAAAACTTTGATGGCATAGTAGCCCTTTTGCAGGACTAGGCCTCGAATTTGTTCAAAGGCATTTCCCGTCGAAGTTTGAGCTTCTTCGGCATCTTGGGCTTGTCTGCCAATCTGCCTTTTTTCCCCTTGGCCAATGCTTTCTTTGACTCGGTTGAGTTTTCCACCGGCGCCCACTCGATAGAGTCTGATGTCGAGATCTTTGCTTGTGCCGTAGCCGATGTCGCTTTTGAAATCATTCCAAGTCAGAGTGATTTTAAGTTGGTTATCATCGTTAAAGTTCTCAAACATCAAAGTTTCATTGTCGTGTGGAAGGTGAACCTCTCCCTTTTGTAAAGAACCAACGACTTGGAAGATGTCTGAGTGGTAGGTGACCTTGCCGTTGTTTCCTGCAGAATTCACCCAGATAACGCCATTGCGAGTAGCCTTTGATACAAGGGTGTTGATGAATCCACCACCGTCAAAATTAGAAGACCAGTCAATGTTGATTGAGTGCAGAGCGATGTCGACTTTTTGTTTGATAAGAAAGTTAACGGCCTTTTCATAGGTGTCGAAACTTCGAACGGGAATCAAATAGATCATGGGCCGCTTGGCTTCCGGAAGAGTTAAAGCACAACTAGAGGCCATCATGACTTGAGCCATTGCAAAGCCATGTCCGGCAGATTCAAAATCCGCAGGCTGTTCAATGATTTCAACCTCAGGTTGCTGCTCCCCTTTGTCGATGTCTGAGTTTGCGCCTTTATCCACGTCGGAGCCAGGAGCAACTTCTACTACTTCGGTGAGAGTGTTGTAGACTTTGAGTTTTCGGCCCAAAGCTTTTTTGTAACGTGAGTAGCCGGGGAAGCCTTCGTCGATGATGGCAATCTTTAGGGCGGAATAGTCCATGCCTTGGCAGTCGACGCCCTCGTTGAGAATTTTTCGAACATCGTCTGTGTTCTCAAGGCGATAGGCCAATGCGTTTTGACCCAGGAAAAACCCGCCGACAATAAAAACTAATCCAAGTAACAAAAACAGTAAGATAGCTCTCTTCATGGGCCTGCTTCTAACAGCAATGTTGCTATGCGTCAAGATTAATCGACGTGTGAAAAGGGGCGGAAAGGGGTGAAAAGTAAACGGATACGTTTTTACACGTTTTCAAAAAAAAACGAGGCCTAGGGACATGGCGTTCCCTAGGCCTCTTTAAGAGAAGATCAAACGCAAACGTCTGAGCTACCAAACAAATTAATCAACCGGTCTTAGTAGTAGTAATACCAGTTACAGTTTCTGTATCGGTAAGGTGCGTAGTAAGGGCGGTAGTAATAACCGTAGTTGTAGTGACGGTAGTTATTGTAAGAACGAGGTTGGTTGTAATAACCCCAATTTGAATGATGGCCATAACCGTGGTGATAGCCATTGTGATAACCATTGTAGTAACCGTTGTTGTAGCCACGGTTATATCCGCGGTTGTATCCGCCTCTATAATACCAAGAAGGCGCTACGCCTAGGTCTTCGGCGTCTGGGTTTACGCTTGAAGATTCAGCGATGCTTCCGTCGCCGCCCTCAAGTTTTTCGATCTCTGCTTTTACTTCCTCAGGGCTAAGTTTTTTGTTCTTGTTGATTGCGTAAACAGTTTTGTTTCCGTTTTTATCAATTTTTACAACAAGAGAGTCACCAGGTCGTTTTGAACTATCTGCTGCACCAGTTAGGTTGTCGGCGTCTGGATTTCCAGCTCCAGCGGTAAAGCAAAATCCTAAGACGATTGTTGCGATCCATGCTCCAAGAATATTTTTCATATATGCTCCTTTAATTTTGTAAGTCCCTTACGGGTTTGCCTATGGCTTTAGTCAGAGTAGTCAAATAACGCAAGGCAAAATTCAATAGAGCTGTATTGAATCTGCTTAAGATGTTAAAATTATTCAGATTATATAGATGTCGTAGCGAGTGCTTTTTCCCTCTGCGCTGAGCGAGGGTTTTGTTTGATGGGTGATTTCGAGGGCCTTAAGGGGTCGTTTCACGATCACACGTTTGCTGGCTTTCTTTAAGGCTGCCTCCAAAAGCTCTGAAGTATCCAGGTCTTCCCCAACGTGTTCTTTGAGTAATCTAAGGTCTAATTTCCCGAGTGCGGACTTTTCTTTTTCTGGATAAATGGGGTCAAGGTAGATGTGCGTAGGTTCTGTTTCTAGGGTGCTTAGGGCCTCGGTGGCGTTTAGGTTCAGGAGCTTTAGGTTGCTAGATATTTTTTTTATCTGAGGGCGGGTTTTAGCAAGCAGTTGGATGGCTTCTGATAGCCAAGCAAAGACTTTCGAGTCTCGTTCTACTCCAATGGTTGGAGCTCCCCAACTTGCAAGGCATAGCAAGTCTTGGCCGAAGCCACTGGTGCAGTCTACGATGAGGTCTTCGCTAGATAATTTCCCAAAAGCCTTTCTAAAGGGTTGGGCTTTGTTGTTGCAGTCGGCCAGGCGTTTCAAAAACGTGGGATGCCCAAGTTTGGATATGAAAAGTTCTGGTCCAAGAGATTTTTGCATTGCTAACTTTATACATGCCAGAGCCCCTAGCGCTAGCCAAGCTCTGTTTTGACCTGATAGATTTGTGTGAGTGGTTAAGCCTTTGAAAAGATGTTTTTGGTGTGGAGAGCTTCCTTTGTATTGTGATTATCACGACAAAGAGTGGGGCGTTCCTGTTAAGGATGAACAGACTCTTTTTGAGTATTTGATTTTAGAAGGGGCTCAGGCAGGCTTGAGTTGGCTGACTGTGCTTAAGAAACGCGAGAACTATCGAGAGGCCTTTGATGGCTTTGATATCGAGAGAGTGTCTCGTTTTAACAAACGCAAAATTGAATCTCTCTTGAAGAATGAGGGAATCATTCGCAACAAGCTAAAGGTTAACTCAGCCGTTCAAAATGCAAAGGCCTTTCTTCGTGTGCAAGATGAGTTTGGGGGATTTTCTGCCTACCAATGGGCCCTTGTCGGTGGGAAACCTAAGCAAAATCATTTGAGATCACGCAAAGATATTGCGGCTAGAACCGAGCTTTCAGATGCCTTTAGTAAGGATTTAAAGAAACGTGGTTTTAATTTTGTTGGTTCAACTATTATGTATGCCTATATGCAAGCGACTGGAATGGTGAATGATCATTTTGTGGATTGTCATCGGTATAAAAAAGTTACTCAACTCGGGGAGAAGTTTAAATTATGAAACATCAAGTCCTATCAAAGACGGTTGAGGGGAGGGCCATTGAACTCTATTCTTCGGCCAGAGTCGGAAGCTTTCGTTCTAGGGTCCTCATCAAGGCCGGCGTTCATGGCGATGAGCCCGAAGGGGTTCAATTACTAGAGCGTTTTTTGAAAGAGAAATATTTTGAAAAGTTTCATCAAGATGCGTTCTGGTCGATTCTCCCAACGAGTAACCCGGACGGTGTGGCTTTGTCTCAAAGAGTGAACGCCAATGGGGTTGATTTGAATAGAAACTTTCCTAGCTCTGATTGGAGTTCTGAAATACGCGCCTCACGTTATCACCCAGGCCCTCATGCCGGTAGCGAGTTGGAAACTCAAAATATTTGTCGATTAGTGGAGCAAATTAGACCCAGCCTGATTATTTCGCTTCATAACTATCAACCCATGGTGAATGTGAATGGAGATTGCGGGGTTGCCGCTGAAGTCTTGGCGAGATTGACCGGCTATCCCATTACCAATGATATGGGCTATGAAACACCTGGTTCCTTTGGCCGCTGGGCTTGGGAGCAATGTAAGGTTCCTACAATCACCTTGGAGATTGAGGACAAGGTGGGGATTGACGCTATTTGGCCACGTTTTGGAGAGGCGCTTGTGGAAGCAGTCAACGCTCATACCGAGGCTTTACACTAGGGCTGGGGGGCTGCTAGGCTTTATCGCCTATGCCACAAATTGTATACACGCTTAAAGGTCTCACCAAAGTTTATCCCCCAGAGAAAAAAGTTTTAAATAACATTTATCTCTCATTTTTTGATGACGCTAAAATTGGCATCATCGGTAGCAATGGTTCCGGTAAATCAACTCTGCTTCGAATCATGGCGGGCACAGATAAAGAGTATCAGGGAGAAGCCTTTATTGCCGAAGGGAAGACGGTTGGTTATCTTTCGCAGGAACCACAACTAGATCCCACAAAAACAGTAAAAGAAAACGTGATGGAAGGTGTGCAGGCCACTGTAAATCTTCTTAAAGAATTTGAAGAAATCTCAGCTAAGTTTGCTGAGGAAATGACTCCCGAGCAAATGGAGAAGCTGTTGGGTCGTCAGGCGGAGCTTCAAGATAAAATCGAAGCGGCTGGAGCTTGGGAATTGGATCACACTTTAGAGGTCGCTATGGACGCGCTTCGCTGCCCTCCGCCAGATTCTTCTGTAGAGAATCTTTCCGGTGGAGAAAAGCGTCGAGTGGCTTTGTGTCGTTTGCTTCTAAGCAAACCAGATTTGTTATTATTGGATGAGCCCACCAACCATTTAGACGCTGAATCCGTGGCTTGGTTAGAGCGACATCTCCGCGAATACCCTAAGTCGGTTGTCCTCGTAACTCACGACCGATACTTCCTCGATAATGTTGTGGGCTGGGTGCTTGAACTTAACAATGGAGAAGGGATTCCTTGGCAGGGTAACTACTCCTCTTGGCTTGAGCAAAAACAAGCTCGTCTGCAGGAAAAAGAAAAGCACGAATCAAAGCGCCAAAAAGCTTTGGCCCGAGAGCTCGATTGGATTCGACAGTCCCCTAAAGGAAGGCAATCGAAATCAAAAGCTCGTATCACTTCTTATGAAAAACTTGTAAGCGAGAGCAATGGCGACAAGGTTAGGGATTTGGAAATTTACATTCCTGCTGGACCTCGTTTAGGTGAAATGGTGATTGAAGCTAAGGGAGTAAAGAAATCTTACGGCGATAAATTGTTATTTGAGAATTTGGAATTTAATCTTCCACGAGGTGGAATTGTTGGAGTGATCGGGCCCAACGGTGCGGGTAAGACCACTTTGTTTAAGTTGATAACAGGCCAAGAACAGCCCGATGAAGGAACTTTCAAAGTAGGAGATACGGTAAAGTTAGGTTACGTAGATCAAAGTCGCGATAGTTTGGATGACAGTAAAACGTTGTTTGAAGAAGTTAGCGGTGGCAACGAGCATGTAATGCTCGGTAATCAAGAGATTCCGGCTCGGGCTTACGTTGCGCGTTTTAACTTTACTGGCACGGATCAGCAACAAAAAGTTGGTAACCTAAGTGGTGGCCAGAGAAACCGTGTGCATTTAGCGAAGGTTTTAAAGTCTGGGGCGAATACTATTCTACTGGATGAGCCGACAAACGATTTGGACGTAGAAACTTTAAGAGCCCTAGAAGAAGGGCTTCTTGATTTTGCAGGTTGTGCGGTAGTGATTAGTCACGATCGCTGGTTTTTAGATAGAATTGCAACGCACATTTTGGCCTTTGAGGGCGACAGTAAAGTAGTTTGGTTTGAAGGAAATTTTCAGAGCTATGAGGAAGATCGTCGCAGACGCCTAGGGCCTAAGGCTGATGAGATTCATAGAATCAAATATAGAAGATTAAGCGCTCAGCCTTAGTTGTAGGGGTTGGGAACTCCGCCCCAGTTCTTGTGTTTGAGGCTGGACTCAAAAAGTTCGTTTTCACAGTAATCCTTGTTTCCCAGGATATGTGTGAGTTCGAAAGCCTTCGCATAAAGAGCTTCTACTTCCTTGTGCATTCCGGATAAAGCCCCAGTTTTGTGTGTCATAATGTCGTTCACTGCAGCGAGTTCCGTATTCAATGCAGACTCCATAGCTATGAAGCCTTTTTTTGCTCGCACTCGATCAGAGAAAATATGGAAGAGGCCAGGTTTTGCCCTCAATAACAGATCTATCTGGTTCAATGTTGATTGAGGGATGGCTGGCGCTCCTTCGTCATTGTAGAAGGAGCGAAGCTTTAGAGTGATGCTACGAGATTCTTCGTCATATTCAACTTTGGCGGTTTCTTCTGGAAAGCCACCTTTTTGAGCCCATTCTTTTGGGGAAATGATAATCACCTCAATGTTTTGAAAAAGGTTTAGTGGGTCTTGCTTGAGGTTGTTTCTAAGGCTCTGCCAAAGAATTTTAATTCGACGAGCAGCTTCTTCAGCATTGTGTCTTCTTTTGAAAGCCATTGCACGCGCTTCTCCCCAGCTGTTCATGTGAAAGCCCGGAGAAAGCATATCTTCAGGGGGTGATACGATACTAGGTTTTTTCTTCCTCTGTATCTTAAAGTTCTCTAGGTCTAGTTCATAAATGTTGTCAGAAAGATAACTGATTGTTTGAGTGAACTTTAATGCAATGTCTTCCGGAGTGTAAAAATGTAGATCAACAGCAGTGTTTGTTTTTTCACTAATCCATCCATGTCCATAAATGGATAGGGTGTCAGGGGCTGCTTGCGTCTTGTTGAAAAAGTCGTCCTCTAGAGAGAGAGTCTTGAGGGAACCGTTCAACCCAGAATAAATTAAATGGGAGAGCGATCTGCTGGGATAGGTAATGATTTCTTCGCGAATCGGAAAAACATCCTTTGCCCAGTCCGGGCTTTTCTCTTCAAACCATTGCATGGAGTGCCCATCAAAGCGAACAACATAGTTTGCTTTGGAGCTCTCGGTTTGAATTTGAATGAGAGCATCGATATGAAGAAGGGCAGTTCCATATTGAATTTCAATCCAGTCTTTAATCTGAAGCACTTTTGCTTGAATCACATGTTTTGCATCCGGAGAGCTTAGTGTGAATTGAAAAGCCTTTTTTGATTCCTTGGATAGGGAGTTTCCTTTGGGGTTCTTCAGGAAATTGAAGAGAGTGCCAGAGTCGAGAAGGAGCCTTAAATCAAAATACTTAAGCTCGGATTGGAACAGGTCACGTTGTTTAAAGCTCAAGCGAGAATTGGGTTGGCTCAAGGATACGGCAACTGGGAGCCATTTGCTTTCTTGTGCCCAAAGGGGCATGCAGAGAACAAGCTGGGCTAAGAGGACTATCCTAAGCATGGGGGTTGTATAGCACAATTGTGACGCGGCGCAAGGCCACGTTTTCCTGTTGAGTTTTATGGGGTTTTGGCGATTTGCGCTTTAGAGAAACTCACCGCGCTTGATTTTATCAATGATGATCTTCTCAGGCATAAGCGGATCTTTTGGGTCGACCATGAAGAAAGCTTGTTGCTCGCAACGCCGCTTGTTCTTTATGAGCCAATTTAAGACGTGTGTGACGCCTTTGTTCTTTTTGTCTTTAAAGAACGGGTCATTTTTGAGTGCATCTTGTGCTTTTTTGAGAGATCTAAATTCCGCAGCGTCTTTTGGGTTCACTACATAATCGGCAAGATCGTATTTTTTAATGTCTTCTGGAAGAACTCCAAGGAAGCGAACTTCAGGGGCGCTAAAGTCTGCGTTTCTGATTAAGCTAGCGGCAGAGCCTGCTTTTAGAGTTCTGTAAATGTTTTGAATTGTGTAGGCGTCCAGATCGCCAAAGAAATAGATGGGTATTTTTAATTGGTCTTGAATGGTTTTTGCCCAACTTCTTACCGCGTTAGAAGGAACACCTTGAGCGCCCATAAGAATGCAGTTGTTTCTTTTGGTGAAACCATTGCTGACAAGAGTGTTGGCTGTGCCTTCCGACTCTACAACAAGACAAAAATCGAGTTTCCCTTTTTTGGCCTTGAGTGTGAAGCTTTGAGGTTTGTTCTTTGGTTGGAAAGGGCTTGTTCCTAGGCTGCCTAAATCAACGACTGCTTTTTCGTTATCAGCCATGTGCTCGGTAACGATTAAATTCTTACTGTAAGTTTGGCCGCCTCGGTCGTTGGCAAAAACGTTTAACTCTTCCCGGTAGCATTCCAACATTTCCGTGATGAAATCGACCACAGAGTCACTCTCTGATTGGTCAGCAAAGTCGAGCGGCTTTAGGTCTTTGTTGTGTTTACATTCACCTTTGGCAATATAGTAAAGCTCACGTTTGTTGTTAACTGCACCTGTTTCTAGATTGCGAAGGAGAATCTCTAAAAAGAATATGGCTCTAGAAAGCTTTTGAACGCTGGAAACGTTTAACTCGGAACGAACTTTTTTGTCTCCAGGAGTAAGAAAACCCACTTTTGGGTTGTAGACAGCATTGTCCAATGAGCATTTGGTTGCTTCGAGCATAGGCCGACGAGCTTTTTCAAGATCAGCTAACATTCTTTCGCATAATGCTTTAGATAGTTTTGGAATATCGCGGTTGTTCCCAATTTTTATACTGGTTGATTTTCTAGATGTTGCCATTTAATCCTTGGCCCCTCTTCGTATTTTGATTCGTTCCTGAAGTTTCTGATGCTTGTCGACAGCGTCTTGCAGTTTGGATTCGGCGGCATCTGTGTCGCGGCCGAGCAGTTTAGTGAGTCCTATATTTGCTTTTTCTAGTCTAGCCTTAGGGGCGCTAGTGATGCGACCAAGACATTGAATAAGGATGGGCCCGAATTGTTCAATGTGTTGAAGTTTTCTTTCTAAATCAGCCGCTCGTTGTTCTTTCTTGATGTAACGAGAGAGTCTTTGCCCGGCCTGCATAAGGGTGAGTCGAAGTTCTTCGACAAGCTCATCGCTTGAATCGATGGTTTCTTTAGAGGCGTTCTTAAATTTAATAAAAGGAGAAACCACACTCACCGCTATAATGTAGGGGCCTAGGGGGAGAGATCTTTTGGGCTGCTGCAATCCATAAGCTTTCCAGTTTACAGACTCAATTGCCTTTGCGATGGCGCAACTGGCTTTATCAAACTGAAGAGGCACCCGGTTGGCGAAACGCAAAACCGTAACTGGGTCGTCGTTGTCTCCTTTGTTGGAAACAAATCGGGCGATGGCGACTTCAACGACCACGGGTTTTGCATCACAAATGCGTGGCTTTCTTGAAACCACGCTAAAAAAGTCAATTTCACCAAGCCGCTCAATGCTTTTTGCTAAAGCGGCTTCGCCAATCGACAAAACAGATCGCGTATTAGGAGCTAAAAGTTCTGTTTTTTGAATGGCTGAATAAACTTTTTTAAGGTCGGAGTCGGAAGTTTTGGGAAGAGACCTGTTGGCAATGCCTTTGGGCATTCCTGATTTTTCTAATAGTTTGATTGTGTTGTCGCTAATTCTAGAAAAGCCGCGCTTTAAGAAGGTGGCCACGGTGCTTTGTCCGAATAAATGAGCATGCGCTAGAAACTCCCCTAGCTTGAGCGTGTGGGGGTGGGGGGGGACCGCTTCAGGTATTTTTATCTTTTCTGTGCTGAGTCTCTCAAAGAAGACTTCTTCGTCCTCATTAATCTTGTATTTAAGCTCCAGGTGAGGATTGACGAGGCTTGTGCCCTTTAAATAGGTGAGCACTCCACCTTCGCCTTGGAGTTGAAGTCGTCCATCAAAGAAAAACTCTACGCTTGTGCCATGAGGACGGTCCCACTGAATAGTTTCTTTGTTCTTGAAGTTTCCCTGGTTCTTTTTAATGTCCACCTCGATGGTCCCAGAGATGGCTTTTTTCATTTTTAGGGTCTTTGAGATGACATTAACTCCTTTTGCAGAAGTTAATTGGCCCCAGGTAGTGGCCGCTGATATACCGATTCCTTGCTGGCCACGGGAGCATCGACCCCTTCCAAACTTGGAACTGGCCAGATATTCGCCATAAACCCGAATAATATCGTCTGGGGCAATGCCTGGGCCATTGTCGATGACTTTGACCTGAATGGTGTCCATGTTTTTCATGGTTCCAGGGCCTATCTTATTGATTTCAATAGATATGTTTGGAAGAATGCCCGCATCTTCGCAAGCGTCCAGGGAGTTGTCGACAGCTTCCTTGAGGGTTGTTAAAACCGCCTTGGTGCCAGAGGAAAAGCCCACTTGTTGGAGGTTTTTTGAGAAATATTCAGCAGTTGAACTAGATGTAATTTTCGATGCCACGATTCGTTAGAAAATAAGGTAAGGACTCCGTCTTTGACAAGGATTTTAAAAGCTTATAGCTCATTGAGTCAGCAATGAGTCAAAATGGGTTTCTCGCCATTAATGAGATTTTTTTTAGTATTCAAGGTGAATCCACCCGCGCTGGCTTGCCCTGCATTTTTGTTCGCCTTCAGGGATGTCCTCTTCGTTGCAGCTGGTGTGACACTGAATACGCATTTCATGAGGGAAAGAAAATGTCTCTTGATGAAATTATTGAAAGTGTAAAAGCCTTTCCGTGTAAGTTGATTGAACTCACAGGAGGAGAGCCTTTAGCTCAAGAGGGCTGTATTGCTCTTTTAGAACGCTTAGAGGCCGAAGGGTTTGAGTTGCTCCTTGAAACTAGCGGTGCTTTGAGTGTTGAGCGAGTTCCTGATTCTGTGAAAATTGTCATGGACGTAAAAGCTCCAGGCTCGGGTGAAGCTAAGAAAAATATGTGGAGCAATCTAGAGCGACTTAAACCTGGCATTGATGAAGTTAAATTTGTGGTTAAAGACCTGGCTGATTTTGAATATGCCATACAAGTTTGTTTGGACAATAAATTATTAGGTCGATTTGAAGTTCTGATTTCTCCAGTTCATGGAGCCCTCGAGCCTGCCTTAGTGGCTGAGTGGATTAAGGACAGCGGATTAACCATGCGTCTACAGCTACAACTCCACAAATATCTTTGGGGTCCAAAGACGAGGGGTGTATGAGCCATATCGTTGAGATGTGCTGTGACTTTCATTTGGAGGTTGGGCACTTTATGCCCAACTTTCCCGAGGGTCACCCGAATCGCCGATTGCATGGCCATAGTTATGAAGGTTCTTTGTTTTTAAAGGGACCCGTCGAAATGACCTCGGGAGTGTTGCTCGAGATGGACGCACTCAAGGTTTTGATGACCGAGGTTGTTGCTGAATTCGACCACAGGATGTTGAACGACATTGAGGGATTAGAAATACCCACCACAGAGAATTTTGTTAAGATTCTTTTTAAACGCTTTAAAGAGAAGATTCGTTTTGTCGAGGCCGTTGAGCTGCGCAGGCCAACTTTGGGAATGAAGGTTCTTTACCGTGGCTAAGTCCGCGCTTGTGCTTCACTCTGGCGGGCAAGATTCTACAACGTGTTTGTTTTGGGCTTTGCGGAACTTTGATCAAGTTTATGCAATGGGCTTTGATTATGCTCAGAGACATCTTGTGGAGCTTGAGTGTGCTCAAAAGCTTTGCGAGCGTTTGAAGGTTCCATACACGACTGTAGATATGTCTTTTATAGCGGCATTGGGCGAGAACTCGCTTACTAATCACAATCAAAGTTTTGAAATGGTTGGTCCTTATCAAGGGCTGCCTTCTTCCTTTGTTCCTGGGCGAAATTTGTTTTTCTTAAGTGCTGCCGCCGCTTTTGCAGCCCCTCGAGGAATTGTTGATCTTGTCACTGGAGTTTGTGAAACAGATTATAGTGGCTATCCTGATTGCAGACAGGATTTTGTAAATCACTTGGCCGGGACTTTGGAGCTAGCTCTTCAGATGAAAATGACGATTCATACACCGCTGATGAAACTCAATAAGGCTCAAACTTTTGAGCTTGCTGAAAAAATGGATTGTTTGGAGAGTGTGATAAAAGAGTCTCACACTTGTTATCAAGGAGATCGCTCTGAGCTCCATAACTGGGGTTATGGCTGTGGAAGCTGTCCCTCTTGTGAGTTGAGAAAAAAGGGTTATGGCGAATTTATCAAAGGAAGAGGTTTGTAGGTTGTGGCTAAAGCAGAAGGATTAACTCTAGAATTTGTATCTCATGAACATATTAAAACAGATATAATGGAGACTTTTCCCTACGAAGGCCCTAAACAGAAGATTAGCTATGTGACCAAAGAGTTCTCGGCTGTCTGCCCATTCTCTGGCCTGCCCGACATTGCCACGGTTGAGGTGATTTATGTCCCGGCCAAGCATTGTGTAGAGTTGAAGTCCCTAAAGTATTACTTTGTGAGCTATCGAAACGTGGGTATTTATCAGGAGCCGGCGACTTCACGCATCTACAAGGATCTTGTGAACTTGTTGAAGCCTGAGTTCTTGGAAGTCAAAATGACCTATGCGACGCGTGGCGGAATTGATGCGGTCACTTCCATACGCAGTGATCAACAATAGCTTTGCAGACTCGCTTCGCCACATAGCATTGCAGAAATAGCCCGCGTGTTTTTGATTTTTCTCACAGGTCCGTTATTCTGTGCGAGTGAAGGTTCAACTCCATTTCACCACACTTGCTTTCTTTATATCCCTATTTTCTTTTGCGGCACTTGCTCAGGACATGTTTCCTCTTATGCCAGAGGTCTCGATAACTCCGGGGCACATGTGTGAGAGGCCCGATGGGCATCGCTACCCTGGAAACATTCCCTTTTGTCGACGTAACGTAAGTTCTGGCAGAAAAGACGCGATTGTTGATCGCTACGATCGAGAGTTTGGTTACTCTATCCATGAGCTTGGTCGAGGAAATGGCGAGTTTAAGATTGATCACCTTATTCCTCTTTGTATGGGGGGAAGTAATTCCGATTTGAATTTATGGCCGCAACATAGAACAGTGTATGAACAAACGGATCCTTGGGAACAAGATCTTTGTATTCAGATTGCCAATGGCGACATTAGCCATCAAGACGCAATCGATGCGATTTATCGACTAAAATTTAAATATTAAACTTTAAGCTTTGGGGGCTTTTAAGCTGCATCTGCTTGATGAGAGTCAAAGAAATCAAGAATCTTTTGTGTGACAGTTCTATTGTGTCTTCGAAGATGAGCTTCTACGTCACTGTGATGGATGTTAAACACTATCTCAGATAAATCAACGAGAGATCCTTCGTATTGATGTTTCTTCAGCTGGTGATGCACATCCACGGCCAGCGAAAGAATCTTAACCAAAGGAAAGAGTGATTCGCTTCTAACGGCTCGGGGAAAGCCTTTTCCGTTGAAAAGCTCATGGTGGTTGAGGATCAATTGCATTGTGACTTCAGAAAGGCTGGGGACTTTCTGTTGCACGAGTTGAAAAGACTTTTTGGGATGTTCGTGTATAAGGGTTTTGATCTCGTCAGGGAGAGAGTCGGGTTCCATATACATCTTTCTTCGATAGTCTTCATCAATTTGACTTAGGGAAACGTCCATTACAAGTGCAGCTTGAGTTAACTCCAAATATGATTTCTTAGAGTCAAATCCATTAGCATAGGCGAACATAACGGCTAAAGAGGAGACAGCCGCAGAGTCATTCATAAGGTTTATATATTTAGCGTTGCTAAAAAAAATTTTAGTCAGTTCTTTAGAATCTGGTGCAACAATCGAGAGAATTTTGTCTGAAGAAGTTTGAAGAGAGCTTAAAAGGTCTTGAGGGTCCTGCTCTTCATTAAGCAAGAGAGCTTTGTAAATATCTTTAAGCTCGTCTTCAGCCTCCACTCCAAGCACTTCATATTTAAACTCACCGTCTTTGTGAAACTCTAGTTTGTCTTTATTGGCAGCAATTTTAACAGCTTCGTTGAGCTCGGAAGGGAGTATGAAAAGGTCAGGTAAGACGTGTCTCTTTAACTGCGCTCTTTTGTCGCTACTGTAGGGGTCTCCGACTTTAACAAAGGGAACATAGCGCCTGGAGGCGGGCATTAAAATATAAAGATCGACAAGTATATTGCCGTCAGCATCGAGCGGAATATTCCGTTCAATGATGCGGACATACAACTCACTCACAAAAAAACTTCTCCCCTATCGTTTTATCGGGGTCCTGAACCTTTTACCTTAATAGCAAAATAGGTTTTAATAATGAGTATGTGTGGGCGATACTCTCTAGCTTTGGGTGCTGAAAGCTTTGAGGAAAAATCTTTTATATCAGTGCCTTATGGCTTCGGCTGGACTCCCCGCTATAATATGGCTCCTTTGCAAAACTGCCCAGTTCTAGTGGGTGGTCAAAGTGATCAATTTGAGTTCCGTAGCCTAACCTGGGGGTTGAAGCCAGAATGGCTCAAAGAAGATGGAAGAGTTCCACCGCCCATTAATGCGCGTTGTGAGACGATGTCGTCGAAACCTTACTTTAAATCTGCCTTCAAGGAGCGAAGGGCGGTTGTTCCAGCTAGCTCGTTTTTTGAGTGGGCCTCTCGTGAAAAACGTGGCAACAGACGAATTCCCTATAAAATTGAATTTGTGAATTTAAAGCTATTTTACTTTGCCGCGCTTTGGGAAAATTCAACTTTTTGCATTGTGACCACCGAGGCCAATTCTGCACTTGAGAATTTGCATCATCGAATGCCCGTGATCTTTAAAAGTGAAGAAGAATGTCGTGATTGGGTGATGGGAGATGTTTCAACGGCCAAGGAGCGAATGCATTCGGTAAAATCAGAGGAGCTTAAGATTTCCGAGGTTTCTACTCGAGTCAATTTCGTTCAAAATGACGGGCCAGAGGTTCTTGAGTCCCCCGAACAATTAAAATTGATCTAGATGCTTAATTAATAAGCATCTAGATTCTGAGCTTCTTCTGGCACTTCTCTCCAAATGTTTCTCCAACCAAATAACAAGTCTTGGAGTGGGGAAATATCCAAAGGCATGACCGGTTCTTGTGAGAGAAATTCAAGAATGTTCACTTCTCTAAAGAAGAAAAGACCTTTTGAGTATTCTTGATCTAAGGAGTTTTGAAGGTCAGTAACAGAGTGAGCAATTCTTTGAATATCTATCTCAAGATCATGTAGTTCTTTGCGTTCTAGCTGCTTAATTCGCTTGTTGATTTGCTGTAGATCTTTAGCGATAAATCCGACCAAAGAGCCAAAATTTCCAAGTGCAGCTTCTTCGTGGAAAATCTTGTCACGATTCTGCTTGGCCATTTGAAAGTCGATTTGAGCTCGTTGGTAATTTTCAATGAGTTGATTGTAGCGAGGAGGGTATTGTGGCTGTTGCTCTGTTCCAAACACTCCGCTGCTAATCCAATCACTGACTAGTTTGCCTCGATAATCAAAGAATTCTTGACTTGCATCAAAAACAGCGGATCGTTTTGAGCTAACGGTTTCTTCAGCTTCATCTAATCGATCACGGCTTCGTTTTTTGTTTGACTCCAGGTCTGCATAGAATCTTTTTGCTTCTGAGCAGAATTCAAGGGCCGCTGAGCTTATCTTTTTAAGCTCTCGAACGATTTGTTCAGGGCGCTTGCCTTCTAAAATCATGGTTTTTAGTTTTGGCAAACGGCTATGAAGTTCGCTGAGATTGTAACGAGCCTTGTAGCCCATCAAGCTGTGGAAGGCGTATTCTTTGTATTCTGCTACAAGAAGATCAATGATGGGGAGCAGGTCGTCGGAAAGTGCTTTTGAATTCGTTGCTGCATCTGTTTCAGAAAGTCTTTTATCTATACTGTCTATTGTCTCATGAGACTCGAAAAGTTTTGCTTTAAGTTCGGTGTTGTTCTCCAGTTCGTCTTGAGCATTCCAGAGCTCGGCGAGGGTAAACTCAACGAAAACTCGGTCTAGTTGAATTCTTCTTGAGTTTAGAGTGGCGAGCTCAAGCAAAACATTGTTTCGTTTTTGGCTAAGGTCGTCCAAGGCTTCTCGCGCTTTGTTGCGTTCTGCCATTCGCGAGTCATTTTCATCGACGGAATTAGTGTAATCGCCGCTGATCATTTCATTGGCGAGATCGGAAGAAGCTCTAAGTGAATTCAGCAATTGAGGACCCGATTCGTTCAAAAGAGCTTCAACTATTTTCACGTTACTACCGGGTAGGTCGTTGGGGACTTCGACCACTCCAAAAAAGTCGTTTCGGTTTACAGGAGCATCATCACTTAATGGGGAGTTGAACTCCAAAAGATTGTTGAAGAAGTCAAAAATAAAGGAGGCACGAACGTCTTCTGGCAGAGTTTGATACCATTTTTGAAGTTCTTGAGTGGCTGCAATTTGTCCTGAAGTCCATGTTTTTAGTTGATCTTTTAATTGCCTAAACCCTTCAACTTCGCTTCTTTCCTTTTTGTTTTCTTTGGAATCAGTGGTGAGTGTGGAGAAATAGATTTTACCAAAGTTAGCAATCCTCTCAGATCTTCTGGAAAGATGGCGAACTAATCCTGGGTTAGAGGTCTTTTTGCTAGATTTAGCGTAAACCTCTACGAACGATCTGAAAAAGGAAGAACTTCCCCAAAGATCTATAATTCTAGAAAGTGTGTTGTTGATGTTCTGATTTGGGTCAAGCTCTGGGGTGAATGTCTCTTTAATGACTTCATTCTCTATGAAGTTCATGAGATCTACAAAAACTTCAGGATGGTTAACTCTTGGATCTCGAAGAGCCTCTTTGCCTTCATTGATAAGACGAGGTCTTTCTGATGAGAAGACCGCTGGAATAATGTGTCCGGGAGTAAGCTCTTTGTTGTTGAAGTCGACACCAGTGGAATAAAGTCGATAGTATTCTCTTTTAATATTGGGTCTTGCTGCAACGAATGCTTCAAAAAGCTCTTCTTTTCCTTGCCAAAGTTCGTCTCCTGTTCCCATGGCAAAGAACATGGGTAGTCTTTCTTTCTCGCTTGAGAGCAGGGAAGAGTCCCATCGATGTAGAAAATCTAGTGCTAGCAAATACATCTGGCTGGGTAGGTTGATGTTGTTTGCCTCGGTTAAGAGCTTTTCAGTTTCGTCTTCTTCTCTGGCTTCATTGTCGTGATCGAATCGCTCGTGAAAGGCTTTGCCGGGTGTTGGGTCGGCCGGAGGCGAGAGCATGGCCATGGCTTGGAGGTTTAGGTTGGGATACTCTTTTTCTAAGCGTGCTTTGGGGTAAAGCAGGGAGGTTATGTCAGAGATCATTCCGCCCATGCTGTGTCCTGCAAGAATCACTGGAACTTTGGAATCTGCTACATATTGATTCATGAATTCTAAAACAAAACGAATGTAGTCTTCGGGATTTTGGTAAAAATCTCGTGGTCCGTTTCCGTGCCCAAAAAAGTCTAGGGAAACAACTTCAATGTTCTTGGAGGCAAGAGAGTTTGCAACGTTGGCACCATTTTGCCAGCTACTAAGATTGGTTCCGCCTCCGTGAAGCCATACAACAACAGCTCGAGCGGAGTCAGATACAAGTGACTTTTTCTCTTTGCGAGTGTGCCTCCATACGTTGTCCACTAAAGCTTGCGGGCTCACTCCCACGTTTGTTCGAAGTTTTCTGCCTTTAAAGTCGACCTCTACATCGATTCCTACGTAGCCTTTTCCCACGCCAAGTTGTCGATAGTAACGATGGTTGGGGGCTTTGCTTAGTGGCTTCTCAATGTATCGAGCTCCTTCTGGAAGAGCTGAAAGTAGGAGAGCCGGAGTTGCCTCGATAGATTGATCTGAGTTTTCGCCTAGCCGTTGAATTCTTTGTTGGCTTGTTCGGGCTAAATCTTGGAAGCTATAAACATGCTTCTCGCATTTTCCAGAAGCTTGAAGATTTCTTGAGAAGAGATTTGTTATTAAAAATACTGATAGAAAAATGGAAACGTTCCATCTGTATAGTTCTCTGGGTAGATAGGCCTTAAACATAGAGTGGGGCAAGCTAGCGCATGTGACTCGTGGTGTCTAAAGCTAATTCAACTTTATATCCAGTGTATGTGTCTGTATTTATTGGGTCTGAGCACTTATCTTTCAAGGATGCGAAGGGCGTAAAAGCCAGCCATGCAGGCCGCTAGGCCCAAGCAAACGCTGAGGGCTGCATACTGAAACAATCGAAGGTAGTCTCCCTCTTTGGCAAAGCTAAGAAGCTCAAGAGAGAAGGCTGAAAATGTTGTGAAGCCTCCAAGAAAGCCTGCCATTAGAATGGTGCTTTGAAAACTGCTTTCTAATTCTCTGCTTAGCATCCAAGAAAAACAAAGCCCCATTAAAAATGATCCAATAAGGTTAACCCCAATACTTGGCCAAGTAGTTAGCTGAGAAATTGTCCATCGAGCAACCGAACCTAGCCCGCCCGCTGCAAATACAAACAAGGCTAATTTAAGGTTCATTCAATAAGCCTTTGAATAGATCACATCTCTGTAGGGAATAATCTTAACTTTATAGTCAGGAAAATATTTCTTGAGCAGGGGTAGAATTGCTTTGGAGGAACCAACGGCACCAATAACGATGGCTGATTTCTTCCAATGATCTTCTAAAAGTGAAGCGACGTTCTCTCTTTTCACTTTCCAATTAGTGGGATCGCTAGTGGCCACTTTGTAACTTTGTGAACCCGTCACAACACCCATTCTGTTGCCAAGTCGTTGTCCGGGAAGTCCGTTCTCCAGCGCCTTTAGATTTTGAAAGCTGTTGAAAACTCGGCTCCACCTTTTATCGTTGATGATTTTTAACTTGTCACTCTTTTCCAAGGTTGTCTGAGTCAATTCACTTACAGTCTTAAAAGCTTCGTCCATCTTTGATGCTTGAGGATTTGTTAAAAGGCTTAACACTTTGTGATCTCTATATTGAGTCACTAGGCTATTGGCTCCGTAGGCGAGTCCCTTTTGTCCACGAATAACCGAGGCAAAATAAGAATCGAGGCCATTAGAGAAGAGCAGATAGTCCGCAAAGAAAAACTCGAGCTCATTTCCCTGAGACAAAGACTCTGGGCTTAAGGCCATGAATCCCATAATAGTCTGCTCCCGACCTTCGCGATCGACGACAATGAATGTTTTCTCTGGCTTGATGTTGCCCTCTGGTTTTGCGCCTGTTGGTAGGGCCTCTTTGAGCTTGCTTCGCCTAACTGATCCCTGCTTGGCGAATATTGTGGCCACAATTTTTTCCATAAGGTCTTGACTGTCATCGGGAGCGACTGCTCCAACCCAAACATCTTTCACCGACTTTATTCTTTGATTAAAAAACTCTTTAGTGGCTTCTAGAGAAGCGTTTTTCTTTACAATGTCTAGAAAAGCGGGGTGCCCACCTAGATATTTTTTATTTAGGAAATTTTTCATAGCACTGCTCAGTAAAGAGGAATCACTATCTAGTGACGACTTAAAAGAGGCCTCTATCTTTAGCGAAGCAAGCTTGAATTCTTTGTCCGTAAAGCGAGGACTATTCCAGTTTTCAGTTAATAGCGCGATCAGCGGAGTGTAGTCTTTGTCCTTTATGAAGGGAAGTTTCAACGACCAATAGGAGTAGTGGTTTCCTACGCTAAAGCTATATTCAGCACCAAACTTTGCAAGTTGATCGTTAAAAGCTTGTCTGTCTTTGGTTAGAGTGCCGGCCGCTAGCATTTCTTGAGCCATCATAGAAAGCCCAGACTCTTTTTCAGTGAGAGTTTGGTGTCCAAAAGGTAGGACGACAGTTAAATCCACGATGGGGAGAGGTTCCTCTTCTAGGTCGAAGTAGATTTTCGAGTTAGAAGAAAAAGAGAACAATGAAAAGAAGATCAAAGGAAGAATTAGTTTTTTATTTTTTATCATATTTAGCTCCGTGGTTGAATAAAGACTCTGGTTTTACCAATTGATTTCCATTGTGAAAGACGATCGAGAATATCTTTGCGCTTAAGCTGCTTAACGGCATCCATTAGCTTAAAGGAATACAGAGGGTCTCCTCTGCTGAGGATGGCCGAACTCACAAAATCTTTTGCCAAATTTGTTGGGTCCCTTAATGCGCTCAATTGTTCCAAGGTGAAATAAAGCTTAATCGATTCAATGCGCTCGTCCGTGAGCCAATCTGGAAATCCTTTCCAAGAGGAATCGTAGGCTTTTTCAATTTCTTTGATGGACTTTCCTGGGTTTGCGACCACAAATATGGAGCTTAAGCCAGTTTCTATACTAGGATAGCAGCTTGAGCTGACCGATTGGGCCAATCCTGTTTCGACTAATTCGTAGTTTAAATATCCACTGTCTCCACCTGCAAGGAGAACACAGAGTAATAGTTCAGAGGCTGCGTGGGGCGAGCTTGAGCTTGGGCTAAATCTCGCGTCAGCCATAATGACTTTCTCAGCTTTCAAGGAAACAACTTTTCTGCGGGCGGGACGTTCTGTTTTCTCAATAGGGATGTTGGGGATCTTCACGTCTTGGGCCTTAAATGCACCATAATATTTATTTAGTGTTTCAAGTGCATTATTTATTTCAAAATCTCCTACGATAGAGATGATGGCACGATTAGGAGCGTAAAACCTTTTGTAGAAAAGGAGTGCGTCTTCGAAGCTTGTTGCATCCAAATCTTTTTGCCAGCCAATGGGTCCAGTTTTATAGGAATGTTTGTCAAAAGCTAGTTGATAAAGTTCCCACCATAGCTTTCCAAAAGGATTGTCAGACACACTCTTTTTGCGCTCTGAAACAACTGCGCCTCTCTCGGTATTGAAACCAGCTTTGGTGATGAGGAGCTTTCTCATTCTCTCTGACTCAAGTTGGGCAACCTGGTTGAGTAACTTGTTGGGCACTATTTGATAGTAAACCGTCATGTCTCGGCTGGTGTAAGCATTGTATTGGCCTCCCCATTCGCTTAAGGTTTTAAACGGCTCGGGAAAAGTTTCTGTTCCTCGAAACATCATGTGTTCGAATAAATGGGCTAAGCCAGTGCGGCCCTTTTCTTCAAATCGACTGCCAACGTCGTATCCGGTAACGTAGGCAATGGAGTTACTCCCTTTCTTTGGAGAAAGAAAAACTTTTAAGCCGTTGTCTAAATGATGAAACTCAAAAACTTCCAGCCCCTCAAAAGCTTTGTGTGACTTTACTAGCTTGAATTGGCCGGACTGCTGAGGAGGCTTTGATGATCCTGCCATTAAAAAAGGAGCTAAAAATAGAATCCAGAGACTTCTGGTCTTTAACCAATGATGACGAGTGTTTAGCATGAAGTTAGCTTATCACAGCAATTCTTGAATACTGCTGAGGACTCGACTGGGTAGAAGATTCTTGCACGACGCACCGCCGCTGGAATCTTCTAGCTTTATTCTTATCTCACTAGAGCTTACGTCGGGGATCTTCTGGCCCATTATTCGAAAGGGGCAAAGGGTTTGGTAGTCGGCTGGAATCATTGCAGCAATGTTTTGCTCTTTTCCACGAGGAAACACCCAAACGCTTTCAAGCAGAGATAAAAGCCTGTTCACTTCTTTCCAGCGGGGGAGGGATTCCAATAAATCACTGCCAATTGCTAATGACCACGAGTCGATTTCTTTATGTTGGCTCCTCAATGTAGAAAGTGTTTCGACCGTATAGGCTGTGGAGTTTGGTTTAGAAATTTCCAAATCACAGAGTTCGATTTTGTTAAAATCACTTTCGTTTAAAGACTCTTTAGCTTCTTCGATTACTTTGGAAATCCATTTGGAGCGATGCTCTGTGTTAGACCAAATATTGTTGTTTGTTTGTTGAGTCTTTAAAGGGTTTACTGAAGTTGGAACGACAAATACTTTTTGGGTCCAACTATCTTTTGCTAGGCTAAGGAGCATTTCAAGGTGTCCGACATGAGGGGGATCAAAACTTCCTCCAAAAAAGACACTTCTCTTAATCGTCGTCACGAAACATTTCCTGGTTGCCTAGAGTGAGGGTGTTTGAAACTTCGTTCTTCCAGTTTCTTGCTCCCATGGCTATCAATTTGTTGTCTAGGGCTTGAATCAGAGCTTCGGTATTTAGTCCGCTGACTGCCGACACGAAGTGAATAGACTCTCTTCCAACTAATTCAATTAATCCATCCAGGTCTTGTTCTTTTAGTGCTTCTTCGTCGAAAGCATCCATCTTGTTGATGGCAATTTCTTTAGGTTTTTCTGCAAGCTCTTGGGAAAATTGCATGAGCTCTTCCATGAGTCTTTCGTATTGTTGAGTGAGTGTTCGGCCGTTTACCGGGTCTGGATCTAGGAGGACCAGAAGTAGACGTGTCCTTTCTAGGTGTTTTAAAAACTTTATACCTAGACCTTTTCCTTTGTGAGCGCCTTCTATTAGTCCTGGAATATCAGCTAATACGAAAGCATCTGATTTGGTTTTAACAACTCCGAGCTGTGGAGTGAGTGTCGTAAATGGATAGTCTGCAATTTTTGGTCTAGCGGCACTCAATTTTGAAATGGTCGTGCTTTTTCCTGCATTTGGAAAACCTAAAAGTCCAACATCGGCCATGAGCTTAATCTCAAGTCGAACTTCTCTTTCAATTCCGGCTTCTCCCGGTTGCGCAAAGTCCGGAGCTTGACGAGTGGCCGTAGCGAAATTCATGTTTCCCAATCCACCTCGACCACCTGGAGCCAATAGAACTTGGACCCCATCTTCAACAAGATCCACTAAAACTTCATTGGTGTTTGAGTCGTAAATAGTGGTTCCAAGGGGAACTTTTAGGATTAAGTCCTCACCCGCTTTTCCGCATTTATGAGTGCCCCTACCTTTTTCACCGCTCTGTGCTTTGTAGGTTGGGTTGAATCTGAAGTCTAAAAGCGATTGCATGTTTCGAGTAGCTTGAAAGTAAACACTTCCACCTCGACCACCATCGCCGCCATCAGGACCCATTTTAGGTCTATGTGCCTGACGCAAGAAGTGCACACATCCAGGGCCTCCGTTACCGGAAAGCACACGAATGCGCACTTCATCTACAAATGTCATAATGAACTTTAAGCTTGTGGGGCAGGAAGAATGGCCACTTTAGTTGGACCGTTCTTGTGGGTCTGAAAAGTCACAATACCCTCGCTAAGAGCGAAGAGAGTGTGGTCACGGCCTAGTCCAACATTTTTTCCAGCGTGGAAACGAGTTCCGCGTTGGCGAACAATGATCGAACCAGCTGTAACAAGCTGTCCACCAGAAGCTTTAACTCCTAGATATTTTGGGTTTGAGTCTCGTCCGTTTTTGGTGCTACCGCCAGCTTTTTTCGATGCCATATCTAATTATCCCTCAATCTTCTTAACTTCGATGCGAGTAAAGGGCTGTCTATGCCCACGGGTAACTTGTGAATTGTGACGTCTTCTGTGGTGACGGATTTTAACCTTCTCACCAAGACCTTGTTGAAGAACCTCAAAAGTAACTTTTGCGCCACTGACAGTAGGTTTTCCAATTTGAGTTTTACCGGGTTCAGTTACGAGCATGAGAACATCCTCGTTTACAAAGGTTGCGCCGGGCTCAACTTCAAGTTTTTCAACGTTGATGTGATCTCCAGGGGCAACTGTGTATTGCTTTCCACCTGAACGAATTACGGCGTAGGGGAAGGTTTGAGTGTTCTTCCAGTCTGCTTTTTCTGATGCTTTTGTCGCCATCTCTTTACAATTGCCTCCGAGTCTTAAAGTCCTAAGCTTTTCCTAGTTTTGTGCTCAGTTGTCAAGACCATCTTCGAGGCTGCTGAAAGATGTTTGTTGAGGGGTGGGTGGGGGCGTTTTACTTAGATAAAACAGTGAAAGAGCCTCCAGTGCGGGGGCTCTATACTTCTTGTGGATAAAAAAAACTATTTAAATTCAATTAGTAATGGGGTCCTAGTGGCTGCGGTAGGCGCGTTTCGGAGACTCTTTCTTACATTTCGAGCAGCTAGCGTGCTCTAAAATATTCTCTCCGGCTTTGCCATAATGGAATTCTAGTTCTGAATTGCAGATTCCACAGAGTGTGAAAAGATCGAGCATTCTCTGTTTTTGGATCGTTTTCTTGAACTGGACTAGGTGGTTTTTGATTTCTTCTGTAGAGATTTCTTCTTGTAGTTGAGAGACTTTCATATCGCACCTCCTGTGCTTACATAGAACTGTTCGGGCCAATGATTGCGATACTTTAGGTGTCAAAAGACACGACGCTTTTGAGGCTTCAAAGGCCGTAATTTTGCTTTTGAGCGGAGTTGAGGGCTGTTGAAGGGTGTTTGTGTGTGTTAGCAAAGTAGGGGTGGAAGGTAGAGATTTTCAAGAATACTTAGATGTGTTGGGCTTTGATTCGAACAGCTGCTTTCAGCAATCATCGGTGAAATCATCTATAAAGCTTCCACAGTTAACTCCTTCAAGTGGAGAAGAAGAAATGAACACTTCTTCTCATCCAAACACTTTGGCTCAGCTTGAACATTTAGCTTTGGAGTGCAGAAATTGCTCTCTGTGTGAATCGCGTAGCAATGTTGTCTTTGGTGAAGGAAGTCCGAAAGCTCGTTTGCTTTTTATTGGAGAAGCGCCGGATGAGTCTGAAGATCGAAATGCTCGCCCCTTTGTTTCTGAGGCAGGTGATCTGTTGGATAAGATGATTGTTGCCATGGGTCTAAAGCGTGAACAAGTTTACATAACCAACGTGGTCAAATGTAGACCCGAAAACGACAGGACCCCTCAAGAAGAAGAGTTGAGCATATGCTCTAACTACTTAAGTGAACAAATTCAAATAATCTCTCCAGATGTAATTGTTTGTCTAGGAACCGTTGCTTCTCAGTCAGTTTTAAAAAGTAAAACCTCTATTAGTCAGCTTCGAGGAAAATTTGTTCCGCATCCTGAGTTAAAGAACGCGAATGGCGAAGCTGTTGCTGTGATGCCGACTTTTCATCCGGAATATTTATTGAAGAGCCCAAGTGAAAAGAAGCATGCATGGGAAGATCTCCAAAAGGTCATGAAACGTTTAGCTCAGCCACAATAAGGGCAGGGCACCTATTAGCGCATTTGGTTGTAGGCGTTTAAGCAGGCCACTTTATAAGCTTCTGCGAGTGTGGGGTAGTTAAAAACCATTGCGGTGAATTGCTCGACCTTTGCTTTGAATTGGATGGCCATTTGACCGATGTGAATAAGTTCTGTGGCATGAGTTCCTATAATGTGAGCACCAAGAATTTCTTGCGTTTCTTTGTGAAACAATAACTTCACAAAACCAAACTCATCGCCCAGAATTTTACCTCTAGCTAGTTCCTTGTATTTAGCTCTTCCAATAACAAAGGGGATTTTGCTTTCTAATAACTGACTTTCTTCAGCTCCGACCGAGGATATTTCCGGGATAGTGTAAATTCCATAAGGGAAGAGCTTAGGAAATTCGATGCTGCCTCCTTCAAAAGCGTGACAAGCGGCCAGTCGGCCTTGTTCATAGGCTGAAGCAGCGAGTGAGGGAGTTCCGATGATGTCTCCCACTGCATAAATGTTGGGGCAGCTACTTTGAAACTGAGCGTTCACATTAATGAGGCCCCGTTCGTTGCATTCGACTCGGGCGTTTTCTAATTTAAGCTCTTCGGTGTTTCCAACTCGACCCATACAAAAAAGAATGGTTTCAAATTTAGTGCGTTTATCGTCTAATAGAATGGATGCGCCAGCTTTTTCTTTTTTAATGTCTTTGTAGTCGACTCCAAGCAGAAGTTTTAATCCTTTAGATTGAAAATCCTTAGAGAGTGCTTCAACAATCTCTCGGTCAATTCCACGAAGCAGGTCTAGCCTGCGATCAACCAAAGTGACTTTGACTCCCATCTCTAAAAATATGCTGGCGTATTCACAGCCGATAACTCCGGCTCCTAGAATGCAAATTGAACGCGGAGACTTTTTCAGATCTAAAACACTATCGCTTTCCATAATGACATTCTTACTGAATGGGATGTTGTCTGGGCGACGAGGCCTAGTTCCGGTAGCAATGACGATGTGTTTGGCCGATATTTTCTTTTTGCGGCCATTGGCCTGAAGAATGCTGAGCTCAGTTGGGCTAGTGAAGCTAGCTGCTCCCTCCGAGAATTTCACCTTGTTTCGCTTGAGTTGGTCTTGAATGACGGAAACCTCTCCATCGACGACTGCGCGTTTTCGCTTCATCACTTGGGCTAGGAAGTTTGATTTTTTTTTGTTTTCTAAAAGGACCGCTTCTCTCAGGGTTTTGCTGGGGATGGTTCCATGATGGAGGCAGCTTCCACCAATGAGTTCTTTTTCTATAACAATTACTTTTTTCCCCAGTTTTGCCGATTGCACGGCGGCTCTTTGGCCGGCAGGCCCGCTTCCGATGATAGCAATGTCGTAGTCAAAATTCACAGAAAACCTCTCACATTCTAATTTCAGTATAGAGCGTAAGAGAGATTAATCAATTTCAAGAGCTTGCTTATTTATTCCTTCAGCGAAGAGGATTTATCGCGAGCCACTGGTCCTAAGGCTCCGGTAGTGTCGTGAAACTCGAGTTGAGAACTATATCTTTCCTCAGAATTGCGACTCGGGCTACTTTCTTTAAGAGATATTTCTAGCTGCAAAGCTTGTTCTTGTAAAAGAACAGGGTAGGGAGATTTGCTTTCCAAATTTAGGGCTGGAAGGTCTCTCAAAACAGCCGATCGCATTTGTTTGAATTGCAGGATTTCTTCCATGGTTTGAGTGTAGTCTCCTGTGGCGGAGTGATTGGATAAATCGAAGATGAAAGCCAACTGAAAGTCTTTTAGCTTGGCTAACTTGCTTTCATCGGCTGCTTTAAGTTTTCCTATCTGCTTTTGAGCTTCAAGTAAGGCTATCAAATTGGATAGACTTGCGTATTGCTGAGCTTGAGCATCAGACAGGTTGATGCCTTCAGGAAGTCTTTCTGACTTTAAGAGGCCTGCAATGTCTTTTACATAGTTGATGGTCACTTGGCCGGCTTCCTTTTGATCCATGTAGTGAGCAAGCATTGCAGGAGCAGCCACTTCGGGGGCTAGAGCATCGGCAACCAAACGTGCGCTCTCAAGGTGCACATTTTTACTTTTAAGTAGCTGGCGTAAATTTCTCGCAGAAGAGATCTTTGAATCAAGAGACCCTTCTAGGTTTTCAGTCGAATTTGAACGATGGGCGACTTTTGCCTTTTCTGTCTGGACCTCAATCTCTTGCGACCAGCCTAAGCTGGCGTTGACACAAAAATGGAAGACGAGTGCTGCAGCGAAGAGACGTTGAGTGTGTTTGAATCCCTTGAAAGGCTTTATCATGTAACCAGCTTAGGGCACTTAACATTAAGAGAGTGTGAAGATGTGGTTAAACTTTGGTGAAGGGCACGGGTTTAGTGCCCTTGGGAGAGCACTTTTTTTGAAAACTGTCTTACTTGAGCATTTGAGCTCGTTTTTAGCAGTAACTCAAAAACTAAAGGGTCTGCCCCAACGGAGATGGGGAGAAAGTCGTCTGAGCTCGGAATCCAGTCTTTGCCCTGCCTCGCAAAAATCTCAGAAAGCACAATGTCCCAGGCGCTGACTAAAGTGGTGATGTATAGATACTCTGATTCGTATTCAGAAAAAAACTGCTTAGGCTCGGGGTGAATTAGATCGTTGTCAAAAAACCCAATCAATAGGTCTCGGGCCTCTTCGTCCAGGCCTATTGGTTTGTGACTGCTCATTTTTGCAAGAAGGTCTAGATACATGAGGGCAGGAGTGTCTTTATCTGAATCTAGCTTTACTGGACTCTTTGGATAGAGAGACAAAGAGCGAATGTTGGTGATGATCTCTACAAAAATCTGATCATGCTCCCATTTAAGAGGATCAATGTTTAAGATTTCTGCTTTTACGAGCATCTTGTTGTTTTCAAGGGCTTGATTCCAGTAGCCGGAGAGTTGGCCGTCGAAAGAGTAGGCGCTTTGATAGTCAATCTGATTTTTTTCTACAGTAGGGTCTTCGCTAAATTTGCCATATTTTTCATTCAATAGGTTGAAGGCTCTTAGTGAGGAATGTTTTTCTTTTGTAAGAGGCTCTTTCAGAGAAGAAACTTTAAAGCGGTGGGAAAGTCTGAAAATGAGGCTTTCAACCGAAGAAAGGAATCCGTATTTAGGTCCATTAAAACCAGTGAGATGTTCTTTGGGAGTAGCTTGTTTATAGCTTTTATAAAGTCGACCAATGTCTTCGATGGAAGCATTGGCTTCGAGCCATTCTAAGACGCTATAGAAAGTCAATTCGCCGGTTTCATACTCCATGCTCGCATTAAAAATTGTGAGTATATTGTTGGAGAGATATTCGCTAACTTCAGATTGTTCGGCTAGTCCTTGATGGTGCATTTCGACTAGTTGAACGGCTCCTTTGAGCACTAAATCCATTCGACCTGTTTTTCCGGTGATCCATTGAGTGGCTAAAACTTGAATTAAAGCAGCGTTTGAAAGCCCTTCACCATTAGCATTGGTGAACATGTTTGCGTCGTTCTCGTTTTCAATGAGATCTTCGAGTGTGATGTTCTCAAGGTTTCCAGAGTTTCGATCCAAGTAGTCTTCGCACAGTGGGCTCAACCCTTGCCTAACCTTGTCGGCTGCGTTTGATGTAGGAGTGCGCCCAAAGACCAGCAAGCAGAAAGATGTCAACAGCAGCTTTTTCATCGGGGTAGTTCCACTCCTTTTGTGGAGGCCCAAGAAAAGCAAAATCTAAGTCTCGAGACAAGAAAGAAGCGAGTTCTGTAAGTGGAATTAAGAATGGCTTGGATTGTTGCTAAGTGCATGAAATGGCGGGTGCTTTTTAGGGTCTTGCGGAAGACACGAAGGAAATGTTAGGTAGGGCCGATGGAATCTGCCGAGAACTTCTCAAAAGATGAGTGGTTAAAACTGGAATTGTTACGCGAACGGTTTTTAGCGGCTCAACCTGAAAGTCACTCTTATTGGGGAAGTCTTCAAGATTTGGAGCTCTATGATCGAAGTTTTGCCAGGCGCATATCTTGGAAAATCGAAGCCGTTGTTGATGAACTTATAAGGCTACAGGCTTTGCCTGATGAATTTGAGTTGGTTGATTTCGCTTGCGGCAGTGGAGCCATGGCTGAGACTTTTGCTAAGTCTTTTTCGGATAGAATTAAATCGATCACCTTATACGATCATAGCTCGCTGGCTATGGAGTTTTCTAAGGCTAAATTGCGAAGATTGCATCCTCAGTTGAGCGTTGATTCAATTGAGAAAGTTTCTTCAGTGCGCCCCAATAGTTTTATTGTTGCCTCTCATGTTGTGGGAGAGTTGTCAGAAGAAAGTCTAAGAACATTCACTCAACTGCTCCGTGGCTCAGCGGGTTTTGTTTTGATCGAAGCTGGGACACCTGTCCACTCCGCGAAACTCGTGCAGCTTAGAGAGACTCTAAGAAGAGATGGCTTTTCAATTTCAGCTCCCTGCCCTCATCAAGACAAGTGCCCTATGCTCAATTCAGACAAGGATTGGTGCCATAACTTTGCAGCTGTGCCCTCTGAAGTTTTCCAGACACCTTTTTGGGCAGAGTTTAGTAAAAGATTAAAGATTGATTTGCGAGTTTTGCCTTATTCTTATTTGTCTATGAGCAAGGCAAGTTCACCGCAACCTGTTGAGAGTCGTCAAGTTGGTAGAGCGCGGGTTTACAAAGGTTTTGTTCGTTCCTTGTGGTGTGATCAAAGTGGGCAGCTTGAAGAACTTGAGCATTCAAAGAAGGCGAACGCGAAGCTGTATAAGTCTCTTAAGAAAAATCCGAATCAAGTTTTTCCTGAATAATGTCTATGAGAGTCAAAGGGTTTTGACTCTCATAAAGCACCTTAAGCATTAGTAAATTTTGTGACGAGGTTTTGGCGATCCTCTTGGTCAAATTCTTGTCAGCGAATTAAGCACAAGATCTAGGCAAACTAGTAGATGTGAGTCGGGGAATTGTCATCTATTTATGTTTCTTGTGTGTGATTTCTTCAGTCTCTGCAAAGCAATCGTTGACGGTTCGTGGTTCCGATTTGCAGTTGCCTTTGAAGTTGAAAGTTAAAATCAAAGACTACGATCCTACCCAGCAACTAGTGGTGTCTGGTTTAACGGGTAAGGGTAAGAATCCCGAGTTGGTTTGCCGCTTCTATGACAAGTTTATGAAGGCTTTTGTGGGAATTCGCGATTTGATTGTTCCAGAGGGCTGGGTTTGTGAAGACAAGTTGTCCGGCAATTTTTATCCTATCAATCAGAATCTGACCTTAGCAGCTGTGGATGGAAAAGCGAATGTGAATAGTCACGCTTACCGTGGGCAGATTCAACTTGTGCGCAATGGTCGTAAACTTATGTTGATCAATCAGGTCGACATTGAAGACTATCTAGTGGGTTTGGTGAATAAAGAAATTAATTCAAAATTTCCAGAGGAAGCGATTAAAGCCCAAGCCATTGCAGCCAGAAGTTACGCTATGGCCACTGTGGCTGATCGAAGAAAGAAAACACGGATCTACGATTTGCTGGGGACTGAAGAGGATCAGGTTTATCAAGGGGCTTCCTATGAAGATAAGAAGGCAAGACGTTTGGTTGAGCTAACTCGAGGCGAAGTGCTTTACTCTAAAGACGATATTTTGAAAGCCTATTATCATGCGGCATCGGGAGGGCATTCCGAAGAGCCGCAGAATGTTTGGCTCGATCGAGCAAATCCTGTTGAGTCAGCGGCGTATATCGCAATGCCTAGCCCCTTTGACGAAAAGTATGCACCGACTCGCTGGAGCATCACCCTGAGTGCCTCTATTGGTGATAAGTGGTCTGACGTTGGTCGCCTCAAAGAAATGCGAATACTAGAGAGGTCTCGTGGTTTAAGGGTGAAGAAGTTGTTGCTCGTGGGAGATCGCGGGCGCAAGGTTATAGGTGGGGCGGAGTTTCGTAGAATGATAGGAAACCGCTGGTTGAAAAGCACTTTGTTCTATTTAAAAAGAAATGAAAATTCGTGGACGCTCGAAGGCAAGGGTTTCGGACACGGTGTTGGTATGAGTCAGTTGGGTGCAAAGTTCATGGCAAAGAACGGTCGAAGCGCAGAAGAGATTCTAACCTTCTACTACCCAAAAGCTAAGCTACAGAAAGTCTATTAGTTGTCGGTCTGATTACTTTTAGGATCTAGGGCGTATTCGAGTCCGTCTCCAAGAAAGTTAAAGCTCACCACAGTAACTAAGATTAAAAAGCCTGGAATGAAAACTAACATCGGCGCAACTCTTAGAGTTTCAATGGCATTGTTAAGCATGTTTCCCCAAGAAGCTAAAGGGGGTTGAATACCCAGCCCTAGAAAGCTGAGGGCTGATTCAAACAGAATCTGTTGTCCTAGGGTGAGGGTTACAGCAACCGTCACGGTCGGAACAACAGAGGGAAGAATGTGGCGAATGATGATTCGAGCATCACTCATCCCAAGGCTTCTGGCTGCGGATACGAACTCTAGCTCTTTTAATTTAAGAATCTGTCCGCGAACGAGTCTTGCTACCGTCATCCAAGAAAAGATAACGAGAATGAAGACAAGTTTGGCAACTCCGGTGTCTTGATCTCCAACAACGATTCTTAAGCCAGGGATTTTAGAAAAATCTAAAGCGGCGAGAAGAATCATGACGGGCAAAAGAGGAAGAGCCAGTAGCATGTCAGTAAGTCGCATTAAGAGACTGTCGGCCCATTTTCCGTAATATCCAGCCAAGGATCCGATTAAAACCCCTATAAAAACAGAAGCCGCCGCACTCAAAACCGCTACACCAAGTGAAACTTTAGCTCCGTAGATGATTCGGGCTAAAAAGTCTCGACCAGATTCATCTGTCCCCAGAATGTGAGCGTGATCCGGAGGAGAAAAGCGAGCTAAGATTTCCATGCTGTAAGGGTCAATGCCAAGGAGCCTTGTGATGGGCCCTGCAAAAAATGCAATGAGTAGCAGTAAGCAAATGACGATAAAACCAACAAGAGCTGGTTTGTGTGAAGTGAGTCGGCTTAAAAACTTCATTTTAGTTTGATCCTTGGGTCTAAGACTCCATAAAGGATGTCCGCTACAAAGTTGGCCATTAAGACAGCGGTGCAGCTGATAACAAAGGCGCACATGGCAACATTGTAATCGTTAGCCAAAATTGAGTCATACATGAGTTTTCCAATTCCTTGGTAGGAAAAAACGGTTTCGGTTATGACGGCCCCTGAGAAAACAATCGAGAACCCAAGTGCTACCACTGTGACAACAGGTAGAAGAGCGTTTTTTACTCCATGTGTTTTGATGGCTTGTGACCAAGATAAACCTTTTGCTCGGGCTGTTCTCATGTAATCTTGGCTCATCACATCCATCATCGAAGACCGAGTGTGACGAAGCCATTGAGCGATTGTCAGTGCTGAGAGTGCTGTGACAGGCAAAATCAAGTGAACAATTCGATCAACAATCATGGGGCCAAAGCCATAGGCTGAAGCCTGGATGCTTGAAACACCTCCGGCGGGGAGTATCTGTAGCCAGACAGCGAAAACATAGATCAGCATGAGAGCTAGCCAAAATGACGGCGATGAAACTCCCAGAAAGCAAAGAAAGTTGATTCCATAATCAGCTTTGCTTCGAGGTCTTGTCCCTGCGTAAATTCCAAGCGGTATGGCTATGAATACGGATATGATCGCAGCAAGACTGCCTAGTATGAAGGTGTTGACGAGTCTTTCGCCAATGATTTCTGTTACAGGTTTTCGGTAGGTTCTCGAGAAGCCAAGGTCCCCTTGGAGTGCGTCTTTTGCCCAAATAAAGAAGCGTTCATGACTAGGTCGATCAAGGCCTAAAGCCTTTTTCATTTCGACAACGTTCTTAGGGTCGCATTTTGGATTCGCGTTACAGGCGATATCCAGCGGATCTCCTGGCATGAGCCCCATCAACATATAAGTGATGAAGCTCATTAGGATTAGAACAATTAGAGTTTGAAACCCTCTTCGAATGATAAAGTTCAACACGGCAGTTTACCTAAAAGATGACCTTTCTATTCTAGGCTCCAGTCAGCAACGGACTGAGAGGAGTAGAACTGATGTCCAGTAATTCTGAATCCTTTTAAATTAGCAGGAACGATCGCAAAAGCAGCTCTTAGATAGAGCGGAATGGCCGGTAGTTCTTCTGTGTAAATTTGAGAAATTCTTTTCATGTGTTCTTTTCTTTTTTCAAAGTCAAACTCAGTTGGAATGGCTTCAATGTGCTTATCAAACTCTTTATTAACGAAAGAGCCTGAGTTTTGCCCAGCCCATCCATTTGCTTTGGTTGGGATTTCTCCACTGAAAAGTGTGCTTCGCGGCGGGTTGTCTGGACTTGAAACCCAGGCGAACATGGCCAAATTTGGAAACTCACCTTTTCTAACTGTTTCACCAAAAAAGACTCTTGGTGGCTCAGTCTTAAGGATTAAGTCTACACCAATTTTTTTCCATTCTGACTGAAAGTAAACTTGAACTTGCTCACGAGTAAGGTTTTGAGCTGTGGTCATAAGTGTCAGTTGGAGAGGTTTCCCCTCTTTGCTGCGAATACCATTGTCACCCATCTTCCATCCGGCTTCGTCCAAAATTTGATTGGCTTTTTCAGGGCTGTATTCATATTTTGTCACATCATCAGTGTAGTAGGGGTCTAAAGGGTGCGTGTTATGAAGCGCAACGGACTGTCGACCTTTGAAAAGCGCTGTGACCATTTTTTCACGATCGGCACCATAGGCAAGAGCTCGGCGAACTCGCACGTCAGCGACGATAGGGTCTTTTAAGTTGAAGGTGATGTGTTCGTAGATCGTGCCTTCTCTAAACTCGACTTTGATTCTCTTTCCAAGTTTGCTGTCTTTTTCAATTCTTTCTTCAAGGGCAATGGCTTGGTCAAAAGAAATGCCCGAGCCTTCGCAAATCATATCTACAGAGCCAGCAAGAAGGTTGGCTTCGAGGGCTTGGGTGTTTGGAATGAGTTTATAAATAATTTGCTCAATGGGTGCTTTCTTCCAATAGTTCTCGTTTCTAACAAGAGTGATGTGGCTACCTAATTTGATTTCTGAAACACGGTAGGGACCTGAGTAAAGGCCTGGGTTCGCTGGATCGGCATTGTAGACGGTTTGCTTTTCATAAAGACCAGCGGTGTCTTTTGATTTTTCAAAAACGGGTTCTTCAATGTGCTTGGGAACGATGTAGAAAGTGTGTTGTTGATTGTAGTCGTATCGGGCTTCTCTAAGAAGGAATGTGAATTTCTTTGGGTTTTCTTTGTCGATCGTGATCTTTTCAATTCGGTGATAGACGTCTCTTTCACCAACAGAAATGTTAGGGTGGTTTCCTAGCATCCAGCTGAATTCAACATCGTGGCCAGTGATGAGTGTTCCGTCTCCCCATTTGGCGTCTTCTCGAATAGCCCATTGGATTTCAAGCTTTCCGTTAGCAAGCTTTTTAGCTTTGCCATTTTCTAGGGTTGGGAGTTCGTCGCAAAGAAAACATTCCGCTTCCCAGTCTGCGTTGATTGTAGTCAGAGAATGGTTTGTCATTCGGTAGATGTAGCTGCTTAGTGCCATTTGAGAGATGATTGGATGAAGAATTTCAAACTCTTGAGAGACACCAATTCGAAGAATTTTATTGCTGGTTTTAGAGTCTTGTCCGGTGCAAGCTCCTAGAAAAAGGGTCAAGATAAGGGCTGGAATTAGTTTCATTTTTGCGTTCATAAAAATTTCTTTCATAATAGTCATCTCAGGCAACCTCCACAGTTTCATTGCCCCCCAAGGACAAGCTGGGGCCCACTCTAGAGAAATCCAAGGCTTAGTCAAAACCTACGGCTTATAAATTTGCAGGCGAAGAGACTATCTTTCGATGCGACGCATAAAACGGTGGCCAAATCCACTTGGCAGAGCTAATTCAGGCCCCAAGATGAGCCCAGATTGTTCAAGTTTAGAAAACGTAGAGCGGCTTTCGGATTTTGACTTTGACCTTCCTGATGAGTTCATCGCTCAGCGCCCGGCTTCCAGGCCAGAAGATTCCCGGCTCTTGCTTATTCGCCGAAACCCCTCGAAGGGACTTCCTCGTTTTGAAGACCTTTTAACCTCGGATTTGCCGGAGATCGCTCAATCTGAAGCCTTGATCGAAGATGTGTTGTGGCTTCGGAATACGAGCCGAGTGTTTCGTGCGCGTTTTTATGCAACTCGCGAGTCTGGAGGGGAGCACGAAATCGTGTTGCTTCAGCCTCAACAGCGCGATGGATTTTGGTCGGCCATTGTGCGGAGGCAGTCCCGTCTAAAGTATCCACAGGTTTTGTCTGTTGTGGGGCGCGAAAACTTTAAGGTTATTGTCCATGACGGGCCGCTTGTGGAATTCCCAGACTGCACCAATGAAGACGTATTCGCTCTTTTGGATGAAGTTGGTCAGATGCCTTTGCCACCTTACATTTTCCAAAAGAATAGCGAAGAAGACGCTCTTCGATATCAACCAGTTTGGGCGGACAAAGGGCAGACTGGTTCTGCGGCGGCTCCAACAGCTTCTCTTCACTTTAGTGATGATTTATTGGGACGCATGAAGAAAGCAGGTGTGCACTTTTCTGATTTAGTGCTGCACGTGGGGCTGGGAACCTTTGAACCTCTTCGAAATGAAGAAATTGCGCAAAACGTTCTTCATCAAGAAACTTTCTTTGTTTCAAAACAGTCGATGGAGCAGATTGTAAGAGCGAAAAAACGGTTGTGCATTGGAACGACAGCGTTGCGAACTCTAGAGTCGGTGTTGTCTTTTGAAAAGCATGGAGATTTGGTTTTAAAGAAAGTGGATGAGGCGGGGAATCTCTTTGGTTCAACAAAGATTTTCTTGAAATCCGGCTACGATTTTAATGAAAGTAGCTTTTTACTAACAAATTTTCACTTACCTAAGTCCTCCTTGTTTATACTTGTTTCAGCCTTTGCTGGCTCAAAAAGCCTGGCTTTAGATGCCTATAAACATGCGATAAACAAGAGATATCGCTTCTTTAGTTACGGCGACGCCACGTTATGGGTTTGAGCGAATCGTTCGCCTAAACCGAGCTGTCCGAAGATTTTGGCTTACCGTGGCTTTGATTCTCTTTGATCACTTTCTATAATAGAGGTGGGCTTGGGAGGTATCGTGAATAAAAAAGTTTTTTTAGGGGTTTTTTTATTATCTTTTTACTGTGGAGAGGCAAAGGCTTTACTTAGGACTGCGTCTTTTCCGTGGACTTTGACTCAGACTCATTCTGCTGCCAATTGGTTTGCTCAGAATCAAGTTTTTAGAAACGAGCAAGGTGCTGAGCGGAAACGTCCCATGTGGATTCTAGCGGGAGATTCTATTTCTGCTTCGTGGTCCAATAGTGGAGATCTTGGGCAGCGCTACGAATCCGCTTTTTTGGATGATTTGCCCATTCCAAATACGATTAAAGATTTATTAACTCACATTCCTTCGTCAAAATTAACTTGGTATAGCGGTTCGGCTAATCACTATGGAGTTTTTGGTTTTTTGGACCCGGATTGGGCTGAGTCAAAATCAAAACTTTTTAAGAAGCCTTCTTGGGTTGTTCTGGCGACTGCTTTTGCGGGGGCGACTTTGATGCCAGAGCTTGAGAGCAAAACTCCTTTTGCCAGAGAGGTTTCTCGGCACGGAATAGGCGGTATGCTGGATTATGATACCGTTAGTTTGCTTAAGAAGTTAGAACAGAAAAATAGAGCAGAGCTTTTGACCTTCAGTCTAGGCGGAAACGACGTTTGTGATGGCCTCAATGTGGCTAACAACGAAGGCGCCATTCGCCAGAAGTTAAGAGAGATGAAAAACCTTTTTGATTTGAAAAAAGTGGAGATTGTTCCTTGGAAGATTCCTCAAGTTGATGAAGTATATGCCAATCTAAGGCTCACTTTAGCTAGTTTGCCAGAACGAAATAGAGATGAACAAACGGCTAAAGCAAGAGTTATGAATTATTGTAAGGCTTCTTGGGAGGCTTATTGTCCAGCGGTTGCGAATCCTCAGGTTCTTCGTGAGCAGATTGTTTTGTTCAATCGAATCTATAAAGAAGAGTTTGGAGATGTCTTTGATGCGGGTATTGCCTTTGAAAAGCGAGCGGACTCTAAGGAAGTTTTCGAAAAGGTGAGTCGAGATTGTTTTCACCCCTCTAAAAATATGCAGGCGACCCTTACAGCGCGTTTAGACCGATATTTGGCTGATCGCGGCTTTGGACGTTAAGTTATTTTTTCAGCCTGTAATTTAGGCTAGAGTCACCTCATGTCTTATTTACATGGCTATAGTGACGAAGAGCAGAAACGTTTAACAGAGCAAGCTGAATTTTTAGAGTTTCAGGTTTTTCAGGATGTGAACTTTTCAGACGCCCAACACATACTCGAAGTGGGGTGTGGGGTGGGCGCTCAGTCTCAGATCTTGCTAAGGCGTTTTCCAAAATTAAGAATAACAGGTGTAGATCTAAATGAAGACCAGCTGAAGACTTTGAATAGACGCATCGGCTCTGGAGAGATTTCTAAAGAAAGAATGAGCGCGGTTTGTGCCAATGCTGAAAACCTACCTTTTAAAGAAGACTCTTTTGATGGAGCCTTTTTTTGTTGGATACTCGAACATGTTCCAAGCCCTGAAAAAGTTTTAGCAGAGGCAAAGAGAGTTTTAAGGCCGGGCTCAAAAGTTGTAATTTCTGAGGTGATGAATTCATCGTTTTTTTTAGACCCATATTCTCCCAATGTTCTCAAATATTGGGCGGCCTTTAATGATTATCAGTATGATAAGTCTGGAGATCCTTTTACCGGCGTTAAGCTGGGTAATTTTCTTTTGAATCAGGAATACAAACAGATTCGAACAGCGGTGAAGTCATTATACTTTGATAATCGAGAGCCTCTAAAGCGCGAAAACGCGATTGATTACTGGACCAAGCTTTTGTTGAGCGCCGCGCCGCAGTTGTTGTTGGAAAAGTATGTTGAGCAAGAGACGGTTGATGGGATGAAGAAAGAGCTTGCTGCTATTGCAAAGAACCCTTCGGCAGTTTTTTTCTATGCCTTTATTCAAGCCACCGCTGAGGTTTAGTGAGTTTGGGTCTGAGATTTATGATAAATAATTGTAATTGTTGTTAAATAATTTTAGCTCAATGTGTCACGATGTGCTATAGATGGAGTATGAGATCGAGTCTTCGCCCTCTTTGTATCTGCCTGGGGCTTTGTGGCTCTTTGCTTTTTGCCTCAGAAGAACCGACTTTGGCAGAGATAAAAGCAGCTCAACAAGAGAGATTTGAAAAAGACTACTTCGAGGGATTCCCACCTGATGCGGATCCTTTCATGCCTCTGTTTCCTCGTGATAGCGGTTACAACTTTCGAAACATCGGCGGCTTCGACGTCATGATTGAAAGGTTTACAGCGGTTGAAACTCAAGAAAATGGAGAGCATCGCTTTGGGTATTACAATATTATTTACATTGGTATTCCTGAGGGGGCAAAAGTAGCGAGCTGCGGTGCAGATTCTCGCCTTCTCGAAATGAGTTTTAAAACGGGCGTTCCCTTTCATGCTATTTTTCCTTCCTTCGCACCAAATATTCTCTGTAATCTTGAAAAATTTTATAAAGACCAATTGGCTTTGCGCCCCTCTAGAAGAAAGGGTTTAGCTGTTCTTGAAGAAGAGCGTCCTTTTGTAGAGTCCGGCCCTGCTTTGGTGGTGGCTATTACAAAGGAAAATGACCTTTCTAACATATACGCAATGGCTCGAGTTGTTCATAGGGGCAATCAGGCCGAAGACAATCGTCTCGATGTTGAGAGAAGGCTTAATATGAAACTGCCTGAGATTCCTCTAAAGCAAAGAATTAGTCAGTATGGCCCCTATCTCGAAGGTGCTTGGGCGGAGTTAAAATCCCTTGTGCGTGCCAAAGAGAGTCCGGAAAAGTTTATTCCAATGCTTTTCGCTTCCATTTTTAATATAAGAGCTCACAAGGCTGTAGGAACTCTTCGAGAGCGTTTTTCTAGGCCGCTTGCAGATCACTATATTACCGAAGCTGATCCCGCTATGAAAAATATTCATAGACGCTGGGGTTTTCAGGCTTTGCATGGCTATGGTGACGAAGAGAATAAGCTCACTTGGACAAACCGATGGAATTTAGAAGGCTTGATGAGCGGGATGCTTTTTATGAATGACCCTCAACCGTTTTCAATCGTAAACTCACAGGATGAATCACCTTGGATGCCTTCTTTAGTTCTTCAGCCCTCCCAATTAGAGGAGCTAAAGTCGAAGTCTTCGCAGCCAGGTCCTAAAAACCTTAAGTTTGCTGGCGAAGTCATTAGCTGTGAGGGGCTGCTTGAGGCTTACACGAAAGATCAGGCCATTAAATATTTTTGGAAATAAGGATTTTTCTTATTCGTATTTGGGATCGAATCGAAGTTCCTTAGTGTTGTAGCCCAAAATGCGAGCTTTTTCTAAAGCCTCAGCGATCAAAGCATCGGAAAGTATTCTATCGCGGCTTAAGAGCCAAAGATAACGGCCTTCGGGCTCTCCAACTAAAGAGTATTCATAGTCATCACCAAGAGCGAGAATCCAATAGTCCCCTCGAGGAGCTAAGAAAAAGAATTTTACTCCAAGTTTTGCATTGGTGGATTTGTCTAAAACTTTTGCGTTGCCTTCGGCTACACTTTTTTTCCCTTCAGGAGTGTTCATGCGACAGCGGTTGACCACCCTGATTTCGTCCTTTTTTGAGCTAAGGGAATACTCTGCACTGGTCTCCACACAGTGTTCTTCTGTAGATTTGTCCTGGAAGGAGTTTTCAAAGCGCGCTACTTCATACCAAGTTCCCAAATAACGATCGAGGTTCACATGAGAAACCGTGTTTAAAGGGATTGAACTATCTCGATTCACGGGGGGTTTTTCAAAACAAGCATTCAAACTTAAGAGGGTTACAATCATCGAGCTAAAATGCGATTTTTTCATACTCTATTGATACCATTTTAAAGTATTCAGTCCTTTGTTTTCCACGTGAGGCTTGTTGGGGTGTGTAATGCTTTTGCTTTTCAATATAAACTTGTCTTTAAATCTGAAAAAGGGTTAAAGCCTTCTTAACTATGACAGCTCCAAGGCGTGTAGACTTCGAAAAACTTTGTTCGAGTGCAAAGTCGCAGGCTCGACGTGGCCGTCTGACCACTCCCCACGGTGTGATTGAAACTCCTGTCTTTATGCCTGTAGGAACTAAGGGCGCCGTAAAAGGAGTTATTAACTCTCAACTTGACGACGTGGGTGCCCAAATTATTTTAGGCAACACATATCACCTTTGGGTCCGTCCCGGTATTGAGACCATGCGTGAGATGGGTGGCTTGCGAAAGTGGATGAATTGGTCGAAGCCCATTTTGACCGACAGTGGTGGTTTTCAAGTTTTCTCACTGGCAAAATTGCGCAAGATTCAAGAGGACGGAGTTCGCTTCAATAGTCATTTGGACGGGGCTCCGCTTTATTTGACTCCGGAGAAGTCTATTGAGATTCAGGAGGCTATTGCTTCGACCATTATGATGGTTTTGGATGAATGTCCGGCTCTGCCTGCACCTGATGAGAGTATAAAGAAAGCTGTAGATTTGAGCACTCGCTGGGCTCGTCGTTGTTTGAAGGCTCGCCTACCTGGCTCGGGAGCGCTTTTTGCCATTGCCCAGGGTGGGTTGAATGTTCAGATGAGGCTGGATCACATTAGGGAGCTCTCCGAAATGAAGGATACCGACTCTGAGGGGGTTGAGCATGAGTTCGATGGTCTTGCTCTAGGCGGATTTAGTGTCGGCGAAGAGCCGGTGAAGATGTATGGAGTCTTGAAAGAAATAGTGTCCTATATGCCTCAGGATCGTCCCCGTTACTTGATGGGCGTAGGCACACCAACAGATCTTCTGCAGGCTGTTGAGGCTGGTTTGGATATGTTTGATTGTGTTATGCCGACCAGGAACGCTCGAAACGGGACGCTATTTACACACAATGGGATGCTGCGCATCAAAAACGAAAGGTGGAAGCATTCGGAGCTTCCTCTTGACGAGCATTGCGACTGTTACACATGTCAGAATCATTCTCGTAGCTATTTAAGGCACTTGATTCGCCTTGGAGATCTAACGGCCTCCGTTTTGTTGACCATTCATAATTGTCGTTACTACCAGAAGCTGATGGAAGACGTCCGGGAGCAGATTGAATCCAATACTTTTGAGAAATTTAAAGACGATTGTCTCGACCGTTGGCGTAAAACAGAAGAGATGCTAAAGATTAACCCTTAAGCTTTAGGCTTGAGGAGATCTTATATGAAATCTGTGTTCCCATTTGCTTTGTTTTTGATGTTTAGCCTTCAGGCCGCAGCTCAAGAGGCTGCTGGCGGATCGCCTGCGCAAGGGCTTTTGGTAAATTTACCTTTTATTATCATCTTGGTGGCTTTGTTTTATTTTGCGGTTATCTCTCCGCAGAAAAAGCAACAAAAGCAGCATCTGCAATTTCTTTCTGAACTTAAGAGTGGTGACGAAGTTGTTACTGCTAGTGGAATTATCGGAGTTGTTCAGGGGTTAACTGAGAAAGTCGTTACCCTAGAAATTTCTCCAGACGTTGAGGTTAAGGTATTGCGCAGTCAGGTTCAAAGTCGCCTTAAGGCTTTGTTAGAAACTCAGAAAAAAGGATAACATTTAGAAATGAATAGCAGCAATAAGTTTCGTTCCATTGTTTGTATACTTGTAACTCTTGCGGGGTTTTATCTAGTCCTTCCCACTTTATGGGGCCTTTATCATCCGGATACGGAGGAGATGCCTGAATTTCTTCCAAACACTAGCATGCAGCTGGGGTTAGACCTAAAGGGCGGTGTTCATATGGTTTTGGGAGTCGATCTGGATCAAGTGGTTCTTGATCAACTCCAAAACTACGGCACAAGTTTAGAGTCTTCTCTGACTAAGGCTGGGATTTCGGGTGTAACTACAAAAGTGTTGTCCAAGAATTTCGAGCTTGAGATTACCGCTCCTGACGTTGAGGTAAGAGAAAAGGTTGCTGGAGAAATTTCAGAGAACTTTACAGCGTTGGAATTTGTTGGTGAAAGTGAAAATATCTTGGTGACTAGGATGCCAAGAGAGCAGGATGTGTTTGTTCGACAACGAGCGATTGAGCAAAGTATTAAGACGATTCGAAATCGAATCGATGAATTTGGAGTTGCCGAACCTATTATTACTCGTAAGGGTGATAGTCAGATCTTAGTGCAATTTCCAGGAGCTAAAGATCCAGAGCGTTTGAAAAGTTTGATCGGTCAAACGGCTCAACTGCAGTTTAGAATTGTCCATGAGTGCACCGACGGAGCTTGTCAGGCTGAATGGTCTACTAAAGTTGCAGCCATGATTTCGGATGTGGAGCAAAAGGGTGGTTACAATCGCGAAAGTTTCCCTCGTTTGTCGGAGTATCGTGATCGAGTCAATGTCGATTTAGCGGGTCAGCTTCCTCCTGATACAGAAGTGTTCTTTGAGAGAAAGTCGGATTCAAATGTGGTTGGACGCTTTGACCTCATTCCTTACCTGCTTTCTACGAAAAACTCCCTGTCCGGTGAATACATTAGAAACGCTTGGTCTCAACTGAGTCAAGATTCTATGACAGGCCCTCAAGAGCCTATGGTTTATTTTCAGATGAATCCTGTCGGAGCTCCAATGCTTGAGAAAATGACAACGGATTACAAGATGCATTTTATGGCGATTGTCCTAGATGACATCGTTAAAAGTGCTCCACAAATTCAAGGCACAATCTCGACAGATGGTCAGATTAAATTAGGGACTGGAAGTTTTGATGAAATTCAAGCCGAAGCGGCGGATACCGCTATCGTGCTTAGGGCGGGTGCCTTACCCGCAAAAATTGAAATTCAAGAAGAGCGAGTAATTGGTCCAAGTATTGGTCGAGATGCAATCGAGGCAGGAAAAAAGGCTTTGATTTTGAGTTGTGTCTTTATTTTAGCTTTCATGTGGCTGTATTACGGAATGAGTGGAGTTCTTGCGAACATTGTTACACTTGTAAACGTTGGGTTGATTTTTGCGATTTTAGGAAGTGTGAAGGCGACGCTTACGCTGCCAGGCATTGCCGGGATTGTTTTAACCTTGGGTATGGCCGTGGATGCGCTCATTATCATTTTCGAGAGAATGCGTGAGGAGCTTAAGGCGGGAAACTCAACCAAGAAAGTTATGGAATTGGGGTTCGGAAAAGCTTTTTGGACGATTTTCGACTCTAACGTCACAACTCTCATCGGTGCGGTAATCTTGTTAAACTATGGAACCGGATCTATCAGAGGGTTTGCGTTTACTTTGATTGTAGGTATTACCGTCAACGTGTTTATGGCAACTTATTACGCTAAGACCTTGTTTGGTTATTACTATGGTAGTGGCCGAAGTCTTAAGGTTGGTCTAAGTGAGCGTTCAATTGCTCGCGAAGGGAGAGTTTAGTAATGGAAATTTTAAATCCCGATAAATTAAACATCGACTTTGTTAAAAAGTTTAAGTTTTTTGGAATTATATCGATTGTCGTTGGTGTTTTGAGTTTAATTTCAATTTTTAAACCGGGATTCAATTATGGAATCGACTTTAAGGGTGGTGTGGAAGCACACTTGGCCTTTGGACAGGAACAAGTCACGCCCCAAGACATTAGAGATCTTCTTTCCGAGAAGACCTCTAATGTGACGATTGTTGAGATTGATAGCGCGGCCAACAAAGAGTTTTTTGTAACCATACAAGAAGATGATGCAGACGCCTTTTCTAAGTTTCTCTCTCAGAGCTTGAAGGCTAAGTATGCCGATAAGGCTCAAGTTTTGCAGCTGGATAGTGTTGGTCCTAAGATCGGAGCTGAGCTAAGAAAGTCTGCGCTCTTGTCTATTATTTATACCTGTATCTTGATTTGTATTTACATGTATTGGCGTTTTGACATGCGATACGCGCCAGGAGCACTGCTTTCAATCTTTCATGACTTGGTTCTTACGTTTGGCTTTTTGATCGCCACGCAGATGGAGTTTACGACGGCAACCGTTGCAGCATTGCTGACTTTAGCGGGGTATTCGATAAACGATACGGTGGTGGTGTTTGACCGTATTCGCGAGATTGAAGGCAAGTTGCTGGGTAGTGATAGGAATACTATCGTCAATCGCGCCATCAACTCCACCCTTTCAAGAACAGTTATGACTTCTGTGACTACACTGATTAGTTGTGCGGTTCTTTACTTTGTAGGTGGCGAATCTTTGCGAGAATTCTCAGCAACTTTGTTCTTCGGAGTTGTTGTGGGAACTTATAGTTCTGTGTTTGTTGCGGCTCCCTCTTACTTGTTGGGTGATAGTTGGATTAAAGGCCAACCCAAAACTAAGACTGCTTAAAGCGGAGATAGATGTCAGAAGTTGAAACCGTTTGGAAGGCTCGTTTAAGCGGCGAAGCTTCCAAGGACTCTATTGATAAGTTTGGAGCTCTTGTTGCCAACGTGCTTTGGGCGAGAGGCATTACGGATGAAGGAGAACTCGACAGTTTCCTTCATCCGAAGCTTTCGTCTTTAGAGTCTCCCTTTAGACTAAGCAACCTTCAAAGCGCTTGCATAAGAATCTTTAAGGCGCTGGAGTATTCAGAGACGATTGCCATCTACGGGGATTATGACATCGATGGGATGTCGGCTTTAAGCATTTTGAAATGCTATTTTGAGGCCATTGGCTACAAAAATCTGATTGATTACATTCCGCATCGCTTTGAAGAAGGCTACGGAATGAATTCCGAAGCGGTGGAAAAGCTAAAGGATCAGGGGGCCACAGTTATCATCACTGTGGATACTGGGATCACTGCTATTGAGCCGATTAGTAAAGCTAAGGAACTTGGGATCGATGTCATTGTTACAGATCACCACTTAGGGGCTGATGAGCTTCCCGAGACCGAGTGGATTATCAATCCAAATTCGGGTTTAGACGAATCTGGACTTAGTTATCTGAGTGGAGCGGGTGTAGCCTTTTATTTATGTATGGGTCTGAACATTACCCTCAAAGAAAAGTCATACTTTCAGAGACATTCGATTGAAGCTCCCAACTTAAAAGATTTTTTAGACCTATACAGCTTAGGCACTATTTCAGACCAAATGAAACTAGTTGGAGAAAATCGTGTTTTGGTGAGTGCTGGTTTGAAGGTTCTTTTTAACAGTCGTAGGGCTGGTGTGCGCGAGTTGGTGAGACGTTGCATTGATTTGGAGAAGGGGCAGGTTACCGCGCGTGATGTGGGTTTTTCCATAGGGCCAAAGCTCAATGCTGCAAGTCGTTTGGGTAAGGCTCATTTGAGTGTCGATCTATTGAGTTGCTCCGATCCTGCCGAGGCTCGGGTGTTGAGTGAGCAGTTGCTGGATTTAAACACTGAGAGAGTTATGGTTCAAAAACATGTTTTTGATGAAGCGGTTTCTCAGGCTAGAGAGCAGAGCTTGGAGCAAAGGGCTCCCGTTTTAATTCTCAAAGGTGATTGGCATGAGGGCGTTTTGGGCATTGTCGCTTCTAAGATTGTTGAAGAGTTTTCTAAGCCAACCATTGTTCTCACCGATGTTGATGGAGTTTTAAAAGGGTCGATGAGATCTCTTTCAGGTATAAGTTGTGTGGAGATCTTGAAATCTGCAGAGAGTTTCTTGATGCGTTTTGGTGGACACCGAGAGGCTGCAGGCCTTCAGCTGAGTGCTGAAAATTTTGATGAGTTCATTGAGACTGTTTGGACAAACTCCAATCGTTTTATCACAGCCAAGCAAAGTGTTCCCGAGCTCGTATACGATATGCCCTTGCCTTCAACAATAGATTTAAACGATGTCTTGTCTTTAGAGCAGCTGGCACCCTTCGGGAATGGGAATCCAGAGGCGAGCTTTCTAATTTCAGGTTTGGGGCTTGATCGCGACCTGAAAATTATGAAAGAGCAGCATGTGAAGTTTAAAACTAATTCGGGGCTCGAAGTGATTGGATTTTTTAAAGCTAAAGCTCTTAAGCAATTGCAGAGCAGTGGTGTTACCCATGTTGATTTGATCGTTGTTCCAGAGGTGAGTCGTTTTCGTGGTCTGTCTCGTTTGCAGCTTCGATTGGAGCAAATTCGAAAAAGTTCTAATGCTTAACTGGTTATTCTATTTGGGTATCTTATATCCGATTCTTAAGCGACCCTGACGCCCTGAGCTAGGCGTTTTCTCCTCCCTCGATAAGGCGTTATTTTCTTTAAGATTGAGGAGTTTCATCGATAATGCAAGTGGGGTGGTTGTGGTCTATAAGCTGTTTCAGTGGCCATACTATTTTCAGTTCATGAACTTGCTAAAAGCTTTTCTGATAGGACTTTATTCAAGGGGCTCAGCTTTGGGGTAGAAGAGAAAGAGCGCATTGGCTTGATTGGTCCCAATGGCCAGGGGAAGTCGACGCTCTTAAAGATTGTAGCTCAAAAAGTTGAGGCCGATTCCGGCAGCGTGGCTTATGCGAAGAACCTTCGTGTTGCTTATTTGGAACAAGATCCTTTGTTTCAAGAAAACGCCACTATTATGGATGCAATGTTAGAGAAGGCCGTTGCCCTTGGGGGTGACCCTTTCGACTGGGAATTACAATCGAAGGCCTATGAGTTTGCTTCTCTTATTAATCTTGAGGGGGCTGGATTAAGTTTGGAAACCCCTGTGAGTAGTTTGTCTGGAGGTTGGCAAAAACGGATTGCTTTGGTGCGAGAATTTGTGGTCGAACCTCAGTTGTTGTTGTTGGATGAGCCTACAAATCACCTCGATGTTGAAGGTATTATTTGGCTCGAGGAATTTTTACAAACTGCGAACATGGCGACCGTAACGATTACACATGATCGGGTGTTTTTGCAGAGAGTTTCAAAAGTGATCTTGGAGCTTGATCGGCGCAATCCTAATGGCTTGTTGCGCGTAGACGGTGATTACGCTCGTTATTGTGAGATTAAGGAAGGCGTGTTGGCCTCTCAACAAAAGACAGAAGACACGCTACGAAGTACTTTGCGACGTGAATCTGAATGGCTTCGTCAGGGAGCAAAAGCTCGAACAACCAAGCAAACAGCTAGAATCAATCGAGCCCATCAATTAATGGATGATGTCCAGGAAATTGGTGAGCGCACGGTGAATCGTGAAGTTAATTTTGATTTTCAAGGAAGTGAAAAAACTCCGAAAAAATTGATTGAAGTCAAAAAAGGAACGAAGAGTTTTGATGGCCGGGTTATCTTTAAAGATCTAGATTTGTTTATTGCTCGAGGAAGTCGAATTGGACTCTTGGGAAGTAACGGATGCGGTAAATCGACTTTAATTAAATCACTTTTGGGTGAGTATGAATTGGACTCTGGAAGTGTTGTTCAATCTGAGAATCTTCAAGTGGCCTATTTTGAACAAAACCGATCAATTTTGGACCCAAAGGCTACTGTGATGCAAACACTTTGTTCGGATGGTGATCACGTAAAGTTTCGTGGAAACTTCGTTCACATTCGATCCTATTTGGATCGTTTTCTATTCTCCACCCAGCAAGCCACGATGGAAGTTGGAAAGCTGTCGGGAGGAGAGCAGGCTCGGTTGTTGATTGCCAAGTTGATGTTGCAGGAAGCAAATTTATTAGTCTTAGATGAACCAACAAATGACTTAGATCTGCCTACACTCAACATTCTAGAAGAACAGTTGAAAAATTTTCCAGGGGCTATTGTGCTCGTTTGCCATGATCGATATTTCTTGGATCAGGTCTGTGATCAGATTCTTGCCTTCCCATATGAGACTGATTCAGGTCACATCGAAGAGTTTGCAAGTGTATTTCAGTGGGAGAGTTGGTTTGAGAAAGAAAGAGCCAAGGCTGAGAGAAGGGTCAAGGCGCCTGCCAAAAGTGTTGAAAGCCAAGAAGCAAAACCCGTTAAGTTGGGTTACCTGGAGCAGCGCGAGTTAGATTCCATGGGAGGCCTCATTGAAAAGTTTGAGGCTCAAATGGCGGATATAAATCAGCAGATGTTGCTACCCAAAACACAGTCCGATCCTAAGAAGCTCTCGGAGTTAAGCGCAAGTTTAGGCGAGCTCCAGAAGACCATTGATGAGCACTATACCCGTTGGGAGCTTCTTGAGGCTAAGGCTAAAGGGTCTTAGGTCTAGCCTTAAACTATAATAAAAACATTGTCTTAGCTTTGACTTTGGATCATTGTTATAAGAAATTGCTTTGGATTTATCATCTTACATGGTATAAAACGGCACAATTATGCAGCGCGTCAACGGTTACGAAGTCAAAGAGCTACTGGGCCGTGGCGCAACTGCGGAAGTTTTCCGAGCAGATCTTAATGGCAAGGGCTTTGCCATTAAGAAGTTCTACCCAAATTTAGTTCAAGATGTTTCGCTCTTTCAGCGATTTCAAAAAGAATTTCGCTTAGCCCGAGATCTCGTTCATCCCAACATTGTTGGTGTGCAAGAACTTATTAACGAACCGCCGTGCGTAGTTATGGAGCTGGTGGATGGAGAATCCTTTGAGCAATTGCAAAAGCGTTTGCCTTTCGTATATCCCGAGCTTTCACTGCTCTTGATTCGTCCCGTTTTAAAAGCTTTGGCGTTTGCTCATGAGCGCAATGTGATTCATCGAGATATTAAGCCTTCTAATATTTTACTGTCTAAAACTGGCCAGGTTTACTTGGCAGACTTTGGACTAGCTAGGTTGGAGGGTGAGTCTAAGCTTACCCTGACTGGTTCTGTGCTAGGTAGCCCCGATTTCATGGCACCAGAGCAAGCGCGCGGCGAAAACATGGGGCCATCCTCAGATTTGTTTTCACTGGCTTCCGTTTTGTATTTTCTTGTTACAGGAACAAGGCCGTTTTCTAGGTCAACTCCTTTGGCTACTTTATCAGCTGTGTCTCAAGTTCAATATGAATCCGCTCAAAGAAGAAATCCCAAGATTAGTAGCGGTTTCAACGCTCTCTTTGAGAAAGCGTTTCAGCTAGATGTTAGTAAGCGCTTTTCCACTGCCAACGAGTTTTTGTTGGCTGTCGATGGCTATCTAGATGGAGTGGGTCTTTTAGAGTCAGCTAAACAAGAAAAAGATTACGTTGGGCGATGGTTGTTGGCTCCTAATGACTTTACTCTAGAAGCACTCAACCAAATGTCTGCTTCCCTGGAGCAAAGAAGTCGAAAGGCCTTAAGTGATTTAAGGGTTTCAGATGCGTCCTCGGCTCTTTCTCATTTGTCTATGATTTCTCCTGAGTCCTCTGCGATTATGCACATTGCTCAGAATCTAAAAAAAGCGAAGAGAAAAAAAGAACTTCGTAGATATGTGCCTGCACTCTTGTTATTACTTCTTTTTTTAGCAGGCAGTGGCTTGTTGATTAAAAGTCAAAAACAGATCTCTGCAAAGGATCAGTCCTCAGTAAGCTCTCAAGAGGAGTCTCTTGTTGAAGAACATGTTGAAGTAAAGGTGGCGGCGCCTCCTCAGATTAAACAAGTGCCCAAAACTGTTGTAGCTAAAGAAAAGCCTGCGAAGGTCGAGAAGTTCTCTTCAGTTCAAGTGAATCGTCCTAAAAGAAAAGTGTTTGGTTCGAGAGTGCGTTTTAATGTCGCGGATCAGGTTGATGTCTATTGGGAGGGCCGTCTTTTGCCTAAAGGAGCCGTATTGGAGAGAGTAAAAAAAGGCGCCTACCAATTAGAGTTAAGAAGAAAGGGTTTTCCCCCCATTAAAGAAACCGTTGAAGTGGATGGGAAAGATCCCGTTACGATTAGAGCAAGGTAGAAGATGTTATGAATAGCAATGTAAGTATTTTAATAACTCAGATGAAACAGAGTCGAGAGTTGTCTTTGGTTCAACGTTTTTATACCGTTGGGTCGGGCGTTGGTTTTGATATTATTGTTGATGCAAAACAAGACGGGCACCTTTTCTCGCTCTTAGTTAAACAAGATTCGGCCGAGATTATTACGGCTGATGCGAAAATTGATCTTAATGGAAAGCGTTTAAAGTCTGGTGGGCTTTTGAATAATCTGGATCGAATTAGCTGGGAAGGTGGCTCTTCGATTGCCATGTTTTCAACAAAGCTTTTGGACCATGCGGCCTCCTTAAAGGCACTCGAGCCTCTAAAGTTCTTAGAGCGTCTTTCATCTAACTTGCAGCAGTCGGCCTCGTTTCCTGTTGCGCTCCATCAGTTACTTGATTTTGTCGTGGAAAACAGCGGCGCACAGAACTGCGCTTTATTTTGGGAATCTGAGAATTCCTCATGGGACTTGATTGCACGTCGATCCTCCCATGAGAACGTAGACCTCCAGCCTAAGACCCTTCTTAGTCAAACTATTTTAAAGGAAGCCATTTCCAATAAGGATTTGGTTTATGTAGAGAGTTTAGTCGGGCACGACTGGGCAAAAGCTCTTTCCGTTGTGGAAAACAATCTTTACTCTGTGGCGGTTTTACCGCTTGTTCTAGAAGAGCAGGTTCGTGGAGCTTTGTTCTTGTCTACCCAAGAGGCCGGAAAGAGCTTGAAGAAAGATGGCTTAGAAGAGTTGCGAAGTGTAACAACTATCGCATCGTTGATTGTGATGGCTTACAAGCAAATCGAAGCCCAAAAGGTGAGTATGCTTGAGCGCACAAGACAGCGTGCTTCCGATTCAAAAGTTGGTTTAGAGCGCTTGGTAGGAACTAGCTCCAAGCTAAAGAACTTAAAGCTTAAGTTGAAGAAATTATCTCCGACTCCGTTACCTGTTTACATACAGGGTGAATCTGGAGTCGGAAAAGAGTTGGTCGCTAAGGCTCTCCATGAAGACAGTGCTCGTTCCTCTAAACCGTTTGTTGCGCTTAATTGTGCTGCTATCCCTGAGTCTTTGGTGGAGAGTATTCTCTTTGGCCATGTTAAAGGAGCCTTTACTGGAGCCAACACGTCAAAAGTCGGAAAGTTTGAGCAGGCCGATGGCGGAACTCTTTTTCTGGATGAAGTAGGCGATTTGCCGTTGGAAGTGCAAGCCAAACTATTAAGGGTGATTCAAGAATCGGTAGTTGAGCCTGTGGGTTCATCTTCTTCGAGAAAAGTTAATGTTCGTATTGTGTGTGCCACTCACCGAGATTTGAAGGAAATGGTTACAAAAAAGCAATTTCGCGAGGATTTATTCTATCGTATTGCAACGACCTGCATAGAGGTGCCCCCTCTTCGCGATAGGGCTGATGATATTGTCTCCTTAGCTGAATTATTCATCTCTGAAACGGGCACTGGAAAGACCCTCTCAACAGAAGCTCAAGACGTTTTACGTGCTCACTCTTGGCCTGGAAACATAAGAGAACTTAAGCATAGCGTGGAGCGCGCAGCTTACCTGTCTGAGGGCGTCGAAATTCTGGGAGCAGATTTAGAGCTTAATGTTCAAAAGCCTGCGGCTTTAGAAAATGTTCTTGAGTCAGACTTTTTTGATATGTCCTTGAAGACAGCGCAAAAAGCATTCACGAAGTCCTTTATTGAGCGAGTTCTTCAAGGCGCTCAAGGCGGGCGAACCGAAGCCGCTAGTCGCTTAGGTGTTTCAGAGAGAACTTTATATAGAATGTTAGAGGAGCCGGCGGAATGATTTACGGTAAAGAGCGTCTGACAGAAATGTCAGAAAGAATGAACGACGAGATCAAATGCGAGTATTTTAAGGGGCTTAGCTCTGGCACCAAATTTGAACAATCTTCTGTGAATGGAAACATTCGGAAGGAGTTCAAAGTGAATTCAAGGAAGAAAACAAAACTAATCGCTGATGTATATTTTTTAGGGTTAAGCATTGCGGTGCTTTCCTTATTTTTCCTGGCCATGAAATCAGGAGCAGCCGATTATAACTTTTATTTTAACAACACCGAGCAAGGCGACAACTCGACCAACACCCCGAGTATGTCAGTCAATGGTAAGCCAGTCACGGTTGAGAATGAGCAAAAAATTGAAGGCGCTGAAGGCGAATCAGAATCGATTCAACCAGAGATCTTGCCTCCTGCTCCAATGAATCAAACTGGCGTGACGATGCCGGTGGTTGATCGCAAGCCTAGGCCTAAATACTTTAGAGCCATGCTAGGAATCCTTGCTCCGATTAAGGCTCCCGAGGCCGCTGGACAAGCCGATGGGTTCTTTGATCAACAATATCAACCAGGCGATGAAGACTCCGCTAGTATGATGCTTAGCTTTGGTGTCATGCCTTTGAAATATCTGGGTTTCAACGTGTTTGCATCTGGATACAGTGCTGGGACAGATAATGGAACGATCGGCGCTGAAGTTGAGGTGAATCCAATTCATGTGGGTCTGTTTGGCTTTGAGGATACCTTAGAGCTTGGCGCAATGGCCGGTGTTTGGAACTTGTCGCGAGTGAGACACGAAGAGGATTTCATCGGGACAACCCGAAAGAAGGAAAAGAGCGCTACAGGATTTGTAGGAGCGCGAGTTGGACTTAATTTCGGTAAGGAAGCTGCAACGAAGGCTTCTTGGATTGTGAGCACTGAGTTTCGAGCCTCACAAGATCATCAGTTGGCGAATCTAGGCATCGGTCTTAAGTTTTAAGGTTGAAGCAAAATGATGCATTTAAGAAGAATAATTCTATCATTGTTGTTTGGCTGCGCTTCACTTAGCGCAGCTGAATACAACTTTTTCTTTAACAATACAGAGCAGGGCGATAACTCTCAGAATACACCATTGCTTAACATCAATGGTAGAACCGTTCGTGAGCCTACAGCAAGCTCCTTGAAGCCGAGCGAAGAAGTAGAAATAAAAGAAGACGAAGTTGAGACTGAGGAAAAGAAAGTTTCGAGTCCGATGGAAATGGGACCGGAGTTTGTTCCCCAGTCAGAGCTTTCTGCTGCCTTTCTAAGTTCAAGTGGAATAAAAATTTAGTTTACGGAGATGATTATGAAAAAATATTTAAAATCGAATTTAACTTTAGTTGCAATGATTGTGGTTCTTGGTGCTTGTTCCACGGCTAAGGTTCGACTCATGCCTCAACAAGATGGCTATGTGGAAGTGGTTTCCAGGGATATCGAAAGAGATGGGGCTGAAGAAGCGGCTGTTAAAAAGGCCGAAGACTACTGTAAGGAAATGGACATGCGCCCAGTGTATGCCGTTGACGAAACCAAATACGAAGGCGAGATGGACGAAGAAAAGCGAAAAATGATCCGCAAAGGAAGTAAGGCTGCTATGATGTTGGGCGGAGTTGGCTTCGGAATGAGAAACAACACGGTCGGTTCGGTCCTTGGTGGTGCAGGTGCCGTTGGAAGCACTATGACCAGCGATCGTGACTACACAGCCCGATTGAAATTCCGCTGCCAGTAAAAGTGAGACTGGTGGTTAGAACAAATCAGCTAACATGGCGGCGTCGTAGGCTTTTAGCTCGCCGCCATTCTTAAGTTTAGTCACAAAGTCGGGGTTTGCGATGAGGGGTCTGCCAATGGCAATTAGATCAAAGTTTTTTTCTTCGATAGCAGTTGCGGCTGCTTCTGGAGTGTAAGAGCCACACCCAACTAAGGTGCCTTTGTAGTTGTTTCTTAAGAAGGCACTTGCTCTTCCCTTTAGGTAAGGGAACTCCATTGAGTCGTCAAAGATGCCCACGTGAACATAGGCGAGCTTTCGTGTTTCAAGTTCGCTAAGCAACAGCTTGAAAACTTCCTCGTCGCCTGGAGTGTGAGTCATATTAAAATAGGCTCCTGGAGAAAGTCTAATTCCACAGCGATCCGAACCGATCTCTGCAATGACTGCATCTACAATCTCTAGAGCAAAGCGCATTCGTTTTTCAAAACTTCCGCCGTAGTCATCCTCGCGTCTGTTGGTGTGAGCGCGCAAGAATTGGTCGATGATGTAGCCATTGGCTCCGTGTATCTCAACTCCATCACAACCGGCGTCCATTGCGTTGCGTGCTCCCGTGGCAAAAGCCTTGATGGTGTGTTCGATGTTCTCAACAGACATCTCTTGGGTTTCACCGTATCGAAGGCCTCCTGATCGAGGAATGTCTCCGCTTAGCGCGACCGCTGAAGGTCCCCAGGGCTTCTGGCCATTGAGATAACTTGGGTGGCTAACTCTTCCAACATGCCAGAGTTGCATGAAAAATAGACCGTTCTTTTCGTGAACAGCCTTTGTTACGGCCTTCCATGCGTTTGTTTGCTCGGCAGTATATATTCCTGGAGCTCCGGGATATCCATTTCCCATAGGGTCGACGATCGAGCCTTCGCTAATGATGAGTCCAACGTCGCTTCGTCTTTGGTAGTAATCGACAACATTTTGTCCGGGAATGCCTAGGTTTCCTGACATACATCGAGTCATAGGGGCCATTAGAATTTTATTTTTTAGTTTTAGGGTGTCGTTTAGTGCGAACTCATTGAAAAGCGTGTTGATCATTGTGACTCCAAATCACCGAGAAACTAAGGGATATTCCACCCAAGATCAATAGGAACCGAGCTTGAAGCCTTTTTTGACGCTTTTTGTTGAGAGTTTCTAGGCTGTGGCAAGGTAAAATGAAGACTAAGCTATGTTAGGAAATTCGGCGTGTCGCTTTTTATTTTTAGATCCAGATGAGGATTTCTTGGAAACTATGGAGTCTTTTGCCAAGAAGCGTTCTGCCTATATTGGAAAAGTTCAGTTTACTCGAGATGTTCGACCTAAGCTTTTGGAAATTATTCAGAGCAATATTCCAGATGTGATTGTGATTCATCTAGATCATGACAACGAAGAACATTTTGGTGATTGTGTTCGAGAGATTCATTCCGTTCCGCTTGTTCCTCCTCCCATTGTTGTCGGTATAACCGATCGCACGGATCAGTTTTTGGTTCAAAAGGCATTTGAGGCGGGGGTTGACGACTACTTGGTTCGCCCCTGTGTGCCTATGACACTTTGGTTGAAGCTAGATGTTTGGGCACGCATTAGAAGCTTGCAGAGAAGTTTTGATTTGGCCACCAGGCGGTTGAGCACCTTGAATGCGAAACTTTCTCAAAGCAATCATCGGCTTGAGGAGCTTTCTGTAACCGACGAGTTGACTGGGTTAAGTAATATGCGTTTTATGACTCAGGCATTAGAGAAACACTTTACGCTTTTGCAACGTTACGAAAGACCTTTCTCAATCATCATGTTGGATTTAGATCACTTTAAAAGCGTGAATGACGACAACGATCATTTGGTTGGTTCAGCTATGATTAAATCGATCGGTGCGGTGATCGATGCTTGCACAAGAAACACCGACATTAAGGCCCGTTACGGTGGAGACGAATACATCATTGCTATGCCTGAGACAGGCGAAAACTCTGCGTTAGTGGTTGCAGAACGCTTAAGAGAATCAATTTTTAATAATGTCTTAGATTTTGATGATGATCTCAAAGTTCGAGTCACTGCGAGTATAGGTGTGGCTAGTTATCAAGTGCAGCGACATAGATCCTTTACAGAGCTTATAAAGGACGCTGACCGTGCTATGTATTTGGCTAAAGAGGGTGGTCGAAACCGAGTTTGCCAATATGATCCAAAGAAAACGGGTGGCTACGACGAAAGTCAGAGTACAATTATGACTGCCGTTAAAAAACTAAAAAAAGCTTAAGGATTTTTATCTTGGCCTTTGGGCATTACACTTTCGGCCGATGTAGGTTCGATGGTTGATTTAGTTTTAAAGTGTTCTAAACCTTTGAACAGAAGAAAGCCGATTCCCAGTGCCACAACAATAGCAATAAGAATAATCCACTTGCCGCCGTGGTCCTTAGAGCTTTGAATAGGGGTGTCGAAAGTCTTTTCGCTAATCTCAATGCTGGCCGAACCCTTGAGCATCGAGCTTTGCACCAAGAATTGTTTGATGCGGGCGTCTGGCGAAACAGAATAGTTTTGAATGACATAACTTTGTAGTGACTCGGCCAGGCGAAGCGAAGAAGAAGCCCTCTTGGAGAGGTCGATCTCGAGACAGTTTTCTACAGTGCGAGTTACATAAGGATTTAAGTCTGAGCGAAATTTTTCAATAGGTGTGTAAGTTCCCTGTTGAATGGCGTTGAAGATGGTTTGGTTTTGACTCTCCATGAAGGGCTTGGTTCCTGTGAGCATTTCGTAAAAAGTAATTCCAAAAGAAAACAAATCAGCACGCGAATCAATTTTAGAACCCGTGATTTGTTCTGGTGAAAGATAGTGAGGAGAGCCTACAAGCATTCCGGGCCGAGTGAGGTTTCCTTCTCCGGGGTCGTAAGCGATGCCGAAATCCATAATCTTGATCTCGCCACGGGTGCTGACGCGAATGTTGTCGGGCTTGATATCTCGGTGAACCATGCCGTGAGAGTGGATGTAGGAAAGCCCAATCAATGCTTGGGTGGCAATCATCATTGCAACATCTGCTGGGATAGGGCCAGCCTTGGCTATTAAGTCCGAAAGGTCGAAACCATCGATGAATTCCATAATGATGTAGGATTCGGATTCGTGTTCTATGTAATCGTAAACGTGAGCCAAGTTGTGGTGCAACAGATTGGCTGCCGCACGAGCTTCTCTTTGAAAGCGTTTCTTAATTTCTTCGTTACCACGCAGCTCGGGTTTAATTCTTTTGATGGCAACGGGGCGGTCGAGTGCCTTTTGTCTTCCGCGATAAAGCTCAGCCATACCACCAATGGCTATTTTTTGAATTTGGTCGAAAGTATTCTCAAGACCCGCTAGTTGTGAAAACCCATGTTCGCTCATGTTTATATGGATTTATAATACACTAAGGTTTCGGGATGATGCAGTCTCTAGAGGACACGACTTTGGCGTTTTCCGTCTTTGAATTTAAGTTCAACAATTTGATCAGTCTTTAAATCGTTGACCGAGCGGATGATGCCTTCCTCGGTATTCTGAACAATAGAATAGCCGCGCTCAAAGACTTTGAGGGGCGAAAGGGCGTCTAGCTTCGTGCTCAATCGAGCCAGGTTTTGACCGTGGGCTCTCAAGTTGCCTTCGGTGGCTAGAATGAGACGGCGCCTTAGATTATTTAGAAGCTCATGCTGGGCCTGAAGTTGTTTTTGGGGCGACGCGGCATTTAGGCGATTGTAGTAGCTATCAAGAGTTTGTCTCAGGTCCTGAAGCTTTTCGTTCATTCGGCGGCTCATTTGGCCTTCTAGTTCTGACAATCTCTCCATCCAGGTGGCCGCATCGGGAATCACCGATTGGGCTGCATGGGTGGGGGTGGCTGCTCGGCGGTCGGCGACCATGTCGGCAATGGTCACATCAATCTCGTGGCCCACTCCTGAGATGGTAGGCAGTGCAGATTCGACAATGGCTCGCGCGACAATCTCTTCGTTAAAGCAAAACAAATCCTCATAAGAACCACCACCGCGGGCGATGATTAAGCAATCCAGTCGAGTGTCGCTCTCTGAAAACTTGTTGGCCGCTCGAATGGCTTGAACAATTTGTTTTGGGGCACGTTCGCCCTGAACGCTCGCATGAAACAAAAAGATGTTTGCCAAAGGAAAGCGATGGCGAAAAATTTTGAGCATGTCCTGAAAAGCCGCCGTTGATTTACCCGTCACAAGGCCCACGTTCCAGCAAACTGCGGGAATAGCTTTCTTGCGAGACTCTTCAAACAAGCCCTCGTCGCGCAGTTTTTTCTTGAGTTGTTCAAAACGCAGTTGAAGCGCGCCTACACCTACGGGTTCAATGTGTTCAACAGAAAGCTGAAGGCTTCCGCCTCCTGGGTAAAAATCAACACGAGCAGTGACAATGACTTCTTGTCCGCCTTCAATTTTAAACGGGAGCTTCGCTAAAGCGCCTTTCCACATGACCATGCGGATTTGAGCACTTTCGTCCTTGAGACCACAATAAAGATGGCCACTGCGGTGAATGCCTTTAAAGTCGGCGATTTCGCCTTGGACCATAATTCGGGGGTAGCGATTTTTGAGTTCGTCTCTAAGCTCAATGGCTAGCTCAGAAACCGTGTAAATGGGGTTCTCGTTGACCTCTTCGGGGTCATCGGCCAGCTCGCCGTTCTCTTCTTGCTCGGCCTGCATGGCGGCCTCAAAAAGAGGTCCTAAAAGGCTCTGATCTTGTCGTTTACCGGCCATAGAGACTTTCTAACCTTGGGGCAGTGCCGGCTCAAGTGCGCATTTCTTTTTTGGGAGCTTGACCTCTCTGGCAGCTAAGAATATGTCAGTATCTTCAACTTAAACGCGGAGTGGTAGTTAAGTTGGTTATAACGCCGGCCTGTCACGCCGGAGGCCGCGGGTTCGAGTCCCGTCCGCTCCGCCAACTATAAGTAAAAAATGGACCGACAACAGCAAAATGAGAATGTTTGCTCCATTAAAACAAAACATCTCTTTGTCTCAGCTTGTGGACTTTCTCGCTCCGTTTGATCCCGAGAATTGTTCGATAAACCTTGCGATCAATTTAAATGGCTTATACGGCGATGATAGGGGTAACTACAGACAGAATATTCAGTTAGTCCCTGCTGTAGTAAATAGTATTTTACCGCTCCTATACAAAGAATCTTCAACGTCCCGTAAACGTTAATGGGGTAGTGGTTATTAACCAATTTCCGGCTCTTCTCGACATCAAGTGGGTAAATCCAAGGGCTTGTGTCTTGTAAAGTTTGTG
>JAACVK010000060.1 GCA_009991595.1 bacterium | reverse complement strand
CTGAGAGAGTCTTGAAATTTCTATCGACTCTAGCGTCGTAAGAGCCTCTTGATTCTGTCCCAATCCATAATGCGCCTGAGCCTTTAAATACAAAGCGCGATCTCTATTCGGAGAAGGCGGTTCCAAAGCAAGAAGGCTCATCAAAGGTGCAATTGCCTTTTCAGGATCGCGACTTCTAAGCCAATACTGAGCCAAAAACATAGCGGAAGTATCAACATATTGTCCTTGAGGGTAAGACTCTAAATACTGATTGTAACGAACAATGGCCAAATCACGCTTTGAAGAGCGCCACGCTTCGACTGCAGACTCATACAACTCCTTAGCTTGAATGTCGTCGATGACATCTCTCGCCACATAAGTAACAGGAGGTGAGGCCTTCTTTTGATTAGCTTGAGTTCCCTCAGGAGCTTCCGTTTTAACTTCTTTTCGCCGCAAGCTTCCGCGCTCAGTGGCACAAGAAACGAGTAACGCTAAAGCTAAAAAGTTTAAAATCAATTTCACGAGCTTGATACTAGCGGGAATCACAAACGATTGCCTTAGAAACAGCCTTGAGCTGCGACGCAGTTCGTCGCACAGCGTTGTCTGCCTAGTGAAACCAATCCTTCATTTTCTCAATAAAACTCGATGAGTTGGGATAACTTCCCGAGCTTAACTCAGCAAACTTCTTTAAAAGATCTTTTTGCTCTGAGCTAAGGTGAGAAGGGGTCTCCACATGAACACTCACGTATTGATCACCACGCCCTCGACCATTGAGTTGCGCAATACCCTTATTTTTCAATCGAAAGCGCTTCTGTGACTGAGTCCCAGAAGGAATTTTCAGCTTAACCTTACCCTCTAAGGTCGGAACATCAATCTCAGCCCCTAATGCAGCATCCGTAATAGAAAGAGGAATGTCACAAAAAAGATCGTAACCTTCGCGCTGAAAGAAAGGGTGCTCATCTATACTAATCACGACATAGAGATCACCGGTAGGCCCGCCATTTAAACCAGCTTCACCTTCGGAACGAAGTTTCAATTTTTGCCCAACATCAATTCCCGCAGGAACTTTTACCGAGAGACGAGCACGATCCACAGTTCGACCTCGACCATGACAGTCAGAACATTTACTTTTAATCTGGCTACCAGCTCCACCACAATCTGGGCAAGTCTTAGAAAGAGTGAAAAAGCCTTGTTGAAAACGAACCTCTCCAACACCACCACACGTTCCGCAACGTTCTGCAGAGGTTCCTGGCTTGGCTCCGCTTCCAGAGCATTTCTTACAACTCATTTCTTTGGGAACAATGATTTCTTTTTCGCAACCAAATGCAGCTTCATTAAAACTAATATTTAAATTGTAGCGTAAATCTGAGCCACGCTGACCGCCACGACCTCTTTGTCGTCCACCGCCACGCGCACCAAAAACTTCCGAAAAAATATCGCCAAAAATATCGTTGATGTCTCCAAAGCCCTGACCACCGCCAAAACCGCCAAAGCCACCTCCGAAACCACCAGCACCGCCCTGACCAAGTCCGGCGTGGCCGAACTGATCATAGGCTTGCCTTTTTTCGGGACTGGATAAGACTTCGTAGGCTTCAGAGAGTTCTTTAAACTTCTCCTCAGCCGCCTTGTCCCCTGCGTTTCGGTCGGGGTGATGTTGTAAGGCTAGCTTTCGATAAGCCTTTTTGAGTTCCTCAGCCGTCGCAGATTTGCCCACTCCCAAAATTTCATAATAATCTCTCTTAGAAGCAGACACTCTCTAAATAGACTCCCTTTAGATGAATTTAGACTTCTTTAAAGTCTGCATCCACAACGTCGTCATCATCTTTCTTAGACTTTTTAGCATCTTCTTTACCTGAAGCATCATCGGCACCACCTGCAGAAGCTTCAGCTCCTCCAGCCGCAGCACCATCAGCAGACGCTTGTGAGTAGAGCTTTTCAGCAAGCTTCGCGCCAACTTGGCTCAACTCTTCAGTGCACTTCTTCATGGCTTCAACGTCTTCGCCCTTGAGAACTTCCTTAGCTTTTGAAACTGCGGTTTCTACTTCAGACTTCAATTCGCCTTCGACCTTGTCACCAAGATCTTTTAAAGACTTCTCTGTTTGATAAACAATGGAATCAAGCTGGTTCTTGCTTTGAACAGCATCCGCTTTCTTTTTGTCTTCTGTTGCATGCAGTTCAGCGTCTTTTACCATTCTTTCAATCTCTTCATCACTCAAACCTGAGTTCGCAGTGATCTGAATAGACTGTTCTTTGCCCGTTCCTTTGTCCTTAGCGGAAACATGCACAATACCATTGGCATCAATATCAAAAGTTACTTCAACCTGAGGCACGCCTCTTGGAGCAGGGGGAATCCCCATCAAGTCAAACTTACCAAGAGTTTTGTTGTCAGACGCCATCTCTCGCTCACCTTGCAGCACATGAATGCTCACGGCTGGTTGATTATCGGCTGCAGTCGAGAAAACCTGGCTCTTCTTAGAAGGAATTGTGGTGTTTTTCTCAATCAGCTTGGTGAAGACTCCGCCCAACGTTTCAATCCCGAGACTCAACGGAGTCACATCCAAAAGAAGAACGTCTTTCACGTCTCCCTGAAGAACTCCACCCTGAATAGCTGCACCAATGGCAACAACTTCATCCGGGTTAACGCCCTTACTGGGATCTTTTCCGAAAATTTCTTTAACCTTCTCCTGCACCTTAGGCATACGAGTCATACCACCAACCAAAATAACATCGGTGATGTCTGACTGGCTCAAGCCGGAGTCTTTCAAACAAGTTTGGCTTGGGGCTACTAGGCGAGAAATTAAATCTTCACACAAAGACTCAAGCTTAGATCGTGAAAGTTTTAAATTTAAGTGCTTCGGTCCATTTTGATCGGCCGTAATAAACGGAAGGTTGATTTCAGCTTCAAGAGACTCAGAAAGCATGTGCTTAGCCTTTTCAGACTCAGCCTTTAAACGTTGAAGCGAAAATTTGTCCTTACGAAGATCAACACCGTCGCTCTTTAAAAACTCATCAGCCATCCACTCAACAATGCGATGGTCAAAATCTTCACCGCCAAGGAAGGTATCACCGTTAGTGGCCTTAACTTCAAAAACCCCATCTCCGATTTCTAGAATAGAGATATCAAAAGTTCCGCCACCAAGGTCAAATACTGCAATCTTACGATCACCTTTTTTGTCCAAACCATAAGCAAGAGAAGCTGCGGTCGGCTCGTTGATAATTCGTTGAACGTTCAATCCAGCAATTTTACCTGCGTCTTTCGTCGCCTGTCTTTGAGCATCGTTGAAATAAGCAGGAACTGTGATCACGGCATCTGTTACCGGTTGACCAAGATAGTCTTCTGCTGTCTTTTTCATTTTAGTTAAAATAAAAGAAGAAACTTCTTGAGGGCTATATTTCTTGTCGCCCACCTGAACCCAAGCATCTCCGTTGTCTGCAGCCACAATCTTGTAAGGGGCTACTTTCTGCAATTGGGTTACTTCTTTTGAATCGAACTTCTGTCCAATCAAACGCTTAACCGCGAAAACAGTCCTATCTGGATTTGTAATCGCTTGGTTTTTGGCAATCTGCCCAACTAAGCGTTCGTTTTGTTGATTAAAACCAACAATAGACGGCGTGGTGCGCACGCCTTCGCTGTTTGTAATAACCTCTGGATCACCACCCTCTAAAAGAGCAACACAAGAATTTGTTGTCCCTAAATCTATACCAATAATTTTTCCCATTTTACTCACCATCCTTTTTAGAAGTGTTCTCTTCCGGCGCCTTGTTTACAATAACTTTGGCGGGTCGAACCACGCGGCCATTTAGCTTAAAACCACGTTGAAACTCACTAGAGATCACTCCGTCTTTTAAATCTTTGTTCATATCCTGCCCCATCGCTTCATGATGTTCAGGATTAAATTCCGTTCCTCGCTGGGCGCCAACAAACTCAACGCCCACAGACTCCAAGGTCTGTTCAAACTGCTTAATGGTCATTTCAAAGCCCTGAAGCAAAGAGGCAACAAGCTTATCAGGTGCACTACTTTCAGCAGAACTCTTAGCGCTCTTCACTGAATTCAAAGCAAGAATCATGTTGTCCATAACAGGCAAAAACTTCTTCAACAGCTCTTCATTGGCAAAACGTAGAAAATCACGTTTATCGCGCTCAAAGCGCTTTTTCATGTTTTCCATTTCGGCAGCTAAATAGGCAGCTTTGGTTCGCCAATCTTCAGAGGAATTACCCTCCGAAGAACTGCGCTCTTCGTCAATAGGGGTCGGCTCAGCGACTCCCTCTTGAGAGTTTGCTTCCTCTGTTTGCTCAGATTGATTTTTTGCTTTCTTTTCCACTTCAGCGTCTGTCATCTACCAAATATGGGGTCGACTTGCACAGAGTCAAGACCGGGAAACGCTTGATCGAGAGCATAAAAACACATTTTCACTGTATAATCAAGCAGATACATGCCTTTTGAGCTGCAAGAAATAGAATCGCTATTTTCCTCTAGAAGCCCTTTAGTGGCATTTGAGCTCATTAGTTGAGCTGATATATACTCGCCTAATCGAGCCTTTTTCACCCCTTCTTTGAGCCTCAGCCCCATCAAAAGCAACTCCTTGGCATGAAGTGAAAAATCCCTTTTTTCAACAATTTCCTCATCCATCGAACGCTGATCATTTATCCAAGAATCAAAATTAGAAGGAGCCTTTTGATGAAAGCCAAAACGATCAAATCCAAGAGAGTCGGAAGGCAACATGCCTAGTGGTGACAGCATGCCATAGGCCCCCGGGCCTACTCCTAAAAACTCTCCCAGCTCCCAATAAACTTTGTTATGAATGGAAACCTCTGCATTCTTTGCGAAGTTAGAAATTTCATAATGCTCAAAACCTAAGGACTCTAAAACCTTCTTTTTAAGAGTGAAAAACTCAGCAAGCTCAGATTCTTCAGCCTGATCCCAGTTCTTTGAGCGAGCTGTGCTTAGTGTAAGTTGATACAAAGATAAATGTTGAGGGTTGTAGACAAGAGCTGCATCTAAATCCTGTTGAAATTCTTCTAGCGTCTGCCCCGGTAGGGCATACATCAGATCCAAAGACCAAGGACCCTTCCAATAAGTCGAGATAAGTTCAAGAGCACGGTGATTGGTTGCAACATTGGCTTGTCTTTCTAATCGCCTCAAATAGGAATCTTGAAAAGACTGAACCCCCATAGAAAAGCGGCTCACCCCCATTTGCTTAAACACGTCGAGCTTAGATAGTGAAACATCCTCTGGATTAAGCTCAACTGTGAATTCCTCTAAACCGCTTGAAGTGATTCCCTGTGAAAAGAGAAACTCTCCTAACTCACGTAAGATCTCATCGGGCAACAACGAAGGGGTTCCGCCGCCAAAAAATACGCTACGCCAATTGAGAGAGGTTTGAGAGAATTTATCTCTCCAATACAAAATATCACGCTTAATTCGCGTCAACCACGATCGATTCAACGAGACGTCTTTTTGAGCCCAAGAATTAAAATCACAGTAGCCACATTTGTGACTGCAAAAGGGAGAGTGTATATAAAGGCTTAGTTGCTTTTCAGACATCTTGTGACATGATTTGTATATGGAACTTTGCCAAAGACATCAATTAGACAATGGACTTGAAGTCCTTTTTATTCCAGCTCACCACGCCCCAGTTGTGGCTATTCAAGCTTGGATTCGATTTGGCGCGGCCGATGAAACCGATGAAATTGCCGGATTAGCTCACCTTTTTGAACATTTACTCTTTAAAGGGACTCAAAAGCGTGGCGTAGGCGATATCGCCAAAGAAGTAGAAGGACTCGGCGGAGACCTCAATGCCTTTACGACCTACGACCATACCGTCATGCACGTCACACTTGGAAAAAACCACCTGGGCAACGGATTAGACATTCTCTCTGACTCGCTGATGAACTCGGTCGTGGATGCAACCGAACTCGAAAGAGAAAAAAAAGTTGTTATTGAAGAAATAAAAAGGCGCAATGATCGTCCTGCCTCTCGATCAGCAGACATCATGAGAGGCCTCCTCTTTGAAGGTCATCCGTATCAAAGACCCGTTATTGGCTACGAAGAGGTTGTGCAAAACATGACCCGTGAAGAAATTCTAAGAAATTATAAAAAATATTATAATTCAAAAAACATCTTTCTTGCTATCGCCGGAGACATTGACGTCAAAGCAGCCATTAAAGAAGTTGAAAAATATTTTGGAAAAATGCCCTCTGGTGAAGCTCCTGGCGAGCGGGCTGCCTTTAAAAAGATTCAAAAAACAAAGCCCGTTTTTGAAAAATACAACACTGCCAACACCATTGGTCACTTCTGCTGGAGAGGTGTTTCCGCTAAAAGCGAAGACGCAGCAGCACTTGATGCTCTTTGTTTTATTATTGGTCAAAGCGAGAGCTCTAGACTCATCAAAACTCTCGTTCACGAAAAAGCCCTTGTAAGAGACATAGGCGCCTGGAGCTGGTCACCAAAAGAAATTGGCTCTATTGAAATTGATTTTCGTCTAGCACCAGAAAAGAACACAAAGTTTTCTGAAATTATGCGACTGACAAAAGAGTGCCTAGAAACTCCTTTCACCCAAGAAGAACTCGAACGCGCAAAGAAAAATATTCTAGCGGGCGCCATTGGTAGCAAAGAAAGTGTGGATGGACTCGCCCAACGCTTCGCTTATTATGAATCTGTCACAGGCGACTGGGCAAATGATCTAGCTTTTCACGAAACTGTTAAATCGCTCCGCTTAAAGGATTTGGAAGATGTTCGCAAAAGATATCTTAACTGGGATGAAGTTGTCATCGCCGGCGTCTATCCAGAGAAATCGAAGAAACCAACGATCACCCTTCCTAAATCAAAAATTGCTTTAAAAGCCGCCCCTAAAGTTGCAACAAAAGAGGGTGTTGTTCATAAATTTAATTTCAACGGCTTGACCGTTTTAGTTAAACCCCAACATCACGTGCCTCTGTTTAGCGCACGTTGGGTTGGCCTAGGCGGATTAAGATCTGAGCCCACCAATAAAGGTGGACTAGGAAACATTTGGGCAAGAAGCATCGACACAGGGTGCATCTCTCGAGATGGAAAAAAGCTAGACCGCGCAACCATCAACAAAATATTCGATGATATGAGTGCCGAGATGCACGCCTTTCACGGGCGAAACAGCTATGGCTTTTACCTCGATGGACTTAGCGAAGACTTTGATCGCTTACTGGGAGTCTTTGGGGACATTTACCTAAACCCCACCTTTGATGAAAAAGAAATTGTCCACGAAAAAAAGCAACAAGTCCTACAGTTGCGATCAATGTCGGATAATCCTACAGCGATCCTTTCTAAGTCCTTTCACGAAAGCATGTTCAACAAACATTGTTTTGGAAGAAGCACTCGAGGCGAAATCTCCTCTATCAAGTCGATTACAACCGCTGACGTAAAACGCTATCACAAGAAACAGTTGTCCCAGCCTCAGGTTCTTTCGATCGTCGGAGACATTTCACCCGAACAAGTAAAAGCGGCCTTAAAGAAATACTTTTCAAGTAAAAAGTTTTCAAAAAGCTCTCCACTTAGCAAAAGTAAGTTAGCAAAGCCCCCTACCAAAGATCTAAAGAAGAGGCAAAAGCTCAAAAAAGAGCAAACGCACATCATGTATGGATTTCCAACCTGGGGTTTAAAATCTAAACATCGCCATGCCCTTCAAGGCCTTTCGGCGCTTCTCTCCGGTCAAGGGGGAAGACTATTCCTCGAGCTCAGAGACAAAATGTCTCTATGCTATTCCGTAGGACCAAGCCAAATGGAAGGTTTAGACGGAGGATATTTTGCTTTTTACATTGGCACTTCTCCCGAGAAGGAAAAAACAGC
>JAACVK010000059.1 GCA_009991595.1 bacterium | reverse complement strand
GCAGATCTCAAAAAATAATGCTTCGCTCATGAGTCAAACAACTCCATAATTCTTTTCTCAAAGGTCTCTTTCGTTAACTTGATAAAGGCCTCTTTTCCACCATCTAGGTAGAGAGTGTGTATATACATCGTCTTGTCATCATCACTAATATCGAGGGCTAGAGTGCCCGGCGTAAGAGTGATGGAATTAGCTAAGACCATCAAACCAAACTTCGACTTTAAGTCCAAAGGCACGGCCACAATGGCTGGTTGTATACGCGGGCTCTTTCTTAAAACATCTCGAGCCACTCGAAAGTTAGCCAAAAAAAGTTCCTTCAAAAAAAACAAAATAAAACTAGGCCACAACAACAATTTCTTCATGGTGCGGGCTCCCCTAAAACAGCTCTCAAATAGGATTCAGGATAAAACAACTGAGACCCCGCCTCGTAACAAAGATCATAAAGCTCAGCAGAGTAAACCCCCATCAAAAGCAAAATCGTCGCCAACAAAACCACAGGGGAATACCAACTAACAGATTCCTTCCAAGCCATTTCTCTAAAAGGACCCTCAGCTTTCTTCCAAAAGGCTTCATTCCAAATTTTTATCATTGAAAACAAAGTCAGCACACTCACGCCAAAAATAGCCAACAGACTCAACCAATCCTCTAAATCCACTGCAGCTTGAGCGATAAAGAGTTTTGCAAAGAAACCTGATAAAGGTGGTATTCCAGCCAAAGCCAGGGACGAGATCAAAAACAGAAAAGCCAAAAACGGGGCCAACTTAAATAATCCTCCTGTTCTAGAAAGGTCGTCTGTCCCCAAATATCGCTCGGTAATTCCCGAGATCAAGAACAAGTTGGTCTTCGCAAAGATATTATGAATCATATAAAAGACAGCCGCGCCAATCGCCTTGGGCGTGAAGAGCGCAAGACCAAGAATAATATAGCCGACCTGAGAAATAATATGCACCGAGAGAATCTTCTTCATAGTGAACTTGGAAACGGCTCCCAAAACCCCAATCACCATGGTCAAGATGGCCATCACCCACAACACCCAAGCAATCTCGGGGAGTTTGTTTAAAGGGAAAACCAAAGTGAAAACTTTAATTAAAGAGTAAGCTCCTACCTTCGTTAAAAGACCTGCGAAAAAGGCGGTCACAATGGTAGGAGGGGTATGGTAAGAGGCGGGCAACCACGAAAACAGCGGAAACAAACTCGCCTTTATCGAGAAAGCCACCATCAACAAAAAGGCTGCGGCCAGCTCAACTCCATCAATGGGTGCATCTTGAACAATCAAACTCAAATGAGCCATATTGAGTGAGCCCATAGTCCCATAGATGAGGGCCAAAGCCATCAGAAAACAGATCGAGCCTAAGAAGTTTATAACAACATATTTTAACGAGGCCTCTAACTGCTGTTTTGTTTTTCCAAGCGAAAGCAAAACAAAAGAAGCCAATAATAAAAGCTCGAAACAGACATACAGGTTAAACAAATCTCCGGTGCTGAAGGCCGCACAAACGCCTAAAAGCATGACGTTCGTTAAAAAGTAAAAGCCCATTCGCTTGTGTTGCTCTGAAATTGAGTGGACCGAAAAGCACAAGGTCACCAACGATAGAATGGCAGCCACAATCAACATCATGGAACTAAAGAGATCGACCGCAAAAGTAATTCCAAAAGGTGCTGGCCAGTTTCCTAGTTGAATCGATTGAGGTCCATTTTGATAAACCGATCGAAACAAATTCAAGGCGCTAGCGAGCAAAGCGATGTTTCCTATACAGCTAATCCAAAACTGCAATCGAACCCTACCCCACGCCACCAAGCAGGCAATCGAAGCTCCAATTAGAAAGATGTAAGGTCCCATCACAGCGTTCATTCGGTGTCCCTCATCTTGGATAGGCCTTGAGTGCCTTTAGCTCTATATAACTCTCGAGATAAAACTAAAAGAAAAGCAATAACAGCAAAGCCAATCACAATGGCCGTTAAAATTAAAGCTTGTGGCAATGGATCGGCCTCAAAGCCCGTAAGACTTCCATTTGCAGGGTCAATGATCGGAGCCTTTCGACTCTTTAGACCTGCAGCAGTTAGAATAATGAGATTAGCTGCATTAGACAAAATTATTGCCCCCAAGATTAAACGAATCATTGTCTTCTGTAGAAACAGATACATCCCACATCCGACCAAGACAGCGATGACAACTGAATACAACAACTCCATACTATTCGTGCCTCAACAAATTCATTACAATGGAAAGAGTCACGCCAATTACAACCATAAACACACCAATATCAAAAAAGACCGGTGTCCCTATGGCTAAACCAAACACTTCACCCCAAATCCCGGTGAAAAACGGCAATTCAGAAACAGTAGGATAAAATCCACTTATAAAAGCAACGAACAAACCCACACCTGCAAACATCAGTGGATTCAATTTGAATTTCTTCATAGCCTTAGAAGGATCAAAAGCTATGGCGTAAAGAACGTAAGCAGAAGAAGAAATAAGCCCCGCAATAAAACCACCTCCGGCAGCATTGTGACCACGAAACAAAATGTAAATGGCGAAGGCTTGTAAAATCGGAAAGAACCAAGCCGCCACTCTTTCAAAAATTAAACTATTCATTTCTCTGCAGTCCCCTTAACTTTATTCCAGGTTAGCAAGGTAACAACTCCAACAGCTGCGATAGAAAGAACCGTAATTTCACCCATCGTATCAAGGCCACGAAAATCAACCAGGATCACGTTCACTACATTTCGACCATGGGCCAAGGAGTAACTAAACTCTCCAAAGAAATCTCGAATAGAACTTCGGGCCTCGTTTTGAGCTGAATACAAGGTCATATAGGCTATGGCTGAAGCGAAAACGCCCGATACAACGGCCACAAAAATTGAGTAGGGAGCTGAAGAACGTTCTTGCTTGCGAGGTAGGACTCGAAAGCTAAGAACCAACAAAACAAGAGTCAGAGTCTCAACCAAAAACTGAGTTAAGGCCAAATCAGGAGCGCCGTTAATCAGATACAAGAATGCTATACCAAAACCCACCAGCCCCAGCGCCGTCAACGCCGCTACCGCGCTTGCGCTTCTTACAGCTAAGAAGGCTCCACCGATGATGGCACCAGCCATGGTGAGCTCGAAGAAGTTGACATCTCCCAAACTAAAAGAAAGAGAAACCATTGAGTTAGAGAGTGAAACTCTCACCAAGAAAATTAAGAATAAAACGATGGTGATCAAGTAGAAATACAAAAACCCGTGCTGAATCAAAGCAAAAAACTTTTTAGAATAAATCAACAGCGCCTTGTAAGACCAATCGTAGATTTCAGAAGGCCCAAAGAACGTCTTCTTATTCAAAGATTCAATAAGTCTTTGTCTTTTCCCCCACAATTTAAACAAAAGCACTCCAGAAACAATCGCCACGACTGACAAAAACAACAAAGCATTAAAGCCGTGCCAATAGGCCAAATGAAGGGCTTCTTCTGTCTGAGGAGCAATGATTAAAGAGGCCGAGTCCATCCATCCACCGAGCAATCCAGAGTCTGGATAGGCGCTCAAAAAGATGGCCAGCAAAGCTAGTCCCAAAGGAGCCACAACCATGGGCCAGGGTGCTTCGTGACCGGGAACACTTGGCTGTTTGCCTAGAAATATCTTCATAACAAAAACGCAAGCAATCAAAACAAAAACCACACTGGAGATTAAAACCAATGAAATTAAAATTGGAAACTCGTGCAAAGCTTCCAACACCGTTTCCTTAGCAATAAAACTAAAGAAAGGTGGCAACGACGCCATAGCCACACAACACAACAACGCTGCCACAAAAGTCATTGGCATGAGGGTTCGAATCCCCGACAGCTTTCTAAGATCACGAGTTTTGCACTCGTGATCCAAATTTCCAACAATAAGAAACAAAGGCGCCTTATAGAGGGCATGTGCGAGAGTGAAAAGTATACAGGCCTTAGCCGCAAGCGGGGTATTCACCCCCAACAACAACACCAAAGTGCCCAGAGCAGCTAAAGTTGTGTAGGCCAACACCTTTTTAAGATCGAATTGAATCAGAGCTAAAGCGGAGGCCAACGCCAAAGTAAGACCACCCACCAAAGTTAAACTTTGATGCCACAAAACAGTGCCCCCCAATATTGGGCTCAGCCTCATCAAGAGAAAAATTCCTGCTTTCACCATAGTGGCCGAATGAAGGTAGCTACTGGCAGGCGTAGGGGCCGTCATGGCATTGGGAAGCCAAAAGTGAAAAGGAAACTGTGCGGACTTCGTCAGACAGCCTAAGAATATGAGCACCGTTATGAGGCCATAGTGAGGGCTAGAACTAATCACACCACCCCAATCAGCAAACTGGCTAAGCTCAAAGGTCCCCGCTGAAGATCCTAAAATCAAAAACCCAGCCAGAAGGCATAGACCACCAATACCCGTCACAAGCAAAGCCTGAAGGGCCGACTTTCGAGCCGCAGCGTCTTCGTGATTGAAACCGATTAGCAAATAAGAACTCACGCTGGTAAGCTCCCAAAAAACAAATATTAACAATAGGTTATTAGACAAAACCACGCCCAACATGGCCCCCATAAACATGAGCAAGTGAGAGGCAAAACGAGCCGTTTTGGCAGGAGCGGAGAAATACCCCAAGGTATAAAGCATCACGAAGGCTCCTACCCCCGAAATGAGCTGAGCGAGAACCAAACTGAGTCCGTCGGCCACAAACGAGACCCTGAAGCCAAAAGCGTTCTCTTCCAAAGAAAATGGAGCTTCAATCAGGGATTGGCCGTCCAAAGCGCTCCAAAGCTTAAAATAATGGCTGAAAGCGATTAAAATGGGGGCTAGAAGCAAAAATTTGAAATACTTATGCCGACCCAACAAGGGGGCTAGCGCGGAAGCCAAGAATATCAATGCTAAAGATGTAAACACCATGTCCTCTTTGAAAGCTTAAGTCTTGACCTTTAGGCCATTTATACCTAAAAGGCAAAAGGTCTTAAAAATTAATAGCCAGTTCCGCACCCTATTGGTGTTTGGGAATGATGGATGAGAGGAAAAGATTATGTCAAAAAACGAAACCAAAAAAGAACGTTTACCCCAATACCCTTTCGCGATGTTAGGTCGCAAAAAAGGAATGACTCAGATATTCGACGACAACGGCAACGTTGTTCCCGTAACGATCATTGAGCTTGGACCCAACACCGTGCTTCAGAAGAAAACTTCTGCAACAGACGGCTACTGGGCGATTCAACTAGGCTTTGATGACAAGAGAAAACAAAAAGTTAACAAAGCAGAAGCTGGACACGCTGCGAAAGCAAAAGCTTCCGTAAAACGTTTCATTCGTGAAGTTCGTCTCGATGAAGAAACAGCAAACAATTACGAAATTGGACAAGAGCTTACTGTAAGCATGTTCAAAATGGGCGACAAAGTCGACGTAGCTGGAACCTCTATGGGTAAAGGCTTCCAAGGCGTTGTTCGTCGTTTTGGTTTTGCCGGATTTCCAGCTACACACGGAACACACGAGTTTTTCCGTCACGGTGGATCAATCGGTATGCGCACAACTCCAGGCCGCGTTTTCAAAAACAAGAAGATGCCGGGCCAAATGGGCAACAAAACTGTCACTAAGCAGAACCTAAAAATCGCCGCTATTTTGCCAGAACAAAACTACCTTTTAATCAAAGGCGCTGTTCCTGGCCCTAAAAACAGCTATGTCTACGTGAAGGGTGCCATTAAGCACGGCTTCGCTCCACGTGACTTCTCAAAGGCCGACGCTGCTGTAGAGCAAACAACTGAGGAAGCACCTGCTGCCGAAAGCACTACTTGATCGACGTCCTTTTTGAAGACAATTTTATAGTCGCAGTTAATAAACGCGCAGGAATTCCCATCCACCAAACGATGGATCCTGCGCGTCCTCATTTGCACGGTCTTGTTGAAAAACAATTGGGACAAAAACTCGTTCTATTTCACAGACTCGACGTAGACACCACCGGCCTAGTTCTTCTTGGCAAAGACCCTTCTATCAATGGAGCCATGACTGATCTTTTTCATGACCGTAAGATTGAGAAGAAATACCTTTGCGTGGTGGATGGCCGATGGCTACCCGAATGGAAGCAAAGCGTTTCATACATCAAACAAGGCAAAGCGAAAGGCCGTTGGATTAGTGCCGACAAAGGTAAGTTCAAAGAACGAGCCGAGACACATTTCAAGCTCCTTGATTCTTGTGGAGACAAAAGCCTTGTTGAAGCCACTCTCCAAACTGGGCGCACACATCAAATTCGGCTCCATTGCCTTGATCGCGCTCACCCCATACTAGGGGACCGACTTTATTTAAAACCACACCCACAAGGCGTTCCTCTAGCGCTTCACGCTCGGAGCCTAAAGTTTCTACACCCTAAAACAAAAAAGGAACTCTACATGGAAGCGCCCCTTCCCGATTACTGGGAAGAACACTGGCTGCCTGGGCTAAATTTCAAAAAGGACTTAAATTCAAAGGGCTAGAGGGAGGACGCTGATATTCAACTTCAAAGAGAGTTCTTCCTTTGAAGATTTTTTTCAAATAAGCAAAACTTAAAACGGTGCTCACACCTATGGGTCCAGCGGGCAAAGACTCTGGCAACACCCGCAGGCTTCTGCACACAAATTGGTTGCAGTTATTACTCAAAACATCAAACACTTTTCCCTGGCCATGAATACTCACTACCCTGTCGAGCAGCTCTGTCCACTCAGAGTCTTTGAGACTTATAACAATCCCCTTAGCATCAGCGCCCGAGGTTCGCATAGAATAGTGAAACAATGTATTCATGCGATGCTCTCGAACGCCCTCTTGATCAAAAGAGAATATCTGCCCCCCCACTCTGAGAGCTAAATGCTCCTGGCCAAACATAAGAATTTCGGCCGTGTTGGCAGCCTTTTCTTGATACTCCGAATCTCCGCCCTTTACCTGAAAAGATCCATTCTTTAAAATCGGATAACTATCTTTCATGAACTCGAGAAGCTCCTCCTCATCAATACCCCGCTTACTTCGATCGATCTTTAATGGACGAATCAAAACAGTGCCGGACTTTTTTCGACTTCTAGAAAGAGTCTTCACAATTCTTTGGCAATTTTTAAAAATAGATTCACTGAAAAAATCATCTTCGGCCCTGCCTAGCAGCGCCACAAATAAGAATATAAAGGCAAAATTTCTCACCAGGGCAGAGAATATCACAGAAAGTGAGGACCTTTTAAGAGCTAGATTTTCTTCAAACAGAATCTATAGCACGGCTGTTTTGACTCTAGATACTTTCGCTCAAAGTGAGTGTCTCCCTTAAGCAGAGACGGGATTTGAGCGGGCACAAAAATGGATTCGAACCCTAAGCCAAAATCTTTTGTAAAAGTGTCCAGAGAGGCTTGTGCATATTCTCGAACATTCGTGGAAAACTCAAGCACTCCGCCAGGCTCTAAGGCATCAATTAAAGTCTGAGTAAAGGGCATAGAATGCCATCGAAGATTTGAATGTCTTTTCTTTGGATAGGGGTTTGGATAAAGAATAAAAACACGCTCCAGACTGGCAGGTGCAATGTTTTGAGAAACCCAAATGCGAGCATCCGCGTGAACCGAAAACACATTCGTTAAGTTTCGATGGCGAGCTAATCTGTTCTCAAACTTTGCGTAACGCTCGTGGGTGCTTTCGATGGCGATCACGCAACGGTCAGCATGGCGCTTAGCATACAAAATAGGATGCAAACCAACACCGCAACCAATCTCCAAAACACGAGGTTTGGGGAAATGCGTAAGCATGGGAGCACTATCTAATCTTGGCAGCTGCTCTAAATTCATGCTTCTCATTGGAAGGCAAAGCTTAGCACAGCGCTGAGATCCTCGGAAACTTTAGTGCCTTCTTGGGGTCTCTCGTCCGTGCGGGCATAGCCCTT
>JAACVK010000116.1 GCA_009991595.1 bacterium | reverse complement strand
ATAACCTCCTTTGCTTTGTAGCATTATCGATTCTTTTAGCAGCCATTTTACAATAAGCCTCACTCAATTCAATCCCGATCCACCGCCTGTTGAGCTTTTCACATACCAGTCCCGTTGTGCCTGAACCAAGAAATGGATCAAGGACAACGCCCGGTCTAGTGCCGCTATCGCAAGAACAGAACTGTCGATATCCTATCGTTTTAGATGAAACACAAGGGCCTTTTCTGATATCTGGCGTACTGTTAGTTTCTTTAGCAGACAAATCTTGTTTGCCTTGTATTAGGTTTCCGCTTTTACCTGAACCGCTTTGGAAAGATTTCGTTTTTTCTATTATTCGTTCCCACGGTATACCACAAGCCGCACAAGTTTTTTCTGGTGATCCTGCTAAGATACACGGCTCAATCAGCTTAGGTGGGAATGTGGCAAAGTGGCTTGACTTTTGGGTTTTTATTTGATAAAATGAACAAAAACAATTAGGAGGTATCGGCAATGACAATTTGTCAACGGTGTGGAAAAGAGTTTGAAAGGAAGTTATGCCAGGCTCATTTAAAACGTAATCCGCCAAAGTATTGTTCTCGAAAATGTGGGCATCCGAACCAATTTTCTCAAGTCCCCTTGACCTGTGTGCAATGTGGAACAACCTTCCATCGAAAGAAATACATGGCAGAATGGTCGAAAGAACGCGGGCCATTTTGTGGTTTTCCTTGTTATGCTCTATGGCAAAAAGAAAATAACGTAGGCCCGAACAACCCCTGTTGGAAAGAAGATTCCGTTGATCGATCTGCGGGAAAATTTCAGTTGATAAGAAGGCTTGCAATTCAGAGAGATCATGGCAGGTGTCGTATTTGCGGGTCAACTGGTAAATTTCACATTCATCACATTGAAAATCCTGACTTGCATGAACTTGACAATGTTTTGACGCTATGCGCTTCATGCCACAGGAAACTTCATCCGGTTCCACACGGACAAGACGGAAGGTTTCAGTCCATCCGCTAAAGGGTTGCGTTGCGATAGTCCAGACGGAACGACGGTTGCGCTTACTATCCTCTGTGTGACGAAATTCTTTAAATAGTTTTGTAGGCTTCCCATCTCCAGACTTACGCTTTGATGATAGCGGATCATACTCCTCAGAAATTCCTTGATAGTACGGATGATTATCTTGACACGGTTCCTTCACCGCCTCCGCATCGTAAAAGTATTTCGCTGACTTGCTTAACAAAAAGATATATTCATGCGCCTTAGTTGGCCTATCAGTTACGCTCTCAGGCATGGGATTGGGCTTATGCCAAATTATATCAGACCGGAGCCACCAACCGTCGGCTTGAAGTGCCATTGCAACCATCCAAGGAATAGGTATTAAATCCTTTGGTTTAAATCCGCAATAACTCCTGTTGTACGGCCGAAGGTAAGTATCTCCACCTTTGCCATCTCTAAAATCTCCTCCAGGGCTTCCACTCCCTGCTTGACTTGACCCTAGATTCACCCACGCAGTTCCATCATCACGCAATACCCTTCGTACTTCACGAAAGACCTCGACCATCTTAGCGACATATTCTTCAGGGGTCTTTTCAAGGCCGATCTGGT
>JAACVK010000058.1 GCA_009991595.1 bacterium | reverse complement strand
AAGAGTGTGAGCGCTCAAAAAAACACAAGAAGAGGGCTGCTTGAATTTGAAATCTTCCACTTTTTACCGCGCACAGTTAAATTATTGCAAAGTGGGGAAGGCGCCATTGTTTGATTTCCAAATGTTGTCGTAATCCCAAACACTCGTAACATCACTTGAACTGCCGTAGAATTCGCTGGCCGATGAGGCTGCTGTACATCCGTCGGTTGAAGCTGAGCCCTCAACACATTGTAAAGCAGCATCGCCACCAACATTGAGCCACTTAGAATTCGTCATCGTAATCTCATTCGCACCTGGGTCCGATACAAGACCGCTTTTGATTCCGGTTCCAGGCATCATAGATACAGAGAATGAATTGAAGAATCTAAGCTTACCATTGGCTCCATCACCTGTTGCCAAACCAGAAGCTGTCTCAGAGGCGGTTACCGTTCCGCTTGCGTAGCTATTTCTAATGGTCGTACTGTTGGCGAGCAATCCGATTAAAGCAGCTCCGTTACCTTCAGTTGCGGTTACATTGCCAGTAGCATAAACATTTGAGAAGTCACCATTATGGCTCCAGCCTACCAAGCCTCCCACGTAGTCTTCACAGCTAATATCCCCTGTGGCATAGGAACGAGCAATATCACCTCTTGAGTACCCGACTAAACCTCCACATGCGAGTGCACTGTATGAGTTAATTGCCGAAACATTTCCAGAAGCAAAAGACTTTTTAATAATTGATGGCGAATATATACACTCATTAACACCAACTAGGCCCCCCGCGCCCCCAGTCCCAACAAATACATTTGTTGACGAGCTAGAATTGCGTACTTGCGTATTACAAATTCCGTCATCTCCATCGATGTGTCCAATCAACCCTCCGACATAGAGGCCAGTAGAGGTCACGGTACCCGATGAGGACACGTTCGTGATGGTACTGTTGACAACCTGTCCTACTAAAACCCCAACTCTGCCACTACTTTCGACGGTCGCATTAAGAACCTTCAGGTCAAAAACTTCGCCATTTTTTACGACTCCAAATAAGCCCATTTTTTGTTCAGAGCTATTGATTTGTAAATTATCAATAGATCTTAAGGATCCATCAAAACTTCCCTCAAACGGTGATGTCGTATTTCCAATTGGGGTCCAGCCATCGGGGCTATTGTAGCTATTCGGGAATGCAAGATTCGCCATGAGCTTGTAAGCGTTTAATCGGTAGGTGGCAGATATGTTTTTGAGCTGATTTAGTGAGCATATCAAATAGGGGTCTAACTCCGCTCCACTCCCCCCTGCGAATGGACTTTTGCCTTCTTTGCCCGAACAATTAAAGACGCTTGCTTTTACACCTGTAGGGATGTCGGTCTCAAAGTAGTTTTCAGACACAGAAACTTTCGGGAGGGTAATGAGAGCTGAAAACTTTAACGGAGCCACAGTTGCGTCTTGTCCTGATACGAATGGTTCGATTTCAATCGAGAATTTAGTTCCGGTATAGACACTGTTCGATCCCTTTTTTGTTTCGCTAACGACTAAGGTGGCCAGTAATTCGCCAGTGGAGTTGTCTCTCACCTTCGCTGCACGCTGTCCGTCTTTGTTGAATCCAATGCCGATTTCGTAGTCGACTGTTGTGATTTCTACTTCGTAAGTCGAAACATTTTTAGCTCCTTCAAAAGGAGTTCCATCGCCGCCGTCAGAACTTCCTGACAATGGACCGCATGATGACAAGACAAACCCAGCCATCAAAAGCAAAAATGCACTAAGCCGCTTCATTGAATATAGAGTAGCAAACTGCGCCATGTGGAAATATTAAGTTATGATTTTTCTTGCGCTCTAACGGGCCTCAAAATGCTTTTTTGAACGGGGTTCTTAATGCAATCCACATACAAGGCTCGAAAACCATCGCAAAATTAGAAAATTTAATAAGTACTTAATATAGCACAACTTGTTAATCGAACGCACTTCCGTTCCAACCTAAACTGAAGGAGTAGATAGGGAAACTATCAAAGAATTACTGATCAATTTAGATGAAAGAATAAAGAGAAAGAAAAGGCGATGAATATGAAAAAAACTATCAATACAATAGCAAGAATAGGATCTCAAAAAGTTGGACTCTTCAAGACAGTCATAATGTGCCTCACACTTTTGTTCACTCATGTTTCGGAAGGAAAGCAAAATCCCCAGCCAAAATTGGTGGAGAAGATTCTTACTCAGCATTACAAATATTATGCAGAGCAAGCACTTGAGAAAATGTTTGCTAGACCCGATGAATCCTGGAGCCTGAGTCTTTCAACTAAGCTGGATCCAGGTGCAGACTTACCTATATTGACTGATAGTGATTTCGGTTTTCCGGGGACCGGCATTCTGCGCTCAGAAGCAGAGGCGATCTCCAATCGTATTGGCGAATTCACAACAGCAGCTCAAACAGTATCCGCCGTACTGGTACTTCCTGCAAATGTATCAGATGAAATTAGGTCAGCTGCTATCGCTTCAGTGACGACTTCAATTGGGATTGATGCTTCTCAGATTAAGATTTCAACCTTCGAAGGTTATTCAAAACCTACTATTTCGTCTCAGATTCTCTACTTGCTAGGTGCTTTAGTCGGAATAGCTCTATTGGGCTTGTGGTATTACTTCCACAGGAAATCTGCCCTAGCTCAAATCGAAAGAGAAAACGCTCGAGCCGATGCCGCTGAAGCCCGCAAGAAAGAGCCAGAACCAGTTGACCCGAATCTAGTTATCATTGAGCACAAAAAATCCATTGAAGGAATACTAACAACAGGACAACTCTCTCCTCAGATTGCATCTGATTCGTTAACCAGAATCTGTGCTTCTAGCCCATCCATCCGTCTAGCAGTAGAGAACTTGCTGAATGACACCGATCTCGATCAGATCCTTAAGGCCTTTCCGAAGGTGGACGGTAATGTCTGGAAGTCCTTACAGGCTAGCAAAGATGAAGAAGGCTTTGAGTCTTCTAGCTCTGAGATGTCTCTCGAAGAAAAAATTCAAAGTTACAAAGTTCTTCAAAAAACTCTTATGCTTGAGATGCTAAGTAACATGGGCGCGGATGAGTCTGAAGGACACCTTCCAGCATTTGCCGACATCAATATTGAACAAATTACAGGTCTTCTTGAGAGTCAGTCTAGCTCAGATGCCGCGGCACTACTTGTGGGGCTTCCACTTAAGAAAGTTCAAGAGGCTTGCAAAGATCTTGATCCTGCGAAGCTCACGGAAATCCTTTCTAAGTTGGCTCGACTGAAAGAAATTCCCAAGGCAAAGCTCAAGGGCATTGAAGACAATGTTGTAAAGATGCTGAGTCTCGGAAGGTCGATGGGGAATGTTAAAGTGAAGTCTGAAGCATTGATTCCTCCGCTACTTTCCCAGCTTCCAGCGCACCAAGAGCAACAAGTGGCTAGTACGATTTTGAGGACCAATCCTGAATTCCTAGAGGCTTGGTCGGCGTCTAGACTTTATCTTGATCATCTCCATTTCGTTAATACCGAGAGCTTAGTGGAAATTTTCTCAGAAATGGAACTTTACAGACAGGCAGGTGCCTGGCACGCCATGGGCGCTCAAATGCAAAACAAGTTGCAGCCTATGTTGTCTGGAAAGCAATGGGCAGCACTCTCCGAGGAACTTGAGAATGTGAAGCCAGGTTCCCCCGACACCTTCACATCTTTAAGACTGCTGTTAGACGCTCTTTATTCAAAATATATTTCCAACAAACCTGGAGCCCAATACTCCTTACTTGATTTTAACAATAGTTCAGAAACTCAAAACTACGCTGCTTAAGCAAAAGAAAAGAAGAGGGATAAAATATGAATTTTTCAGCCGCAATCGCAACCACTTTAACTGTACTGGTCCTATATTTTGGAGTGTTTACAAGCTCAGATAGACCGGAAATTTTTCTCGACTCTCACGCCTTCTTGCTTGTTTTTGGTGGTACTATCATTGCTAGTTTGTATAGCTTCTCGATGAAGAAGCTATTAAACATCGCAAAGAACTACATCAAAATCGTTTATTTCACAGACAAGACCGATGCTAAGAAGATTGTTTCTACAGTTCTTGAACTCTCCCAAGCTGCAAAGAAAGGAAATGAAGCCTTAAGAGCCGTAAAGATCACGCATCCTTTCTTCAGGGATGGGGTTGAAGCTTTGGCCGATAAAGTCGTCCCGCTTCAAGACTTTAGAGCGCATATGATCAATAAGCTTAAGATCGTCAATGCCGAGTACCAATCGGACGCTGACATCATCCAGTCGATTGCAAAATATCCTCCTGCCTTTGGACTCTTGGGGGCGGTGACGGGAATGATTAGCATGATGGGGCAGCTCAGCGGTGGTGTTGAGAAAATTGGTATGTCTATGGCGACCGCTCTTGTTGCCACTTTTTGGGGGATTGGATTGGCTAACTTTATTCTCCTACCTATGGCAGATTACTATAAGAAACTTTCTGCTGAAGATCTCAAGCAAAGAAGTATCATTCTTGAGGGCATCTACCTCATTAAACGAAAAGATTCTTCGGTTTTGATTCAAGAAAAGATGTTGAGCTTTGTTCCCATCAAAGATCATAAGAAATTCAAGGAACAAAACAACTTGATCAGCGATGCTAAATTCGCAAGAGCCGCATAAGAAAGGGGATCGTATGAGCTTAGCCAATCAAGAACACAATCAATTCGAAGAATCTCACGAAGACGAAACCTTTCACATCGAAAGTCATGAGAGCAGCCATGATGAGGGCTGGCTGGTATCCTACGCCGACTTAATGACTCTCCTTTTTGGATTCTTCGTGATCATGTATTCTATTTCTTCGGTCGACAAGGCGAAGCTCGAAGAGCTGAAGAAGATGGCGTCACAGCAATTCTCAAAGCAGGAATACAAAACTCCTGGAAAGGCGCTCGCCTCGCAGATCACGAGGGATGTTGAGCAACTTGGAATTTCAAATACTGAAGTCGAGATTCAAACTCTTCCCGAGGGAATCAAGTTGGTTCTTAGGGGCCGGACCTTCTTTGAAAGTGGTATCTCAGATATTTCCGCGAAAGGCGGAAGCTTCATTCGAGATCTTTCTAGGACGGTCTTGGCAGATCCTGAGAGCTTCACCGAAATTAGGGTGGATGGTCATACGGATAACATGCCGATTCAAACAGCTAGATTTCCTTCCAACTGGGAACTTTCAACTTCTCGGGCGTCTGCCGTGGTTAAGGAGTTAATAGCGATGGGGTTGCCCGCTAAAAAGTTATCGGCCTCTGGTTATGCGGACTCTCATCCACTTCTTCCAAACGTCGATTCAAATAACATGAACATCGCCCAGAACCAGGAGCAGAACAGACGTGTGGAGATTTTTATCAAGCTGCCAAATAATTAACCTAGGGTGGAAGTTTGATGCCAAAGTCTTCTTTGTCATGAGTTCAGTTTTGGACGAACCATAAGATCGTATTTGATGGTCAAGATGGTGGTGTAGATTCCGCCTAATAGAAACACTCCGCCCATATATCCGAAGAAGGCAAAAGCTTCTTTTGCCTCACTTCTTCCCATCTCTGGACCGTAAATTCCGGCGAATAGCCAAACAAAGGGATAGAGCGTGCCGCCGATGGCCACCATGTAGGAAGCAATAGTTTTGTGTTTGTTTGGAGCTTTGAGACTAGAAAGCAAAAGTAATATTCCCATCATCATCGCACCAATTCCAGTCGCATGAAAATGAAAGCGTTGGTAGTAGCGCCAGTTCTTGTCGGATTCAGCAGCGATCTTTGCCGCCTTCTGAGCGGGGTCTGACATCTGTTGGATCTTGATGTTTTGCTGAAGCCCTGCGGAAATCCGATCTTTGAAAATGTCTTCGTTAACACCGAACAAGATCGAAATTCCAACCCCGCCCAAAATGCAGAATAGTGCGATAATAAGTGGTAATTTTTTGATCATGGAATTCTCCGAATTCTATTTTTTTGTCTTTGTTTGAATCGCGCGCAGTTCTTTCACGGCCAGCCGATCTTTATCGCGGTTCATGGCTTCCTTAGCTTTAATTAAGTCCTCGAGGTTGATGACATTAATTTTTTGACCTCGAATCTCAACTTCCTCAGCTTTAGAGCGAATTCTTTCAAAGTCACCTACTCCTGTAATGGAAGTTAGAAAATCCACCACCCCCAAATCAGTTTCGAGGTATAGATTGTTAAGAGATTGTCCCTCTGGAGGAATTTCTGAAAATGGAAGTTTGTTTGGTGTCATTCGATGTTTGGGGTGAAAATCTTTTAAAACAAGTTTGAGTTTTGCAATATGCTCAGGAGTTAAGAGGGTACAAAGATCAAGGTCGCGAGTCACAAGTGTTGAACCGTGCAGGACCCCGGCAAATCCACCTACAACTACAAAATCAATATTTGATTGACTTAGAATGCTTAAAAGATCACTTAGCGTCTTCATTTCGATTGGTTCTTATGGACTCAAGCTCCAAGACTAGATCTAGTGCGGATTGATGTTGTTCGATTCTTTCTGAGGGAGAAAGACTAAGATTTAACTCAATTAAATTCAAATCAAAACCTGCCTCTTCGGCTTCTTGTATGGCATCTGAATTTAGGGGCGTCATGCTGTTACTATATCGTAATATTTTAGGGGGTTCGAGGATAAAATTGGCTCGCTGGGCAGGGCTCGAACCTGCGACAAGGTGATTAACAGTCACCTGCTCTACCGACTGAGCTACCAGCGATCTCGAAGGACTAAACGTAGTCCAAATATTCTAAAAGCTCAATACCCATTCTAAACCTTGGCGCAAGAATTCTTCGGTGCCTCGGCAGACGCTTAGCTTCGAACAGTTCTTTTCCAAGTAGAGGTATTGGGCGCGGGCCCTCAGCTTGTGGGCGGGGTCTAGCTCGCCTTGGTTCTTGAAAGGAAGAAGGGCGAGCGTGGGGCGGCCTTTGATGTGGCGCATAATCTCACTGTTAAGGCTAATTTCGTCGTCTGTATGGCCAGGGTTCCAGTCGAGAATCGTGGCGTCGGCGCAGTTCAGAAGGCCTTCGCTGGGGAGAGCCCGTTCGAGGCTGCATCCTAGAATTTGAACTCTGGATCTCATGCCTGCTCTCATCCCTAGGTCAAAAGCGAGCATGTTTTCGACGGTGTGTTTGCCTGAGAATCTACTCTGGCAGAGGTTGAGTTTCTGTCCGGCCCCAAAATCCGCGACGAGATCTTCGGCGATGAACTGCATCTGTTTTTTGAGTCGTTCGGTTGTGGGCGAGACAAGCAAGAGCCTATCAACGACGAGATTCAGTTCATGTACGAGGTGTCCCACTAAGTAGGAGTTTACTACAATAGAGAAAACTATTCGAGATTTGCTATTCTAAAACAGTGCGGTGTTGAAGCGCACTTTCTAATGTGGATGGATCGAGGTACTCCACGCTGGATCCGGCCGGCAGTCCGAGGGCCGTGCGCGATATTACGAGATCCGGACGGTCTTTCTTTAGGAGGTCCTTGAGGTAGAAGGATGTGGCATCGCCCTCGACAGTCGCATCAAAAGCTAGGATTAATTCTTTGATCTCTTCGTTCTGCAATCTATCGAGCAAAGACGAAATATTGAGTCTGTCGGGGCCAATGCCCGCGAGTGGAGAAAGTAATCCGCCTAGGACATGATAGTTCCATGGGTGCTTCTTGAATTTCTCAAGAGCCAAAACGTCAGGGCAATCTCTCACGACACAAAGTCTGGTGCTGATGCGCTCACTGTCTTCACAGAGTGAGCAAATTGCATGCTCCGTCCAATAGCCGCAGCTAGGGCAGTTGCCCATGTGAGAGTCTAGCTCGCTCAAGGCAGCTTGAAGGTGGGCGGTTCGTTGTGGGCCCGCCTTGATCAGCGAAATCGCATAGCGCAAAGCCGTGCGCTCTCCCACGCCCGGAAGGCGAGAGAGTTCATGCACAAGGCTCTGGAGCGATTTCGGAATCAATTTCACTTACAATAGACCTGCCAAGCCTGGAGGAACGACTTTGCCCATTTCTTCGGCAACGATACGTTGTGACTCTTCAACAGCTTGGTTGACCGCGACCTTGAGCATGTCTGCAAGCATTCCTGGATCTTCTGGGTCGATGATCTCTTTGGAGATATCAAGTGCCGTAATTTCTTGTTTGCCTGTGATTGTGATTTTGATTCGGCCGCCGGCGCTTTCGATATCAAATTCCTTAAGAGCTAGTTTGTCTTGAAGGGCCTTCATTTCGGATTGCATTTTTTGGGCTTGAGCGAGCATTCCGCCCATTCCGCCACCACCTGGAAATTTCATATCATTG
>JAACVK010000057.1 GCA_009991595.1 bacterium | reverse complement strand
CAATGCTTGATTGCCTAGATCTTTCTCTCCAGCTTGAAAATACTGTTCAGCGGCGTCTTTAAAGATACTGGCACGCATCCATCCCGGCCACGGCAAATTTGCTCTTTTTGTGTATCCCTCACCACACCGACGAAAAACTTCCGCTTGAGAAACTTTGTTTCCGAGCAACCTCTCGGCTAGCACGAGCGGCTCTAGGGTCTTCATTGGATCGGTCTCTGCTCCAGGTGTCGTCTCATATAAGGAGTGAACTGATTGTATTAGCTCTCGAATTTTAGAAAGTTGGGTGTCGCTAACTATCTTCTGAATCCTTCCGTCCTTGGCCGTGTATGCCAACTCCATCAGAACGCGTGAGAATCCTAATGTCCAATGAGGAGCTTCCGAAATAGTTTTCTCTGAATAATCTAAGGTCGGGTCAACGATTGATTTAAAGAAATCCAAGAAATTAAATCTCTTAGCAATGAATACAGCAATATCCAAAAACTCTACTGCCCTCATGGCGCAACCTTTAATGTCTTCAGGTTGAGCTATTTCATCCTTGACGCATTCAAGGCAACAAAGAGTTAGCTGTTCTGCCAATGTCTTCACATTAATCTCAGGCAAAACTTTCTTCCAGATTTTAGCTCCCTCCCAGAGGCAAGCCAGATATTGGCACCGAACTGGCGGGTCTAATTTCTTCTGACTTTCTTCGTAGAAAAATTTAAAGGCTTCGGCAGGAAGCTCTTTCCAATAGTCTAGGCTTTCTCCTGAGATGTAATTGACTCTCAGAATGTGTCCGTCTTTCTCTCCAGTAAGTGCACGAGAAAACTCAGGCCTAAAAGCTTTGGCCTTCCAAGCAAACTGAGTTTTCAGCAAGCCATCCTCAGTAAGTGTTGCCGCTCTAGAGTAAAGCTCCGACAGGTTGAAGTTTACAAACGAACGATCTTCCGAAGGTATACGTTTTTCAACTTGTTCAACCTCAACCAAGTTAGAAACATCGCGGATATCATTTCTTAATTCATTGTTCACTTCTGAGAATCTAATAGAGATACAGCTCAAACTCTAGAGATCAAAAATCACTTAAAGAAGAGTGCTCGCTATTAAAATTAATTACTTAACCTTCTTCTGACTGTCCGATCAGACACCCTCAGAACCTCCGCGATACGCTTCGGCACCTTGGACCCTGCAATCTTCTGAGCTTCTACGAAAGCTAGATCCTCAACATGAGACAATAGCTCTTCTAGCGACAGGCCGTCGGCTAAAATCTTGTGAATACAATTTCTGAAAGTAGCCTCTCGCGACACCTCCTCTATCGCCAAAGGCCTTGGGAGGTAATTCATTGCCTCATGCTGAGTCCTCAATGCTTGCGCAGTAACTGTTGGAGTCTTTGAGGAGTCTACTGCTTGCTGACAAAATGCCAGCAGACCACGGACGTTTTCTTTCCACGGCTCGGAGCAAAGCCACACAAGAGCTTCAGCGGAAAATTGCTTATCCACTCTGGCTTTCTTTAATAACTGAAGAGCCAAAGCTTCTATGTCATCTCGCCTCTCGCGCAATGCTGGAACACGTAGAAAGCTTTGCCTGACTCTTGCCATAAAGTCCGGCATAACTTTGCCAGACTCAACCGCCTCGTTTGGGTCTTGATTCATCGCAACGATGATTCTTACCTCGAATGGCTTGGCTATAGTTGATCCCACTGGAATGTAAGACCGTTCTTGAATCGCACGCATAAGGATTTTCTGAAACTCCAGGGGCGCATTTTGCAATTCGTCTAAGAATAAATCTCCACCATTTGCAGCCTCAAGAAAACCTACCTTGTTGCTCATAGCTCCGGTGAAGGCACCCTTTACGTGACCAAACAGCTCACTCTCGGCAAGGGTTGGTGAAATTCCCCCACAGTTTACTGCCACAAAAGGTCTTTCATTTTGCCTGAGTTCAAACTTAGCGTTTGCGCTAAGACGTTTTGCACTTAGCTCTTTACCCGTTCCTGTTTCACCATAAATGACAATGTTGCTCCGTGGATCAACTTGGTCCAATGCGCTCAGATATTCCTTCATTGAATCAGCTAGGGTAAAAATGGCACTTTCTTCAGGCACAAGACGGTGTTCGCGGTGCAGTCGCTTTAAACTTGCCCAAACTCCAACTCTGAAAAGCTCATGATCCGAAAATGAAGACTTTCTAAAAAAGCGAGTTATGACATCGCTGTTTTCGATAGCCTCGCGATGATCTTCCTCAGACATTGATGAGATCATCACGATCATGGCATCTGGAAGTATTTCTCGAATAGAATTCGAGGCCCAATGCCCGTCCTTTGTTTCGCCTTCTTCATCTTGAGAGAAGTTAATATCCATTATCACAAGATCAAAAGGTCTATTGTCTTTGAGGCTTTGTTCAGCCGCGAGAACGGATTCCTCTGCTGTTTCGGCCTCTGTATAAATCGGAATGAACACGCCATTAGACGCTGCCTGAAGGCGAGTCATAAGCATTTGCCTAAAATGTAGCTGATCATCAGCTACGAGCACGCGAAGTTTAAACATTTATGCCCCCTCGTATGATGGGCAGCTTTAATTCAAAGCAAGCTCCACTTTTGGATTGTAGCAATTCAATGCTGCCGCCGACTGCTCTTAAGCGCCGTCTAACAGAGGCTAAACCAATACCGTGCCCGTAATCTTTGGTACTAACATACTCAAGAAAGATGTCCTTCTGAAGCCACTCGGGAACTCCATCCCCATCATCATGTGCTGTGATTCGAATTTGAGATTCTTCAATAGCTTCAAATTCCAATCGAAAGATTTTAGCGTTGGCATCGGCCGCATTTGAAGCCAAGTTCCAAATGATAGGCTCAAGTTCCTTGAAGGGAATTTTGATCTTTGCTGATCTGATAGAACCATCATAGATAAAACTAACATTGAGGCCCTTTAGCTTCTCTGAATTTCGAAGCGAAGCATTGAGATGGGCGATGATGCCTTGAACCGACTCTCCTGAAGACTTCTTCTTGGGAACTGCCTTAAGGGCAAGACTTAGTGCCTCTTTGCCAGATTCAAGGCTGCTCAGCGTAGATTCAATCATTGCATTCAGACGATCTTTGGGAAGTTCTTTCAAGTACAAAGGCAAGCCCCTAAGCAAACCTTCTGCGGCATCAAGTGGAGATTGAATATCGTGGTTGTAGTCCTTTAGAATCTTGTTGCCCTCTTCAGAATTGCTATGAGCCTCTAGCCATTTTTGGTATTTACTAAACTGACTCTTCAGCCCATTTGCCTCATTCAGGATGGAGTTTAGTTTGTCTTTTAGATGCTGAAACTCTTCACTTGGTACAGCGTCTTCAGCATCAAACAACTTCTCAATGCCGTGAATGATAGAATGAAGTTCAAGCACCTCTTGCCGAAGGCGAATCTCTCGAAAACGCGTTCCTAAAGCAAGTAGGCCAAAAATCAAACCACTTAAGCCAATGCCGAGACCTAAGAAGACATTTGCCATTCCCCCGAGATTAAGAAAAGGTGTCGCAAGATGCACCAGAGCTGTCGCTTCGTGAGGACGATTTTTTGTTCCTTTGACTAGAATGGCCACAGAGTTCTGGCCAGCACAGACGCTATCATTCACGAACGTGCATCCAGCCAAAATAGAGCTAAAGTGTTCACTCTCAGCGGTGGGCATAATTACCTTAAGCTCGCGATCAGAACGAAGAATGTCATTGTATGCTAGTTGATCTCGCAGCTCTCTAGTCAGGTGCAAAGGTATATTACTAGCATGAGATTGAACCATCATGTTGAGGTTTTGCGCTCGTGACTGAACAATTGCAGGCACAAACCAATGAACACTCGCCAAAACACTCGCAAGGGATAATGATATCCAAAAGAGCAAAAGCCCTATGTAAATTGGCTTAAACGAAGCAGCAGAAGTTGAATTTTTAGCCATCTCAACTACTCCTTCGTGTTCATGCGCGAAAAGCGCACATCGCCGTCGTAATCAGAAAATTTAGGGACTTCGAGCACACCATGGTCGATTGCGTGCATGTAAGAACGTACGAGCAATGGCACAACACGCGCGTCTTCAACCATGGCTCGTGACACACGCTGAATATATTCAGCTCGCTTAGAATTGTCGGGCTCGTGAAGAGCCTTCATAATAAGTTCTTCTTCACCAGCTTGGGGCGTGAAAGCCGCCCACTGACTTAAGAGCAAGAGGTGATATTCAATCTCTGGAAAATCGCTATTCATGCCCTGAGACCGTACGCGAATGTCTGCTTCTTTGGCTGCGGAAGAATCGAGCCAAATAATTTCAACACCCGCGTTTGAAAGAGTTGAGGCAATTGATTCATTGAGCGCAGAATTAGTTTTAGCCATTGTCACTTTGGATGGCAGATCTTCAGGCTTTGATTTGAGTGCAGTAAGTGAGCTTGTAAGTCCAAGAGAAGCAAATGTCTTGGGAGGCGAAAGCTCAAAACTTCGTTTTTCTGTCGCAGGATCTAATTCGTAGCCTAAGTTTCTAGAAACGAGATCAGAAATAGCTACGCGTTGCTTCTCCGAAAGCGCACGATCATTAAGCAACGCATAGAAGCTTAATGATGGTCTTGTGCTTAAAATTGTATATTGAGAATCGCCTGACATGCGCCTCATGCTTTGAACTTCAGAGGTGTTCGAAGCTTCAATAAAATGAGCCCCAACTGCTTTGGCATCTTCGGCCAACTGAGCACTGTCACTCATAAAGCGCAGCGAGACTCTATTGGGAGAGCGTGGTTGATGCCCCAAATAATGTGGATTCTTTTTAAGTTCTAGTCTCTCACCCTCATGCTCAACGAGTGAGTATGCGCCACTCGTAATTTGCAATGTTCTTAGCTCATCGTTCACAACCGATTTCTCAGGGACGATGCCCATTTCAGGAATACTCAATAGAAATTGAAAAGAGGGAGTTTCTTGGTGCAAGCTAAACTCTAGTTCTCGATCATCTATAGCTTTTACTGATTCAATCGCAGTCTTCGGGTTGAAGTGGCCATTATCCAATGTAGCTAAAAGACGGTTTATTGAACTCACAACATCCGTCATTAAGATTGGTGAACCATCACTGAATTTAATCTCAGGCTTTAGGACAAGACGATACTTAAGCCCATCTTCAGATACGGACTTTAGACTAGCCAAAGCTTCGGCTGGATTGCTCGCAAGAAGAGTGCCCCACAGATTCGAGTGAAGATGATAATTCGAAATCATGACTATATTTCGAGGATCAAGCGGCAAGCTCAGTTTTCCCGAGAGTACTGCTATGATGGCCTTCGAATTATCTGTATTTTTATTCATCTTATCTATCCCTGTCTTTTGGATTGTGATTATTAGGAGTACAGAAATAACGAGCAAGCCAACAAGCGCATTTCTAGTCCTCTTAGTTATCATCGCCTTGACAGATGGGTTCACCAGTTTTTTTTTGTCCTGGATCGGTGGTAGTAGGAACTTCAACTTTTTCGCCCTTGTCTTTGTCAGCAGCCTCATCCGCTGCCCAAGCTGCAATTGAGTTAAATCCCAATAGAAGAGAAAATGTACCAAATACTAATTTAAAAGATTTCATGTCTTACTCCTTATTTCAAAATTGCATATGCAATGTGATGGTCCTGATAATGGTCTGTAACAAACTCGATGTTCCCCATGTCTGGAACCGCTATTGCTTGCAACGAATTTTTGAATTGAAGTCCACGAAGCTCTTCATCTGAAAAAAGCTTTGTCGACTTTGAAAACTTTGCCATGTCTTCGATTGGTGTGTTGTGGAAATGGGGATTGCGGCTCTCTTCCCAAGCTTTGAGTAGAGCTTGCCAAGCTGTAGGTCGAACTGAATACGACAGAAGAGGCTTTGACTGGTAAAAATTTCTTAATAGAGCGACGTAGCCAATGCCTTTGATTCGAGCCAAGCATAGAGAGAAGCGCGGGTGACTAAAAAGTTTTAATCCAAACACCTGCCCACTTGATTTGATCTGCTCAAGCAGCAAGGTCTCAAGCACTTCGTGTTTGGCTGCTTGCAACGCACTGTCTGAACAATCAGGGTGGGCTGCAATGCCTAGAGGTCTAATTGCTCGCTGAGATAGTTCATTGTGGCAATACAGCCTTTCTGCGAACTCAGAACGGCATTTAGCAATTGCGGTCTTAATGGTGAAGCCCGCACCGCCAACGCCGTAATTCTTGTGTGGAAGAAGAGCGAAGCAGCGCACTGGCTGAATACTCTTGAGATCGCGATATATTGAAAGTTGCACTGACAGAATTTAATGCCTTGCGTCATATAAGTCAATGCAGTTTGTTTACTAAGATTTCTTAACCCCCAGTGCATCCACTCCATCCTGCAACATAATTTACTGATATTTTGAAGAAAATTGCCGTGAAGGCTGTTTAGTAAATAGTTGTCATTGATACTCAAGGCTATTCACGCCGAAGGGCTTTGGCATGTCTTGGAGCCCAATCAAATCGATGTGATCATGTTGACCCACCAGTCAGGCAAAAATTCTAGAATTTGAGCCTCTAGCTTCTTGTGCCAACCCGTATAAATGGCCACACCAACAAAAATAAACAATAAAGCAAATGCCTTTCGCAATTTGCTCCCCGCATTGGTGAACTTTTCCATTCTGGCTGTGAAATATTGTCCCGCAAAAGCATAGATACCAAGAGGGATAACCGCACCCAAAGAAAAACTTAGCATTGTAAAAAATGCAGAGACCAAGTTTTCGCCTTGAGCTGCCATACCAATGGCCGCTCCCAAGGTGGGACCCGTGCATGGGAGCCAGATTAGCCCAATGAACAGTCCGATCACGAACTGACCTCTAGCCGTTTCTGGCGATACTTTATTCAGCCAAGAATTGACGGTATTGGAAAAGCCTCCGGAAGCTTTTTTAAAGAGCGAATCCAAGCTTGAGAAGAGTAAAAATACGCCGACCAAAATGAGCAAAAGAGCCCCGATGTCGGAGAGGATCGAGGGGGACAAGCCAAGGCTAAACAACACACTCGTTGCAAAAGTTCCTGCCACGGAAAACGAAGTCACCAAGCCTATCAACAGATAGATAGGCCCCATGCGAGAGGAGCGCGAAGCGCTCCCCACCACAAGAGGAATAACAGGGATCACACACGGCGAAAATGTCGTGAGCAATCCCGCCGCAAAGGGCAATAAAAGCGCTGTCAATTTTTTAAGGCCTCTGTAATCTTAGTCACAAGCTCTTCACCTGTTTGAGCAACAGAAAACTCTTTTAGTTTTTTGTTCTTAAAAACCACAATAGTGGATTGTCTGGGAATCGGCCTATCGATGAGCTTTGAGAACTCTTGAACAAGGTCCTTTTGATCATAGTCAAGCTTGTAAAGTTTAACGTTTTTAAAAGATTTATCTTTAAGTATCTTTGTAAGGTCCGTTGCTTGTTTTTTGCAGGTGGGGCACCAATCGGCATAGATGTCGACAACCACAGCAGCTCCCGAGTCTCTATCCTTGGTAAAACTCTCAGCCGTAAAATCTTGAGCAGTGACAGCCCACAAATTTTGCGCCATGAGAGCAAGAGCCAACGTGCAAATACCCGTCATTAATTTTTTAGTAATTTTCATATTAATCTCCTCTTGTTTTAGCTATCGCCATTTTATATGTTAACATATAAACATTAAAGAGATGTCTCAAAAAACACACTTTATTCGGCTAACACTGTGCGTGGCGCTCTTGAGCCATTCGATAGGGACGCTCGCCCACGAACTCCTTCTTATTCCTGCCCCAGAGCTTGAATCAAATTGGCTTCGCCTTCGCTATTCAAACATCCCAGCAACAGATTACAAATTCTCGGACGGCACACTCACTATCAGGGTAGACAAAAGCGCCTCACCCCTCCTTTATCCCTTCAAAGAACCTGCAAAACTTAAAAACATTCGCCTTAAGGGCCATATGCTAGCGGCAGCAAAATTAAAACCCGATAAAGATGATTTTGTGCTTCGCATGGGACCCGCACTAGAGGGCAACAGGCGGCTTAACGCAGTTCAGAGGATGCTTGCCCCACAATGGATTAAAGAATTAGATAAATTGGCTAAAGCAAAGGGTCGAAAGCTTGGGCGTCTAGATCTGTCACTCGTTGCCTCAGAATCTACGACACAAACCTGGAAGCAACGTCAACATCCAGACACAGACCTGATAGACGAAAAAATTGTGCTCAAAGCTGGAGGGATTGGCCCCTTTGATCTGAACTTGTCCTATCCCGAGACTTCCCCCCCAAGCCTAGGTCTTTGGATCGGCTCAGACGGAGACAATTCAGGCGCTCAGTTTTCTCTACGGATAGACGAATTGCTGCTTGAGTTTTACGAT
>JAACVK010000114.1:850-1222 GCA_009991595.1 bacterium | reverse complement strand
CCTTACCGAGCGCTGCGAACACTTCAAACACGCCATCATCGTCGCTATTTAGAGTGACATATAAGTTCCCGCAGCCAGTGGACACTTTGACAGTCTCGCCCTTGATTACTTTAGGTCTAGGTCTTTTCTTCACGTCCTAACTCCGCAAAGGAGTCCGGCGTTTCATACAATCGCAGCCTCTCCAAAACAACTCCACCTTCGTGATAAGACCAAGGAAATAGCGCCTTCCAAATCCACCCCAACAAGTTCTCGCAGGTAGGATTTTCAATCGTGTCGTTCAGTAAAGTGTGGTCAAGCTTGTCGATTATCTCGCGGTTAACTGCTTTCTTGAGTTCTCCGAAATCAATGACCATCCCAGCTTCGCTACCCGTA
>JAACVK010000114.1:0-820 GCA_009991595.1 bacterium | reverse complement strand
TCCAATGTCCAAGTATGTCCGTGAAGGCGCGAACATTTACCTTCGTAGTTCGGGAGATAATGTGCTGCATCAAATCGGAAAATCTTACAAACTCTCATATTTCACACTCCTTTATTTATAATAAAGCTCAAACATTAAGCGCATTTCGTATGGATAAGGGTTTTCAGGTGTCCCAATGAACCCTTCGGGAATGGGCAGAGTAAACTTGATACCCGATACGGCTTTAATTGAGCGACAAGTGCCATCACTACGCTCCGAGACAGTAATACCCCAGTCTAAAAACGGAGCACGATAGTTGTCTAAGTAGGTCTTATCAGCATCAACCTTTACTCTATCACCGGTCTTCGGACGAAAACTTATCTCAATCTCATCGATAACAACCGGGCCGTAGATATCGCTCATTGAAGCCCCAGAACACACAGTACCAGTGCACTTGTACATCGTACCTTCGAACAAATACAAACCTGCAGTAGCATTGTCTGCGGGCCTTACTGTCACTGTCGTGTAAGGTCTGATGATGTTCTGGTTCCAGAGACCTAAGTAGATAGTGTAATCGCCCCCGTCCTCAATCCTCTTGCCTTCCAAGTTTGCAGTCACAAGCCTGTAGCCTGTATAGTCAAGCCAAACGTCTGTACTCCACCTTGTTGTCTCTTCTGCTAGTATCTCTTCCACTTCCTTAACCTCTTCCAGCACAGCAAGCCGAGCATCCAACGTCGCTAGCTGACTCTCTAAAGCAGTCAAACGACTATTTAGCTTGCCCAACTCACTCTTGAGACCACTTACGTCACTTTTCAAAGCCGAAATGTCTGCAGTAGGAATT
>JAACVK010000056.1 GCA_009991595.1 bacterium | reverse complement strand
ACTGGCGCGAATGGCCCGCTATTCATAAAAACAATCCTCAGCAGATTCGTGATCCCAATCTTATTTTTGCCGGCTTTACCCTCTATTATCTACCGCTGAACAAAATAGCGCTTCAGTTATATTAGAATATTTGTCAGTAATTTAAGGTCGTACGATAAACGTGTTTGGAAAATAATAAAATTTTAGAACGTATAGCCAAACCCTAATCCGACTCGGGTAATCTGTAGAGATGTCGCACCTTCAAGATCATGTTGCTTGTAAAGGCCATGATAGAACCAATCCTTGCTGGCCTTCATGTTGAGATAAAGGATAAATTTTGTTCCTTCAAACTCCTGGGGATTGATTTTACTTGGTCTACTTTGTGAACTCATGACTGTGCTACTATAACTGGCCTTGCCAAAAAACTGTTTTCCAAACCATTCAAATCTTTTGGAGATTCCCAAAGTTAAAAATGTCAGCGTGTGCTCTCGACTTTCTAGTGGTTCACCTGATGGAAGCTCCTCTGTATTGTATGAAGAAAACCGTTCATGATCGAGTCCAGTGTAGACTTCGAGTGGCCAATTCTCCCGTTGGTAGCCAACGTAAGAGTTTAGACCGTATTCCCAAGGGAGAGGGACACTTTCGTTTTGATCGGAAAGACCACCGTCAAGTTTTGAAAGGTACAAACTTCCCGAATAATTAAAATCATAGTACAGTTTTTTAAGCGTTGAAAATCCCAAGGTAAGAGGCGAGTCCTGACTTGACTCGGTGGTGATATTGGAATTGGGGATGCCTTCTTGAAGTGAGCCTCTGGATAGCGCATAGAATAGGGAATAATTCCATTTGTCGGCCCTTGCGTTGTTATCATTTCTATCTCTATAAAAGGCCGCCACGCGTTTTTTGTCCAATAAATCACTCCTGACATAAAGCCTGAACTTCTCTCCTTCTCTTAGATTCGCCCAATTTTTAATTTGTGGGTTATTAATCCTTGTTTTCAAAACCATGGGAGTTTTAGCGGAAATAATTGAAGTTGGTTTTACAAATTTTTTAATGATTAGAGAAAATGTGTCTCTTTTCGAAACGATATAATCAAAATAATAATAAACGAGCCTTTTCTTGGCTTGCTCGGAAGTCGCTTTGCCTTTGGAGAACAAGGGAGGCGAAAAGGAAAGAAACAAAACTGCTAACAGTAGTTTCATTCGGTAGCGGGTTTATCGAAAAATTCAATTTTTTCTTCTATCATTATTCTCCAGAAAAGATATGTTGCCTATGGACTCACCTTGATTTTAAATTAAAAGGTTCACCAAATCCAGAAATTGAAATAATCGACATTGCAAATCTTGTCCTCATAAAAGTTCTTTTTAATGATGCCCAAATGAAGATGGATAAAGCAAGAAATCGCCTAACCAATAAGTTATTGAATATTGATAAGGTGAATTGAAAATTGTCTTTCAAATGCCACAGTTTATTCTCACTTCACTCGCCTCGTCGAAATCGAAGTATACTCCAACTTACCAAAATCACACCAATAAAGAGTATTGCTCTAAACATATTCTAAAATAGTACGAAAAGAGTTGGGGAAATCCTCATTAGAGAAAGGTGAATTTTTGGTAAAAAGTATTTTCTTCTACTTATCCTTGTTACTCGTCTTGTCTGGTTGTTTTTTTCAACCGGATAAAGTCGAGACGTTCGGGCTTGACCGCAGTGCCAAGGGTGGCGGAGTCGCCAAAGCGACAGTTTCCTCGGTTTCGATTGTTAACGACCAACTGGTTATTAACGGGACAGGACTAGATGGAGTCGATAATGTGCGCATTACAGGCCCATCAGGGTTTGATGAATCTTTTGCAATTGAATCTAAAAATGTCAGCAATTTGGTTGCCAATGGATTGAAAAATATTTCCTTTGCGATAGGAAGTGTATTCAGTTTGATTATTTCTGACGCTTATGGCGCAGCGACCTTTGATGTTACCTTCACTTTGCAAGATGGGGCGGTAACGGCCTCAAAACTTGCGAGTATGGGAGCGGGAGTCGGACAAGTTTTAAAATATGATGGGACGACCTGGGTTCCAAGTGACTTAGGTGGGCTTACCTACGCCGGGAATTGGGATGGCAACGCCAACTCACCGGACCTGTCGATTGGCGGGAACTTGGGCGAATATTATATTGTAAACACGGCCGGAATTTATGATCTTTTAGGAGGGCCCGGTACTGATTCGTGGGGCGTGGGAGATTGGGTAGTCTGGAATGATGTCCTTACGAGGTGGGAAAAAGTTGATAATGCCACTAATGTGACCAGCTTTAATGGAAGAAGTGGTGTGGTTACTCCACAATCAGGAGATTATACTTGGGCAGAAATTGATAAAACCACCTCATCCATTAATGACATTACTGATGTGGACACTACCGGAATTGCTTCAGGAAAAATTCTCAAATGGGATGGCGCAAAATGGGCGATCGGCGACGATCTTTCGGGTGGCGGAGTTGGTTCAGTGACCTCCTCTGAAATCGCTGACGGAACCATTGTCGATATTGATATTTCAGGAACGGCGGCGATTGCTCAAAGTAAAATTGCCAACCTTACCACTGACCTGTCAAATAAACTCCCACTTGCGGGTGGTACGATGACCGGGAACATTGCCATGGGGGCAAATAACATTACTCTTACCACTGGGCTTGTGGATGGAGTTGATGTGGGTGCTCTCAGCTCCCAAGTCTCTACCAACACAACCAATATCTCAGGAAAAGAAAACTCCATTACAGCGGGAACTACGGCGCAGTATTGGAGCGGTGACAAATCATGGCAAACCCTTGATACGGATGCCGTGCCGGAAGGTGCCAATAAATACTACACTGCCGCCACAGCGCGAACGGATTTAATTGATAGCGCCATAACCAATGGCGAAACCAATAAAGCTCCCAATTCCGATGTGGTGTTTGATGGTTTGGCATTAAAGCAAGACACGCTTGGTTTTACTCCTGTTAACATTGCCGGAGACGCTATGACCGGCAATCTCACACTGAATGCCGAGAGTGAACTAAGACTTGCCGATAGCGACTCTTCAAACTATGTCGCCCTAAAATCTCCGGCCACTGTAGGTGCTAACTTAACTTTGATTCTTCCCGCTGCCGATGGAAGCAACGGGCAAGTGCTTTCCACTAACGGAGCGGGCGTGCTCTCTTGGGCAACAGCAAGCTCGGGAAGTGTGACTGACGTTACAGCAACTGCCCCGCTATCCAGCTCCGGCGGCGCAACGCCTGACATATCCATCTCACAAGCAAACACCACAACCAATGGCTACCTCTCAAGCACGGACTGGAATACATTTAATGATAAACAAAGCGCTATTACAACCGGCACGACAGCACAATATTTAAAGGGAGACCTCTCACTTGGAACATTTGCTACCGATGTGCGGGGAACCGACCTTACGGGCTTTGTCTCTGGCGCAGGCACAGTGGCGGCAACCGACACAGTTCTTTCTGCAATTAACAAGCTCGACGGCAACGTCGCCGGTAAAGAACCAACTCTTACAAAGGGCAATCTCACCGAAGCGACTTCATCTGTTCTCACGATCTCTGGGGGAACAAGCGCCGTTATCGGAACGGGTGCCACAATTGAAGTGAAGCAGGCAAACACCACAACCAACGGCTACCTCTCAAGCACCGACTGGAACACCTTTAACGACAAACAAAGCGCCCTGACCAATCCAATTACCGGAACGGGAACTTCGGGACAGGTCGCCTACTTTAACGGAGCGACCACCCAAACGAGTTCCGCCAACCTTGCCTTTGATGGAACTAACCTTACTGTCGGTGGCGATCTAAAACTTGGCAACAATGCCGCCACCTGTGATGGCACAACTGAAGGACGCCAACGCTACAATTCCACTTATAAAAACATGCAGTTTTGCGATGGCACTTATTGGCGCGAAGTGGGCAACACCTACTGGGCATCCTCTAAAGATTGCATCCCCGCCGAAAACACCGCTGATGAAATGGTTCCTGTCGGAAACTACTGCGTAGACAAATATGAGGCCAGCGTATGGTCGGATCGCGCCGCAACGGGGACACAATATTTTTCAGATGGCACAAATGGAGACTTCAATTATCCCGACGCTGGCAACCTTCCTGCCGATTTTAATCGCGACGGCTCGGGTGCAAGCGTGGTCTACGCTGTTGCAAAAGCAGATGTTATCCCCGCTCGCGGGGTCACTTGGTATCAAGCAGGCGTTACCTGCGCCAACTCTGGGAAAGAGCTTATTCCCGATCACATTTGGCAAATCGCAGTTCTTGGAACCGTTGACCCCGGCGCAGGAACCGGCACAGGGGGGAGTGCGGGAGGCTCAAGCACCGACGCCGCAGGGGCACAATGTAACATCAGCACAAGTGTTGGCTCAACCGGCACATGGATTGAGACCAATAACAATGTCCGCCCCACAAATCGTGCAGGAGCAACCGCCAGTGGAGGCAACGCCTGCATCTCTCGCTATGGTATCCACGACATGATCGGAAACTTATGGGAGTGGACCTCCATGAATGGGATGCAAGCCGGTGCAGATCAAACCGCCTTCTCTCAGGGTGAATCTAATGCCGCTGGAAACCCTTTCTCTACCAGTGATACTTCATGGAACCTTAATGGCTCTGCCTATGGATGCGACGGACCAGGCGCCACCAAGGGGACCTGTGGATGGAAGAATAACGTTGCTGCTGCTGCGCTACGTGGGGGTAGTTGGGCTAACGGGACGGGTGCCGGTGCGTTCGCGCTCGTTCTCAGCCACTCGGGCTCGTTCTCGTATTGGGATCTCGGTTTCCGCTGCGCCCGCTCTCGCTGAGCCTTGCGCCTGACAAGGCGCTCCTCGCCCCATCATAGGCGCGCTAGCGCCGTCCATTGCAAGAGCGTAGCTCTTGCCCTTGCTCCCTTGGTTTAACAAAATTTAAAACTTTTGAATCAAATAAGTTTGAAATCTAAAAACAATTAACTTGTCTTTTCTAAAATCAATCTATTTAATTACAGAAAAACTTTTTCCGAAAATGACAAGAAATTCCGAAAGTACGGAATAAAAAGTGCGCGAAGCGCACAAAAATCTTCAACTTTACCGTAAATTCGGAATTTACGGTAAATACAGAAATTTTTTCGGAAATCTCGGAATATTCGGAAAAAATGGAAGCTATTTTCCGAAAGTTTCGGAAAATAAGGAAATTTGCGGAAAGGAATGGATGGACTAGAGCTAAAAAAGACAAGTTTAAGTGTGGAGGACGCCGCCCAAGAGTTGGGGGTGGGAGTGAGAACAATCATTAATTATCTCCACTCTGGAAAGTTGCAAGGCAATAAAGTTGGTAAGCGCTGGTTTATCAATGAAGAGAGTTTTAGGGGGTTGGTGGGAGAAGATGCCGATTCTCCCATTCCCCAACAAAAAGCGACCGCCCCCTCTAAAACGAAAAAATATCAGTACAAAGAAGATGGACCGAGGGGAATAAAGCTATCTGCCTTTAAGCGAGTTCTTGAGTGTTCCAATTTGATTCGTGAACAAAAAGAAAAATTGGGGGCGGAGCTTTCTGAAAAACTTTGCGTCCACCTTGAATACTCTCTTGAGATGATTATCACCGGCTACTTTAGTTTCGGACAACATAAAATCAGTCACTACTTAAAGGCCAGAGAGGGGCTATCTCGTGGGCTTGCCATTCTTTATATGGAGTTTGATGAGGAGCATTTCGTTTTACAGGCATATCTTGAGGCAATCAACGCTACCGTTGCCTTGAGTAAAAGGATTCAAAATGAAAACAAAAAGCGAAACCAAAAGGATGACTAATGGACCCGCTATTTTTCTTCATACTTTTGAGCTGACAAAAGAAATTTATGGAGTCACAAGAAATTTTCCTCGACCGACCCGTTTTGTTCTTGGCGATAAGATCGACTCTCTTATGACTGAATTCCTCTTGTCACTCAATTCCTCTACTTCAAAACGTGCCGATATTAAAAACTATTCTCATCGGCACAAAACGTTTACCGATCTTTCATTCAAGCTCGATGAGCTTCGCATTCTCTTGCGACTTGCCTTTGAAATCAAGGTCATTTCAATTGGCTATTATAATAACCTTCTTGAGAGAGTGGACCAGATTGGCAGAGAGCTTGGAGGGCTTATTAAATATAATCTTAAACAAATGGAGATCGCTGGTGGCAACCCTGCTCGAAGAGGTAAGTGACCTTGAAAATCTCAACCTTGCTTTTTATCAATGCTTGAGAGGTAAGCGCAACGCTGTTGGTGCGCAGAAAGTTTTTCTTCATTGGGACAAGCTTTTATTTTCTTTGCAAAAGAATCTTCAACTTGGAGAAGATTACCCTTGGGGTCATTATCGAAAATTTTGGGTTTGCGATCCAAAGAGACGGCTGATTTCATCGGCACCTTTTATTGATCGTGTCGCTCATCGGGCGATCCACAATGTCTTATACCCCCTCGTTGATCCGCTTTTTGTCCCGAGTACATTTGCCTGTCGTGAGGGCAAAGGTAATGGAAGAGCTGTGTTGTATTTGAGAAGGCTGCTTCAAAAACATCCGCAAGATTATATTATCAAACTGGACGTTAAGAAATTTTTTAATTCAATAAACCAGTATATCCTCTTTAGAAAACTTGCCCGAACGCTTCCTGACAAGTCTCTTCTGGGACTTATTCTTGGTCTTCTTAAATCCCATCCTGATCTGCAAAATGGAGTTGGGCTCCCTTTGGGAAATCTGACATCTCAAGTTTTTGCCAATTTTTATCTCAATGAAATTGACCAGCGAATGTATGAGCTGACAGAAGGAAAATATATTCGCTATATGGATGACATATTATTATTTGCAAGCTCTCTTCGTGAGGCCAATAAATTGAAGCGAGAGTTTCTAACACTTGCCCGTCGAGAGCAATTGTCATTTCCACAGAGAAAGCAGGCGGTGTTTGCCCCCGGAACGCCAATTCCATTTTTAGGTTTTTCGGTGACTAAAGATAAGGCCATTCCACTCAATAGAAACAAAAGGCGTATCGAGAAAAAATTAAAAAGAAAAGTACGGAGTAATTTTCCAGACTATCAAATTTATCAGTCGATACTTTCGTATAAAACATGGAGGGAATATCCCAATTCAAATTTGGTGTTTTAGCAAATGAGAGCACGTTGCTGCTGCTGCGCTACGTGGGGGTAATTGGAATAACGGAACGAATGCCGGTGCGTTCGCGCTCAATCTCAACAACTCGGGCTCGAACTCGAATTGGAATATCGGTTTCCGCTGCGCCCGCTCTCGCTGAGACTTTTGACTTTTTGGAGTGACAGAATCTTTTGCGGGTTTTGCTCCATAAAAAAGGCAATTGCTAAAGCATCTTGGTCTGCTTTGAATCAAAATCGTTGGTTCGAGCGAGGCCCGGTATTTTTGCCGGGTCTCCCAGACCTAAACCTTTAAAAATCTGCTATCATTTAGTTTATTTCAGGCTTCTAGCAATGGAGCGACCCTGCTTTAGACGCTTGCGTTCCGCAGCGCCCGCTCTCGCTGAGACTTTCTGACTTTTTGGAGGGATAAGGCCCTTCGCGGGTTTTACGCCATAAAGAAAGGCAAATGACTAGAGACCTTGGTCTGATGTGAATCAAAACTGTTGATTCCAGTGGAGTCCGACCTTTTGGCGGACTTCCCAGACCTAAAAAAGATAACTTATGAAATTTCAACCGATCACGAATCATATTAACGTAGGCCCTATATAGCGTTTATTGACAATTAAAGTCATTTAGTCTATTTGTATTGAGAAATATTCGACAATTAACAAGGTTATAATTATGGCTGTTCGTCTTTCAGTTCAAAAAACAAAATTAACACCAACTCGTAAACTGAAGTTTCTTCCTCGCATTGGACTGACCCTTGACGTTGCCGGAAAGAAATTGACTTTCAAGCAAGCACCCTTTCTTGAGGCCATTGCGAACATGAGAAAAGATCATTTTAGCTTGAAAAACTTTGTGACTATTTCAAATCAAATCTTGGACGAGATTTCTATTGAGAAAAAGAGTGGCGTGGCACAAAGAAAGAAAGCAACCAAGAAATAATAATTGGCAAATCACTTTTTTAAATTTTTCTTAAACATGTTTACAGTGACCATGTTCTTTGGCATTTGAAAGCTCCTATTTAGCCGGTGATTTTGGACGCTTACAGACCAGTTTAAATAAATTACTTAGAAAATCGTATTTTTAGAGTAAAATATCAACTGGAATAAAAGAGTTGCAGAGTGATGGGGTTTGTCTTGACGAATTGATATCAAAGCTCTCAAACTTTTTAATACTTATCAAAGGTATAAAAGTATTATGAATCGAGCAATCGAGCAATCGAGCAATCGAGCAATCGAGCAATCGAGCAATCGAGCAATCGAGCAATCGA
>JAACVK010000115.1 GCA_009991595.1 bacterium | reverse complement strand
AAACGAATATACAGATGTCACCGCACTGGCGGGAACTTGGACCGCCTCAACTTGGGACGAAAATGTAGGAGGTATCCTAACTTTTGCTTGTAGGAGAATTTTCACTCCGACTGCAACTATTACGGGTACTGGAGGTAATGGAGCCGTAAACACTATTTCCGGAACTGGTTCAAATAGTAGATCAACAGGTGGCTTTAAAGGCGGTTACGGTTACAAAAAAACTAGTGCTGGATATTCACCACTTCAAGGTGAGGGGACTTCTGGAACTGGAGCTAAATCTTCCGCTGCGAATGGAAGTGGTGGAGGTGCACCACAAGGCAATGACTCTAATAATGGAGCTGCTGGAGCTGGTGGCGGGAATGGAACGGCTGGAGCTAGTTGTACTACTAGCGGAAACTCCGCTACTGGTGGCGGGGTGGCAGGTGATGCTAATCTTCAAACTATGGTCATGGGTGGTGGTGGCGGCGGTGGCGGTAGAAACGATGCGAATAATTCGCAAATAGCTGCTGGTGGTGCTGGGGGTAAAATTATAAGTATTTATGCCAGAACTTTAACTACTCCTACATCTATTATTTCGGCAGGTGGTAATGGCGGTGCTTCTAATAATAATGCTGATGGTGGTGGGGGTGCTGGTGGATCAATTCTAATCTGCACTAATGTAATAAATATAGGAACTAATAAAATATCTACAGCGGCGGGCTTAAAGGGTGGATACGGCGGTAATGGCGGTAAAGGTAGAATAGCTATCTATTATGGGTCTTCACTTACTGGAACAATTTCAACCTCTCTTTATGGAAGTTATAAACATGAACTAGACCCCTCTCTTGTAGAGGACACTACTATCACAAGTGGTAATTATTCATTTTTTATGTAATATATGAAATATCCTATCAAAAAAGTTTTTATTATACAAGAGTTTGGAGAAAACCTATTTTTTGTTCCAAGGAACCATTCCCTTCTTAAATTCCGTAGACCTACTTCTTCTAATCCCTCTATTAGCCTCTCCACACTTAGCAAAAGATTCTGGGTGACACTCTTTTGTATGCTCGCCAGGGCTACTAAACAATTCAAGATTTTCAATTCTGTTATCAAGCGTGTTGTGGTTTTTATGGTGAACCACCTCGCCAGGTTTCAGTATTCTTCCAATGTGTTTTCCCATAACCAATCTATGAACCGCAACATATCCTTGTTTTCCACAGTTGGGGTGGTTCCAGTTCTTAATGTAATAGTAGCCACTCCTCAAAACGTTTCCCTTATATTGAGGGTGCTTTGTGGGGTCGTCATACAATTTTTTGAGCGTCTCGCTAATTTTCTTTCTATCTTCAGCGAACCTTTGTTTGCCCAGCCAGACATTATAGGGGCGGTGTCCTTTGGCAAAAATCATAAGTTTAATTATACAGCACTAGGGATACTATGAATAGTCTAAGCCAAAGAGATTCTAGGTGGGGAAGTATTAAGTTGGGGACTTCAGACACTACTATTGCTTCACACGGATGTACCATTACTTGCTTATCTATGGCTGCCGACCTTCTCCCTCCCGAAGTAAACAACAGACTTAATTCCGTTTCGGGTTATTTACAAGGTAATTTAGTGATCTGGACTAAGGTGCAAGCGGCCATCCCCTGGCTACAGTTTGAGTGGAGAAGTCCCGCAAG
>JAACVK010000048.1 GCA_009991595.1 bacterium | reverse complement strand
AACGGATTTTTAACAGATGGCTCGCTTTGCCCTTTTTTCAAGATTATTTTTAGACTTTTACCCACTCATTTTCACAAAGAGCCCCAATTTCCTTGTATTTAACATATACTTAACTATCTCCATCGATTCAAAAGAAGCAAGCTGAAAAACATGAAAGCAATCGGATTCATTTTATTCACAACATTCTTCTTAAACGCATCTGAGTATTCCGGGGCGCAGACATTGCCCGTAGACCTGCGAACAGGGGGGCTAGTTGGAAACGGAGTCGTAGAACTGGCTCGTATTCCACCGACTCGGGAAGACAAAAAGAGAACAGAACAACTAAATAAGAGGAATGAAGCAGATCGATTGAGAGCAGAAGCATATAAACGTATTGGTGAAGTATTACGCTCTTACGGATCACCTGAAGCACTAGCAAAAGCTGCAAAAGGGGGGGAAGAATTTTTAAAACAACAAAAGCAACATCAGACAGATCTTCGCAGATTAAGAGAAGAAGGTATAAAGATTGGAATGAATGCTGCCTCTTTTCCTCCAATTGAGACGCGCGAGAATATTTTATCTTACATTCGAGGTGGGGCACTCAGCGAATTAGAAGACAGAACTGTGAGAAAATTAGAGGAGATTGCAAAGCTCACCTGTAACCGTGAATGCGTGCGTTTTCACGCGGATGCAATTCTCGAGGGGGATGATATTCAAACCATTGACTTAATTAAAGATGTTCTAGAACATCCAGAAATTGATGAGAATGAAAGACTTCCCATAGTAAAAGAACTTAACAAACAGTCCAATAATCGTAGAGTAGTGATTAATAAAGCTGCAAGGAAAGTCTATTCCAATGGAATCGCTGGGCAACACTAGCCCTGCCATATAGTTTAGACATTATGTAAATTTAGAAGGTAGGGAGCGTTCAGAGCTGAGTGAGGGATACTCTGGCAAAGTGCTTTAAATTCCTATTAGTTCGCTTCCTGTTCTCGGACTCAAAAAAGTAGCTTGCTTAACGATAAAAGAGTTTTCATAAGCTCCAGGTATTTCCGTCTATAAAAATATTTTGTAATCTAGGCTCGTAGGCGCTTGGATACTTAGGTACGGGGTTGTTCAAACTCTTCACCGATACAACCACCCTGTACCGAAGTATCCAAGCGCCTCAACTGCTCAACTGCTGTAGATCAGGGCTTGATGAGGTGGAGTGTGCTAGAACAAGGGACAATAGAGGTGCGAAATGAATAATGGAAAACTCAACGTTCTTAGCAAAGGAAGTCCTTCGAAGCCCGCCCTGGTATTCTTTCATGCCTTCCCCTTCGATGCTCGAATGTGGCAAACTCAGCTGGAGTTCTTCTCGAAAGACTTCTATTGCATAGCCCTGGATTTGCCTGGGTTTGGGGGCACGTCATTGTCTACGGATTCAATGACCTTCGAGCATTATGTCGATTTGGCCTTAAACCTTTTGGAGGAACAGAATCTTGAGTCTGCCGTATGGTGCGGCCTTTCAATGGGGGGATACTTGGCCTTACGCTTGTATGAGCGTGCGCCTGAGTTATGTCGGGCCTTAGTTTTATGCGACACTAAAGCCGGGGCTGATGGCAATGAGGCGAAGTTAAAGCGCTGGGGAGCTATCAAAACATTAAGGCGAAGTCGTTCTGATTTCCTGGAGGCACAGTGGAAGGCCTTAGTGGGAGCTGCCTCTTATTCTAATGCAGCTCTTAGGGAACAGTTCAACTCCTTAATCGCAAGTGATGATCGAGCTATTGGCCAGGGTTTGGTCGCATTGGTGACTCGCACTGACAGCACCCCTTTGCTGAAGAGTATTCAGGTGCCAACTTTGATTTTGGTGGGTCGTGACGATGTTGTTACACCGGTTTCTGAGGCTCAGTTGATGAATGAGCAAATTTCTGCAAGTGAGCTTACTGTGTTGGATGGCGTTGGACATTTGAGTAACTTAGAAAATTCCGCTTCATTTAACTCTGCCTTGAATGCTTTCCTCTCCAAGCTTGCCGACTAGATAAGCAAGTCTGAAAATTAAGCAACAGTTTGTTCTTCTCCTTGCTCGGTTTTCTTCAGCTTGGTTAGTGGTTTCTCACTGTCTACTTGGGCCGGTGACATTAGTTTTCTATACGCTTTTGAATTTTGCTGGTAGAGATGTTTTGTGAAGTCAAAAAAGTCAGAGTGTATACCAAGTGAGAACTTGGAAACGGCTCTTCATGAATTGAAAAAGGCGGGGTTGAAGGTGACTCCAACTCGTAAAATGGTTTTGCTTCACCTAACGAATGCCCATGGGCCTTTTAGTATTGAGGAAATACATGCTGGAATTAAGGGTAAGTCTTGTAACTTAACGACCATTTACCGAATTATCTCTCATTTGGAGGCTATTGGCTTGGTTCGTAGAACTGATTTGGGGGATGGGGTGGCTCGCTACGAATATCATTGCGCAGAGCATCCTCATCATCATCTCATTTGCCGGGAGTGTAAAAGAATTGAGATTATAGACCGAGATCTATTCCCAGAAATCGAGGAAGTAGCTAAAAGTAAAGGGTTTGTGCAAATCAATCCTTGCTTTGAGATCTACGGTGTTTGTAAGAATTGTGCTGCCTAGGTCTAAACGATAAATGCAAAGGGTTTGCATTTATATCTGCTCTAAGCTATATACTTTTTTGTTAACCAAAGGAGATTTTAATGCGTGCAATTCTAGGGAAAACTTTTCTAACATTATTTTTAACTGCGAGCCTGAGTGCATTCTCTCAGGACCATGGTCATGACCACGACGAAAGCCATCTAGAGGAAGCACCCGTTGTTCTCGCTGGCGTTCACTCTATTGAAATTTTTAAAGAAGCTTTTGAGAAAGATGGTTCCTCTCTGGGGGCCGAACTCATAGGTTTCGAATCAAAGGGTGTCGCGGGCGACATTGAGGTTGCGGTTTTTAGCACGTCAGGGAAGGATAAAATTAAGTCGAGTCTTTACGACTGTCACCTTCATGGGGCGAGTGCTCATTGCGATTTCCTAGAAGAAAGCGACTCTAAAGATTATCAAGCGGCAAAAGGTTCCTTCACTGCAGAAGAGTTTGAATTGGCAGCGGTGAGTGCTGTTACGCTCTTTGAAGAAGCTATTGCAGAACCAAGTCTTATTCAGAAAGCTACATTTTGGCGTTCCTATGATTTGTTTTCTTCTCAAGCAAATATTCAGGTGAAGCTCGAGTGGAAGAACGCGCAGAACGCTGTCGCGGAAAGTTTTCTTTATTGTCATCACCACCAACATGGAGATGGCGAAGCAGAAATGGATTGCCACAGACAAAGAAAAGCAGGGCCGTTCCAGCCCTAAGCATTGGAAGGTATTTTTAACATGCATATCTTGAAAAATTTACTAAGTTTTTTATCTTTAACACTGTTTGTTGCTTGTGGTGGCGGTCATAACCCTGATCAAGATCTTGTCGATGGAGTCCCTCGTTCCCAGAGCGTTGGAGATGAAAAGTTTGTCACGGTCGACTCCTCAGACCAGTTAGAGTTTGGCGATGGCACCTTATCTGGGGTTGGCACAGTTCGATTTGCCAGTGATCTAGAGAGTGTTGCAAGCAATTACCATTATAAGCTGATATTTAGCTTGGAAGAGGGGACGGAGCTCACTCTTCATTCTCATGCAAATGCTGACCTTGCTAATGGGCTTGATATACGTTTCAAAAGAGTGGGAGCTTCTCTGCAGGTTTTCGGAACAGCTTCAGGTGTAACAGACGACTGGACTTCATTTTTTAAGGACATCAATGCAACTCAAGCGATGGCTATTGGAATTGATGTTCACAACGACGAGCCTATTACCCATTTTATTTTTTGGGATAACTTGTCTGGAGCTGAGCTTTTAGATTCGGCAAAGGATGTGGCCGGAGGGCCGGGCAAAGGCTATGGGCAAAATTGGGGTTTAAGTTTATTAAATGCTTTTGTTAATAAAGTAGAGAAAGGTGAGCCTCGTGGTGGTCATTAAATTTCGAGGTCTATTGTTTGTAGTCCTTGTTAGTCTTTTTACTTTACCTGCCGTTTATTCTCAGGAGTTGCTCTCTAATCTTCAGGCAACCGGAGCTGCCGACTTTGTTTCTACCGTCTACACTTCGCAAGAGGATGAGCGTGCTTTCGATTTAAATGTAAGGTCGGCAGAATTCATGGTTTCTGGATCGATTGATCATTATTTCGACGGTCTCATCAATTTTGCGGGGCACACCGAAGAGGGTGAGTTTGAGCTAGTTTTACACGAGGGCTATGTGTCCTCGAGTAAGCTTATTCCCTATTCGCGATTTCGCGTCGGGAAGTTTTTCTTAGGAGTCGGACGGCTTAATCAGTTTCATCAACATGATTGGCCTTTTACTGATGCTCCACAAGCTCACAACACCTTTTTTGCCGAAGAAGGTGTGACTGATTCGGGTCTTGAATATACATTTTTGTTTCCAACAACGCATTTCTTTGAACTGACTGCGGGAGTTACCCGTAACTACTGTTATGGTCATTGCCATGCCGATGTGGCAAAGCCTCCTCGTCCCTTGTTTTACCTTCACCCTGTTACCTTCTTTGAGTTTTCTTCCCAGACAGGCTTGCAGTTGGGCTTGAGTTATCTCAATCGAAAGGATGATGCTGGGATTCAAACGCATTTGGCTGGTCTTGATATGACCTTCAAGCATCGCCAGGGGAAGAGATTGGTTTGGTTGCTTCAAGCTGAGGCCTATTATCAAGACCAGGGTTCAGATAGTGTTGATAATATTCGCCAGGTGGGTGGTTACTGTCTGACTCAATATGGTTTGAGTCCTTCGTGGCTTTTGGGCTTAAGATTAGATGCTTTTTCTGAGCTTAGTATGAAGTTTCAGACAACCAATCAAAAGAGAGACGATCTTGATTACGCCATCGTTCCTATTGTCACTTGGAAGCCAAGCGAGTTTTCAACTTTAAGGCTGTCTTATACTTTGGATGTCGATACAACCAAAGGAGACAAAGACACCGTAGATCAGCTGGTTCAACTTCAGTTTAATTTTATTTTAGGAGCCCATTCTGCCCATGATTTCTAACAAATGCACAGTCTTATTTTTTTTTCTAGCTTTCTTCGTTTCGTCCGAGGTGTTTGCAAAGCTTCGTGTTGTTGTCACTATTCCCGAGTTCAAAGAAGTCTTTGAAGCCGTTGGGAGGGAAGAGGTAGAGGTTGTTTCTTTGTTAGATGGTCGAGAGAATCCACACTTTGTTGATGCGGTTCCTTCGTTTATTGCCGAAGTTGCCAGCGCAGATGTGGTTTGCGCCGTTGGCCTAGAGCTCGAGATTGGTTGGCTTCCTAAGGTGCTGAGTAAATCCGGAAACGCTAAAGTGCAACCGGGCGGCAAGGGTTTTTGCGAAATTGGTGACTCTGTTCACGTCTTAGAAAGGCACTCTGGATCTGTAGATCGCTCCATGGGTGATGTTCACGCTGGGGGAAATCCTCATTTTCATTTAAGTCCAACTGCCCTGAAAGAGGTTTCGGAAAAAGTTTTCAAGGTGCTTTCTCAGCTTGCGCCGGAGAAGACTAAAACATTTAGGAAGAATGCTTCTCAGTTTAATTCTAAGATGGATGCTCTTAAACAGTCAGTGGCACTTAAGTTACAAGCGTTGAAGGGTTTAAAAGTGATTCAGTTTCATAAAGAGTTTAGTTATTTCTTTTCAGAGTATTCTTTACTTTCGCTTGGGACAATAGAAGACAAGCCCGGTGTTCCTCCTTCAAGTGCAAGGATTTCTCAAGTTGCTTTAAGTTCAAAGGCATCGGGAGTTGCTTTGGCGATTGGTTCTTTTCATACTCCAAATAATTATTTAGAAAAGTTTACGGAAATAAGTGGAATTCCCAATATTAAGATACCTGCCTCTGTGCAGCTTAGGGATGAGAAGCTAGATTCAATTGATAAAGTGCAGAACTTTATTGCAGACCATCTTGTTCAAGCGCTTGCTGTAAAGAGCGTTACTAGATGATCGAAGGGCAGCCTCTCTTAAAAGTTTCAGACTTTAGCGTTTGTTCTCCAGTTGGCGCCTTTCTCTCTAAGCTTGATTTCAGTCTGCATGCTGGCGAGGTCGTGTTGCTCAAGGGAGCCAATGGCTCTGGAAAATCGACCTTTCTTCGCTATTTATTTCAGCTGTTGAACTCAGTTGGTGGCCAGCAGGGCGTTTCAAATATTGAAACCAGCAAGCTTAAAGAGTTTTCTTATTTGCCCCAAACCCTCAACCGTGAGTTTTTCATCCCGATGACTCTCGCCGAGGTTGCCGAGTTAAATGCTTGCACTTTGTTGGAAGAAGATCTGAAGCTTTCTAAGCTCTTGCCCTCGAACCTTCGCTCTAAACTTTGGAATGTCTCTAGTGGGGGTGAAAAGCAACGTTCCTTGCTGGTGCAATCACTTTTGCCCGCTTGTCAGCTTTATGTTTTAGATGAACCGTTTAATCATTTAGATGAAGAGGCGGTTGAGTTACTCGTTGAAGTTATATTGCATAGGGTTCGCTCGAAGGGGGCCTCTTTCTTGATTGCCACCCATACTCTGCCAAAAGGGTTTCAGGACAAAGATGTTTCTGTGAAAAGTTTATTTATGGGTGGAGCTGCTTAGTGGGGAAGTTACTTTGAACTATCTTGATATATATCTTCCTAACATATTGGCCGCCCTAGCGGCTGCGGTTGCTCTGGCCATACTTGGATCGATGCTGGCTGCTCGTTCCGAATCCTTGCAGGCCTTTGTTGCAAGCCAGTCTGCAGCACTGGGAATCACCATTGGCTTGCTTGTTCTAATCTTTACGGTTGGGATGGAGCATGGGATGATAATGCTTCCCACTATTTTTGCTTTTATCTTTTCGGTCTCAGTTTATTTAGTCACTCAAAAGCTTTGTGAACGGCACCGTGTGGTGGCAACCGAAATTCTAGTAGCGGCCTTTCTGCTTATTATTGCTATTAACTATTTATTCACGGCAGCTATTCCGTCTCTTGAGCAACACTTTTCAATTGCTTTTATGGGTGACATTGCCACAGCCTCTGGAGCGAGTTCTTATTGGCTCTTTGCGGTGTCTCTTCTTAGTGTGTTTTTCTTCATTTTGAATTATAGGCGTTTGGTTTTCCAAAGTTTTTGGATAGCAAGTTCAGGTATTGTCATGTTTCCTGTTTTGAAGCTTTGCTTTTATCTTGTTGCCTCTCTTTTGATTGTCGAAAGCACCCGTTTGTTCGGTTTTCTTTTTACAAGTGCCTCCCTGCTGTGTTTACCCTTGGGTGCTAGTATTGGGACTAAGTCTTTAAAGGGCTTTAGTCTAAGCCTACCTTTGTTAGCCATTGTGTCGACTTCTCTTGGCTTTGGGCTTTCTCTTAAGTTTCAAAATCTTTCTACTTCAGCGACCATTGTGGTGATGCAGGTGTTGGTGTCGGCTCTTTTTGTTTTTAAGAACAACCTAAGGTCTTAAGTTTATAGAGCGGGCTAACTGCCGCTACAGAGCCTCAAGACTTCTTTTATTTCGTAATCATCGTCACAATCACTGCGCCCCAGTCGGGTGCAAACGCTGGTGATGCAGCTTCCGCCATCTAAGTTTCTGCATCCTTCGATTATGGGCTTTAACTCGTAGTCATCATCACAACTACTGCGACCTAGATAACCGCAAGCTGTGTCGACACATCCTCCGCTGTAGTTTCCGCGACAGGCTTCGGCGATTGGAAAAATTTCATATTCATCGTCACAGTCACTGCGGCCTAAGCGCTCACAGGCTTTAGCTATACAGTCGCCATTGCGATTCCCACGGCAAGCCTTGGCCACTTCTCGTAGCTCGTAGTCATCATCACAGTCACTTCTTCCGAGGTAACCGCATACAACATCAATGCAGCCAGTCGGATCAGTTGGGTCGCAATCCTGGTCTTGCTTATTGAAGAGACGAACTGCTTTAGTATCTAAGTATTGCTGTAGCTGAAAGTCGCTGACGGCCTTCTCAACTTTTCGGCTGAAGCCTTTGCTTAAGGTAGAGTTTCCTTCTTTTGAAAACACATTTGGTCCAGGTAAACAGATAACAAAGAACAACAAAAATAGACACTTCCGCATGATAAACTCTCTCCCTGCCATTACAGCTCCCTCGAGAGTAATAGGCCTTGGGAAAACATCCAATATTTTTTTCCTTAAAAAATCTAAATGCCAATGGCTCGGAGTCATTTTGATCTTCGTTAACAAGGAAAATGTCGTTATCCAGAAGGTGGACTAGTCCAAGGGAACACGCTTTCTTTATTTTGGAGCAGAAGGTTTTTCTAATCCTCAGCCAGCTAGTCGTTTGCTGACTCCCTTCCTTAGGGTTCCGATGACTTCTTTCTCTAGGCGAGTGAAGTATCCCTTGTTGATGTAGTTCATGTAGACGTCGTGTCGAAGAGAGTTCTTTGTTTTTATAATTTTTATCTCTTTGTCGCCTTTGATTAGGTGCTTTGGAATGACGGCTCTGCCGTGACCCGCCTTAACTCCTTCAATGATGGAATAGGCTTCGTCATAATAGCTTCGGTGGATTTTATCGCTTGTTTGTTTTTGAAGCTTTAAAAAATCAAGGGTGGTTTGGTCATGGTGATCGTGGTCTAGGTAGGAATTCGGTTTAGATTTGTGGATCTTGGATTCGACCAAGACATTGATTTCCTGGCCAACGAATTCTGATTGAATCCCCTGACGGGTGATGGGGGTGTTGGTAAAAACAAGATCAGAGCTTCCTCGCAGAAGGGAGCTTTGTGCTTCTCTCAGTTCGGGTTGGTGGAAGTGGATGAAGCAGTTGGGGTTGGCTCTTATGGTCGGACTTAGTAATGGGATTATGGTCGAGCGCATAAGGCTAGAGTAAGCTCCTATGTGCATGTGGCCTTTAAGCTCGGACTGTGAGCTGCTTAAGTCACTAATGTATTCTTCTTCAATTTTGCTTAGCACGCTACAATATTGGAGTAGCTTCTCGCCCGAGGAGGTTAGAGATATTGGCTGGCTTTCTCTGTTTACTAGAATGGTGTTTAAGGTGTCTTCTAGTTTCTTGATTCTTTGGGAGAGGGCTGACTGAGTCACGCCTAGTTCTCTTGCTGCTATAGAGAAGCTCTCTGTTTGGCAGATAGTGTGAAAGGCTTCTAATTGCTGGGAGGGGAGCTTCATGCTTATTAATTAAACTAATGATCCTATAAAATCAATTAATTTTACTTAAGCACCTGTCTCCCGTAACTTTGGCTTCATTGGTCGATATGGCCGAGGAATGGAGATGTTTAAAATGAAAATAATAAATCAGATAAGTTTAACTGCGGCTTTGCTTTCAACGGGGGTGGCAGGTGCTCAAAGCTATAAGATTGAGTGCGAAAATTACACGCGAACCTATGTAACTAAAACGCAGATTACTTTTAACGATCAAGCAGATTATCTTAGTTATAACTTCTATTATGAGTATGAGCACTTTAAGTTTGGACCTGAGGCCACCTCGGGTGTGATTCAAAATGGCGGCGATGATGTTTACCCTATTGTCGCAGATGTAGAGGTTTTCGTATCTAAAGATGATATTTTTGTTGATGCCGTATCCCAGGTAGTTGGTGGTAGAAATCCCCATCTCAAAACGCTACAGCTCGATCTGTTGAAATTTGGAGAGAATCACTACTCAGTAGGGAAATTGCTGATCAATGGAGTGAATTACGCTGGTTACGTTGGAAGTTGTGAGTTTGTTAGCTTATGAGCAGTGGGCTGCGGTCGGCCTGGCTGCAGCCCACCTTGTTTAGCTCTCAGCTCCAAAATAGAGAGTGAAAGTGTGCTCGTGAGCTGCTATATGGATAGCAAGATCTAACCTTTAGTTTGGGACAAACATGTCTACAATAGAGACCTGGTCATCATTGCTAAGATATTTCCCCAGATTTCACATGGCAGATTGGCGTGTTTGGCCTCATGAAGCGACCTTCCGAGTTTTCGAGCAAGATATTTGAAGATTTTTTGCACCTTTTTAGACATTCGGCCGACTCAGTTAGCACAGTGCCTTTGCGTGAAGATGTCTTTAGTGCGGAAGCACTTGAGCAATATGCCTTGGTCTTGGCCGAAGAGCTCGTTGTTTACCCGTTTCGAAAGATAGGGCGCTCGCTTAATCCAATTCTTAAAAAGCATACAAAGGATCTCAATTCGACCTATAAAGTGCTGGTCGAAGCCATTCACGAGAAGCATCCAGTGTCGCCTGCGGCCGAATGGATTGTGGACAATTATCATGTAATTGAAGAACAACTTCGAGATATTCGTTTTCACCTTCCTCCGCACTACTACAACGGTCTACCTAAGCTCTCGTCGGGCCCTCTTAAGGACTATCCTAGAGTTTATGCTCTGGCTTTGTCTTTTTTGTCTCATACTGATTGTCATCTCAATACAGATGCTCTGCGACGATTCATCGTCTCCTTTCAGACAGTGTCACCCCTCAGTATTGGTGAGCTTTGGGCTCTATCCATATCGCTGCGAATTGCGCTGATTGATTTTCTGAAGCCGATGGCCTTGCGAGTTTTGCATTCTCGAGTCAATCGAGAAAAGGCTAATGATCTTGCCGATCACATTCTATTAGGGCTTCAAGCCAATGGAGTTAACCCCGATGAAGTCGTTTCATTGCTTGCTAAAGAGATGGGGGACCCTACCGACTTTGATAGAGCCTTGATCGTTCAACTTGTTCAAAGGCTGCGCGATCAGGATCCAGATGTTTGGCCTGTGATGGAGTGGATTGAGGGACAACTTAAAGAACAGGGAACCAACTCACAGAAACTTATTCAACTCGAGCATCAGCGCCAAGCTGCCGCGCAAGTGACGGTCGGGAATATTCTAGGAAGTATGCGTTTGCTTTCTGTGCTTGATTGGCGTGAAATTTTTGAAGAAGTTAGCCTTGTCGATCAAATTTTGATCCGTGATCCAGCGGGTGCGTATGCAGAGATGGAGTTTAGCACTCGAGATAACTATCGATATGCCATTGAGCAATTGGCTTCACGTTCTGGGGTGAGCGAAGAAGCGGTTGCTAGCGCTTCTCTTGATCTAGCTACCAATGCTAATAGATGTGATGGTGACCCACTAATCACGCGTCACTTGGGATATTTTCTAATCGACAAAGGTCGAGACGAACTAGAGGCAAGGCTTCAATACAAACCATTTTTGAGGCAAAGGGCTGCGCGTTTACTTCGTTCAAATCCAGAGCTTTTTTACATTGCTTTGATTACAGCGATGACAGCCTTTGTTTGTTTTTTGCTTGTTGCCTATTTAAAGGTTCAGAACTCTCCTTTGTGGCTACTTATCATTACCGGAGTTCTCGTTTTGCTGCCGGCCAGCGAGTTTGCTAAAGGTCTCATTAATCACTATGTCACTTTGATTTTAAAGCCCATGTCATTGCCTAAGATGGATACAAAGAATGGGATTGCGCTTAACGCTCGAACGATGGTGGTGGTTCCAACCTTATTTACAAGTGAGCAAGGCGTTAGCGAATTAGTGGACTCTTTGCATGTTAACTTCATAGCTAATCGTGATAAAAATATTTACTTTGCTCTTCTGGGTGACTTTGCAGACTCTGCATATGAGTCATTGCCCAGTGATAAAGCACTACTGGATTTAGCGGAGAAAAGTCTTGAACAACTCAATGCTGAGTATTTTCCAGATGCCGAAAAGCATTTTTTTCTTTTTTCTAGGCGTCGACAATGGAACGCTTCAGAGGATAAATGGATTGGCTGGGAGCGAAAACGAGGTAAGCTTGAAGAATTTAATAGCTTGCTTCGAGGCTCGAGTGATACCAGTTACATCGTTTCAACGGCACCTTCCGATCTACTAAAAAGCATTAAGTATGTGATTACCCTTGATTCGGATACGCGCTTACCCCGAGATTCAGCACGGCGGATGATCGGGACAATCACTCATCCGCTCAACAAGCCTTTTATTGATCCAGTGAGCGGAAATGTAACTCATGGATATGGAGTTATTCAGCCGCGAGTGAGTGTATCTCTGAATAGCAGCTCTAGCACGCGCTTTGCTCGGATTTTTGCGGGTTATACTGGTTTAGATCCTTATACCACGGCCGTTTCCGATGTGTATCAGGATCTATTTTGCGAAGGAAGTTTCACAGGTAAAGGGCTCTATGATGTGGATGTTTTCCAAGCCACTCTTAATAATCGTGTTCCAGAGAACTATATCTTAAGTCATGACTTGTTGGAGGGGGCAGTGGTTCGCTGCGCACTTTTAAGTGACATTGAAATTTTTGATGATTTTCCGTCTAGTTTTGACATCTACGCCAAGCGACTGCACCGTTGGACTCGGGGCGATTGGCAGATTGCGCGATGGCTCTGGCGGACAGTTCCTAATAGGCAGTTAGAGGCGGTTCACAACACGATTTCAATTGTTTCAAAGTGGAAGATCTTCGATAATTTAAGACGCAGTTTTGTATTGCCTGCACTTTTGCTGTGTTTTGTGTTGTTTTGGTCGTTGTTACCGGGCTCGCCCATGCTTTGGTCTTTGGCTCTTTTCTTGCTGATCTTCTTACCTTCCTATGTTCCGGTAACAGATAGTTTTCTTACTATAAAGACGGGCGTTTTTTGGAAGGGGCACTTTCGAAGTTTTGGTGTGGAAACTCAAAATGTTCTCATTCAAGTTTTCTTTACGCTTGTATTTTTACCCGAGCTAGCTTGGACCCAAGTCGATGCGATCTTTCGCACTTTCTATCGAAAGCATATTTCTCGAAAAAAGCTTCTAGAGTGGATGAGCTTTGCACAGTCGCAAAATCAAGCGCTAGCTACTAGCTCTTTGTGGAGGATCACAGGGCCTGGACCCTTATTGGCAATTGTTAATATTATTCTGATTGCGCTCATTCGACCAAAGTCCTTTGAGTTCGCCACACCCTTACTGTTTCTTTGGTTAGTCAGTCCATTTATTAAAATCTGGCTCTCGCAAGCGCCACAACAAAAAATTGAGAAGTTAGGGGCAAGTGAGCGGGATAGTTATCGGCACTATGCACGACTCACATGGAACTATTTTGAGAGCTTTGCTACAGCTGAAGAAAACTGGCTTGCTCCAGATAACTTTCAGGAAGATCCGCGACCTATTGTTGCTCATCGGAGTTCGCCTACAAATTTTGGTCTTCAACTATTGGCCGCTTGTTCGGCAAAAGACATGGGTTATATCGGAGTCAACGAATGCGTTAACATTCTTGAGCGGACTTTTCAGACTCTCAAAAAGTTAGAACGCCTGCATGGACATTTTTATAATTGGTATGACACTCAGACTCTTCGTCCACTTAATCCTCGTTATGTTTCGACCGTTGACAGTGGGAACCTGGCAGGGCATCTGCTCGCGGTCAAACAAAGTTGTGTTGAGTGGATTAAAGTTCCCTTTAATCTTTTTCAAGCTCAATCTGGTTTAGTTGATACTCTTCGTGTTCTCGTTTCCGAGCTCAAGCAGAAGATGCCTCCGACAGAGGGGCATTTGTCGGTGTCCTTAGAACAAGTTAGAGATGAAATTTCTGCGGCACTAAGTGATCTAGAAACTTCGAATTTTGAGCAGTCATCCGTTTGGTTGGAGAAACTTAAGATTTTGCTAGGTCAGTTGAATCAATCCGAGGATGTTGTCTCAACCCTGGCAACCGATTTGCCCTCCGATCCGATTCTGCACGGGTATAATAGAATGAAGCTCTGGATTGAGCGCAGCATTGCTCAAGTTGAAGGTTTTGTTCTCGACCATGAACAGTCATTAGAAGGTGCCGATGTAGTTGAGACCACCTTACAAGCTCGACTCGAAACCCTCGTGCACACCTGCGATGAGCTGTTCAATGAAATGGATTTTTCTTTTCTCTTCGATCGAGAACGCAAAACCTTCGTCATTGGTTACAATGTCGTCGATGGTAGGCGAGATAATTCTTACTATGATCTTTTGGCTTCGGAATCCCGACTTACAAGCTTTATTGCCATCTCAAAGGGGGACGTTCCACAGGAGCATTGGTTTCACCTAGGTAGGCCGCTGACTAAGGTTAAGGGAGGACGAGCCTTAATTTCCTGGACGGGCACGATGTTTGAATACTTCATGCCTCTATTGGTTATGGAGAATTATGACAAAACTCTTCTGCATGAAACCTATGAATCGGTTTTGGGACGTCAAATTGAATATGGAAAAAAGTTAGGTGTTCCTTGGGGTATATCAGAGGCCGGTTACAATGCCCGTGACCTTCAACTTAACTATCAATATGGACCCTTTGGCGTTCCTGGGCTTGGGCTTAAGCGAGGTTTAAGCGACGATCTTGTTGTTTCTCCCTATTCGACCATGCTGGCTGCCATGATAGATCCTTGGCGGGCCTTGAGTAATCTTCGTCAGTTAAAGGATTTAGGAATGCTTTCGCAGTATGGATTTTTTGAATCGATCGACTTTACGCGGGAGCGGCTGCCTCCTCAGCAGAAGAGTTTTATTTTACGTTCTTTTATGGCCCATCATCAGGGAATGAGTTTGGTGGCAATCAATAACATTCTAAACGACGAGGTGATGCAGCGTCGCTTTCATGCAGAACCATTGGTTCAGTCGAGTGCACTTTTGCTACAAGAAAAGGTCCCTCAAGAGGTTCACCTGGCCAAACCTCGTCAAGAAGAACTTCTCTCTGAGCCAGCAACAACCTATCGTGTTTCCTCGATGCCCCGTGTCTTCAAGCGGCAAGATCTCGCTATTCCTCGAACTCAGCTCCTTTCTAACGGGACCTATTCTGTAATGCTTCGTGCGACTGGAACGGGTTACTCGCGCTGCGGAGAGCTTGCGGTTAATCGTTGGCGAGAGGATGCGGCCTGTGATGATTGGGGGCAACACATCTATCTTCGTAATCGAAGCACTCAAGCCCTGTGGAGTGCTGGCTTGTTGCCCACTCGAACAGAGCCTAGTGAATATGAAGTTAATTTCTCTGAAGACCGTGTAGATATAAAGCGACGCGATCATGGAATAAGCACGCACACCGAAATTATTGTTTCACCTGAGGACAATGTTGAGTTGCGACGGGTTTCTTTGAGTAATCATTCCTCACAAACCATGGAGATCGAAGTAACTAGTTACTTCGAAGCTGTCTTTGCTCCTTATGCAGATGATTTGGCGCATCCGGCTTTTAGTAATTTGTTTGTGCAAACAGAGTTTGTTCCCAAGACGAATGCTTTGATAGCTACTCGTCGGAAGAGGTCGGCTAATGATTCCGATGTTTGCGGTTTTCATGTTGTTTTAGCTGAAGGTCCCGATTTCGGGGTGGTTCAATATGAAACAGATCGAAGCCGTTTTATTGGTAGAGGGCGAAGCAGTGCCAATCCCCTTGTAATAGAGGAGCAACGGCCTCTATCGAATACTACGGGGTCGGTGCTCGACCCAATTTTTTCGCTCCGACGTATGGTTCAGATAAAGCCTGGACAAACAACCCGTTTGTGCTTTGCCACGGGGGTGGCTCAATCTCGTCGAGAAGCGCTAGAGCTGTGTGACAAATACCATGATCCACACATTTTCTCGCGTGAAGCTGAGTTGGTCTGGACACAAGCTCAGGTCCATTTACGCCACCTAAATATTTCCTCTCACAAAGCTCATAACTATCAGAGTTTAGCCAGCCACATTGTATATTGTAACTTGTCTTTGCGTCCCCGGCCTCATGTGCTGGCACAGAACACAAAATCTCAGACAGGCCTCTGGGCTTACGGCATCAGCGGCGATCTTCCTATCGTGCTCACGTCCATTGGGAATGAAAAAGACATGTTGATGGTGCGTGAGCTTTTGCATGCCCATGAATACTTGCGGCTCAAGGGTTTGGTGTTTGATCTAGTCATTCTTAACGAGCGGGCTCCTAGTTACTTTCAAGGTCTTCAAGACGAATTACAGAGGCAAATTCGTGTTTGTGGATCGAAGGCTCTTCTCGACAAACCTGGCGGAGTTTTTCTTAGGCGTTCAGACATCATCCCCGAGGAGGATCTCATGCTTTTGCGGAGCGCAGCTCGGGTTATACTTCGAGCGGGCAAAGGCACTCTTTCCGAGCAGCTTAAACGTGTAAACTCTGGCCCTGTGGAGTCACCGCTTCTTGTCCCTCGTGTGTCGTCTCTTCGAAGGAAGTCGCGAGAGCTTCCGGAACTCACTATGCCCTCGCTTACTTTCTTTAATGGTTTGGGTGGTTTTTCAGAGGACGGAAAATCCTATTGTATTTTTCTTAGAGATCATCAATGGACCCCAGCTCCGTGGATCAACGTTATAGCTAATAAGAAAGATTTTGGTTTCATCGTTTCTGAGTCGGGTTCCGGATACACCTGGTCTGAGAACAGTCGAGAAAATAGAATGACTCCTTGGTCCAACGATGCGGTGAGCGACCCTCCTGGCGAGTGTATTTACATTCGTGATGAAGAAAGCGGAGAGTATTGGTCTCCGACGCCTTTGCCTATTCGCAGCAGCAAGAGTGCCTACCTTATCTCTCACACTCAAGGGAGCACTCGCTTTGAACATAATAGCAATGGCTTGCAGCAGAGTTTAGAGCTTTTTGTAGCGCCTGATGATCGAGTGAAATTTACTCGAGTTAAAATAAGGAACTTAGGACAAGCGGCTCGGAGTCTTTCCGTCACCAGTTATGTCGAATGGACGCTGGGTTTCTCGCGTAGCGCTTCTGCGCCCTTTGTCGTCACAGAGATTGATCCGAGAACCCAGGCCATTTTGGCTCGAAATCCCTATAATAACGAGTTCTCAAAACGAATTGCGTTTCATCAAATCTCTGAAACCAATCGAGATTACACTTGCGACCGTCGGGAGTTCATTGGTTCTCACCGTTCGTTGGCCAATCCCATTGCCCTTGGCAGTCTAAAGCTTTCGAAGGCCTCGGGCGCTGGTCTCGACCCTTGTGGAGTCTTGCAACATAAGTTTAGTTTGGAGCCAGGTGAATCAAGGGAGTTCTTCATTCTTCTCGGGCAAGGTGAGAATATTGAGGAAGTGCAAGGGATTCTCGATAAGTTTTCCAGTCACGAATCAGTTGAACAAGCGTTCCATGAATCGGCAGCCTACTGGGAGCATTTGCTAGGTGGGCTGCAAATTAGAACTCCAGACGAGGCGATGAATATTCTGGTCAACAATTGGTTGCTCTATCAAACGCTTTCCTGCCGAGTTTGGGCGCGCTCCGCTTTTTATCAGTCGGGCGGTGCTTTTGGCTTTCGTGATCAACTTCAAGATGTAATGGCTCTGGTTTACAATTCTCCCGAGATTAGTCGAGAGCATATTTTACGGGCCGCAAGCCATCAGTTTCCTGAAGGAGATGTTCAACATTGGTGGCATCCTCCCACGGGTCGAGGGGTAAGGACTCGTTTTTCAGACGACCTCTTGTGGTTGCCTTTTGTGGCAAGTTTCTACGTGAAGAAAACAGGCGATGATTCAATCCTCCAAGAAAAGACCTTTTTTATAGAGGCCCCCATTCTTGGCGAAGGAGTTGACGATTCTTACACACTTCCTGAAGTTTCGGAACAAGAGGTGAGTCTTCTTGAGCACTGTGCCCGCGCCATCGACCGTAGTCTCAAGGTTGGTGCTCATGGATTGCCTTTGATGGGTTCTGGTGACTGGAACGACGGCATGAGCCAGGTTGGACCGAAAGGCCGCGGCGAAAGCGTTTGGGTTGCTTGGTTTCTATATTCAACGATTGAAGCCTTTCTTCCATATTTAGAAAATGACGTGGCTCACAGGTCACGAGTGGTAAAATATAAGCAGCATCTTCTCGATTTAAAGATAGCTATTGAGGGTGAAGCTTGGGATGGAGACTGGTATCGGCGTGCTTATTTTGATGATGGAACTCCTTTGGGCTCATCCACCAATCAAGAGTGTCGTATCGATTCGATAACTCAGTCTTGGTCAGTGCTCTCAGGAGCAGGAGATATTAAGCGTGCTCGTCGCTCTATGGCAGCGGTAGATGAGCTTCTTATCGATAGAGGAGATGGGCTTATAAAGCTCTTCACACCTCCCTTTGATAAAGGTGAGCTAAATCCAGGATACATCAAAGGTTATGTTCCCGGCGTGAGAGAAAACGGCGGTCAATACACACATGCGGCTTTATGGACCTTAATGGCCTTTGCAAAATTAGGCGACGGAGATAAAGCTGCTGAGCTCTATGCTCTTCTTAACCCCATCAATCACAGTTCCACTCGGGCTGGTTTGCACAAATACAAAGTCGAACCCTATGTTGCAGCTGCAGATATTTATGGACTTTCTCCTCATGTGGGACGTGGTGGCTGGACGTGGTATACGGGCTCAGCGAGTTGGATGTATAGAGCGGCAGTTGAATCACTTTTGGGTTTCGAGCTTTGTGGAAACGCCATAGTCGTTGAGCCAAGAGTCCCTAAAGGTTGGGATTTTTTCTCCATTGAATACCGATGGAAAACTAGCCTGTATAAAATTTCATTGCATAGGCAGTCTGGGGCGCAGCAAGGCCCTCATACGATAGAGCTTGTCGACGATGGAGTTGTCCACGAGGTTGAAGTTCTGTTTAGTTGAAGGTTCTCTACTCACTGGCTTTCTTGTGCTAAGTGTCTATGAGATGAGCCAAGAAGTTAAAGAATATAAGGTCTATAGAAATGAAACGTGTCCCTGGGGAAAGAAGGCTGTTTCTCTTTTAGAAAGAGAAAAAAAACAATTCGATGATCACCTTTTTTCATCCAATCAAGAGGTGGAAGAGTTTAAAAATAAATACTCTGTGAAAACAGTTCCTCAGATTTTTTTTCAAGGTAAGCGCATTGGCGGTTACACTGATTTAGCAGAAGAGTTTGGGGTTAAGGTTGAGTCAGAGGCTAAGAAAACAAGTTACGCCCCGATCATTGCCGTTTTCTCCGTGGCGCTTGCTTTAAGTGTAGCAACGGGATTTAAAATGCTTAGTTTTATGGGGTATTTTTTGAGCATACTAGCCTGTTTGAAGCTGATGAATGTGTCAGGCTTTAAAGAAGGTTTTAGAGAATATGATTTGTTAGCTAGGGTGATTCCTTCTTACGCAAATGTTTACCCATTTTTGGAGTTGTTCATCGGTTTGTTGTTTCTGTCTTCTCTTTACTCTACGGCTTCGGGGAGCTTAAGTATTGTGGTCGGTTTGCTTGGCGTGATTTCCATTACGAAGGCGGTCTATATTGATAAGAAAGATCTAAATTGTGCTTGTATTGGTGGAGACTCGAATCTACCCTTGGGTTTTGTGAGTCTTTCAGAAAATTTGGCAATGGTGATAATGGGAATCTTCTTAATCCTTTGAACAAGTGTTCAATATGAGAATGAGTTATCGACCTTACTTAGTTCCTGCTCTTAGTTTCTTTTTTTTAATGTTGGCGGTGGCAGGTTTTCCTGCTTTTCACTCCCTTCTCGAGCAGGACTCTGTGTTGTATGCCTCTATTGCTCGAAACATCGTTCGAACAGGAGAGCTTTTTGAGCTTTACGGTCAACAGGTGGATTTTCCCACGTTTTTTGAGCACCCTCATTTAGGGTTTTGGTTGTCCGCTCTTTCTATGAGGATTTTTGGCTTCAGCGATATGGCGGCAAGGTTGCCTAATCTTTTTTATCTTTGGGCTTTGTTTCTTTTGGTGTTTGTTTCTGTGCAAGAGCTTTCAAATAGATGGTCAGCATATTGCTGTGTCTTTTTTTTGGCGACTATGTCCTATTTTACTCGTTGGTTTATTTCGCCAAGTCTTGATGCGGGATGCTTGTTTTGGGGTTTGTTTTGTTTCTACTTTCTATGGAAAATGCACTTCAAAACCGCAGGACTTTGCCTTTTCCTTTCCTTTCTTTACAAGGGGCTTACGGTTCTTGGCTTCTTCCCAGTGATTGGAGTTATTCTACTTCTTCGTCCCAGACGCTTGTCTAACTTGCTGGCTTTTAGTGCTGGGGTGATTTTCCCTCTAAGTCTTTTTGGGCTTGCGCTTTATAGTAGCAAGGTCCCACATTTCTTTGAGATATACTGGGATAGACAAGTAACTTCACGCTTTGGCTTAGGGGTTCAGTGGCGAAATTTTTTAAATTCCGATTTTTGGACTCTGCTATTTAAGGATTCCAATTATTTTTTGCCCTTTGTATTTGTCTTACCCTTTCTGAAGGGGGTTGAGTGGCGACTAAAGTTTGTTCCGTTGTTGGGGTTCACAAGTTTTGCCTTTATGTATTTATCAAAGAATAGGTATGGCGAAAACATCTGGGTGACTCTTTTGCCTTGGGTAGCTATTTCTGCCGGACTTGTTTTTGGGTATCTTTTTGAGAAACTGAAGGCTTTAGAAAAGTTAAAGCTACAAAAAGTTTCTTTGATTGTTTGTTTGTTTGCTGCGCTGGTTAGTTGCGGAGTCGTTGCAACCAAGGGGCCAAAAAAGCTTTGGTCCTCTTTGCGCTATGTTCAATCGATCAAGAGCGAGCAGGAAGTTACCAATCTGTATTTTGATTCTTCTACCTTGCCTAATAACTTTTTGGTTTTAAGTGCCTGGACTTGGTATGCAGATGTGTTCAGCGAATATGCTTATCTTGAAGGCAAAGACTTTTCTGCGCCAGAGGCTCAATCTGGTTATGTTTATATCCTTCACGAAGGCAGCTCGGCTCGTCGAAAAGAGTTAGAGCGTAAGAACTGGTGTAGGGTTCAAGACTTTCGCGATGAGGAAAAAATGGAAGTTTTTACCTCCTGCCCTAATTCCTAGACCTATGTATAGTTATTACCTATCACTAATATTATTCCTATTAATTATATTTAGACTGTAGGCTGCTGTAGAACTCCTTTTATAGCTAAATGCTTGAGGGAGAAGAGCTTATGGGAAGTTTAAGTCGAGTTAAACGTGTTAAAGATTTTTCAGAGTTAGACATTGAAATGCTTGTGACTGGCGAATGTGTTGCCCTAATTGTAGAGGGGTATTATTCCGCAGTTGATAGCGATCGCCTTGCTGCTAACGTGTTGAAGAGCAAGAGGGTAGAAAACTACACTCATGAAGTGAGTGATGAAGGGCGTTTGGAGGAGAAATATTTTGGAGTGGATCGTTTAGGCGTTCCTTTCAACGGCCTCTACAAGGCAAAGGCTGGTGATGGCAAGCGAGAGCATTATTACCAGCAAGCTAAACAGTCTATTCAATACTTGAGAGGCTTAGCGTCTCCTGCTTTAACGCCCATCGATCGCTTGCGTCTAGAGCTTGATGAGAGAATGTCTTTTGGAGCAACCGTGGCTAGTTTCGAAGGGCAAAAGATGCTTGCTGGAATTGTGCGCATTACGCGAAGTGATCTTTCCTATCTGAGTGCAGAACAGCCCCATTTTGATGCATTGCCAGAGCAATTTGCTCGTTTAGATGCGCAGCTTGCGGCGAATGTTTATCTGAAAGTGCCTGATAAGGGTGGAGAGCTCGAACTTTGGGATGTTCCACCTTTGGGGCCACTCACAACGGTGCCTGCAGACTGGAGAAGTGAATTGCCTCCGTCTCTTCGGATCAAGCCCCTGAAGGGAGATATGGTTTTGTTTAATTGTAGAAGGCCGCACGCCATTTGTGAGTTTGAGGGCGAGGATCGAATCACGGCTCAAATGTTTATGGGGTATTGTTCTGGCCAACCCTTGCAGATGTGGAACTAGGAGAGGTCATTGTGAGCTCATTTAAAAATCATAAGGACATTGAGTATAGATTATTAGATCAAGATTCGTTTCAAGCTTCTTTGGATTGTATTGTGGAGGTTTTTCTAAAGAGTGAGCCCATTACTTCGCTTATGAAGGTTGGGGTGGGGGAGTTTTTGCCATTTGCAAGTGGGCTTCTTCGGCATGCTTTGGGCCAAGGTTTGAGTTGGGTAGCTGTTGATAGGATCACAGGTGAGGTTGCAGGAATTCGAGTAACGACTAAGCTCGATGAGGATTTTGAACCGAGGGTGAGCTTTGGCCCCAAAATGGATGTGGTTGTAGAGTTTCTGTCTTCAGTTTCAGAGCAAGGCAGGCCTTTGTTGGCTTGTTCCCCTAAGAAGAGTGTTCACTCTCATATGGTTGCCGTTGATTCGCGATACCAGGGCTTAGGGGTTGCTAAGACTTTGCTTGAAAGAGCTTCCTTTTGGGCTTGGTGGAAGGGGTATGAGACCTCTGTCGGAGAGGTCACCAGTGCCTTTAATCAGAGAATCCTTAGTAAGATTCCCAGTTATAAAGCTATTCATAGGGTGTCTTACCAAGAGTTTCAGAAAGATGGTCGTAGGCCGTTTGAGGCTTTGAAAGACCACAGCGAGTGTGTTTTGTTTCAGTTCGATTTAAGTGACTTTTCACAGGGAGTGCAATCATGAGCGATGAGTTTAAATCAGCTTTAGAACAGCTTAGTCATTGGATTGGTGAGTATCGAGACACTGTTGAAGAATACCCTGTTTATTCGCAGGTTCGTCCCGGCGAGATTCTTGCCCAGCTGCCTGAGTCACTTGGAGACAATGCCGATAGTTTTGATAAGATTTTTGAAGACTTTAAGAATATTATCTTACCTGGAATCACTCATTGGCAGCACCCGAAGTTCTTTGGCTATTTTCCTTCTAATTCAAGTCCCCCTTCTGTGTTAGCGGAGATGTTGATTAGCACTTTAGGGGTGCAAGGGATGAGTTGGGCCACATCCCCAGCGGCCACCGAGTTGGAGCTAAGAATGATGGATTGGCTTCGAGAGCTTTTTGGTTTCCCAGAAGGATTCTCAGGAGTGATTCAAGATTCAGCCTCGAATGCAACGTTGGCCGCTATGATAGTGGCACGCGAGAAAGCAACTGATTTTAAGGTAAATGAGAGTGGTTATCATGGTCAGCCGCAGCTTGTGGCGTATTGTTCTGAAGAAGCCCATTCCTCCATTGAAAAGGCAGCTAAGGCGATTGGTTTAGGTCACCATAATCTTCGGAAAATTCCCGTTGATGACAAGCAACAAATGCAGATTCCGCTTTTAAGGTCTGCCATCGAAGAAGATGTTCAGGGCGGACGAAAGCCTTTTTTTGTGGTGGGAGCTTTTGGCACTACGGGTTCAACTGCTGTAGATAATTTGCAAGAAATACATTTAGTCTCTAAGGAGCATGGTCTTTGGTTTCATGTGGATGCTGCTTATGCTGGATCGGCACTTGTTTTGCCAGAGATGCGCTCTCTCGCATCGGGGATTGAGTGTGCCGATAGCATTGTGGTTAACCCTCATAAGTGGTTGCTCACGACTTTTGACTGTTCTGCCTTTTTTATTCGTCATAAAGAAGCTTTGATTAGAAGCTTTTCACTTTTGCCTGAATATTTGAAAACACCTGATTGCGAGTCGGCAATCAACTTTCGGGACTGGGGCCTAGGTCTCGGTCGACGCTTTCGAAGTTTAAAGCTTTGGTTTGTTTTGCGTTGGTATGGAAAGAAGGGGATTCAGTCTATCATTCGTGAACATATAGACTTAGGAGCTAAGCTTGAGGAGCGAATTCAAGAGAGTGAGAACTTTAGTTTGTCTGCTCATAGACATTTTAATCTTGTTTGTTTTCGATTGAATGCGAGTGATGAAGCAAACTTGAGTTTAATGAACAGAATCAATCAGTCTGGTGAGTTGTTTCTTTCGCATACGAAACTCAAGGATCAAATTGTCTTAAGGATGGTCGTTGGACAAACAGATGTGTCCGAGCGCCATGTAACGGAAGCATGGAATAAGATAGAGGAAATTTCTCGAGAGGTTCTTGTCTAGTTCAGGGGCGACGCCTCCGAGTTGGATTCTTAACGAGTTATCCACAGGTGAAATTTTAAGGCTATTCATCTCAAAAAAACGTTGATAGAGCCAGCGGTATGAAAAATTTCCTTTGCTTCATTTTAGTTCTCCCTTGCTTAGCTTTTTCTCAATCAGAGGAAACAAAGTATTTCTTGAGTCTCGAAGATGCATGGCGCCCAAAGAAGGAGGCCCGGGAAAAAATAGAGCTAGCTCGTGAGACGGCTCTCGGGTTTCTAAGGATTTCTCAGATGAATTTGGGTAATACTTTTAATGAGGAGGAGATTGTTCTTCTGGAGGAGGCCTTTTTTGAGTTGCGAGATGTGCCTATTTTACTCAGCAGCGATGGAGTTTCCAAGGGAAGCAAGGAAGAGCCGTTTTATGACTTTTTGCTCTGCTGGGAGCGTCCAGCCATTATGAACACCTACCACGAGAAACACGTCTTGAGGGCTTGTAAGCGAAGCCTCTTCTTGGATCTTGTGGACCTTGCGGAGATACTTGTGCACGAGGCTTTTCATCTAACGGGCGAATTGGACGAGTGCAAAACTACCTCGCTAGAGATTCGAGTAATGAACGAAACAGAATTTGTTCCACATGAAAATGGTTATGTGTTTTTTGGGAAATGCAAATTGAAACATTTATTTGTAAAAGGAGCTAGAAAATACGGTCGAGAAGACCCATTTTTAGATTTTTTTCCCAAACGCTTTGTCACTCCCAAAGAACAGCCTTAAGCTAAAGGGGGAGCGCGTATGATTTCAAATGATGCAGTTGTGTTGGGGTTACTCTTTTTGGTCTTGTATGCCGTGTTGCGGGGGGCGAAGAGCTCTCATCCTTTTTTAAAGAAGTTCTTTCTTTTTGTCCCTCCTCTTCTTCTTTGTTATTTTATTCCAGCTTTGCTCAATACCAGTGGTCTTGTGAATGGCGAAGAATCTAAATTGTATTTTGTTGCCTCCCGATATTTTCTGCCGGCTAGTTTAGTGCTCTTGGCTATTAGTGTTGATCTCAGAGAGATTATCAAGTTAGGGCCAAAGGCTTTGATTATGTTTTTTACAGGTAGCATAGGGGTCGTTGTCGGAGGCCCCATTGCGTTGTGGATCTGTTCTAAAGTTGCTCCAGACGTTATTACGGCTGCAGGTGCGGATAATCTTTGGAGAGGCTTGTCAACCATTGCTGGAAGTTGGATTGGTGGCGGAGCTAATCAGGCGGCTATGAAGGAGATCTTTTTAGTTCCTGATGAGACCTTTTCTTCTATGGTGACTGTCGACATTGTTTTTGCTGATGCGTGGATGGCCGTTATACTTCTGGGGATTGGTGTTACTGCTGCGATTGATCGATTTAATCGAGCAGATTCTTCTGCCATTGAATCTCTAAAAAAGAAAATGGAAGGTTTTCAAAGACAAGAGGAAAAGAACCCCACTAGCGTGGATTATTTTAAGTTATGCGCTGTTGCGTTTGGTGTTTGCGGCTTTGGACATTTTAGTGCTGACATTATTGCCCCTTTCATTAGTCAGCATTTTCCTGGATGGGCTAAGTTTGGACTCGCCTCTGGATTTTTCTGGCTCATATCCGTTTCCACTATTGTAGCCATACTTCTTTCCTTTACTCCATTGCGAAAGATTGAGGGAATAGGTGCTTCTAAAATTGCAAATTTGTTCATTATGATTTTGGTGGCAACCATTGGTATGCATATGAATGTTTTGGCGATCTTTGATAATCCAGGACTATTCCTGATTGGCGGCATTTGGATCTTGGTTCATATCTTGTTGTTATTGATTGTAGCAAAATTGATTCGAGCTCCTTTTTTCTATGTTGCGGTAGGAAGTCAGGCCAACATTGGAGGAGCTGCTTCTGCTCCTATTATTGCAAGTGCCTTTCACCCTGCGTTAGCGCCTGTGGGGGCGCTCTTAGCCATATTGGGCTACGCCGTTGGAACTTACTTAGCTTGGGTTTGTGCCTTGTTGATGAAAGCCGTTGTTTAAAGAAGGGCCTTGTCTTCGATGAGCTTGGCTATGATCCCGTGTTTGAGACTTACTTTGGGAACATAAATTGATTTAAAGCCAAAGTAGAACATGAACTCATAAAATACGTGCGCGGCCGGAAGGATGACGTCGGCTCTGTCGGGAGGGAGCTCAAGTTCCCTTTGACGTTGTTTTAAGTTTAGTTCGCTTAGCCGGTCCAAAACAATGCAGAGTTGATCTCGGGTCATCGTCTTTTTGTTGATTTTTCCATTGATAATACGATTGGCAAGTTTGTTGAGAGATCGAATGTTCCCACCGGTGCCTAAAAGAAGTTTTGTTTGATTTGTGTCTTGTGCAAAGTTAGATAAAAGCTTTGCATTTTTTTCTATAACAGAAGTGATGCGTTCCTCTAATTTTTCAGGGCAATCTTGATAGTAGTCTAGTGATCGGACCGCTCCGAGAGGAAGCGTGGCAAAAGCCTTCATCTTCTGATTCCGAGCGTGCAAAATCTCAAGACTACCTCCTCCTAAATCCATTATAGTCAAATCTTTTGTGAGTTTTGGAAGATTTTTAACGGCCTCAAGAATGGTTTCGGCCTCTTTCTCCCCGCTAATGATGTTTATTTTGATTGAAAACTTTTTGGCGATTTCAGAAATAGCTCTTGGTGCGTTTTTGGCATTTCGCATAGCGCTTGTTGCTACGGTTCTGTGAAAATCGACTTCATAGTAATCAAGATAAGATCTAATTTTTTCAAACACGCCTAAAAAATTAGTGAACGTGGCAGGTGAAAATCCATGGCCCGAGAAGGCTTCGCTACCCAGTCTTAGAGAGAAGCGCTTTGAGAAGACCTCGACAAAAGAACCTTTCGTGGTGGTGTCGACGATTAGAATTCGAATAGCGTTTGAGCCAACGTCCACTGCAGCAAGTCTTAATGTCTGATATTGTTTATTTTTTAAGGTTCTCGTGTTCAATCTAGGAATCCAGTCCGTGATGGAAAAAGCCATTTGTCGTAGTCTATGATATAGATTCAAGGTTGGACAGTTATCAAAGTGAAAAAAAGTAAGAAGGTGTTTTTAGATAAGGAAATTGGATGGTTACGCTTCAATGAGCGCGTCCTTTTTCAGGCTTCTAGTGAAGATGTGCCTCTTCTTGAGCGAGTTCACTTTTCAAACATCTTTAACTCGAATCTAGACGAGTTTTTCATGAAGCGTGTTTCTCGGATGTTGCATCGAATTGAATTGGCTCGAACTAAAGATTTGAAGGCGTCTCAGGAACTAGAGATGGAGCTTCACGCTCTCTTGGAAGAAGTGCGTCGGTTGAATCTGCAGAATGCCTCCATTGTGGAAAATGACCTAATCCCTCAGCTTAAGGAAAAGAAGGTTGATCTACTCTCTTGGGTTAGGCTTACGACCAACGAAAAGAAGTGGTGTAGGCAGTTTTTTAAAGAAAAGGTTTTTCCTGTGTTGACGCCCATGGCTGTCGATAAAGGGCATCCTTTTCCTTTGATCTCTAATTTGACTTTTTCTTTAGCCGTCGAGTTGAGGGATCCTGAGAAGAAAGGAAGGCTTTTTGCTCGGATAAAAATTCCAGATCTCTTTCCAACTTGGATTATTCTTCCCAAAAGGAAGGGGAGCCCAGGGTTTCGCTATGTGAGTATGTTTGATGTGGTGAAATCGCATTTGGAGATGCTCTTCCCTGATATGGAGATTGTGGATGTTTTGCCTTTTCAGGTAACTCGAGGCTTAGACATCAAAGAGCAAGAGGAAGAAGATGCAGAAGATCTTTTGGAGTTAATTGCCGAAGAAATTAAGCTGCGGCGCTTTGCTGAAGTTGTTCGAATCGAAGTTCCTAAGAATGAAAGTAAATGGCTTTTACGCTTTTTAAAGGATGAGTTGGGGGTGGATGACTCGAGAGTTTTCGAAGAGCCTATGCCTCTTGAGTATAAGCGGCTTGATTCTATAGCAAAGCTTAAAATTGCAAAACTGCGCTTTTCTAGGCATCGGCCAAAGGTTCCCAAGGCCTTGTTAAAGTCCGATGCTTCCATCTTCAAGGCGATAAAGGCGGCGGATGTTCTGGTCCATCATCCAGTGGACTCTTTTACAGAAAGTGTGGAGCGATTTATTTCGGAGGCGGCCGACGACCCAGATGTAGTCTCTATAAAAATGACTCTTTACCGTGCTGGATCTAAAAGTTCTATTATTGATGCTTTAAAGAGAGCTTCGCAAAATGGTAAACAAGTTGTTTGTCTTATTGAGTTGAAGGCACGGCTGGATGAAGCGCGTAATATACGTTGGGCTCGAGTGCTTGAAGATGCCGGAGTTCATGTTGTTTATGGAATGTTGAAGCTCAAGACGCACGCGAAAGTTGTCTTGGTTGTTCGTAAAGAACGAAGAGAATATAAGTCTTATGCTCATATTGGCACGGGTAATTACAACCCTCAGACGGCTGGGTTTTATACGGATTTAGGATTGTTCACAGCTGACAGCAAGATATGCGCAGAGCTTACGGAAGTTTTTCACTATCTAACAGGGCGCTCTAAAAAGAAAAACTACAAGCACGTCTTATTAAGTCCAATTAATATGAAAGAGCGCTTTCTAGAGTCGATTGCCAATGAAGCCAAGAATGCTCAGAGAGGGCTCGAGTCTAGAATTATTGTTAAGTTTAACAACTTTGATGATACAGAGATTATTAGAGCTCTCTATAGAGCCTCTGCAAAAGGAGTCAAAATTGACCTAATCGTTAGAGGCTTTAGTGGGTTGTCACCAGGGGTCCCAGGGTTGAGTGAGAACATTACGGTTAGATCGATTATTGGTCGATTTTTAGAGCATTCCAGAATCTTTTGCTTTCAGGACGGAAAGAAAAAGATGGAAGATGGGAACGTCTTTTTGGGTTCTGCTGATTGGATGCGTCGGAATTTGAATGAAAGAGTTGAAGTTGTTGTGCCCGTTTATTCGGCTACTTCTAAGGCTGAGATTGCTCGATATATGGAATTGTTGGTGTCTGATCGAATTCAGCATTGGGTTATGAATTCAGACGGAACCTACAGTAGAAACTTCGATAAAAACAGAGAACATATTCACGATTTGATGATCAAAGGTCTTTAGCTCATAGGGACTTCAATGGCTAAAACTTGAGCATGTCCGCTTGAGCTTATGTTGACGCTTTGGGCTTTGGTAATTCCTACCGCGTCCTTGCTCTTGAGGGTCTCACCTTCAACGCTTACTTCGCCTTTAATCACGAAAAAGTAAATTCCGTGCTCAGGGTCGTTGAGTTTAATGTCAAAATTCGAGTGACGAAGCTGGATTATGCTTAGGAATGCATCTTGATTGATCCAAAGAGAGTTCTCTCTTTCGTCGGCCGTAACAATGTAGTGCTGACCAGGCTCTTCGAAGCTAAACATCTTTTGTTGATATTTAGGCTTAATATCCATGGTCTTTGGAATAATCCAAGTTTGTAAAAAGTTTACATCTTTTGAGTCTGAATGGTTGAACTCCGAGTGGGCAATGCCGTTTCCTGCAGACATGACCTGAACTTCTCCAGCTTTGATGATGTGCTCGTTTCTTTCTGAATCCTTGTGAAGAAGCGTGCCGGAAAGTGGAATGGATATTATCTCCATATTGGCGTGAGGGTGGGTGCCGAAGCCCTTTGATGGTGCAACGACATCATCGTTGATTACACGAAGCATGCCGAATTGTTGCCTTTCAGGGCTGTGGAATTCACCAAAACTAAAGGAGTGTTTACTTTTTAGCCAGCGATAGTCCACTGATCCCCGTGTGCTTGCTCTGTGTAGTTGCTTCTTCATTGATCCTCTAAAATGCTTCGTAGCATCCATGCGCTTTTTTCGTGGATGTTGAGTCTTTGGGTTAAGAGATCGGCAGTCGCGTCATCTGAAGCTTCTGAAGCCTGGCTAAGCACAGGGCGAATGGTTCGGACCACCGCTTCATGAGCTTGAACTAAATTTGCAACCATGGTTTTGGCGTTGGGCACTTCGTCGGAATCTTTAATACTTGATAGTTCCATGTATTGTTTAAAGGATCCCGGTGCAAAAGATCCGAGGGATCTAATTCTTTCAGCTAAATCATCAACGGCAATGGCTAGTTCTGTGTATTGGGTTTCAAACATAGTGTGGAGTGCTTGAAACATAGGACCCGTCACATTCCAGTGATAATTGTGGGTTTTCAAGTAAACAGCGTAACTATCGGCTAAGACCGAGGAAAGGCCCTTAGCAATATTCTGTCGTTTTCCTTCATCAATTCCAATGTCTATTTTCATAACTGAGTTACTCCTTGTCTGTTGTTCTTTGAGAATATTTATAACATATTAAGCCACTCCAGTTGACTTGAAAAATCAATCATTTCTAACTAATGATAGATAGGGTCTATGATTTCTTTTACTCAGTTAGAATATTTGGTGGCCGTGGACAAATTTCGCCATTTTCGCAGGGCGTCTGAGGCCTGCTTGGTGACTCAGCCTACTCTAAGTATGCAGCTTCAGAAGCTTGAAGAGGAGCTTGGGGGAGCTTTGTTTGACCGTAGCCGGAAGCCGGTAATTCCTACGGATCGAGGAAAGCTCATCATTGAACAAGCCAAGGTAGTTCTTGAACAGCGAGATGTTCTACAGGACTTGGCTGGGCAATCTGAAGGCGGGGTTCGTGGAACATTGCGAGTGGGGCTCATCGCGACCCTAGCGCCTTACTTGTTGCCAAGAATGTTGACCCACTTTACAGAATTGTATCCTAAGGTTCAGCTGTTGGTGGAGGAATCTAAAACCGAGGTTCTTCTTAGAAAGTTAAACGACGAAGAGCTTGATGCAGTGGTTTGCGCGGGGCCATTACCGGACTCTGATTTACAGAAGAAGCATCTTTTTTACGAAAAATTTTATGTTTATTCTTCCAGTCGGGTTAAACAATTTAAAAAGTCTACTTTAAAGCCATCGGATTTAGACCCTTCGAAAATGTGGCATTTGGATGAGGGACATTGTCTTAGGGAGCAGAGCTTGAAGCTTTGTTCTTCAAAGCAAAAACAGCTTTCGATTAATAACATTGACTTAAGGGTAGATACTCTTGAAACACTTAAAAATCTTGTTTCATCGGGAGAGGGTTATACCTTGTTGCCTGCACTGAGTTTGGATTATCTTTTTTCGGGTTCAGTTTCTAAGAAAGTTTATAGCTTTGAGGCACCGCAGCCAGCCCGACAAATTGTCTTGGTTTATAAGCGTAAGCAGTTGAAGATGAAGTTGATCGAAGCATTCGTTGACGAGGTTTTGAGGGCAGTTCCCGAGAAAAGGGTTTCTTTTTCTAGACAGGGTCTAAGGGTTGTGGCGATATAATTCTATGAAAGTTATTGTTACCGGCGGGGCCGGCTTCATCGGAAGTCATGTTGTTGATCGATTGGTTGAAGCAGGGCACGAGGTGCTGGTGTTTGATGATTTTAGTTCGGGAAGAGAATCAAATTTAGAGAAATCCCTTCAAGTCGCTAAAAATGCAGGGACTAGGCTGACACTTTTTAAGGAAGATATTCGCGATGCTCTTGCATGGGAGAAGGCGGGACGGGCAGATGCTCTTTTTCATTTTGCAGCACAAACCTCTGTTACGGCTTCCTTTGAAGATTTGGATTTAGATTTTGATTTAAATGCTCGGGGAGCTTTAAATGTTTGTAAATGGATTAAAAAAGTAAAACCAAGATTCTATTTGTATGCCAATACCGCGGGAGCTCTTTATGGCTCGACTTCACAGATACCGACTTCGGAAGACATTCCTCTTTGGCCGGAGTGCATGTATGGTGCAACAAAGAGTTTTGGCGAGGTTTATCTGAATGCTTTTGTTCAAAGTATGAAATCCTCAAAGGCATTCTCCAGTGATCCTGAATCTGATAATTACTTTAGCTGGGCTGCTTTGCGCTTGGCAAATGTTTATGGGGAGCGGCAAATTTCAAAGGGGGAGGCTGGAGTTTTGCCAATTTTTGCGGAGAAATTTGTTGCTGGAAAAGCTCCTATAGTTTTTGGGGAGGAAGCTGTGACTAGAGATTATGTTCATGTCTCTGATGTCGCCAGCGCTTTTATGAGAGCTTTTGAGCGGATGCAGGAGACTTGTTTAGATACGGGTTTCAATATTGGGACTGGTGTCGAAACCTCTAGTGAAAAAGTTTATTCTTTTGTTTTTGCTGCTATGGAGGGAACTCCATATTTTAAGGCGATTGAAGGCTTTAAGGAGCCCAAGCGTTTGCCTTTGAGGGCGGGGGAGGTCTTTCGGAGCTGCTTGGACTCCACTAAAGCTAAAGAGCTACTTTCCTGGGAGTCTCAGAAAGTCTTTTCTGATTCGGTAAAGCCCTTTGTGGACTATTTCCTGAAGAACGAGCTTTAAGCTGCCTTTTGGGCGGGGCTTGACCTCTAAATGTCCCTTAAGCCTTTTTAAGTGTCTGTTTCTCTTTGACTCTTCTACAAGGTCCTTAAGAGAACAAGGGAGCTTTGGGTGCAGTTATTTCGAGTCATTTTTTGTGTTTTGTCGCTAGTGTTGATTCCTAGAGTCTCTGCTTTCAATTGTCAGGATGAGCTTCAGGTTTCCACCAAGCAGGCAGCTGACTTGTATGAAGAAATCTTAGATTTGGAAGAAGCTTTTGAGGAAAGAGCCGATCAAATTGGTAGAGAAGAAGCTGCTGATTGGTTGTTAGAGCAGTATCCAGAAATCATGCTGAAGGTAATGAAGCTATTAGATGAACAGGGGGTTTCCTTTGTTCGTGAAGGGTTAAATCTTGTTATTCAACCCAGCCAAGACACTTTGTTGGGGCGTATTGCAGAGGGTTTGAATAATAAGCTAGATGCTAGGCTTTTAATTAATTTCTACGAAAACATCTACGAAGATTTTTTTGCTAGCACGCTCATTGACGAGCTATTTTTACCTTTCGAATCTATTTTAGATGTGAATATTTTGCCCTTCTTTGTTTACCATGAGATTCGACACCTCAATTGGGAAGCAAAGCGCTCTGCTGATTTGTCTCCCTTAAAGAGAGATGTGTTTCTAGCCCCCCCCAGTGGATCGCTTCTTTAAGTTTAAGAATAGAATGAACGCCTATAGTGGTGGGTTTTCAGTTGAGGAATTGCATACATTTTTATCGGATTTTAAGCTTTTTAAAAGTCAATTGGTTAAGACTAGTCCGGGTAAGTTTTTGCTGACTGCGGAGGAGCGAGAAAAAACGGCGCTCGAAACTGAGTTCATCTTAGAGGGGTTAATCGCATTCTCGGAAGACGTTTTGAATGGGCTTCGTTTAGCCTTGAGCGGGTCGAAGAAGTTTTTTATTAAAGTTGTCAACGATGGAGAAGATTCCGAATTGAAAATAAGTCTCTATCGCAAGAGTTTTGGACGCTCTCGGCTTATGTCTCATTTGTGTTTGAACGCAGAGCTGTTTAGCAACCCTCACACTAAAGAAGGCCGTGATCATTTGTCTCGGTGGGTTCAAGATTCACTTTTAGAACTGAAAGAAATTAAAAAAGAAAAGGCCACGCTTTCCAAATAGAAAGCGTGGCCTTTTCTTGAAATTAGTAGTTTGCTGGAAGTCGACCGTTCAAATTTTGAATAGGTCTGTAGTTTGCGGAATACATTTTTTTGAATGCCGCTAGCTGTTTTGCTGAAGCGCTAACTGCTGTGTTAAAGACGTTCCAGTTAACTCCCTCTGAGCAAGGAGGGGTCGTTAGAGATCCCATGTAATGATAATGGGTTTTGACAGAAGGAACCAAGCCGTTGAAGTCAAGGTTCGTTTCTACAGCCTTTTCGTGATTTTGTTTGCTAGGAACGTGAGCGAAAATCTTTTCAAGCTCGTGGTTCTCGGCACCTTCTTGAAACATTACTCCAACTACGGCTAGCTTGCCTTCGGCATTTTTATGAACCAAATGCATTTCCAATGGGTAGAACTTTTTACCAATACTGTGCTCACTGTGTGCGTGAAAGTGAAGTTGTAAAAGATCGAAGCGTTGACCTTTAATTTTTACGTAGTTTCCTTCCATGAAGTTTGCTTGAACAGTGTGTCCGTTGTCTAAAACTTTGAAAGGGCTTGATTTGTAATGGAAGCTAATTGTTCTGTCTGATTTAGGCTTCTTCCACTTTAAGTCGATAGGAGATTGTTTGCTGCCGTCTGCACAGGCTTGCCACTCGTGGTTAAGCGAACCCCATTTCTCTGGGCCTTGGGCTCCTTTGTAGTCCCAGTGGGCTTTCTCTTTTGAGCTTGCAAAAGTGCTAATCCCAAGTGTTATGCATATTAATGCGAGTGTCTTAAATGTGATTTTTTTCAAAGTGCTTCTCCTTGTGAAATGAGGATACATGGATCTCCTCATTCTGGGCAGATCGGCTGATGCTGATTTTATGTTTAGATATAATTTAATTGGCGCTGTGATTTTTGAGGAATAGATTTAGAATGTAGGTGGGGAGTGAGTTTAACGAATGAGGAACAATTACTATTTGCTTCTAATTGCAGTCGTGGCGTTTATGGCTTGGCGCGCATTAGAGTAGAGCATCCCTCTAACTCCAAGAGACGTTTTTTTGTCGCTTTTCCGCCAGGTGCGTTGAATTGTCCCAACTCTCCATTTTTTTTCAAAACTCGATGACAGGGCACAGCTAAGGGGAAGGGGTTCCTTTTGAGGGCTGTCCCTACCGCTCGAGAGGCTCCTGGTTTCCCAGAGAGTAAAGCGATCTCGCTGTAAGAGCGTGTGGCGGAGAAAGGTATCTTAAAAGTAGTTCTCAAAACTGTTTGTTGAAAGCTTGGAAGCTTCTCAAAGTTAAAGTCGTTAAGTTTATAGTTAGGTTCTTTTCCATCAAGATGGGATTTAAGTTCTTTGTAAAACGAAGACAACTTTTTAGGTGGAGCTGAATTTAGTGCTTTGGATTTTTTTGAAAGAATCTGAATTCTCTCTATTTTTTCTTCATGGTTATATTCAATCTGAATATCGCCAAAGTCACTTTTTAGAAAAAAACTATTCATCAGAGCCCTCTGCTTTCGTCATCATCCTCACAAAGTCAGAAGGGCTTACAACTCCAATCAGTTTCTTTGAATCGGGTTTGACGACAAAAATTCGCGTGCTTCGACCGGGTTGAATTCTGTTGAGGGCATCTTGAACGGATTCTTTGGGGAAAGCAACGTTGGCTACGGGATTAACTATTTCAGAAAGAGCCACTGTTGCCGCATCCTTAATGTTTTTTTGGTAGGCTGTTTCTAGCTCGTGTCTTGTGAAAGAACCTAAAAGAACTCCTTTGTCGTTTATGACTGGGAAAATTTTGTGATGATATTTTGAAAATCTTTCGTGGGCGGCCTCGAGAGAAATGTCTTCTTTGGCCGCAAGCGGATCTTCAGTCATGATGTCGCCGACCATTGTTTTTTCGATAACGTTGACGCCCATATCGGTGATCATGTTGAGTCCTCTGCGCGCTAGCTTAAGGGAATAGATGGAGTGTCGAGATAGAAGCCACGCCGTTTCAGAGGAAACTACGCAGGCGAGCATGAGGGGAAGTATGATTGAGTAGTCTGAGGTCATCTCAAATAGAATTACGATCGAAGTAAAGGTAGCCCTACTCGCGCCTGCGAAAAACGCGGCCATGCCAACAAGAGCGTAAGCACCTGAGTTGATCGCAAAGTCGGGGAAAAATTCCTTTAAAACTTCGCCAAACACTCCACCAAACATCGCGCCGAGAAACAGAGATGGAGCAAATACACCACCCGAGCCACCGCCGGCTAAAGTGAAGCTTGTCATAAAAATCTTTAAGATGAGGAGGGTTAAGAGTAAGGGAAGTGTCATTCCTTGGTTTAGTGCAGAGCTTATGGCATCATAGCCACTTCCGAAGATATCTGGAAAGCGATAACCAACGAGACCTACAATCAGGCCTGCGCCAATCGACTTTATGAAGAACGGAGTCTTAATGGCGCGCATGGTGTCTTCAATTCCGTAAAGAGTTTTAATAAAGAAGACTGCAATTGCGCCAGCTCCGAAGCCTAAGCCAATGTAGAAAAGTAATTCTACGGGATTATCGATAGAGTAGGTTGGAACATCAAATGCAACGTGCTCACCAAGATAAATTCGAGTGATCATAGTTGCGAAAACAGAAGCAATAACTAGGGGAACAAAAGATCTGAACTTAAATTCAAAAAGAATGAGTTCTACGGCAAAGATTACTCCGGCAATGGGAGTGTTAAAGGTGGCGGCAATCGCGCCGGTGGCGCCGCAACCGACTAAAATTTTTAAAAGCTTTGTCCTTACTTGGAAAAGCTGTCCAAAGGCGGAGCCAGCAGCTGAGCCAATTTGGACGACGGGGCCTTCTTGTCCAACCGAGCCACCAGATCCGATGGTTAAACTTGAAGCGAGCGCCTTCACTATGACAACTCGTTTTTTCATTCGGCCACCTTTGGCCATTACGGCTTCGATGACTTCGGGAACACCGTGTCCTTCGGCTTCGGGAGCGAACCATTTACAAGTATAGTAGCTGAGCGTTAAGCCAACGGCGGGGAAAAGAATGATCCAGAGGCCTCGAACGTGGTCGAGTGGTGATACCTCTGCAAAGCTGACCGAGTGCAGCAAGAATAGATTCTGAAAAAAAGAGATCATGCCTCGAAAGCCAAGGGCGGCATAGCCGGCAATGATTCCCGTGAGTGCGGCTAACAAATTTGTTACGGCGAGTTCGCGATGGTTCCCTCTTCGCAATTGGAAGAAGTTTGCTCCACGAAAATATCTTCGAGGATCAAAGGTGTTGGCGTCAATTTTCATTTTCTTCTACATAGTGCTGCTAGCGCCGAGAATCAAACTATTCTCTCCAGCACATCTCGCAACGCTTGCAATTCTTCTTGCCAATATCCGGGCGAGGCGAAGTTGGGGAAGTTGTGTGGAAAAGAAGGATCTTGCCATCGTTCGGCAATCCAGGCTGAGTAATGAATGAGTCTCATCCCCCGCAGAACTTCAATGAGTTCAAGTTGATTGAGGTCAAACTCTCTAAAGTAGTTGTAGGCTTCTAGATATTCATTTTTGAGTTCATCATCGCGTTGATCGCGTCCACGGATGAGCATCCAAAGGTCTTGCACGACAGGGCCAATCATCATGTCGTCAAAATCGACGAAAAGAGGGTCTCCATCCCAATTCCAGATTACGTTACCAACGTGGCAGTCTCCGTGAATGCGAACGAATTGGCATTGGTTGAGGCGTCCTTGGCCAATGGCTTTGATTTGAAGGGCTAGAGCTTCGTAATGAGTCCAATACTCGTCAGACATCCACTCACCATTTCCAAGGATGGAGAGCGGCTTTTCTATAAAGTTCTCAATGCTAAGTGCCCGTCTAGAGCTGTTTCCCAGGCTTTCTCCAATGTTGTGGATTTGGGCGATGTATTTGGCGCAACTTCTAACTTCAGAAGCCTCTAGTTCGTCTTTTAGGCGGCCGCCGACCTTTGGATAGACCGAAAACATCACTCCTTGAGGGGTTTTGGCGAGACTTGGTCCCAATAGCTCAAGTTTTGTGTCTTGGGCTAATTCTAAGGGCGCGACGACGGGAATCTCCGAGTCCGATAGCAGTGTGGTGAATTTGTGTTCTTCTGCAATTTGTTCGGGGGTCCATCGATTTGGTCTGTAAAACTTGGCAACCACTCTTTGCCCGTCTTCAAGCTCTGTTTCAAAAACCCTGTTTTCAATGCTGTTGAGGGCCTGAATAAAGCCTGTTGAGC
>JAACVK010000055.1:7117-8303 GCA_009991595.1 bacterium | reverse complement strand
CGGAAACCACCCACACTATTTGAGTGCTGCGATGGTCTTGGCTTTGTTTGCCTTTTTGGGGACGGGCATTTTTGCCCGCTTCATTGAGAAAGAAAACGAGGTTAAGTCGTGAGTTTATTTTTGGTGGGACCGGTTTTAGTCTTAGGTGGTCTTTTAGTCTTTTTGGCAGCGCTTGGCGTTTATCGAATGCCCGATGTCTATACGAAATGTCACACCTCTTCAAAAGCTTCTACTTTAGGAAAGATTTTGGTTTTTTCTGCTTTAGGAATGTATTTCTTTAGTTGGGATACAGCCATTAAGAGTGTTTTGATTGTAATCTTTTTCTTCTTTACAGTCCCAGTAGGAACGCACCTAATTGCTCGTGCCTCACACAAGGCCGGCGCCACAAAATACAAAACTACTCTTTTTGATGATATGGAATAAGGTGCCTAGCGACTTTTTCCAATAGATGGGGAAAGAGTCGCTAGGTGTTTTTGAAATCTATTCTTCTGAACTGAAAGTGTCTTCAGTTTCGTATTCAACAGCTGGCTCGGAATCCGGAGAGGGTTGCTCTGTGGCGTAGTCCTCGGCGGTTGAGCTTTCATCACTCGGAGTCCACTCATAAGACTCTCCATCATTTGATTCTGATTCAGAAAAAGCAAGTGGAGCTGTGGCGAGCATGGTTAAGGTGATTATGGTAGCAAGTTTTTTCATTTTTACCCCTTTCAAAGGTTTTTCATACATGGTTTTTTTTATAGTCTTGTATGAGACTTTTTAACTCTTTCGTTAGTATGAGGATTTTGTCTTCGTGAAGTTCTGCGCTGCTTTCGGTTTCAATCTCTAAAAAAAGGTCTTTGACTTCTTCGTCAATGTCTTCGAAGGCCTCTTCTCTTCCCAATTTTCCAGCTTCTTCTCTTAAGCGTTGTAAATTCCGATAGGTGCTTGATTGAAAGCGGAGAGATTGGTGGAGCGCTTTAAGCTTACTTAGCTTATCTTCGAGCCGACTTAGGTTCCCCACAACTTCGAGGTTTAAATCGCTTTTGAAACTTTTCACCATTTTATCGTAAGCAGAAGCTACGTTTGAAAATTCATTTGGAAAGAAAAGACTTAGATAGGCTGCTCTCAGGTCTTCAAACTCTTGAGCGGCTTTTTCGACGCGTTGATCCACTTCGTTCATCTTTTTGCGAACTTGACTCATTTGAATAGC
>JAACVK010000055.1:0-7082 GCA_009991595.1 bacterium | reverse complement strand
TGTAATTGCAAGGGATGTGCCAGTCCCGTGTTGCTTAAAACGGAGGTGGCCGCTTTACTTCGGAATCCTTAGTTCCGAATGGAACTGCCAGGGCGTTCTGATTTTATTTCCCTTAGCTTTTAGAGAGGACTACAATCTTGCTATGACCCCTTTAGTATTGCTTGGTAGTTTAGGCACTCTTGAAGAAAAGATGAGGGTCTGGAAATGGCCCTGCGAAAAGCTTTCCTTTAAAGACTTGTCTTCTCAAGGCGCGGATTCGCCTTCGAGGCTGTCTCAAGTATTTCTTTGCTCCCTTACTGATTTAGCCCAGGTCCAGGCCCTTAACCTGGCTTCTTCGCGAGTTTTGCTTGTCATCGAAGAAAACGAGATGGAAAAACTGACCTTGGCTTCCAGCAAGGGCTTTCGATACTGGGTTCACCAGAATGTTGCATTGGCTGATTTTGAAGCAGTGGTGAAGCAGCTTTTTGACTCTTTGGCCGGTTCTGCCGAGTTAGACTATCATCGAAGAAGAGACATCCATACGGATATTTCCGATGAGTTTGAATTCAGATCCTCAAAGATGAACAAACTCGTTCAAGAGCTTGAGAGGGCGGCTCTTACCAAAACAACCATTCTTATTGAGGGGGAAACCGGAGTTGGAAAGAGTCATTTGGCAAAGTGGCTCCATTCAGTTAGCCCTAGGCGAAAGGGTCCCTTCATTTCCTTGCATTGTGGAGTGGTCTCTGACGAGTTGGTCGAGAGTGAGCTCTTTGGTCATGAAAAGGGAGCCTTCACGGGGGCTGTAAAGAAAAAGTTGGGTCGCTTTGAGTTGGCCGAGTCTGGGACCATTTTTCTTGATGAAGTTTCGACTTTAAGTGCATCGGCTCAGATCAAGCTTTTGCAAGTATTGCAAGACTCTTCTTTTCAGCGCGTGGGTGGTGAGCAAGATGTTTCTGTGGATGTTCGAGTCATTGCAGCTACGAACGAGCGTTTGAAGGATCTTGTTCAGGTCGGAAAGTTTAGAGAAGATTTGTATTACCGATTGAATGTTTTTTCGGTTTTGATTCCTCCGTTGAGGCAGCGTCTAGAGGATGTCGAGTTGTTGGTGAAGCGAAGTTTGGAGAACATCAATGCGAAGTATGGGCTTAGCTTTACTGGGGTCGAGCCCTCTGCATTAGCGGCGCTCAAGCTTCATGCTTGGCCAGGTAACATTCGCGAGTTGCAGAACGTAATTGAAAGGGCCAGCATCTTAGAAAAGAGTAATGTAATCACACTTGAGAGCTTACCAAGTGATTTGGTGGAACAAGTTGATACCGAGGGACGACCAAAGGTCGTTGTCGATATTGAAAAGTCGTTGGCGGACTCTAGGTCTAAAGTTATTGAAGATTTTGAGCGGCAATACTTAACGGGGCTTCTGGAGAAAACAAATGGGAGCATTCAGAACACGGCTATGCAGGCCAAGGTTGGTGTGCGACAACTCCACAAGTTATTGTCTAAATATCAAATAAAAAAAGAGCTGTATAAGTAGGCGTCTTAGGTGATCAATCGAGCAGCATCCCCGCAATACAGGCGGTCATAAAGGCAGCCAAGGTTCCTGCAATCATCGCTTTAAAGCTCAGTTGTGCAAGGTCTTTTCGACGCTTGGGAACCAGACTTCCAATTCCGCCAATTTGGATGGCGATTGAAGAAAAGTTGGCAAAGCCACATAAAGCATAAGTTGCAATAGTGAAGGCTCTTGGTGATAGGGAGTCTTTGATTGCGGTTAGGTCGACAAACGCTACAAACTCGTTAAGAACTGTTTTCTTTCCCAACAGCGCGCCTATGCTTTGAACATCTTGTGAAGGCACTCCCATAAGCCATGCCATTGGCGAGAAAACCCATCCCAAAACTCTTTCCATGCTAAGTTTTTGGCCGCTGACTTGGGGAAGAAATGCAAAAAAGTAATTCACGAGAGCAGCTAAGGCGATGAAGGCAATCAGCATTGCGGCTACATTGAGCGCGAGTTTCAAACCCTCTGTAGCACCTCTACAGGCAGCGTCTAAAATGTTTTCATCCTGAATCTCCAAGTTAATTTTAACTTTCCCACGAGTTACAGGTTCGGTTGTCTCGGGCAATATAATCTTTGCCAAGACAAGGGATGCTGGAGCCGACATGATCGAAGCAGCTAAGAGGTGTCCTGGATCTGCTCCAAAGCTTGCATAGGCCGCCATCACCCCGCCAGCAACGGTGGCCATGCCACCGGTCATCATGGCCATAAGCTCTGAGCGACTCATGGTTTCAATATAGGGCTTGACGACGAGAGGGGCTTCGGTTTGTCCAACAAAAACATTGGCGCTAGCAGCAAGTGCTTCCGCCCCTGAAACTTTCATAAAACGAATCATGACCCAAGCCATTGCTGAGACAACTTTTTGAATGAGGCCTAAGTAAAACAAACAAGACATGATCGAAGAAACGAAAATGATTGTTGGTAACACAGAAAAAGCAAAGAAGTGATCACGAAAGTCGCTGCCGAAAATAAACTCGGCTCCTGTGTCCGAGAAAGAAATGATGTTGCTGACGAAATCGCGCGCAGTTGCAAAAAACCATTGTCCCACATCGGTCCACAACGCGAGCATTCCAAAAATAATCTGAAGTGCAACTCCCGAAAGAACTAGTTTGAGATCGACTTTCTTTCGGTCGTAAGAAATCAGCCAAGCAAGTAAAACAAAGCAAACAAGGCCTAGGGCGCTTATCCATTTTTCCATCGCGGCAAATAAAGACAATTGCTGCGCTTAAGTCAAAAGTTTCTGTTGTGGGGAAAACTTGTTTGAAAACGACATCTTGAGTTTCTGGTGACTTATGCTGCGAGGCATTTTTATTCTTAAAAGTTCTATGCGAGCTTTTAGCTTCCCAAGTTTAGCTCATAATCATTCTATGGTTAAAAATATAGCATCGATTTTGATTTTTTGTTCCTCCTTTATGGCAATGGCTTTGAATGTTCCAAATGAACATTTTGTAAAAGCTAAGGATGACAAGGCTATGAAGCAATTTGCTCAGAAGCAGCATCTGTTTGCAGACTTTTATTGGGTTAGGGCGCCTAAGGAGAAAATTCTAGATCTTCAAAAGCAAGGATTGCTTGAATACTTTTCTGCCAACACGAAGGCTGAAAAAGTTGCATTGATGCAAGACAGGGTGCCTTTGGATGAAAGTGTTCGAAGACACGGCGCTGCGGGGACTGATCCCTTGCTTAATCGACAGTATTCGCACAATACCCCTCAGTCAGGCGGCATGAATATTAAAGAGTATTGGAAGCGCTTTGCTAATTTTCCTCGATCCGAGGTCATTGTTGCCGTTGTTGATACAGGTGTGGATTACAACCACGAGGATCTAAGCGAGGTTATGTGGATAAATGATGACGAAATCGCTGCTAACGGCATTGACGATGACAACAATGGCTACGTCGACGACGTTTACGGAATTAATACTTTGGATAGAGACGCTTCTGGAAAGGCTACTTCAGAAGTCATGGACACCCATAGCCATGGAACTCATGTTTCTGGGATTATTGCCGCTAAGAGAAACAACGGAAAAGGAGTTGCGGGAATTGCGGACAAGGCGAGAATCATGGCTTTGAAAACAGTGCCAGGCAGCGGGGATGAAACAGATCGAGATGTTGCCGAAGCCTTTCTATATGCCGCTAGAAATGGTGCAAAGATTATCAACTGTTCTTTTGGAAAGAGAGTCAATGAGGGTGGGTTACTTGTTAAAGAGACCATCGACTATATTGGGCAGGAATTTGGAGTCCTTGTTGTAGCTGCCGCTGGAAATGACAACACAGACATCGATAGAAACTTAAGATACCCAGCTTCTTTTGATAGTGAAACTCTTTTTGTAATTGCCTCGACAACAAGTCGTGGAGAGCGGTCTTACTTTTCAAACTATGGTGAGCTTTCTGTAGATATGGCTGCGCCAGGGTCCTCTGTGCTATCAACCACTCCGGGGAACCGATACGAATCTTTTTCTGGAACTTCCATGGCTTCTCCGAATGCAGCGGGTGTCGCCGCCGAACTTTTGTCTGTCGATCCAACTCTTGGACCGCTTGATTTAAAGCAAAAGGTTATGAATTCAGCTTACTTAAAGGATGAGTTCGATTTTTGGTTCGTTGTTCGAGGTTGGATTGATCTTTTCGAGGCCTTTGACCGACAATAGACTTTAACAAAATCTTGGCTTTCTCTGTTCTAGCCTAGGCTTAAACTAAAGACTTAAGCTTATGCGACTTCTCATTATGTTTTGTTCTCTGCTCAGCGTTGGGCTTTATTCTCAAGGAGTTGAGCTATCAGAGCCCGACGCACAGAAGTTTGAACTGGACCCTAGCTTCAAGGGCTTCCCCATTCGACAAGGAAGCAATGGCGGAGCCTATGGGTGGGGGCCTCAGTTGGGCTTCGATTTTCCTGGAGTTATGGATCAAGACTTTGTGGGTGATTCAACCAAGGAGAGTGCCCGAAAGCACTTTCGAATGAGCGCACAGGCACCGAGCATTCCCGAAGGAGCTCCTCGAATTTTTGTGAACGGCCGTGAGTATGTTTTGAAAGAGAAGGCCGATGATAAGACAGTTTTAAAAGCTTCCAAAGAGTCGGACGAAAAGGATGCTGCTTCCTATGAAATGTTTCGATATAAGCCCGACAAGAAAAGCATGCAGGGCTTGGAGATTCCCAAGGTTGACTTTAACTTTCCAAAGCCGCCTGACCTCGGTGTGCCAATTTCTCCTCCGACCAGTCTGGGACAAAAGATTTCAGAGAGAAATGAGCAAATTCGTTTGGAGCGAGAGCTTTCTAAGAAGGAAAAAGGTAAATCTGATCCTGAAGACGAGTTTGACGAAAAGGCCTTTGCCGTAGAACTCAACAAGAATCATACATCGATGGAAGGTTTAGCTTGGGAGGGGCATCGAAACCCCTCGCTTCCGCAGCTTAAGCCAGGGGAAGCTATTGCACCTGCTGCCTCCGTGGCGATCGTGAAGCCTAAGGATGGGAGACCGCTTTCTGTTGAAGAGCTGGCCAAACGCTATAGGTTGTCTGACCTGTGTCGAGAGCGGCTGGTTCGATTCTTTGCAAAGGATAAGCTTTTTGAGTCTGCCGAACCAGGTTATGCGCCAGAGCTCAAAGGTCTTGATTCTTTTTTATCTTATTACCAAAAATACTTGCTAGGTCTCTATGCTCGTATGGAGGGTGGCAAGTTGAAGTTGGCCGAATTGAGACGACAGTTAAATGAAGCCGGAGCTTTGAGATTGTTTAAGAAAGACAAGCTCAAAACCGAGATTGAACATTTGTTGGGGTTGATCAATGCGGATGTTCAAACTTACAACAGCGCAATTGAAACGTTGAACACTCCGGATGCTTGGCATGACAGTGTTGCCTTGGCGATTCATTTGGCATGTAGAAGAATGAGTTACGACCCTACAGATTCGGACGAACTGGTCGACGAAGGTGGTGTCATGAATGAGATACGAAATCTTGCTGTTTTTATTGAGCCTAATGTTGACGACATGAGAGTGACTCCAGCTGAAAAGGCCACCAATTCAGTTTTTGATTCAGCCATGAGGCAGGTTTGGAGCATTCATCGGCAGTTTGCTAAAATTGATTCAACTCAAGAGTCTGTTTTTCGTGCTTATCAACAATACCTAGACAAGGGAGAGGCGATCAAAGCTCAGAGAGCCTCGGTGATTGCTTTACGTGAAAAGGCAGCGACAAACGACAGCTTGGCTAAGGCTCATTCTCGAAGCAATCCTTTTGCTCGGAGAGACCCAGCGCAGATTGAGTATGAAAGGCTTGCAAAAGATTTCGAAGCTAAGGCAAGGGCTGCCGAAAAGGGTCTTGGGCAGCTGGAGAAGGAATTTAAAGAATTAGAAACCAATTACAACAAGATTTACTACCAGGTAAAAGGCTTGTGCGAAGATGTGGTCAAGTTATTCAATTCCTTTGTCGTGGGAGACAAAAACAATGGACGCTACAAGGAGGGGGCTGCCTCTTGGAATGCTTTGAATGACTTTTATCTCTCGCCCCTTCAGGCCAACGCAAACAATCTATTGCACCAGTTAAAAGTTTGGGGAACAGCTGAAAGAGGAAGTAGCCTGAGGATTAATGTTTCGAAGTTAGCTCTGGCCAACGATTCCTGTCAGCCAAATGCGATTGCAGCTCGCGAAGAGATTCGACGGCTTATTTCTGAGTTTAGATTGATTCAAAGCACCTACAAGAATTTAAATGATCAAGCTTTGTTGATTGTCGAAGATGTTGAAAAGCGAGCTAGGCAGCTTTTCTTTGAGGAGACTCTGGATGGGCGAGGCCTTCCGGCCCCGCTGTCTCCTGTGAAGTAGTGCTAGTGTCTTAGTCTCTGGAGCGAGCTCCCAAATGCATACGAGTGTTGCCCACAAAGATTGGATCTTTGCCAACATTGGCAACGCTTACAGTTTGGATGTCTTCACACAATACATTGAGATTGCCGAAAGTTCTAAGGCTCGCACTTTCTTGGCGCAAACGAATATGGGTTCTGTCGGCTTCCTTGTTGTCTAGAACAAGAGCAAGAACTCCCCAGTATTGGTCGTTGTATTCGACTTTTGCCGTTACACTTTGCAATTGGTAACCACAGTCAAAAACTCCCTGAGACCGCACGTTCCAAATCTGCATGCTTTCGCCAGGGTTTAAAACCTCACCAAAAACATCAGCCTGACTTTGACTAGCAAAAACAACACCCCCGATTAAAAAAATAGACGTAACTATTCTATTGAAAAGCATAATATGCTCCTCCTTCCACCAACGACAGTGGTAGCTTTCGGGGGCAAGGCTGTCTAGTTTTGGGAGCTTAAATTGACTTAAGTGAAAACAAGAACGGTGTTCTAGCCTCTCAGTGTTTTTGAGAGCTTTGATAGGTGTTAATGCGGTGGTCTAAAGTGAAGAATCTAAATTCGTTATGAATAAGATTCAACTTTATTCGTTTGTGTTTCTTTTCTTCACAAAAACTTTAAAACATTGAGCGCGTTTGGCTGGAAAAACTGAAATAAGGCTCTTTGTGAAAATGAGTGGGTAAAAGTCTAAAAATAATCTTGAAAAAAGGGCAAAGCGAGCCATCTG
>JAACVK010000025.1:101601-101776 GCA_009991595.1 bacterium | reverse complement strand
GCTTCAAAGTCTTGCATATCTAATCGTATGGATTGCCTCGGACGCCGGCGGGCACGAACAAGTCACCCCTCAAGAGAACACCTTCGATAGAATGGGTTCAACCGCTGACAAACCGCTCCTGTGAAAACAGAAATCTCAATAAGTTATTTAAACACAATTTGATTATCTACAGAAT
>JAACVK010000025.1:0-101546 GCA_009991595.1 bacterium | reverse complement strand
CCGGGGCGTGAAGTTGTGGGCCTTTCCTCAAAGGCTATTATTAGTGGCGGAGGTTCTTTTCATTGCATCACTCAGCAGATACCTACGCGGGAGACTACGAAATGAAAATTGCAGGAATTCAGTGTGCTTTTAGCGACAATGAAGTTGAGAATCTAAATAACTTAGAGGTTTATGTGCGCGAAGCCGCTGCTCTTGGTGCACGCGTGGTGTTGGCTCCTGAACTGTTTCAGGGATATTACTTTTGTCAGCACGTTAACAAAGAAAACTTTTCTAGAGCCAAATCTGTAGAGGAAAGTGAATCTATCAAACGATTTTTAGATTTAAGTAAAGAGTTGAAGCTTTTTCTTCCGGTTTCATTTTTTGAGAAGAGCCCTCAAGGTTATTTTAATTCACTGGCAGTGATTGATTCTGGAAAGTTGATTGATGTTTATCGTAAGAGCCATATTCCAGAGGGAAGCGGCTATGAAGAGCGAGAGTATTTCAAAGAAGGCGACACTGGTTTTAAGGTTTATGAAGTGGATGGTGTTCAGGTTGGAATTGGAATTTGCTGGGACCAGTGGTTTCCCGAGTTAGCCCGATGCTTACGTTTAAAAGGCGCTCATGTGATTTTGTATCCTACCGCTATTGGTTCTGAGCCTGCAGATGGCTCTATGGACACTTCTGAAATGTGGCGAAAAGTCATGTTAGGTCACAGTGTTGCCAATTCTGTAGGAGTAGTGGCTTCTAATAGAATCGGCAAAGAGGATGAAATCACGTTCTATGGAACAAGCTTTATAGCCAATCAAAAGGGCGAGGTGCTTGTTGAAAAGAGTCGCACTCAAGAGGGTGTTTTTTGTGTCGACTTAGACGTAGAGGCAATCAAAAGGCATCAAAAGAATTGGCCTTTCTTAAAGCACCGTCGTCCTGAGCTTTATGGTGACTTAGTTAAAGCGAGGGAGTAGTTTTGTGCGCGTCATTGAAGGTGACGCCTTTCTGACTCTTTTTTGAATTTCTTCCAATGATATTCTTTATATATGAAAAAGTTAGCAATCCTTTTAGTGTCTTATGTAGTTTTCTTAATTGCTCTACTTTTAGTTCCGTCGTCGGGTGCTCAAGGATTACTTTTGGTGGCCGATGACATCAGTCAGATGCGAGTGAGTAACTCTCTGAAGGAACAAATGCCGAAGTTGCATGCCGCCTTAGAGGCTGCTGGACTTTCAAACGCAGAACAAATTGCCTCTCAAGTGCCGAGTGCAAAGCTTTACAAAAAAATGTTCATGCTTAATGGAAAACAGAATCTTGTAATTTTTAGGGAAGTGAATGGAGACTATTTAAATCTTCGAATTGGATCCCGTCACTTTAAGGCACCATTGGAGTTGTTCGGCTTGGGATCAAGAGAGGAGCTTATAGTTCAACGTAGAATGGCACTTGGCCTAAAAGCCAGCAACGGCTTCTTTTCACGGTCTGTCGTTGGAGAGCAAGCTGCTCGATAGAGGGAGCCTCCACATCTTTTGCAACTAGTTAGGTGCGCCACACTAGTCTTTGCCTGAGAGCATCTTCGACTATAACTTCACCTCTGGTGAAAACTTAGAACGAGCTATTGGTTTTTACCTCTACTTCTTGCCTTTGTAGCTTTTCAGAAAAAAGCTTTATTGAAAAACGTGCAATCTTTGTTTGACGATGCTCAAGAAAGTATTCTTAATAAGTCGGACTTAGAATGTGTTACTGAAAGATTTAAAATCGCTCGCTCGACTTTGAGTTGACAAAAATGGTGGTCGTGGCTCTAATCTACTCGAAAATCAAAAAAACCCTTTCGGAGGGTTTGGTAAATCTGAAATTTGGTAGTCGTTCACGGATTCGAACCGTGGGCCCCCTCCTTGTAAGGGAGGTGCTCTAACCAACTGAGCTAAACGACTATGTTGTTCCAGCAAGAGAGCGCTACCATAGGCAGGAAAGTCTTTTTTATCAAGTCCCTGTTGGGAGGAGTTAAGCATTTTAGTGGCGCTTCCTTTTGGAGGGGCTCTATTACAAGTCTTTGAATTTCTTCAGCCTTACTGGCCGTAACTTTGTTCTGTGGGGCGTTGAGCATTCTTAGCGAGCAGCCCGAACTTCTGTAGGCGGCGCTATTGTTCTGATATCTCAGGCATTTCGCCGTTGAGAAAAGGGGAAGGAAAGGCTACCCAAGACACATGAGTAATGCACTTGGCCCAGTGGGGAAATTCATTGAACACAATTACCGACACTTTAATGCTGCTGCCTTAAAAGACGCAGCTCAAGGTTATAACAAGCACCTTGATAATGGTGGAAAAATGTTTGTTACCCTGGCTGGCGCAATGAGCACGGCGGAACTGGGTTTAACTTTGGCCGAGATGATTCGCCAAGACAAGATTCAAGCGATTTGTTGCACGGGGGCTAATCTAGAAGAAGATTTGTTCAATCTGGTTGCACACAACCATTACAAAAGAATTCCAAATTACCGCGATTTAACGCCAGCCGACGAAATGAAGCTTCTTGAAGAGCACATGAATCGTGTAACTGACACGTGCATCCCCGAAGAAGAAGCTATGAGGAAAGTTGAAAAAGTAGTGTTTGAAGCTTGGTCAAAAGCAGACCGCGAAAACACTCCAAAATTTGCACATGAGTTTCTTTTTGAAATTATTCGCAGCAAGGCCTTAGAGTCTGAGTATCAGATTGACCCTAAAAACAGTTGGCTAGTAGCTGCTGCTGAAAAGAATCTTCCAATGTTTGTTCCTGGTTGGGAAGATTCCACTCTAGGCAATTTTTTCACCTCTCACGTGATTGAAAAACGAATCAAAAACGTAAACACTTTCCGTAATGGCATCGATCTTATGATGAGTTTGGTTGAGTGGTATAAAGAAAACTCTAGCAAAGCTTCTGTTGGCTTTTTTCAAATTGGCGGAGGCATAGCAGGCGACTTCCCGATTTGTTCGGTTCCACTAATCAACCAGGACCTTGGTTTGGGAGTTCCTTTGTGGGGATATTTTTGCCAAATCAGTGATTCGACCACGAGTTATGGTTCTTATTCTGGAGCTGTGCCAAATGAAAAGATCACTTGGGGTAAGCTTGATGTGAAAACTCCAAAGTTTATTGTTGAGTCCGATGCGACCATCGTGGCTCCCTTGATCTTTTCCTACATCTTAGGACATTAGAAGCCCTAAGAGTTGTCCACATAGCTATCCACAATGAATAACTTTACTTGAACGCAATCTATTCATTTATTATAAGTTGCTCGGTGACATCGTATCCCTTGTAGCGTCCGGATTCAGGGTCTTCTCTGACAACAAATGCTTGAATATCTTCTAAATTAAATTTACTAGGTTTAGTCGCCGTAACTTCAATGTTTATTTCAGTTTGAGAAGCGGCAAGTTTTTGGGAGATCTCTTCAGATATAACTACTGCACTTAGCGACTCTTTACCCCACATGTGATGACCAAGACGATTGAATTTTGAATCGGACCCTCCACTACTAAAAACTAGATTAGATCCGATAGGTTTAGCCTGAATGCTTAGCTTTCCAGCTAGTAGCTCGCCTTTTACAAAAACGTATAACAACGCAGAAGCTTTTTGAGCAAGTTTTCCTTCGCGCATGAGTTCGTTATCGCTGGTTTTGAGCATCCAAAGGTCTTCTAGCTCTTCAAAAAGAATTCTATCTCTAGAGTCGGGGAATTTGGGGCCAGTAGTTGAGGCAATATTGTAAGAAACTCGCCGAGGGTAAGAAGCTTCTCTTTGTCGACCTAGTAATTGTTCAGAAAAAGCGCCTAGCAAGGGAGCTTCAAACAAGAATCCAGGTTTTGCTGAATTTGAAAAAATATTGTTTTGAGCTACGTTAAAAAGCAGAGGCTGCTTGGAGTTAGTAATTTTAGAGTCTTTAAAAAAGTGGAGTTCAGCTTGATGTTGTGAATCTAATAACTCGCCCTCTCGGGTAAAGCTAAGCTCTAGAACTTTTTCGACATCTAATGTTCTACCCCAACTTCCATTTTGGGAGTTAGTAGCTTGTTTCGATGTTTTTGAATCTTCGTCTGAGTAATACGCTGTATAGGATATTATTGTTCTATCATTCTTCTCTTCAATAATGTGTCTTAGGTCAAGTAATACATCGGTCTTCATTTGATTGTAGTTATTGTTTCTGACGACGATTCTTGGGCTCCATTGTCTGGCTACCTGTTCCCAGTCTACATCTTTTGTTTTCTTTAACTCATCTGTTTCAAATGTAAGTTCCCAATTGATGCTTTTTAATTTACAAAGCCTGTTTTCCCACTCGGCAATTCGGAGCTCCAGAGATAGCTCTTGTCCTTGTGTAACTTTTCCTATTGTTAAAACTTGTGTGTGGCTTCCATCTATAAGATGAGTGCGTATCCATTCGCGAGGAGCTTTAACGACATGTGCTGTTATGAAATTAGGAGCAGATGTAGAAACAGAGGCTGAACAATCAATTTCAGAATGAAGATTTAGAAATGCATAACCATCTATATCGGCGAATCCGCTTAGCTCAAGCGAGGTTGGCCGCATAGAGCTAGCTTCTCCAGAGAGGGCGAAGAGAATTCCAAGGATAAGGACGAGGTTGTTAGTCATTGGTGGCTTTTAATAGCATTTAACGCATTAAGTCAAATAAGATTGTGCGAGGACTAGGCCTATCTGTTTGATATTTATCATGTTTTAGGGAATTCGCATGATTAAAGTATCAAACTCTAATGTCTGCCTGCACTCCGAGGTGTTTGGTAGGCTTGCTGGGCCTGACCAAGTTCTGTGATGAGGGGATCGTCGTCTCCTAAAACAAGTGCCATTCTTAAGACTTGATCGACATGTGAAACCGGGATGACTTCAATTTGATCAAGGATTTCTTTGGGCACATCGTAAAGATCTTTGGCGTTGTCCATAGGGATAACCACTGTGCGAATGCCAGCTCTGTGAGCCGCTAGCAGTTTTTCTTTCAATCCACCAATTTCTAAGACGTGACCACGAAGAGTAATTTCTCCGGTCATGGCCAAATCCTTTCGAACAGGTTTCTCTGTTAGGGCAGAGGTGAGCGCTGTAGCAATGGTAATCCCCGCACTTGGGCCGTCTTTTGGAGTGGCTCCTTCTGGAACGTGAATGTGGATATCAATTCTTTGATAGAAGTCTCGTGGAAGTCCAAGTCGTTCTGCTCTTGAGCGAACATAGCTATAGGCTGCTTGTGCTGATTCTTGCATTACATCGCCAAGCTTTCCGGTGATGGTTATCTTGCCTTTGCCGGGAAGAATAGAAACTTCAATGGCTAGAGTGTCGCCACCAACGGAAGTCCAGGCAAGGCCTGTGGCCGTTCCGATGTTGTCGATTTTTTCGACCATTCCGTATTTGTATCTTCTGGGCCCAAGAAATTCTAAAAGATGATTCTTGGTAACCTTGATGGTAGATTTCTTTTCGCCAGATTCCAAGTATTTCTTCGCAATCTTACGAGCGATTTTAGAGATTTCTCTTTCAAGGTTTCTTACGCCGGCCTCTCTTGTGTAGTGATGAAGAAGTTCCACGATGGCCCCATCTTCAATGCTGGCGTTAATTTTATCGAGCGCATGGTTTTCCCAAGCTTTTGGAATAAGGTGCCGTTTTGCAATTTGCAGCTTTTCAATTTCGGTGTAGCTGGAGAGTTCTATTAATTCCATTCTGTCCAAAAGCGGTTGTGGAATTCCCGAAAGAGAGTTTGCCGTTGCAATGAAGATGACCTTCGAAAGATCGAAGTCTACTTCTAAGTAGTGGTCGGCGAAGGTGTGGTTTTGTGCTGGATCCAAGACCTCGAGCATGGCCGAAGCAGGGTCGCCTCTAAAATCAGATCCCATTTTATCAATTTCATCCAATAGGAATAGAGGGTTTCTAGAGTCTGCTTTTTTAACCGATTGAATGATTTTCCCTGGCATAGCCCCAATGTAGGTTCTTCTGTGACCTCTAACCTCTGATTCATCGCGAACTCCGCCTAGGGAAATTCGAACAAACTTTCTTTCAATTGCTTTTGCAATTGATCCAGCCAGCGAGGTTTTACCCACACCAGGAGGCCCTACAAAACATAGAATGGGGGCTTTCATGTCGGGGTTTAGTTGGCGAACTGAGATGAACTCTAAAATACGTTCTTTAATTTTATCTAGGCCATAGTGGTCCTCTTCAAGCACTTCTTTTGCGTGATCAAGATCAAGGTTATCAGTGGTTTCCTTTTTCCAAGGAAGCTCCACTAACCAATCTAGATACAGGCGGATGACTGTAGCTTCTGAACTCATAGGGCTCATCATTTTGAGTTTTTTGAGTTCAGATAGGCCCTTTTCTTTGGCTTCATTGCTTAAGTTGTTCTCGCGAAGTTTTTGTTCAATCTCTGCAATTTCTGCCTTGAATTCATCGCGCTCGCCTAGTTCTTTTTGTATGGCAGCCATCTGCTCGTTTAAGTAGTATTCCTTTTGACCGCGCTCCATTTGCTTTCGAACGCGACTACGAATTCTTTTTTCCACACGCAATATTTCAATTTCAGACTCAAGAATGGAAAGTAGTTTTTCCATTCTTTTAAGAGTGTCTTCAAGCTCTAGAAGGGATTGCTTGTCTTCTAGTCTTAAGCTCAAGTGCGATACTATCGAGTCGACTAGCCGAGGAGACTCTTCAATGTTTTGCATGCTCATCAAAAGCTCTGGTGGAATTTGTTTGTTGAGCTTTACATAGGCTTCAAAGCTTTGCTTGAGCGAGCGCATAAGTGCTTGCGACTGAAGTGGAGCAGGCTCTTTGTCTTCAATTACTTCTATAGTTGCAGTAAAGTATTCGTCGACTTCTTCAATTTTTTTAACTTTTGCGCGTTGCTGTCCTTCTACAAGAACCTTAAGGGTTCCGTCTGGAAGTTTTACTAATTGAACTACGCTGGCAATGGTTCCGGTCATGTAGATGTCTTTTGCGGTAGGTTCGTTAAGGTCGCTGTTTTTTTGTGCGCATAAAAGGATGTCTAGTTTTCCCTGCATGGCGGCTTCAAGGGCATTCACTGAGCGCTCTCTTCCAACAAAGAAGGGCACAACCATGTGTGGAAAAATAACAATATCTCTAAGGGGCAATAAGGGCAGCGTGTTTGCCTTTGTTTTTTTCTTAGAGACTTTTGTGGTCTTGCGTTTAGTTACCTTCTTTTTTGCAGCCATAGTTCATTGTCTCCTATTATGAGACAACGAACAATGCCAAAAAGGTGAGGGCTCGAATTTGAACTAAGCGATTTCTTTTTCAGCGGAGCTCACAATAACCTTAGGTTTGACCCCGTCGGTGATGACCTCTTTTGTAACAATACAATCGGTGACGTTTTTCATTGATGGAATTTCAAACATTACGTCGAGCATTGCGTTTTCTATGATCGATCTAAGTCCACGAGCACCTGTTTTCTTCTTGATGGCTTCTTGAGCAATTGCTCTGAGAGCATCAATTTCGAATTTCAATTTGACGCCTTCGTATTCCATAAGTTTTTCAAATTGTCTGGTGATAGCATTTTTAGGTTCCGTTAGGATCTTAATTAAGCCTTCCTCGTCGAGTTCACCGAGAGTTGCCAAAACTGGTAAGCGTCCCAAGAGCTCAGGGATCATACCAAATTTTACAAGATCTTCTGTTTGAGCCTTACGAAGCAAGGTTGCCATGTCTTCAGGCGCCTTTGTTCTCTTGGCGCCAAGACCAAGAGCTTTTTGATGCATTCTAGAGGTAACTGCTTTTTCGAGTCCAACAAAAGCTCCGCCAACAATGAAAAGTATGTTGGAAGTGTCCACTTGAATGAATTCCTGTTGAGGGTGCTTTCTTCCGCCCTTAGGAGGAATGTTAGCTTTTGTTCCTTCAATTATTTTCAATAAGGCTTGTTGCACGCCTTCACCACTCACGTCACGAGTGATGGAAGGGTTTTCAGATTTACGAGCAATTTTATCTATTTCATCGATGTAAACAATTCCGCGCTGGGCTTTTTCAACATCCCAGTCGGCCGCTTGTAATAGATTTAAAATTATATTCTCTACGTCTTCACCCACATAGCCGGCTTCCGTAAGAGAGGTGGCATCTGCAATGGTGAAAGGCACTTTCAGAACTTTTGCTAGCGTCTGAGCTAGTAGTGTTTTTCCCGAACCAGTTGGTCCAATCAAAATAATGTTTGATTTAGTCAATTCAACATCGTTTTGAGCAGAGATAGGTGTGTTGATTCTTTTGTAGTGATTGTGAACAGCAACAGAGAGAACTCTTTTAGCAAGGTCCTGTCCAATGATGTATTGGTCGAGGTGAGTTTTAATTTCGTGAGGCTTGGGGACTTTGGCAGATTCGGTAGTGGTGTCACGAGAGTTTTCCTCAAGTATGATTTCGTTACAAAGCGCAACGCACTCATCACAAATATAAACCGACGGTCCAGCGATTAGTTTTTTAACCTCTCTCTGGCTTTTCCCACAAAAGGAGCAAACAAGCTCTTTCACATTCTCCCCCTAACTTTCCTATTCCTCTTTATGCCTTTTAACCACATGATCAATTATACCGTATTCTAGAGCTTCTTGTGGCGACATGAAATTATCTCGGTCAGTGTCTTTTTCAATTTCTTCTACCGTGCGACCTGTGTGGTGGTGGTAGATTTCATTGAGTTTTTTCTTTGTCTTAATAAATTCATTAGCATGTCGCTCGATGTCAGAAACTTGACCCTGCACGCCACCTAAAGGTTGGTGAATCATTATTCTTGAATTTGGTAGCGCATAGCGTTTTCCTTTGGTCCCACCGCATAAAAGAAGTGAGCCCATACTGGCAGCTAATCCAGTGCAGTAAGTGGAAACATCACAGCTAACGTATTGCATAAGATCATAAATACCGAGTCCAGCGGTAACGCTACCGCCCGGGCTGTTGATATACATGAAAATATCTTTTTCTGGATCTTCAGACTCTAAGAACAAAAGCTGGGCAATGATGGCATTAGCGACCATGTCATTGACGCCTGTTCCTAGAAAAATAATGCGGTCTTTTAAAAGACGTGAATAAATATCATAAACACGTTCACCCTTAGGGGTGTTCTCAATCACATAGGGGATGTTCGCAACTGGACCAAAGGTCATCTGTGGGTCGTAACTAAATGGATCGTATTTGCTCATGTTTTCTACTCAACTGCCTTTCTTGCCAACGTTTCAAGAGTCTTTAGCTCTGTGAGCTGCTTTACTAGACTCGGTAGCACTCCTCGGTCGGCGATTTCGTCGAAGACCTCTTGAGGCTGCCGACCAGTTTGCTGGGCGACCCTTACTATTTCATTTCGGACTTCATCTTCACTAGCTTGAATGTTTTCTTTCTCAGCGATAGCGCCAAGCAGCATAGAGGCTTTTACTTGTCTTTCCGAGCGCTTGTGCATGTCTTCTTGCCACTCTTTGAGTTTTTCCTCGATTTGTTCTTGTTTCATGCCCATTCCAGACAAGTTTTCAGCGGCTTCTGAGGCCAAATATTGGATTTGGTTGTTGAGTAGAGTTTCCGAGATCTCAACAGGGTTTTCTTTAATAAGGAATTCAACAAAGTCCTCTTTTACCTTGTTCACTTGTTGAGATTTTTTTTCAGAATCAAGGTCGATTTTAATGCGGTTCTTCAACGCTTCAAGGGTTTCAAAGGGGCCTACTTTTTTTGCTAATTCTTCGTTTAGCTCAGGCAACTTCTTCTCCATGATGGAGGTCACAGTCATTTCATAATCAATTGTTTTTCCCTTAAAGACAGAAGAGTCTTCTGGGTATTTGATTGTGATAGATTTCTTTTCGTTTTTCTTGAGTCCTTTTAAGGCTTCGTCAAACTCTTTGCCTAATAAGGCTCTTCCAATTTCAAAAATGCTTTCTTTTCCAGAGGCTTCTTTTAATTCTTTTCCTGCTTCTGAGGCACTATGGGTTACGCGTGCAACACTGCCATCAGAGACAGTTGCACCTTCGTCGCACTCAGAGAAACTAGCCATACGATCTCGAATATGATCGAGTGCTTTAGTGACTTCTTCCTCTGTCACAACAACATCTTCTTTTTGTGCCTTGAAACTACTGTAGTCTTTTAACTCTACAGGAGGCATATTTTCAAAACTTGCTGTGAATGCAAAAGTTCCATCAACCTTTGGGGGATTGAAGTCGATTTTAGGCATGGCCACAGGTTTGAGGGCAGCTTCTTTTAGAGCCAAGCTTAAAAATCGCTGAACCAAAGCTTTGGAAACTTCATTGGTGGCCGTGTCGGCATAGTTTTGTTGAATCATATTCAACGGAACTTTGCCTTTTCTGAACCCTTTTATTTCAACTTGCTTTTGAATTTCTTTATAAGTTCGCTCGTATTCCTGCTTGACTGATTCGGCAGGAATCTCGACTGAAAGTTTTTTAAAATGTCCGTTTAAATTTTCTACTTCATGCTTCATTGGGTTCCTGGTTATGGTTCCGTTTGGCCCATAAATCAAGGAAAACACTCAGCGTGATAAGAAGCAAAGAAAACCATTGGGAAAGACTCAATGGTCCCATGAAACCTCGGATGTCGTCTCCACGGCTAAACTCGACTAAAAATCGCAAACTTCCGTAGCAGAATAGGTAGATAAGCCATGCTGGACGCTTGGGGGAGGATCTGCGATTGGCTTGCCGGCAGAGGAAAAATACAATAAAAAGGCCAATTATTTCATATGCTTGGCTTGGGTGGTGAAGTAGTCCCCATCCTGGTTCGCCCTGCTTGACCGGTATTTTGACGCCCCACGGCAGGGGGCAGCTTTTACCATGGCAGCAGCCGTTCAAAAAACATCCGAAGCGTCCAATGGCTTGGGATAGCGCAAGGGCGGGGGCAAAGGCGTTAAAAAGACGCGATTTTTCGATCCAGGTTCTCGGAGGAATCAACAGTAAAAAGAGTGTCGCCCCTATGAAGCCTCCATAAAAGGCAAGACCTCCTCGTGTGAGCAAAGACCAAAATGGGAGGTTTTGCTGGGTATAAAGATAAGCACCAAGGGCGTAGTAAACTCTAGCTCCAATGAGCGAAAAAACAAAAATCGGGATAAATAAACGATGAATCTTCTCTTGCCCAAGGCCTAAGGAAAGAGCTTCTTTTTTGGTGGTCCAAAGGCCAACGACGAAGGCCAAAGAAAAAAAGAAGGTATAGGAATAAAGCTTGAGTCCGCCAATTTCAAACAGGACTGGATGCAAGGTTATTGGCTCTTTTCTTTAGGTTCTGCGTATTTATCCTGAAGAAAAAACATTTCAATAGTTACTAGCACCAGGGCAGTAGAAACGGCTGCATCGGCCAAGTTGAAGACGGGCCAATGACAGGTGTTAGCCCCTTGAGAATAGAATAAAGGAATGCATTTCCCAGAGGCGCTTGGGTAGAACCAATCGACAAAGTCGACGACATATCCAAAACGAAGGCGATCGATGATGTTCCCCATGGCGCCACCAAGAATGAGGCCGACCGTTATAGGGCGGAAGATTTCGTTGTCTTTAAAGTGTTTAACATAGGCCCACCAGACAAACCCTAAAACCACGAAAGGCAAAATAAACAGAACGGTCTTTGCAAGTATTTCGGGAAGCCAGGGAGGCGGAGGGTTTAGGATGCCAAAGACAATCCCATGATTATGGACGAGGGTCCATTTCCACCAGCTTAAGAAGTCCATAGTTTGACCAACCACTTGCAAGTGGTTGAGGGCAATTTGTTTTGTCCATTGATCTAAAACAACAATGACTGCGGCCAAGCAGGTAATGATGGTGTAAATTTTTCTCACTACTTAGTTATAGGGCAGCAATGAGTTGCGTTCTAGCTGTGGGGCTATAAAAATCCTCGGATTCTTCTGCTGTGTCGAGGTATTTTTACGCAGTCCTTTGGGAGCTGTGATATAAAAAGGGAATCATGTCACAAGGTGAAAAACGCTTTCCAGAATTTGGATCTGATTATTCTTTTTCGGCCCTAGAAGAGAAAGTGTTGGCTTTTTGGAAGGCTAATAAGAGCTTTGAAACCTTGCTAGAAAGCCCTGATCACAAAAAGGAATTCTATTTTTATGACGGGCCTCCTTTTGCTACAGGACTTCCACACTACGGTCATTTATTGGCCGGAACCATAAAAGACATTGTTCCTCGTTACTGGAGCCAGCGTGGCTACCGTGTGGCTCGGCGTTTTGGTTGGGATTGTCATGGCCTTCCTATTGAGTTTGAAATTGAAAAGCGAGAAGGGCTATCCGGTTCTCTGGCTATTCAGGAGTATGGTGTTGCAAAGTTTTGTGAAGAATGTCGTGGGGCTGTCTTGCGCTACACGGATGATTGGCAAAAGTTTGTTGAGCGTATGGGTCGTTGGATAGATATGGACAACGACTATAAGACTATGGACCTTTCCTTTATGGAGAGTGTTTGGTGGGTATTTAAAGAGCTTTATGACCGAGGTTTGATTTATCAAGGAAAGAAAGTGGTTCCTTATTCGTGGAGACTAACAGCGCCGCTTTCAAACTTTGAAGCGTCTCAAAACTATAAGAGCGTTCAAGATCCCGCCATTACGGTGCTACTTCCTTTAGTAGAGGGAAATCCACTAGGTGCTGGCGTTGCTCTTGCTATTTGGACAACCACACCTTGGACACTTCCTTCAAACTTGGCTGTGGCCATTCAAAGTAGTCCAAAGAAATTGACCTATTCTTTGTATGCATTGAAGGAAAAAATTGGAAATATAGAATCGGTTGTTCTAGCTGATTCGGAGGCCTCTAAAAACGGTTTTGAAGAAGAGCAAAAGTTAAGAGCCGTTTCTGCTTCTGATTTGTTAGGGCTTCACTACAAGCCTTTGTTTTCTGTCTTTGACGACCAAATTCGCAAAGATCAAAAGGCCTTTAGAATTCTTGATGGTAGTCGCTTTGTTGTAGAAGGAACGGGAACAGGCTTGGTTCATTGTGCTCCGGCCTTTGGTGAAGACGATTTCTATGTCTGCCAGGATAATGGCATTGAAGTGGCAGACCCTACCGACATGGAAGCTAAATTTACCGAGGAGATAAAAAACGATTCTCGTTTGACCTCTATTTCAGGGGTTTTCGTTAAAGATGCAGATAAGGAAGTTATTGCTCAACTTAAAAAAGCTGGACAGTTATTTAAACAAGAAACACTTCAGCATAACTACCCTTTTTGCGAACGCTCCGACACTCCTCTTATTTATAAAGCCATTGGGAGTTGGTTTGTTAAGGTTGAAGATCTGAAAGATAAAATGATTGCTAACAATCAGGACATCCACTGGGTTCCAGCTCACATTAAAGATGGTCGTTTTGGTAAATGGCTTGAGAATGCGCGTGATTGGTGCATTTCTAGAAACCGTTTTTGGGGCACGCCCATCCCCGTTTGGATTTGCGAAAGTTGTTCTGAGTTGGAGGTTATTGGCGCGGTTAAGGATCTAGAGGGTCATCTCGGAAAACCTGTTGAGGACATACACAAACATCTTGTTGATGAACATTTTTTTGATTGTAAAAAGTGTTCGGGGAAAAATACAATGAAGCGCACTTCTGAAGTGCTTGATTGTTGGTTTGAGTCTGGCTCAATGCCGTATGCTCAAGAACACTATCCGTTCGAAAACAAAAAAGAACTAGAGGCCGCCTTCCCCGCTGATTTTATCGCCGAAGGACTCGATCAAACTAGGGGATGGTTTTACACCTTAACTGTTTTGTCGACTGCGCTTTTTGATAAACCCGCCTTTAAAAATTGCATAGTCAACGGGATGGTTTTGGCCGAAGACGGTCGAAAAATGAGCAAACGTCTAAAAAACTATCCTGACCCAAATTTGATTTTTGGGAAGTATGGAGCTGATGCATTGAGATTGTATTTAGTGCAGTCACCGGCCATTCATGGTGAGGACTTGCGCTTTTCTGAAAAACAATTGCTCGAGCTGATGAGAGCCGTCATGCTGCCGCTTTGGAATGCTTATGGTTTTTTTGCAAGTTATGCCAACATTGATGGATGGAGCTCAGAACTAGAAAAGGCTTGTGAGTATAGCCTTCTGGATCGTTGGATTTTGTCTCGCTCTAAGGAGTTGGAAAAATCTATTCATCAAAGGATGGAAGCCTATGAACTGTTTGAGGTGGCCCCTCTTTTGATTGCATTCATTGATGATTTAACCAACTGGTATATTCGCCTCAATCGAGATCGCTTTTGGGCTAAAAACGATGCAGCCTCTCAGCCGGATAAGAATGCGGCCTATTCTACCCTATATCAGGTGCTCAGTTCTCTGAGTTTGAACATTGCGCCAGTGATGCCTTATATGGCTGAAGTGTTGAATGCTGCACTCGAACAGAAGTCGGTAGATAGTCTATCTGCTCAGTATAAAAGTGTTCATATAAAACTATTTCAAGAGGTCTCTGCTTTAGAGCTTTCTAGTTCGGAGGAGCTGATTCTTTCTCAAGTTTCTGTGGCTAAAAAAATAATTTTACTTGGCCGAAGTTTGAGAGGAGAGGCTAAGATTGGCTTGCGCCAACCTCTTCCTCAGTTACGAGTGGCCGGTCTAGCCCCTGCTGAAGCCAAAGAGCTCGATGCGCTTTATGACCTGATTTGCCAAGAAGTAAACGTGAAGAAGCTTGTTCTGGTTGAGAAAGCTAGTGATTTAGTTGAAGAAGGCGCTAAGCCAAATTTTAAAACTCTAGGTAGAAAATTAGGAAAAGATATTCAGGCTCTTCAGAAACTTTTATCTGCTTGGACGAGTGTAGAGATCTCTCAATTCGAAGCCAAGGGCGAGTTTGAGTTCAGCGGGCACCAATTAAGTCTTGAAGACATTGAAGTTGTGCGAAAAGCTAAACCCGGAAAATTAGCTCAGGCCGCCTACGGAATTGTTGCTGAATTGGACACTGAAATTAGTGAAGAGTTGTTGCTCGAGGGAATACGGCGCGAGCTTGTTAATAGAATTCAACAGCGCCGCAAGGAAATGAAGCTAGATTTAACAGATCGAATAGAAGTTAAATGGTGGGCTACGCCCAGCTCCTTGATTGAAAAATTACTTTTGGAAGAAAAGACACCTGGCTATATTGCTGGAGAGACGCTTTGCTCCAAGGTAAGCAAGGTAGGCGACAAGCCATCTGAAAAAAGTGAGGCTATTGCAACTCACGGCGAGCTGAGTTTTACGATTACTAAGTCTTAGAGAAATGCTGCCTGATGCTCTATGGCTCGTTTAAGTAAGTCGATTCTTTCTTTGATGACTTGAATTTGCTCTGGGCTAGCGATGTTTTCAAACATCCAACTAACTCTTTGACTGCTGGTTTTTAAAATTATTTCGTAAAGTGGTCTGTTTGCTTTTAGTTGAAACGTTGTTAGGCTCCGCGGGTCGAAAATAAAGTCTAAGATTTTCTCCATTTCTTGGCTGCTAGACGCTGTGATGGGCTCGGCTCTTCCCAGGGTATTCCCAGCCATTACAAGTTGCTGTTTTGGTGTGAACTTTCCTTCAAACAGCTGAACTAAACGATCTTCAATTAAGGAGTTTTGTTGAAGTTGAATGTTTTTCTCAGTAATAGGGAAGAATTTATGAGGATTTCCATCAATGCTTAGCTCTCCATGGCTTGAGAAGATAGGAATTTTGATTGCAGGAATTCTTCGAGCTGATTTAACCTCGGCACTTTTCATAAAGTCTTTAGGATCTATTCCAGGCAAGCTTGCCTTGGGTGGACTTGGGGTTTGACCACCTAAAAGTTCACTCTCTCTAGAACTTAGTTGTTTAACAACAATTGGAAAAAGCTGAGGTGAAAGTTTTTCGACCCAATCTAGTTCTCCATTCTTCTCGTAAAGTGAAAGAATGGTATGTGTTGGCACGCCATTTTGATAGAGAAAATTGCTTTGCGCGGCCAGCTTTAGCCCATGTTGGCTGAGGTTAGAGTAAGTATAAATCTGACTGGGTTTAGTTTTGGGCCGAAGTATTCTTATGAAAGTCAAAAGGACTTCTCTTTGAATAAAGGGTGAGCCTTTTAGTTCTGACGTGGCTTTTTTTATCGATTGATGATTGAGAAGGTTGTCCGAATCTCTTCTTTGATTTAAAAAATGACCGGCTTCCGCCTGAAACTTTAGTTTTAGTTCTTCAAGTTGAGAGAGCATTTTGTCGATGGCTGCAACAATTTCGGTTTCTTCAGGACGTTCCTTAGATTGAAGTCCGTGTGTATAAAGTTTCTCACCAGTTTCGCTGAATATGGTGATCTCAGTAATCATCGGGTAGTGTGTTGAATCTGGGCTCGTGTCCTTTGAGTGTTTTACTTTATAGGGAGTGGAACTTCTTTTGCTAATGGCGTCTTTTAACTCAAGGAGCTGGGCTCTCTTTTCTTCGTAAAGCATAGTCCAGATGCGAAGGACTCCTTTGCCTTCGAGTATTTCTCTTTCCACGTCACCCCGAAGATCCGAGCGAAGAGTCGGAGAAATAACCGGAAGTGCTTTGTTGAGGTTCTCTAAATTCTGTCGCGAGGCTCTTAGAGACTCTAGGAAGGTGTAGTGCTCTTGACCGTGAAGATATTCGGCGTAATTTGTTCGACTGACGTCTTGTTCTTCGGCGCGGCTATCCCATCGAGCGAGTTCAGGAACAGTTAGTCCCAAAGATAAATCGTGATCAAAGAGTGCATGAACAAGTTCATGTGATTCGGTAGTAAGATGGTGAAAGGGCTTTGTTACCGCGTCGAAAGATAGGAACAGCGTTTTGTCTGCGACCAGACCCATTCCGCCAGAAGCTAGCAAGCGCATGGGTGAAAAGACCGACTTCATTCCTAGGTTTTCTGCCAGTATGAGTTTATCTATCAGGGGGGAGTCGTATTTTTCAACCATGTGTGAAGGGGCTTGCAGCGTTAGAGTCGCGTTGGCTCGGTCAAGTTTAATGTTAAGCTCTGGATACATTGTTTTTAAATTTCTCGCCACCAAGTCTACGTTGGGGCGCAGAAGATCGGTCCAAAACTGATTTGGAAGTTTGCCGGCGTAGAGTCTTCTTTTATCTGCCGGCTTCAAGGTCGAGGAATCTCCCGTAATGTTTTCAAACTCCCGAGAAATTTGTGAAAGCGATTCCTGGAGCGCATAAGAATCTGTGAAAAGTCGGTTTAGAGACTCCATTCCAGATAAGCTGTATTCTGCTGTGACCATTTCGCAATAGCGCCTGGCTTCCACAATCGGCAAATCAATAGAGCTTGAATGTTTTGGAAATAGGAAAGCCAGCGAAAGAATTAAATGGTTGAACAAAAATCCCTCTGTAAAAGAGTGGCTATGATTTGTTTTCATGGATCTCTCAACTAGTTTAGCACGAGGGGTTCCCAAATAGTGTAATGTTAAGATTGGGTTAAGATTGTTAAGAAGCTGAAGCGATGTGAACGACTGTCGATCGAGTCGACACTATGGCCCCAAAAATACCTTAAAAAATCAAGCAGGAAGTGCGGCACAATGATTGCACCTATATTGCTATGTCTAGACTTAGCCAAATGCTCACCAAAAATCTCTTACTAGTTTTGGCTACGCTTGTTTCATGCGGCGCTTCGGCTGTTGAGCCGGTTTCAACATCTAGGCAGGACGCGGTAGATGGTGTGGTTTTGAGGAGATATTTTGAAAAATATGCTCGAGTTCGCTTGGTTGAAAGGCCGAAGGACTTTGTTCAATATTTCGTGTTACCAAACTCTGGAGACGTGGCCACCATCGAAATGTCGGTTGTGTTCCAAGAAGAGCTTGGGCTGAACCCAGAGCAAGTTCTTTCCGGACATCTTGCCGTTGAGAGCTATGCTGCTATGGAAGCTGAGAAACGATTGAATCAACTTTTGAGAATTGTTTTAGATGATCAAAGTGAGGCGACCCAAAGGGCTTATTTGCAGTCGACTAGTTTTATTGACTTGATCGAGAGGCAAGTCATCGATTTGTTAAAGAAGCCGATCCTTTCGCAAGAAGAAAGGCTTTTAGAGCTAGAAATTCTTGGTAGGATGCTAGATAGAGCCAACAAAGATGAAAAGGATCACTTTAGAGTAATGTCTTTGATTTCTTCTTTTAAGGCCAACGACATCATGGGAAACTCAAAGAAACTTCGAGACATTTTTCTAGACGAAAGCAACAAGCTTGCTAAAGCGAGAAAGTTTGGGTTCAGGGACCGTTGGGCCTTGGCGGGAGCTTTCAAAAATGGCTTGAAAGTTGCTGAAGAATATTACAGTGAAGGCCTCATGGAGGCTTATGTTAAGGCTAAGAACGATTTGAAGCATCAGGCCAACTAGATATTAGAGCTATGCTTTTAAATTATGTTGATCCTGCATAAAATCTTGTTTAACCAAGTTGCATGACAAAAAGAGCCTCTAAGATTTTTGCTCTTTGCTTTGTTATTCTTTTAGCGTCTCTCAAATTTGCAAGAAGTTACCCCTTTTGGTTCTATCAATCGCCCAGCAAGGTTTATGTTTCTCTCGGGTTTCATGTAAATCTTTATCACTCCTTCCGGGGGGATGCTCCTGATTCGACAGGGTTTGGACAAGACATTGAGGTCATAAGACATGTTCTTGATGTCTTGGAAAAAAGATCACAGACCATCGAGGAGATTCCTGTTCATTGGGATTTTGATAATGCTTATACCCTTGAAAAAATTCTCCCCTTGCATGCACCAGATATCATTGAACGTATTAAAGCTCGTGTAGCACGAGGCTTGGATGAGATCGTTCTAATGAGCTACAACAACGGTATGCTCTCAAGTTTAGAGCCAGAAGAGTTACATAACTCTTTATCTTTTGCTTTTAGCAATTCCAGAAACTCTGGTATTTCTGATGTGTTTGGGGTGAGACCCTCGATTGCTCGGCCTCAGGAGATGATGTTTGGCCCGGGGAGTGTGCGCCATTATAAAGAGCAAGGGGTCGACTCTCTCATGCTATTCTATAGTTCAATTCCTTTCGATGGCTTTCGGACTTTTGTCGAACCGTTGAATCTAGAGCAGGCGCACAACCCGCTTCTCTTTAAGGATTTGCAGCAAGACGAGCAAATCACAATCCTTCCGACCTATAACACTGGAGATCTTGTAGAAAACACCTCGCTGCGAGCCTGGAGCCTGATGTTGAGGCGGGCTCAGTTAAAGAAGACCGTGAAGGGAGATGTGATCATCAACCTGAACCACGATGCAGACGATATTTATTGGAAGGGCTATCAGCCTCCATTCCCGCTTAGTATCTTGCCTAACACTGGAGGTCTTAGTCAGTTGCTTAAGAGTGTAGAGGATTTAGAGTTTGTTGAGTTTACTACTCCGAGTCGATATCTAAAAAAACATTCAGCCACTAAGGCGCTTAGCTTTTCTCAAGATACAGCAGACGGAAGCTTCAATGGATTTTCCTCTTGGACTGACAAATTGAGCACCAGCCAGTTTTGGACTCTAGTTGATAGAAGACGCTGGTTGAAAAAAATATTGTTCAATAACAAGCTAGATCATTCCGCCTTCAAAACCGAGACCGAAGAGTTTTTGCCCTTGCTTTCAACCACGAATTTTGGAATGGCGACGCCATTTCTTGTTCCTCAGCGCGAAGAATCAGTGGCCAAAGATTTTGCTCGTTTTAGAAATGATGTCGATTTTTTAGCTCGCTTTAAGAGTTCCGAAGGGAAAACGCTAGCTCCTTCAAACACCGCTTTGAGAGATTGGGTTTTACTTACTAAAGATTCAAAACAAAAATTTTTCTCAGAATACCCATCGGCCGAAGTGATCGATTTTGAGAAAGGCGTTTATGGTGAAAGTTTTTCTTTGGCTAAAGTAAAGGGTTCAATTGATTTGCCCGGTCGGGCGGCAGATCTCCGGGTTACAGATGATGGAATTGAAGTCTTTTCAAAGAAGACGTCGCGCTTTCAGATTAAGCCACCTCACGTTGTTGTTGCTTCAAAAGAGCTCGATTTAAAAAGATCAGTGCGCGACGAGCGAAGTGCCGAAGGTCTGGGGCTTCTTAAAGTCAAGTATAATTTTGTTGATTATCCCACAAAGGGCGTTGAGATAAGTTTTAAGACTCTTCCTGGAGACTCTAGGATTTATGCGCATATTGTCGCTGAGATTCCAAACTTTGCAGAGGATAGATTATTCAAGCCACATGCTCTTGAAAGCTCGCGACCTTTTGCCGCTGTTTCTGAGTTTTCACTTCTTCCTGTTCATCTAAGTAATCGAGCAAAGGCAGAGGAGCCCTTCAAAATTATTAGACAAAACTATTTAGGAATAAAGAGCGAGTATTTTCTAGATTATCATAAGTTGAGCTCGAATAATTTGAAGCTCGATTCAGTTAACAACCAGGTCTCTGAGTCTTTTGTGGCGGCATCCTCTCAAGGAGTTGGTGTCTTGTTGGCCAAGAGCAATGTGGTTTTAAGCTCGCCTGCCTTTGTCAACTTAAGGCAAAAGCATATGAGCGAAAAACTTTCTTTGGAGTTGCACCCATTTTCAGCCCTGTCTGGTGCCCAGCTTGAAACGTCTACTTTGGGCAATGGTGTTGGTCGGGATATGGCCTTACTTTTCGGAGAGCAGTATTCTAGTTCAGCCCCGTCCTTTAATGGAGAGTCGTTCGAGTTTTTTGTATCTCTAGAACTTTTTGATGGTGAAGAAAATTTAAAACAGGCTGCCCTTAGGGCAGAAAGTTTTGCATGGCCCGGGTTATACTTTTCAAATTTAGATAACTTGTTCAAGGCAAAGCAGCAGGTTCAATTGGACGCTCCTCGGTCTATTTTTTCGGTTTATGACCAATCTAAAGGCTTATGGACTCGATGGAATTACCCCGTCTTAAAGGCAACTTGCTTTAGTTATGAACTAGTTGATCTAGAGAGTGGAGTTTCTGTAACCGCTTTAGTTAAGCAAAGAAGATCTGTTTTAGTTCCAATACAGATTTTAAAAGAACGCTTTGGTGAAAATTTCACAAAGAAGGAATTGGCTGTTCGTGTCGCAACCAGTGATTGTAGTGGAAAAATAGGCTTTGTTGAAAGATCTGCGCCCTTTCGACTTTCCCAGATTCAGAGGGTTAAGGATGTTGATGAAAGCATACATACAAAGTCGATACCTGTTGGCTTGCAGGTGAAAGCTGTTCTCCAAACCCTGTGGAGCCTTTTTTAAAGGGAGCTACATTTTTCAGGGAGTCTATTTTCTAAGAATAGTTCCCAGGCAAAGGTTCGACCTTCTTTGTAAATGAGCTCGAATGGAAGTCCCGTTTTATCATCAATTGGATCGGGGTGTGATAATTTAAAATCGTCCACGGCAAATCCATTGGCCAAACAAGCCCGCTCTTTCTCAATCACATCCCAGACTAGGTTTTTTGAAGAAGGCCATTGCCATCCACCTTCAAGAGATTCTGTTTTCGATTTTTGTAAAACCACAGGAGCGGCAACTCTTAAGGCACCCGAGGCACCCGTTAGTTTGGTTGAGGTGTTGTTGTCATTTCCAACCCAAGTCAATAGAACAAGTTCTGGTGATAGGGCTGCATACCAAGAATCTTTTTGGTCAGAACTTGTTCCAGTTTTACCCGCCCAAGCTTGATTTTTGGGCAATTGATTCCCTAAAAAGATGGATGTGCCTCTTCTCAGTGCTCCCTGAAGAGCCGAGGTCATGAGGTTAGCTCCTTCTTGTCCATACTTGAATTCAGAGTCCATGTTGTCGTCACTTGCGATTTCACTTGCTTCGTCTAATTCAAAATGAAGTCTACATTTGAAGTCAGCCGCATCTTCACTCAGCCCAAGGCTTTGACGGGTCAATTTTGTGAAAGCTAGTGCTACATCCCAAGGGCGTTGTTCAATTGCGCCTAGAACAGCAGAAGGGAGAGCTCTTTCGGGGGGAATCTTCAAACCCAGAGCTCGAACTGGCGAGAGCACATCGTTCAAAAGTCCACTTGGAAAGCGTTCAAAAAATACTCTAACAATAGGAACGTTTAGAGACAATTCCAGAGCGTCGCGCAACCTAACGTTTCCGCGAAACTTCTTGTCGTAGTTTTCGGGTGACCAGGTTCCTCGGTTCTTATCAAAATTCCATTCCAAGGGGCGATCTTCAAGTGTTGTTGCTAAATTTAAATTGTCATTCTCGCGATCGAGTAGACGGATGATTTCTAGCGGTTTCATGAGAGAGCCAATTGGGCGAGACCCCTGTATAATTCGATCTAGTTGAGTTCTTCTGTAGTCACTGCCTCCGGCGTAAACTTTTATGGAGCAATCTCTTGGGTCAACCCCTAGAGCTAAACCTTCCAGTCCTTGGTGTTCGGCAATAAAATTTCTTAAGGACGCTTCTGCTGTTTTTTGAAGTTCAAGATCTAAGCTTAAAACAACATCAAATCCGCCTTTTAGTAGGGCTTCTTCACCTCTCTCAATTATGAGTTTGGAGCGCAGGGCGTCGGCAAGATAGTTAGCTCGGGTTGGTCCTGCAAAGGAGGAGGGTTTCGGAAGGGGCTGTCGATTGGCTTCGATAAACTCTTCTTCTAGGATTAAATTTGCCTCCCAAAGTGTGTTGAGCACGCGTTTTCTTCGACTTAGGGCGCGTTCGGGCTGTTTCCAGGGTGAGTAATATCCGGGGCTGGCTATGACCGCAGCAAGAAGAGCCATTTCATGAAGCTCTAAGGAGTCTAAGGGCTTTGAGAAGTAATACTCAGCGGCGCGACCGATTCCGTGCACTTCAAGTGGCCCTAGTTGTCCGAGATAGATTTCGTTTATGTAGGCCTCTAAGATTTCATCTTTTGAGAAGCGGTTTTCCACTAGTATCGAGATAATGAGTTCAACAAACTTTCTTGAAAAGGTTTGTTCATTGGTGAGAAATATATTTTTTACCAATTGTTGGGTAATCGTGCTTCCGCCACCTTGTGAAAATCGCATTGTCCTTACAAATGCAAAGGCAGCTCTTAGGATGCCCCATACGTCAAACCCTTCGTGACTTAAGAACCTGGGGTCTTCCAACATGACCACAGCCTGAATCAACAAGGGTGGTGCTTCACTTAAGTTGATGGGTTTTCTTTCTTCGAGTCTTCCGGATGATAGTGATGTGATCCAGGTAGTTCCGCCCTGAGGATTCTTCGCCAAAATTCTGATTGAGCCAAATTGTTGACGTTCACGCAAACGAGGTTCAATGACCGGCGACCATTTTGTATCAATTTGATAAACCCAAATTCCAGCAAAGATTAGAACACTTAAGAAAAGCCCCGCTAAAGATATCGCTGAAATTTTAACTGCTCTCACGGCGTCATTATACCTAAAAAATAACGCGATGTAAGAATGGCCATATATATATGGTGCCGTATATTATTGACAGAAGTAATGACCCCCTCTAACTTTTCAAAGAGTTAAAGGAAAAGCCTCGGGTGTCGGAGCTAAATCACTCCCCCGATTCGCTCCGAAACTCGAGGCTTTATTTTCTAAAGATTTAAATATGTTTAAAACAAAAATAATTCCCCTGGCATTACTACTTAGCTGTTTCGGCGCTCATTCAGCTTCTCTTTCCATCACTGGTAATCAACGATTTGGTTCCAACATGTTTGTAAACATGGATCTGGATCGCGGACAGCGCTCCGATTCCGGAAACACAAGCAGTTTTCTGGAGCATAGAATTCTATTGAGGCCGGATATTTTGATCGATGAGCATTTCACCGTCAAAACTGAGTGGAATCTATTGCAGCTCAATCAAAGGCCGACCGGTCCTACCACTACAGCAGAACGTTTTGGATCTTCTTTAGACTCCCGAAGCGGGTTTAGTGATGATACTAACTATATTGAGGTTTCAAGGGCATACCTCCAATGGTCTAGTGATTGGGGTATTTTTTACTTTGGTCGAATGCCTAAAACATGGGGCCTTGGGCTCATGTATGACTCAGGCGATAATCCTTTAGACGACTATTCAACGACAGTTGATCGTATGGCCTACCAGTCATTGCTTGGAAGCCTAGAGCTAATTGTTGCTTATGAAAAAGGCGAAGAGGGCACTCTCAACAACGATGACGATGACATGGATGTTTTCGAGGGATCTCTTGAATATGCTAATCCAGAAGCCAAATTTAACATTGGCTTACTTTATTCTCGAAAAGTTCGTTCAGCAGATAGTTATGAGGGCTCGATTCTAGGTCGGAAAAGTTCTCATGAGATGTCATTGTTCTTAAAGAAGCAATGGTCAGAGTTCTTTGTTGGCTCTGAATTTGTTACTCAAAGTTATGACAAGCAGTCGAATGTGACTGGTTGGCTAGGCCAAATTAGTTGGACACCTGGCAACTTCATTATGGATTTAGATCTAGCTTATTCTAACTTTAGTGGAGATCGATCGTTTGAGTTTAATCGAAACTATCGACCTTTCTTGATTATGTTTCGCCAAACTACAGGTGTAACCTCTGATGAGCGTGAAACTCGAACTGGCGGTCCTGTTGGTGGTGTTGAAGGCAACGGCACCGGCGGCGGAGTCATGCTTTCCAAACTAGGCCTAGGTTACAAATTTAGTGATGGACGCTATGTGCTACGTTCGGATGTCGGTTACGCTCAATTTGAAGAGCAAGGCACCAGTTCAGGAAACGAGCTTGGTGTTGAGTGGGATATGAGTTTTGATCAGCAGTGGTATAAAAACTTCCACACTCAGTATGCTTTTGGAGTTTTGTTTCCTGGCGATGGATATGGGCCCGACGCACGTTTGGGATGGGGTCTACAACTTAGAGGATATTTAGAGTTTTGAGCTCGTATTGCTTGATGCCTTTAGCTTTTGTCCGACAACTTAGACGCATTACATCAGATTTTTACAACGCGTAATACGGTCTCAATTTATAAATTAGGGCTTCTTTCTGTTTTTAAGGAGAGAAGCCCTAAGGCTTTCCAAAGAATTCTGTGTGTTAGATTTTTAATCAATGCCTTCCCGCGTCAGGTTTTGTGAGCTAGCGATTCGCTGTTAGACTCTTTGTTGGACCAATTATTGGGAGGAGAATCGATAATGATTAAAAAACTTTTGGCTACGGCCGTAACAATTCTATTTGTGGGTGGAACCCAAGCAAAATCTCTAAACTACTTTGATGCTGCTTCTGTTCGAATTCAAGCTGCTAAAGTTCTTCATCAAGCGGGACTTTTAAGCACTGAAGAAGCTCAGGGACTTAACTGGGGAGTGGGCGAGTATCACGCAATAGACATCGAACTTGAAGGAATGGGAAATATCGGAACAGGTGAGAAAAGTGTGACTAAGGATGTTCCAGCGCAAGAAGCATTTTGGTATGTGAATGACATGAACGTCATGGGTCAAGCTCAAAAATCTGAAGCCCTTATGAGACGTTCTGACGGAAAAGTTTTAAAACTTATCGTCAATGGCGAAGAACAAGACCCGGATCAAGGTGGCGGTGAAGTTGAAATTATCGAACAGTATCAAACGACTGTAACTGTTCCTGCTGGAACTTTTGATTGTTTCTACATTAAAGCCAAAATAACAGATGACAGTGGAAAAGAGCAGATTGCTGAGTTGTGGGTTAACCCAGCTGATGTCAACTTGGATGGAATGTTGAAAATTCGCATGGAAACTCAATTTGGAGGATTGCTAATGATCCTTCGTGAATTTGGCAAGAAATAAAGCCAGAGCTATAATAGCGGCAGTCTATGTATAAGCTGCCGCTATTTCTTCTTTTCTTTTCTTTCTCAATTTTATCAAATCAAAACAATTCAAGTCAGTTCATGCAGGATGCTTTTCAGTTCTTATCTTTTGAAGAAGATCAAAAGGAACTAGAAAACTGGGTTGTCAAAGTCTTGAAGGACTATCCAGATGACATTTCACTCGTAGATCTAATGACTCAGTATTTTGTGAAGCAAAGGGACCGCTCTCGAATTATTGAAGCCTACCGGCGGCTTTCTATTAAGGGAGGGTGTGCTAGTAAAAAAAAGAAGCCTTCTACATTTTGTGTAAATCTTAAGAGTCTATGGGAAGAGGGAGTTTCTAAGCTTCCTTTTTATGAGGCAAGCTCAGGGCGCTTAGCGGAGGCAAAAGCCCTGATTTTAGAAAAGGACTGCTCTGCCGCCCGGGTGATTCTCGATGAATTAGAGTCCTTGGAGGGGCCCATAGAGCAAATTTTATCTTTAAAAGGACAGGCTTTTGTTTGTCTTGGGGATGATGCTCGTTTAGAGTCTCTGGCCATACAAAGAGAGAGGTTAGATTTTTTCAATTGAGCACGTATTTATGGTCTCTAGTTATCGCCAATAGCTCGGTTATTGTTTTAGCCATTTACTTCGGAATTTTCGTTTATCCAAAACAAGAGTTGTCAGAAGAAACAAAGCGGCGCCCTCGCAGCTTTGTAAGCAATGCTTTTTTTAGAGAGTTTTGGTATTTCCTCATGGGGCCGCTTAAGAGAAAGCTCATTAAATGGGGTGCTTCTCCTAATACTTTGACCATTGCAGGCTTTATTTTTTCATTGGCTGCTGGTGTCGCCTTTGGAATGTCTGAGTTTGGTTTGGGCGGTTGGATGGTTATCTTGGCTGCAACGTGTGACATTTATGATGGTCAGCTTGCTCGTGCTCGGGGGATTGATTTGAAGTCAGGTGCGTTCCTTGATTCTGTTTTAGATCGCCTTGGAGAATCGGCCATGTTCTGTGGCTTAGCTTGGCATTTTAAAGACAACTCTTTTTGGTTTCTTGTTTTGTTTATTACTTTTACTGCTTCTCAATTGGTCAGCTATAGTCGAGCTCGCGCAGAGGGGTTGGGGTTTCTGGGGGCGCGAGGATTCTTTCAGCGAGCTGAACGTATGATTGTTATGTCGATTGGAATGTGTCTTATTCCTGTTTTTGAGGAGTTCTTTCAAAGCGGACAAGCCGTCTTATTTACTACAGTCGCTTTTTTGTGTTTGGGGTCTAGTCAGACTGCTATCACTAGAGCTGTGGCAATTTTCAAAGATATTAGAGCAACTGAGAAGTAATTTCTGATTGCTCTAGTAAAACTCGTCTTCTCCGAAGCCACCTTCGCCTTCGAAGACACCTTTTTCTTGATCCGTAGAAATATCAACTTCTCTAGCCGTTTGTTTCAGGCGTTCTTCTCTTTCTAGAAAGCGATAGGTTAATCCAAATTGAATGCCCCAGAATTGAGGGGAGTTTTTTCCTCGAAGAGATTTTTCGAAGCTGGCACTAGCTCCCCAAAGCGGATCAAACCAAAACGAAATGGCAGTTTCAAACTTAGTTGCGGACGGATTGCCCGATAATGCATAGTTTGAGTCGCCGAAAGCAGTTTGAAGCAACTGAGAGTTCTCGGCTGCTGTAGAGTTATCTGCAACGATGGCATCGTTTTCTAGCGAGAAGTTCCCTTTAAGTCTTAGGTCTATATCAACCTTTTTGCTCACGTAGCCAGCTGAAATCAAATACGGGATCTCGGCACCAAAAGAGTCACTTCTATAGGTGTATCCAAAATCCAGACGGAAGCGAATGAAGTTTGACGGCCAAAGTTCTGAGGTGGCCATAACACTAAAGTCAGTTTGTGCATCTCCAATCAGAATAGTAGAACCCTCTCCTGAATCAAGAAACTTGCTTACAGTTGTGTTTTCATAAAAAGGAAATTTCACCAATGTTGCCACTCCAACCGAAGCGCCTGGAATATCAAAAAATCGATATTCACTAAAAATAACTTGATCCGAGAAACCTTTTTTAGAAATTGTGTTGCCGTCTTCGTCCGCAAGATTGAGGCTGTCCACCTGAATGTAGGCCCCAACGTTGAAGTTACGATTAACTTGGTATTCGGGAGTTAGTTTGTGTCGATATCGAAAAAGTTGAGAATTAAGAAGGAGTGGAGTGCTGCTGCCTGTTTCGTCATAATTCCTACCGGTTTTTAAAACTCCAAAATCATAGCTTAGATGGAAGCTTCTATCTGTAGGAAAATTATGGGTAGGAAAATAGGGGCCAGATTGGCTTGCGCTACTTTGTTGCGAGCAAAGGAATAAGAAGCTCAGTAAGCTTAGACTTATCAATTGCGATAAGGACTGTTTTGTTTTGACTTTTCTCACCCTTAATTATTTCAACACCTTTGGCTTTTATTTGAAACTCTTTAGCAATAAATTTGCAGAGCGCAGCATTGGCCTTGCCGTCTGTAGCAGGGGCCTGAAGAGCTATCTTGACAAACTGGTTGCCCATTAGACCGAGCCATTGGCTGCGAGAGGCTCCTGGCGAGACCCTCACATGCATAAATGAAGAGTTTGGATTGTGAGGTTGCTCAAAAACAGGCAGCTTCACAAAGACCCGTCAATTTCCCCACAGACATCAAGTCCAACCACTTCGCGAATATTTACATCAACAAAGTCTCCAACATTGGCTTGGCCTGCGTTGATCAGAGTAAGGTTGTCGATGTCGGGAGCTTGTCCGTAGTGACGCCCCTTTAAAAGAAGTTCGGTTTCGGGGTGAGTTCCTTCAACCAAAACTTTTACTTTCCTGCCAACCCAAGTTCCAAGGGCCTTCTTTTGAGTCTCTAGCTGTAGATCATGAAGTTGCTTTCGGCGTTCTTCTTTTAACTCTTGGTCGACGTCATCTGGCAGTTGAAAAGAAGGAGCTCCTTCTTCGTGAGAATAGGTAAATACGCCCATCTGGTCGATGAGGCCCATGGAAATAAAGTTTTTAAGTTCATCAAAATGCTTTTGCTCTTCTCCAGGAAATCCAACCATGAGCGAGGTTCTAATAACCATGTCGGGAATTTCTTTTTTGAGTCGTTCAAGCATTTTTAGTATTTGAGTTCCGGACACATGGCGATTCATTCTTTTGAGCATCACATCATTAATGTGTTGGACGGGAACGTCGAGGTAGTTACAAATTTTTTCTTCGTTTTTGATTAATGAAATGACTTCATCAGAAATTTGATCGGGATAGGTGTAAAAAAGACGTGCCCAACCTAATCCTTCCACTTTTACAATTTCTTTGAGAAAAGCTTCTAGGGAAGTTCCGTCTTTTCTGTCTCGACCAAAGTCGGTGAGATCTTGGGCAATTAAGTTTAATTCCTTCACGCCACCGTCGACCAATGACTGAGCCTCTTTAATTAGAGAGGGAATGGTGCGTGAGCGCAGGCCACCACGAAGTTTTGGTATCACACAAAAGCTACATCTTTTAGCGCAGCCTTCAGCTAGCTTTAAGTAGGCTGTATAAAAAGGTTGGCTATTTAAACGAGGCAGTTCAAAGTCGGCGATGCGTTGCTCGTCAATGATAACTCTCGGGCCCTGTTGGTCGTTGAGCGCGTTGACCTTTTCTACAATACTAGAAAAGGCGGAGCTTCCTGTGACTAAATCTATTTCAGGAATGCTTTTTTTGAGTTCGTCTGGGTATCTCTCAGACAAGCAACCGGCAACCACCAGGCGTTCGCACTTGCCTCGTTTGCGATCCTTGTATTGAGCTGCGTCCAGAATGCTTTCGACGCTTTCTTTCTTTGCAGTATCGATAAAGCCACAGGTGTTCACCACGATGAGCTCAGCTTGGCTGGGGTCAGGGCTTAATTGATAGCCGTCTTTTTGAAGAAGGCCTGCCATGACCTCAGAATCAACAAGGTTGCGAGCACATCCTAAGGAGACGAAATGGACACTTTTCATAGGTGCTGGATTTTAGCATTTTTAGGAAGATCAGGTTGGAAAAGTTTCATGTCCGGCTTCTTGATCTTTTCGAAGGAGGTAATCTTAATTTTAGTAGTAGTTCCAAGTAGATCGGTAATATTCACCTCGGAAGGAGCCTCTACAGAATTTAAGAAAACTAGGCGAATTTGAGAAATGTCAGACTCGCCTTTGGGCTCGAGAGTGAGAATTAAAGTTTCTCCCTGTTTCTTCCCCTCCACTTTAAAGTCTTTGTCGATGGAGGAAAGGTCGTTGGCAGATGCTCCTTTAAAGCCTCTTAGGAAAAGTAGATAACGATTCAGGTCGAGCTTTCTAACGTCGGAAAAGATCTTTGCTTCAGGGGTGCCTTTAGGGCCGCCCGGATACTTGATGTGCCAGGCTTTTTTTCCGTTGCTGACAAAATCGCTATATTCCGGGCCTTTTAGCGAATATAGAAAATTACCGGGCTCAACAAAATAGAAAATTCCCTGCGAGAAATTGCCGCTGTTTAACCCCACAGAATGAATGTGTTGAGTGAATTTAGCTTTCCAGTTTCCAAGCCGTTCGTATCGACTAATGACTGATTTTAGAACAAGGCTTGATTCTCCTTCAATCTTTGCAGAAGACTGAAAACTTGTGAAAAGCAGAGACAGTAAATATATATATTTCTTCATGGGGCTATTCCTTTTTTTAATAAAACAGAAACTTGTTCGGGATCTGCTTTGCCTTGAGAGAGTTTCATAACTTGGCCGACGAGAAAAGCAAAAACTTTAGACTGCCCTTGTTGGAATTGTGTAACTACTTCAGGGTTCTTCTGAAGCACTTCATTTACCCAGTTTTGAATTTGTGAGGAGTCGCTAACCTGAGAGAGTCTCTTAGCTTTTACAATGCGAGAGGCGGTTTCGCCGCTATTAAACATTTCGCTAAAAACTGTTTTGGCAATCTTTCCAGAAATCACCTTGGTTTCGATCAGTGAAATCAGTTCCGCCAAGGCTTTAGGGGCAATCGGACTCCTTTCAATAGAGAGCTCTTCTCTTAGTTTTAGGTGAGAGAAAAGATCTCCTAAAATCCAGTTGGCCGCTGGCTTAGCTGGAGCTCCTTGAGAAATGCACTCTTCAAAATAGTTGGCCACTTCCGAGCTGCTGGTCAGTAGTGAAGCATCATATTCACTCAGTCGGTATTTCGCAGCAAGACGATTCTTTTTAGCTTCAGGTAGCTCAGGAGTGTCTTTAATGATTTGTTCGATAAAGTGAGGTGTAAGCACGAGCGGTGGTAAATCTGGGTCTGGGAAATATCTATAGTCGTGGGCTTCTTCCTTACTTCTTTGAGAGAAGGTTTTGTCGAGAGCGGCGTCCCAGCCTCTTGTCTCTTGAATCACTCTTTGACCGTTTTGAATTAAGGCAATCTGTCTGGAGGCTTCATAAGCGATGGCCTTTTCGGCAAAACGAAAAGAGTTGATGTTTTTAATTTCGGTGCGAGTCCCCAAGATCTTTTCTCCAACAGGTTTAACGCTCAGGTTGACATCACAACGGAAGTTTCCTTCCTCCATATTTCCATCACTTACTTTTGCAAAAGTGAGTATGGAGTGAACCTTTTTCATAAAGGCTACGGCTTCTTCTGAAGAGGTGATTTCAGGCTTGGTGACAATTTCAATCAAGGGCACTCCCGATCGATTGAGATTTAAAAGTGAGTTGGATCCAAAGTGCGTGGATTTTCCTGCATCTTCTTCCATGTGAATGCGTTCAATGTTGATTCTTTTCTTTTGGTTTTGACCGAACTCAATTTCAATCCATCCATTCGAACAAAGAGGTAGATCAAATTGTGAGATCTGATATCCCTTGGGTAAGTCTGGATAAAAGTAGTTTTTTCTAGAAAAGACACTTTTTGAGTTGATGGTGCAATTTAAACAATGGCCTGCTCTAACGGCTAGCTCAACAGCTCTCAGATTGAGAACGGGCAGTGCGCCGGGAAGTCCTGCAGAAACGGGTCCCACCATGGTGTTCTCAGTGGCGGCAAATTCAGAGGGCGCAAAACAAAACGCCTTACTGTGGGTGAGTAGTTGAGCGTGAATCTCTAGTCCTATTGTAATCTCATAAGAGTTGTTCATAAGGTTGCTGCCTTGTTCTTGCCTGGGTTGTTTTTTTGATAGAGAGCTGCCAGTCCAAGGAGTAAATTGTCGTTCCATCTTGCGCCCTGCAATTGAAGTCCAATGGGAAGGTTCGATTGATCAAAGCCAACGTTAAATGAAACTGCTGGCAGTCCTGCTAGGTTGGTTGCCAGTGTGAAAATGTCAGCAGCATACATCGATAAGGGGTCTTTGGTTTTTTCTCCAAGTTTAAAGGCAGTGAAGGGTGAGGTTGGACTTGCGATTACATCGACTTTCTTGAAGGCCGATTCGAAGTCTTTTGAGATTAAGCGCCTAATTCTGGCCGCCTTTTGAAAGTAGTCATCGTAGTATCCGCTAGAGAGAGCAAAGGTTCCCAGTAGAATTCTTCGTTTGACTTCATCTCCAAAACCTTCTGCTCGACTATTCTTGTAGAGATCAAGCAAGGAACTGTCCTCTTTCGGGCTCCTATACCCATAGCGAACACCATCATATCGTGCCAGATTGCTAGAGGCTTCAGAGGTGCATATTAAATAGTAGCAAGCTAAGGAGTGTTCGACATGAGGTAGATCGATTTCTATAACTTCAGCTCCGACGCTTTTGTAATAAGCGATTGCGGCCTCTACATTTCTATGCACGTCGGTCTGAACTTTAGAGCTAAGAAATTGTTTGGCTAGTCCAATTTTGAGTCCTTTAAGAGATTGTTTTTCGCTATAGGCTTTCGTCAGGGCAAAGCTGTCGGCTTTGTTTTCATGATTGCAGGTTGCATCGTGCAGGTCTCTCCCGGAAATAACATCCATAATCGCGGCACATGACAAAGCATCTGTGCACATCGGACCGACTTGATCAAGTGAGCTCGCAAAGGCAACAACACCATAACGAGAAACTCTTCCGTAGGTGGGCTTTAGTCCAGTGATTCCGCACAGCGAACTAGGTTGTCGAATGGAGCCACCTGTGTCTGTTCCCAGGCTTAGTGTGAAAGACCTTGCAGCAACAGCCGCAGCAGATCCGCCGGAAGAGCCGCCAGGGACTCGGCTAAGGTCCCAAGGATTTTTTACACAGCCAAAGAAAGAAGTTTCATTAGAAGAGCCCATAGCAAACTCATCGAGATTGGCTTTGGCGATAATAGGAGCACTGGCACTACGTAATCTTGAGACGACGGTAGCATCATAGGGGGCTGTAAAGTTCTCTAACATCTTAGAGGCCGCAGTTGTCGGTGCGTCTTTAACGAGGATTAAATCCTTCACAGCAATTGGAATGCCAAGCAGGGCACCCGTTTCGCCAGAGGCGATGCGTTTGTCAGCTTGGGCAGCAGTATCGAGCGCTTGCTGATCGCAGAAGTGAATGAGAGCATTGGTTTTATCGTTTTGTGCTTTAGCTTTTATGAGCGAGAGTTTTGTTAACTCTGTTGAGCTAATCTGTTTCTTATCAAGAGCTTCACGAATTTTTAGGAAATCACCATTGCTAAGAAAGTCTTCTGGAGTGTTCATCGTTAGTGATCTCCAATTACTTTAGGAATTCTAAAGCAGCCATCAACGTGATTGGGTGCATTCTTAAGCAGTTCTTCTTGCTTGAGAGCTTCTTCTGCAAGATCCTCACGAAGAGGCATTTGATCTTGAAAATGAAACAAAGGTTCAACTTCGTCGGTGTTCACGTTCTTGAGCCCTTCAAAGTGTTTGAGGATTTGAGTGAGGGCAAGCTTTAGCTCAGCTTCTTGCTCTTGGTTAACATTGATACGAGCAAGCTCAGCCACTTTTTTAACGTCAATTTCCTTCATTTAAACCTTCTTAAGTTCAGTCTAATAAGCCTTTGAGTTTGGAGCAAGGTGTTGGAATTTTGTGCCTTTTTAGATCAAGGGCTCCAGGGGGGCGAATCGGGCAATGAACTTCTTGACCCCAAATCCATTAAAACGAACGGATACTTTTAAGTTGGTCGAATTGCCGCTTCTTTTGACGACAACGCCTGCCCCAAAGTCTGGGTGGGCCACTTTGGAGCCTACGGGAAAACCTCCTTCAGTTGGCTCGTCGTTTACTTGAGATTCAAATCCGTCAGGATTGGGGTCGTTAAAATATTGGGAATCGTCATCCATGTGCCCGGCATTTTGTTGCCATGAGTTTGCAGGGGCTCTGCCTCGAGTTTCATCCACGAGAACACGATACTGTTCGGGGATTTCATCAATAAAGCGAGACTCTCTTCTTATCTGAGTTCGACCAAACACTTTTCGCATTCTGGCCGAAGTCATGTGGAGTTTTTTCATGGCTCGAGTCATTCCCACGTAACAAAGTCTACGTTCTTCTTCGATGTCTTCGTCGTCCTCAAAAGATTCATCGCGAATGCTTGGGAATAGACCTTCCTCTAGCCCGACTAAATACACATAAGGGTATTCAAGGCCTTTGGCGGAATGAAGAGTCATCATCGTCACATAGTTTTCTTGGTTTTCTTGTTCCTTGTCCAGATCACTTAGTAAAGCGACTTCTTCAAGAAATTCTCGCAGTCCAGATTGAGCAGTTCTTGCAGCGTATTCAGAAAGCGCAGATGCGAGTTCTTTTAAGTTTTCAATTCTTGTTTGGGCTTCAATGGTGTCTTCATCTTTTAGTTTGTCTAAGTAGCCGGTTTTTTCCAACAAGAAGCTATAAAAGTCTTCAGCGTTTTGTTCTTCAGAGGCCGCCAAAAGTTCTTGGTATAATTTTAAAAAGCCTTGAAGTTTTGAGCGGGCAGCCCCTTTAAATTCTGGAGTAGGAGGCATAGAACAAATTTCGCCAATGGCTTCTAGGCCAGCAATGTTCTTCTCTAGGGCGAAGGTTTTAATCTTAATGAGACTTGTTTTCCCTATTCCGCGCGTGGGAACGTTTATGATTCTAAAGAGTGAGACATCGTCTTTTGGGTTAACCATCAGGCGCATGTAGGCTAAGACATCTTTTACTTCGGCCCGGTCATAGAACTTGAGGCCTCCAAAAATTTTGTAATGGAGTCGATTGTATCTAAGTCTGTCCTCTAAGAGTCTTGATTGGGCGTGAGTTCTGTAGAAAATGGCAACATCGTTCAGGGGAACTCCTTCTAGTTGAACTTTTTTTCTTATAGATTCAACAACCCACTGGCTTTCTTCAAAGTCACTTTGCAAAATGTGAATTTCAATAGGGTCTCCATCTGGATTTGAGGTGAAAAGCGTTTTCTCTTTTCTTTGGGTGTTATTGGCGATGACTGTGCTCGCCGCAGAAATAATATTTTTAGTGCTGCGATAGTTTTCTTCAAGTTTGATGACTTTGGTTTCTGGAAAATCTTTTTCAAAGTTTAAAATGTTTGAAATGTCGGCCCCACGCCATTTGTAAATACTTTGATCTTCGTCGCCGACCACGCAAAGATTTCTATATTTTGCAGTGATTAGTTTTAAGATTTTATATTGAATGGCGTTGGTGTCTTGATATTCGTCAACGAGAATAAATGGGTAGCGATCTTGAAATTCATCGCAAAGCTCAGGATTTTTATGGAAGAGTTCAAAGGTTAAAAGAAGTAGGTCTCCAAAATCAACGGCGTTGTTTTCTTTAAGTTTCTCTTGGTAGCGTTTAACAATCGGAACAAGTTTTTTGTCCATAAAGCTTTGGCTACCTTCAAAGTTCTTGGGGTTTATTCCGTCGTTCTTAAGTGAATCGAGTTTCCAGGCGACTGCTTTAGGAGAGACGACTTTGTCGCTTATGCCAACTTCCTGCATAACCGTTTTGACCACAGTTTTTTGGTCGGCAGAGTCGAAAATGGAAAAAGAAGAATCCAGGCCCACAAGGTGAGCATGTTCGCGCAAGAGTTTGGCTCCCATTGAGTGGAAGGTGGAAAGCCAAATTTGGTCCACAGGCATGCCGGGTTCGGCTAGCTGCCGTCGAACCCGTTCTCTCATTTCGCCGGCAGCTTTGTTGGTAAAAGTGAGGGCTAGAATCTCACCAGGCATTGCCACGCCTTCTTGAATGAGATTTATAATGCGGTGTGTCAGGACTCTGGTTTTACCTGATCCGGCACCAGCTAAGATGAGCAAGGGGCCTTTAAGACAGCTAACTGCCTCAAGTTGTTTGCCGTTTAGCTGAATTTGCTTTGAATCTGCCATACTTGCCGAGAATCTGGTCTTAGCAAGCTTTCAGAGCCAAGCCAGGCCTTTTTTGGCCTCTAATGCAGTCCATTAATTAATCTTGACCTTAGGCGCCATAATCCCTATAAACCTGCGCTCATTCAGGTTTTTGTTGCTCCTCCCTCCCCCCCTATAGCAAAAACCTGGGTGTTTAGACCGGGGTTTTCCTCTCCTCCCCTTGGAATCCCCGGTCTTTCTTTTTTATTTTCATAACCGTCCTGTTCAAAAAAATAGTTTGAAAAACATTTAAAGCCTTAATTTCATTTGTGTAGTGGCGTTGTTATATTCACCTTTATGCCAACACAGAACCCTTGGAGCGCACTCGAATCAAAATGGCAACAATATTGGCAAGACAATAAGCTTTTTTATGCCGCCAACCCTGGAGAAGAGGGAGCTGAAAAAGAAAAGTTTTACTGTCTAGATATGTTTCCTTATCCATCCGGACAAGGTCTCCATGTTGGACATCCACTCGGCTATATCGCAACGGATATTCTTTGCCGCTACAAGCGAATGCGTGGTTTTAATGTTTTGCACCCCATGGGATGGGATGCTTTTGGATTACCGGCGGAACAATACGCCATTGAACAGGGCATTCATCCGTCGGAAACGACAAAGAAGAATATTGAAACTTATAAAAAACAGTTGAACATGCTCGGTCTAAGTTTTGATTGGTCCCGGGAGTTAAACACAACTTCGCCTTCTTATTATAAATGGACACAGTGGATTTTCAAGCAAATGGTTAAACGTGGACTGGCCTACCAAGCAGAGGTGGCCGTTAACTGGTGTCCGGCGTTGGGAACCGTTCTTGCTAACGATGAAGTGATTGATGGTAAGTCAGAACGGGGAGGCCACCCAGTAGAGCGCAGACCTATGCGGCAGTGGATGATGAAGATCACCGAGTATGCCGACCGCCTTTTAGAGGATTTAGATCAACTTGATTGGCCGGAATCCACCAAAGAGTTGCAACGTAATTGGATTGGTAAGTCTATCGGCGGACGAGTGACCTTCCCCTTCTCTCCTATAACCAAAGATGGCTTGGAGGTTTTCACGACAAGGCCAGACACTTTAATGGGCGTCACTTTCATGGTGATTGCGCCTGAGCATTCTGAGTTGGAAAAATTTGTTCATGCTGACCGTAAAGAAGCCGTAGATTCCTATGTCGAGAGTTCTAAGTCAAAAAGTGATTTGCAGCGAACGGATTTAAATAGAGACAAATCAGGAGTTTTTACTGGGGGCTATGTTTACCACCCGATTACTGGAAACAAGATTCCCGTTTGGATCGCTGACTATGTTTTAGTGAATTATGGCACGGGTGCCATAATGGCCGTCCCAGCTCATGACGAGCGCGACAAGGAATTCGCAGAAAAATATGGTTTGGATATTAAGCCTGTAATTAATGATCAAGGAATTTTGATCAATTCTAACTGGGATGATCATGAATTCAACGGACTAACCGTCGAAGAGGGAAAAGAGAAGATCTTATTAACTCTAGAAAACCTCGTGCTTGGTAAAAAAGAAACTCAATATCGTTTGAGAGACTGGATTTTTTCGAGACAGAGATATTGGGGTGAGCCCATTCCGGTTGTTCATCATACCGCTGACTTAAGTGGAAAAATTTCACTGATTAATGATCAAGATTTACCTCTTACCTTGCCTGCGGTTGATTCCTACAAGCCAACCGGTGGGGGGGAGTCTCCACTGGCCACGGTAAAGGAATGGGTCGAGTGTCGTGATGAGACCGGAAAAACCGGCATGCGTGAAACAAATACAATGCCTGGCTCGGCGGGTTCTTCTTGGTATTTTCTCCGATATATGGATCCGAGCAATGAATTGGAAGCCTGGAGCAATAAAGCCGAAGAATATTGGGGGCCGGTTGATCTTTATATGGGCGGCGCAGAACATGCTGTGGGACATTTATTGTATGCACGTTTTTGGACTAAGGTATTTTTTGATATGGGCTTGGTAAAGCACAAAGAGCCTTTTAAAAAGCTCGTTCATCAAGGACTTATGCAGGGCGAGGATGGTGAGAAAATGAGTAAGTCTCGCGGAAATGTTGTTAACCCTGACGACATCATTTCTGAATATGGTTCGGATACTTTTCGGTTGTTTGAAATGTTTTTGGGGCCAATCGAGAAGGCCAAGCCCTGGCAAACTGCAAATATAGAAGGGGTTCATCGCTTTTTGTCGCGTTATTGGCGTCTATGTGTTGGAGATAACAATCAATTGTCTGAGAAGATAGTAGATCTTCCTGAGCTAAGTTGGCCTAAGGATTTTCAAATTCTTTTTAACAAAACGATTAAGCAAGTTACCGGAGACATCGAAGGACTTCGGCATAATACAGCCATTTCAGCTCTGATGATTTTGCTCAATGAAGTATATGCAAAATTTCCTGATCGAGTTCCAAGGAAGTTTGTTGAAGATTTTACTCTTTTATTGTCTCCCTATGCTCCCCACTTAACGGAAGAAGTGTGGAGTAAGCTTGGCTTTGGTTTGTCTACTCAAAGGGCAAGTTGGCCCGAGTTCGACCCTAGCAAAACTCAAAGTGATGAAGTGCAGTTGGCTATTCAGGTAAACGGCAAGCTTAGAGACACTTTGTGGGTATCTCGGGAAATAGCTGAAGAAGAAGTGAGGGCGCTTGTTCTCGAACTACCCAAAATTCAAAAGTGGATGGAGGGAAAGGCTGTTAGAAAGTTTATTTATGTGAAAGGTAAGCTTGTGAGTTTGGTTGTATGAGCACAGTATTTAAAAAAATTATAGACAAAGAAATTCCTGCTAAGATTTTGTATGAAGACGAGCATTGCTTGGCTTTTCATGATCTTGATGCGCAAGCTCCGTCTCATGTCTTGTTGATTCCCAAAAAGGAAATTAAATCTTTTAATGAGGTTAAGGCTGAGGATAAGGAACTTTTAGGGCATATGATGACCAAGGTTCCCGAGATAGCTAGGTTGTTGGGCATTGCTCAAGATGGGTTTCGAGTGGTTTGCAATACGGGGTCCAATGGTGGGCAATCCGTCTTTCATATTCATTTTCACATATTAGGTGGGCGCGCTTTAGCGTGGCCGCCAGGTTAATTTATTTAGGGAGAAACAATGAAAAAATTTGGTTTTGCTATTTTAGGTCTTATGGCCCTTTTGATTTTGGGGATAGCTTTAGTTCCCGTTTTCTACAGTGTAGATGATTTAAGGCCGGAGATTAAAAAACAGATTGAACTACGGGTGAGAGGAAAGGTTGATCTGGGTGAATTGAGTTTAAAGACTTTTCCGAGCATCACTCTAACTGTTGGCAAGTCAAAGATTACGGCACCAGCACCTTTTGATAAGGCGGAGTTTATTAATTTCGAAGAAGCTCAGGTCTCTATTCCTTTATATGCGCTTTTGTTTAGTCCTCATGTAAATTTAACTTTGCTTTCTCCCGCGATCTCAATTGTAAACAAGGGGGAGGGCTCCAATCTTGCCGCATTTTTACCTCTTGAAAGTAGCGAACAATCAAAAACAAGTGAAAGTCCACTCGAAGACGCTGAATCCAATACAGAGGGAGACCCCTTGGCTGCTTTACCAGGCTTTCTCAAGGCGCGCGTATTAAAGGCGACAGTTTCAGTTAATTTAGAAAGCGCCAAGATTAGTCTGGTGGAAATGGGGGCGACTAAAGGCGCCGGCACTTCGTTAAGTAACCTTGATCTACATTTAGAAAACATAGGGTTGAACTCTCCTATGGGGCTAAGGTTCGGGACAAACCTGTCTTATAAAGAAGGTGACACAGTTGTTGAAGGGCCCATCGTTGCAAATGGTGAAATTAAAGTCGCTTCTGATGGCAAGGTTTATGATGTCCAATATGAAGTCCAAAACGACATGTCAAAACTAGATATTGCTTTTGGAGGTTTGTTTAAAAAGAAGTCTGGTGTCGCTTTCAGTGTTGATCTCAAGGGCAAGGCTCAAAAGGCTGAGTTTTTAGATGCACAAATTCTAGAGCTTAAGTTTAAATTTGGTGATTTGAATGTGTTGAGTTCGCTTATTATTTCAAAAATTGGTGAACCATCCTCTGAAATTGTCTTTAAGTTAGACGGTAAGGGATTAAAGCTTGCTGGATTAAGTGAGTTTTTACCCATGGCGAAATCTTATGGTCTTGCGGGAGATGTGGGCTTTGAGGGCTCTGCTGTAGGCTCCGTTGAACGACCTAAGTTGGACTTCAAAGTAAACCTTATGAACGTGACAGGAAGAACTCCCGAGCTTGTGCTTCCGATTGAAAAATTAAATGGAGTGATTGGAGTGTCTGGCGACCCTTCCAATCCTGTGATTAATATTGATCCTTTTAACTTAAAGATTGGAACCTCTGATCTTAGTGTTAAATTGCGTGCCCAGGGAGTTGATCGACCCGATGTATCTTTAGCCGTAACTGCCAATCGTTTTAACGTGGACGAACTTTTGGGGACACAGAGCAATGCAGAGGCCATGAAGTCTGGTGGAACGGGGGGTGGTGGTGCTGATCAAGAGCCTTCTGCTCAGGCATCAACGGAGCCCTTGGATGAAAGCCTTAATAAGATGGCGCCAGAATTGGACAAGGCCTTGGCGAACCCAATGCTTGATAAAGTTCAGGCCGACGTGAAGATTTTAGCTAAGTCTATGAGATTGGTCGGTGGAGAATTCCGTAACGCTCGAATGAATATTGCCTACAAGTCACGAGTCCTTTCTGTTAACGACACGGGAATTGATGGCTATAAAGGTTCTTTTTTAATGAACGGTCGTTTTAATCTGGTCCCCAAGCTTACCGGATTTGACTTAAAAAGCTCTTTGAAGGGTGTTTCCATTGGAGATGCAGTTAAAGTTCATATGCCGACATGGAAAGACGAAATCTCCGGAACGATGAATGGAAATTTTCAAATTTCGGGAAAAGGGCTGACAAAACAACAGATAGCCCAAAATTTGAGAGGCGGTCTTAACGGAAATGTTGTCAACGGTAGAACAAGCATTCCTGTTATTAAACTGATTTCAGGCATTCTTGAGAAGTTGCCGAAGAAGGTGCAGAATCCCGCAGAAAAGAAAACAAAGAATCAAGTTTTCAATGGTGAGTTTAAAACTATGAAGCTTGATTCACAGATTAATGGACGAGTCATAAACTTAAGCGATTTAGATGTGATTTTTGCAGCAAAAGATGCGGGTTTAGGTGATTTGCGCTTTCAAGGGAAAGGAACTGCGAATTTCGACCGAAAGGTTGATTTCACAGGGACTGCTTATATTGAGCCTACTGTTTTACCCGTTCCAGAGCTTAAGGGCCCTAGTGGAAAGGTAGAGATTCCAATGAAGTTTTCAGGAGACATGAGCGATCCGAAGGCAGACATCGGTTACTCTGTTAAAATTCTTGGTCCTCGAATGGCGAAAGCTTTTATTAAGTCCGATGCAGGGAAGAAATTGCAAAACAAGGTGAAAGACGAAGTCAAAAAATTAAAATTACCTGATAGCTTAAAGAATAAGTTCAAGTTCTAAGTTATTCAGGGCAGTCTTTTGTTTCGTAACGTTTAGATAACTCCCGACAGTAGTCGGGAGTGAAGGGGCCTTTGAGCATAGTAGTATTCACTAGTGGGTGCATAATGTTTTCACTGTGCTCTTCGTCGTGCTCTAGGCCAATTAGGTGGCCTAGTTCGTGTAGCATAACGACTTCGGCTTGACTTTCTGATTTGATTTTGTCGGTTTTGAAGATAATGTCTCCACCACCTATCTCACCATCAGTAAACCAGGTTTGGGTGACTGCATCGGGAGATTCAGCTCCCTCGGCGCTCGGCAAAGAGCCAGAAGTAAAATAGAGAGCGTTTAAATCGTCATGCAAGATATCGTCAAAGTTAAAATTAGTTGGGTCATGGTCAAAGCCAGAAGCCTTTGACTGCCCGTTTAAGTAGATGAATGTTTTTTTTAGAACGGAGTTTTGTTTGTCGATTGCGCGAATGAGGGCCTCTTGCATGGCTTGAGGGACTGATGAATGTAGGTAGATTTCGATTTGGGCACCATCGGGCCAAGATCGATCTTCGGAACCATTAAAATCATTTGCTAAGTTATTACTTCTTCCACAATTGTTTAAAGTGGCAACTAGACTCAACAAAGCAACACAACGTATCAACTTCCACATAGCAAGTAATGTAAGTGCAAGATGGGGTCTAGGCTAAAGCTTTGATAATTGGTTGAAAATAAGGAACAATGAACAAACTACGCGAGTCACCTGTAAATTCTTTATACAAGCGCTGAAACGTATCTGGCTTTTCACCAACACCCACTACCTTTGAACGGGAGGGAGGTGGGAGCTTATTTTTTATACTTGCGGAGGATGTCTTCAAAGGAAGAGGTGCAAACGGCGGGCTTTTTCCTTGAGTTATAAGCGAAGTAGTTGGGGCCCTTAGAACCAGGTGGGGTATAGGGAACATATAGGCCTAGGTGAAAATTCAAGCCTGGGCAAAGCATCATCCAGGCAGCGAAACACTGTCTAAACTCAAAGGTTACAATTTTTCGAGTCGGCTTTTTCGGGTCATAAAGATTGCAACTTTGAATTTTTTTAAACTCACGCTCAATGTCTGAAACAGAGTCTTTATAGTAATCGTGTGCTCGACAAAATTTATGAACTTCGGTGAATTGATTGTTTTGCACCATCCCCTTGAGCCAATCATGTTTAGGTAAAAGCACAGAACGTTCTTTGCTCATGATGAGGCGATCTGGAGACATTTGAATGATTCCAAAGTTAGAGGTGTCAACCCAGTCTAGGAAAAAAGGAATGCCGGCTTTTTTCTCTTCTGCTTTAAGGTTGGCGAAAGCGGTGTCCATGGCCCTGCGGTTGGCCGAGCTTTTGCTCCCGTTGTATCTTTCCCTTGCAGATTTATAGACTCTATAGGCGGTTCTTGCTCCTTTAGCATTTGAGTAGTTCTCTCCTGTTAACAAGACGTCTCTGTAGGTCTTCAAATCGGCAAGGATTCCAAATTTTTCGGCAGTAGTTTCAGTCGCCCCTGTGCTACGATTTACCCAAGTAGATTTCGCAGGAGAAAAGCGTCTATTTGCTGAGTTGCTAAAATCAATATCTTCTCTGCTGATTTGTCGACTATAGGGGGTGTGGCTCCAGTCGGTTTCTGCCATTGCAGCGGTAGCGTATCCACCAGAACTCTCAGAGATAATGAAAGCTGCTCGTTTAGCAAACAAACTAACGGATTCTTTGCCAACATTTCCGTTGTGGTTTCGAACGTATCTTTCAAATTGAGTGAAGATTAATCGCCGCGTGTTCATTGGCAAGCGTTCGCGGCAGTCACGGTCTTGATAAACATAAGAAAGAATTTCTTCGTCGGATGTGCTCGGTTGTGTTGTCGCTATGGGCTCAACGGGTTTGGCTTCAGTCGAAGCTGGTTTAGGCTCTTCTTCAGAAGGTTTTGGGGCAGGTTTAGCGTGAGTTGGGGTTGGTTTTGTTTCGCTTTCTGGCTTAGGGGCAAGTGGTTTAACAATTAAAGGTTCTATTGCCGCAGGAATGGTCGAGTGCACTTCATTTGAGGTCGGTTGGCTTGGCTTTGGGAGCTCTTCTTTGCTTTCTTCCGGTTGAAGCTTCTCTGAAGAAGTTGTGATCGTTTCTGTAGGTTTTTCTTTCGCTAATGAAGGAAAAATAGATGCAGCTTCAAACTTTGATTCTAAATCAGTTGTATCTGGCTTGGTTTTGCAATCTTGATTAAATTTAGTTCCTAAATAACTAAGGCCCGATATGGTTTTGTGAAGTTTTTGTCGGAATTCACGTTGATCAGAGTTTAGATGAGGCGAATTTGAAATAATTTGTTCAGCAAAGGCTGCCTTTGAAAAGCCTGCACTTTTAGGAAAGTAGTCTTTTGATTCAACCAGAGCTAAATAATAGAGTCGTTTTAAGCTAAAAATCACCTGTCGCTTCTCGAGAGAGTCGCTTTCCTTTGGAAAAACATATTTGCTAAGATGAACGTCCAAATCTCGTAATAGCTTTCGGATATCGGTGTCTTTGCTATAAGGTTTTTTGATCAAAGCTCGGGCCATCGCCCAAGATGTTGAATATTGCTCTGAACAAGAGAGTATTCCGCCCAAAAGATAGGCGTATTCTTGACCGAGGCTGAGGTCTTTCGAGTCAGAGAGCTGTCCGTCTTTTGATTCTTGTGTGTTATTTTTGTGCTCGGCAATAGAGGCAGGTGATCTCTTTTCATTTAAGCCCATTTTGGCTGCATAAATGTAATCGAAATTTTGAGCAAAAGAGCCATGGCACCCAATAGCGGCGCACATCATGCTGGCGAATGCCAGAAGCATATGTTTCGGTTGTATCATTTTTTCTGGCTCCCCTTAACACCATTTTAACATTTGGCAGGGGGCGCGATGTGTCTTTTTAGAGTGCTTTAAGGGGTTTAACCATTATAAGCGTGTCTAGCTTTTAGGCATTCGTATATTAGTTTGGCGTTATTTGCTGCGATTGTTTCGAATGAGCAATGTGCCACTAAGAAGGATGGTCCACGCTAACTGTATCCAGATAAAGAAAAAAGGAATGGCTGAAAATGCCCCCCATATTTTATGGGTCGAAATTGCGTAGACGTTGTAGGCGCCAATTCCATATTTCGCCAATTCGAACAAAGGGACTACAAAAATAGCGGCTCGCAGTGCTTCATATGAGGAAATATCTCTTCGAGGCACAAATCGGTAGAGGAAAAAGAAGGCAATGCCATCGATAACCCAAGGTATGGGCATGGAAAGAAGTCCGCTATAGGGACCATCATTAAACAGCGGGCGCAACCAAGAATCCTGCTTGATCCAGGCTGCAATGGCGATGGAGGCAATAATGGCTAGGGGTAGCCCTACTAGGACCATAATTCTTCGAATCATTACCTTGAAGAAGTTTTGGGAGAAATCCCATTCCAATTCGTGAGTTTTCAATATGGCATCCATGCTGTCGCCTAGCTTTTTTAGGACGCTTAAGCTGGTGTAGGTGAAAACAAGGGTGGCGACCATTCCAAAGGAGGAGCCTTTACTGGCTCCGGTCAGTGATTGATAAAAGTTCGAAAAGGACTCAGAGGAGCTTACGTTTATGTGTGAAAGCATAAAGCTTTGTATCTGAGAGAGCCAATATTGGGTGACTCCAACCTTTTCTAAATACCAAAAAAGCAGGCCAATAGCGGGCACCATTGCTAGAAGGGTGTGAAAGGCTAGGGCAGAGGCCCGGGTGGGAATTTCTGCTTCAAAAAATCGATAGATAGGCGATGGGGTCTTGGCCCTAAGTAAGTTTAAAAACTGGGTGCTCATGGTTGCTAAGCAGGAGCTTAGCTCTTAAATGAGGCATCCTAAAGGCTAGCTCTAAGAAAAGTTGCCAGTGAAGCCCGGATGTGCTTTTTTAGCTCAACTGGAGATTCAAAAATGGCTGTTAAAAAGAAACAGAAAAAAGGCGCCCGCAGAAACGCTGCTCTAAAAGCAAAATTTAAGCGAGCTCGTGTTCGTGCTTCTAAGAACAAAAAAAGAAAATTCAGCTAAGCTTAAACAATCAAGCTGCTTTAGAGCGACTTTTTTTAATCACTTCTAGAGCTTTTGCATCATTCTTCTCTACTGCGTATTGAACAGGCACTTTTGCAAAGTAAATCTCGCCATCAATATCCGCAAAAGCATACCAGCTGCCTTGAAGATTTTGATACATAACCTGCACACTTGCCTTAGTCGTTTGTCTAGGAATTGCTGTTCCACTCTTTGATTTTTTAAATGACATTTCTTTCTCCTCCTTGAGTTGAAATGGGTCCTATGTTTTATTCGGGGGTCGGAGATAAAAACTTTATGAAACTTCCTGATCCTTTAACAAAAAGATCCTTGTTGTATGGCGTTAAGGCAACTACGCCAGAACAGCTTTCGGCCATTGCAAAAGGATTTCAAGAGGCGGGTCAATTGAATGACGCTGCCGATTTCTTTTCAAAGGCCAAGGAAAATCAGGCGCTTGAAAAACTTATTGGACTAGCTATTGAGGAAGGCGATACCTTCTTGGTTTTAAAATTATTTAAGTTGTTAGCTAAGGAGGCTGACTCTCAATCGTTGGTGCGCTGTGCGCAAAGGGCCGAGAGCTTGTCAAAACCCCGACATGCAATTTTGGCTTATGAGCGTTTGGGCGAAGATGAAAAAGTGGCGAGCCTCCGTGAAACCATCAAAGATGATTTAGATATTAAATCCGCTGTCGAGGCAGACGTGTTTATTCCCAATGTTGTGGAAGAAATTGGCGAGGAATGAAAAAGAAAAAATCCAAGCGCCCCTCTCTGAGGAAAGGTGGCTCCAAGCGCCCTTCCAGTTCATGGCGGTCTTTTGCTATTTTCACCTTGTTTACTTTTGCTGCTTTGTCATTGGCAGGATTCTTTGGGAATGATTCTTCGAAAACCAAGATTATTCCGTATTCTCTTTTGAAACAGGAAGTCCGCGACGGGGGAATTAAAAAAGTTGAGATTGGCGTGGAGAAAATTATCGCCATTCCTCACGATAGTGCCCTTCCCCACCTTCAAGCCAAATCTGTTGAAGATGATGCTTTTGTTCCTTTGTTGGAAGAAAAAGGAATTGTCTTTGAGGGGGTCGAAGATCAGTCTTGGCTCAGCACCTTTTTGTTCACATGGGTTTTCCCCATTTTGTTCTTTGTCTTTATTTGGCAATTTTTCATTGGCCGTCAGATGCGCGGAGGTCCTCCGGGTTTGATGTCCTTCGGGAAGAGTCGAGCTAAGCTGGTTGTAGAAGATAAAGACAGGAAGGCCCGTTTTGACGACGTTGCGGGTTGTGATGAAGCCAAAGAAGAGCTTCAAGAGTTTATTGATTTTCTAAAAAACCCCGCTCGATACAAAGCTATAGGTGGGCACATACCCAAGGGTGTTTTGCTAGTTGGTCCTCCAGGCACGGGGAAAACCTTGTTGGCAAGGGCCACTGCAGGCGAAGCGGGAGTTAATTTTTTCCAAATTTCGGGCTCAGACTTTGTTGAAATGTTTGTGGGCGTAGGTGCCGCACGGGTGCGAGATCTGTTCAAAGAAGCTCAAAGTAAATCACCATGTATTATCTTTATTGATGAATTGGACGCAATTGCGAAAACGCGTGGCACGAATATGATTCAAAGCAATGACGAGCGCGAAAACACATTGAATCAGATTCTAGTTGAAATGGATGGCTTTGCCGAAAACATTGGAGTGATCATCATGGCGGCTACTAACCGACCAGAGGTTTTAGATCCTGCAATTTTGCGGCCGGGTCGATTTGATCGACAGATTGTGGTGGATCGTCCTGATGTGCAAGGACGAGAAGCCATTTTAAAAGTTCATGCAAAGAAAATTAAGCATGAGGCGAACATAGACTTTAAAGATTTCGCAGCTCGAACTCCTATGTTCACAGGGGCTGACTTAGCGAATGTTGTTAATGAGGCGGCTCTTTTAGCCGTTCGGAAAGGCTACACAGTTGTCAAGGCCGATTGCTTTGAAGAGGCGATTGATCGTGTGGTAGCAGGCCTTGCTAAGAAGAGTCGAGTCATGCCTGCAGACGAAAAATACACCGTAGCTGTTCATGAAGTTGGGCACGCTTTGGTGGCTCATTTTAGTGAGGAGTCCGATCCCGTTCATCGGATCAGCATTATTCCTCGAAGCTCGGGTGCCTTAGGCTTCACTATGCAAATTCCCGAGGAAGAGCGTCATCTAATGAGCGATATAAAATTGAGAACAATGATTCGTGTTTTGCTTGGCGGAAGAGCCGCAGAGAAAGTTGTTATAGGCAAAATTACAACCGGAGCCTCTGATGACTTGAAACGAGCCAGTCGAATTGTTCGAAAAATGTTGATGGAGCTTGGTATGGGAGACTCCTTAGGTCTTGTTTCTTTGGGGGATCAAAATGAATCTTACTCGGGCAACCCCTTTGTTCGCCAAGAGTATGCAGCCGTATCCGACGATACAGCCAAGCGTCTTGATTCAGAATTAAGAGCTATGTTGGACGAGGAGTTCAAGCGTGCTTGCATGATCGTAAAAGAACACAGAGCCTTGTTAGACAAGACGGTGGAAAAGCTTCTTGAGATTGAAACCTTAGAAAAGGTTCAGATAAACGAGCTTTTCCCAAGTAAAGCCAGTCTAGGCTTGTGATTTTAGTTGCGCTAAGTGTCCCTAATCAAGGTGTTTATTTGATAGGTGAGGAATCTCTACCTTGCCTTTTGGAAAATAGAACCCACTATTTAGGGTATGAACTTCGAAAAATACACAGCTATGACCCAGCAGACTCTTGCTTCCGCCCAAAAGAAGGCTGAGAGCTCGCGTAACCCGACCATTGATGTTCCGCACCTAGTTTGGTCAATGCTACAAGATCAGGCCTCTCCGGTGTTGTCAGCCCTTCGCTCTGCGAAGAATTTGGCGATTGTTAAGACGATTACAGATAAGCAGTTAAAGAGTCTTCCCACGGTTAGCGGGGGAACTGCCGGACAGAGCCTCTCTAGTGAAGGCCAGGCGATCATTCAAAAGGCCGAACAGCGAGCCCTCATGCAAAAGGATGCTTACGTTACTGTGGAGCATTTGTTTTTGGCTGCCCTTGAAGTGGAAAGTAACCTATCAAGAGAGTTGGCTGACCAAGGTGTAAGAGCTGAAAGTCTGGAGCCTGAATTTCAAAGAATACGAGGCAACAAGAAGGCCGACGATCCAAATGCTGAGCAGAAATATCAAACCCTTGAAAAGTATTCAAAAGATTTAACGAAGTATGCCGCTGAAGGAAAGCTTGATCCGGTGATTGGCCGCGATGAAGAAATTCGCAGAGTGATTCAGGTTCTTTCCCGAAGAACCAAAAACAACCCTGTTTTGATTGGAGAGCCCGGAGTCGGGAAGACCGCCATTGCAGAGGGCTTGGCTCAAAGAATTGTGAATGGAGATATTCCTGAATCTTTAAAAGGAAAAAGTGTTCGCTCGCTAGATTTAGGTGCCATGGTGGCCGGAGCAAAATTTCGCGGAGAGTTTGAAGAGCGACTGAAGGCTTTTTTAAATGAGGTTCAAGAGGCTGCCGGAGAGATCATTCTCTTTATTGACGAGTTACACACGCTGATTGGCGCGGGAAAATCAGACGGAGCCATGGATGCAGGGAATTTATTAAAGCCCGCGTTGGCTCGTGGAGAGTTGCGATGTGTGGGTGCGACGACCTTAGATGAATATAGAAAATACATAGAGAAAGATCCGGCCCTAGAGCGACGTTTTCAACAAGTTTACGTGGGTGAGCCGAGCGTTGAGGACACCATTTCTATTTTGCGTGGAATAAAAGAAAAGTATGAAGTCCACCATGGAGTTAAAATTCAAGATCAAGCTTTGATCTCGGCTGCTACGCTTTCAAATCGATACATTGCAGATAGGTTTCTTCCCGATAAGGCGATCGACTTAGTAGATGAAGCTGCCGCAAAACTGCGCATCGAAATTGATTCTATGCCAACCATCATTGATGAAAAAGTTCGTGCCACGATTCAGCTCGAAGTGGAAAGAGAGGGCTTGAAAAAAGAAAAAGATCCCGCCTCGAAGCAGAGGCTTGAAGAGATTGAAAAAACGATCGCAGAGAAGAAGTCTGAAATAGATGTCTTAAAAGTTCAATGGGAAAAGGAAAAGCAAGAGATCGCCTCTTTGAGAACTCTTCAAGAAGAAATTGAACAGTTAACGATTGATCTAGAGAAGGCTGAACGAAATTCCGAGCTTCAAAGAGCTGCTGAGATTAAATATGGAAAGCTTCCTGAAAAACAAAAACTATTGGAGCAAGCTCAGCAAAATTTAAGATCGACCTCTGATGAAAAAAGAATGCTCAAAGAGGAAGTCGGTTCGGAGGACATCGCTGGGATTGTCGCAAAATGGACCGGAGTTCCTGTTGAAAAACTAATGCAGGGAGAAAACGAAAAGCTTCTAGGTTTAGAAAGTGTTTTAAAACAAAGAGTTCGTGGGCAAGATCGTGCTCTTGAAGCCGTGAGTGATGCGGTTCGTTTGGCGCGGAGTGGTTTAAAAGATCCTTCCAAGCCTATTGGATCTTTTTTATTCTTAGGCCCGACTGGAGTGGGTAAAACTGAAACGGCAAAGAGTCTGGCCGAGTTTCTTTTTGATGATGAAGCCAACATGATTCGTATTGATATGAGCGAGTATATGGAAAAGCACTCCGTCTCTCGCTTGATAGGCGCTCCTCCCGGCTATGTTGGCTATGATGAGGGTGGTCAATTGACCGAAGCCGTTCGTCGGCGACCGTATTGCGTTGTCTTGTTTGATGAAATTGAAAAAGCTCACCAAGATGTGTTGAACGTTTTGCTTCAGGTTCTAGATGACGGACGTCTAACCGATGGTCAGGGGCGAGTTGTAGACTTTAAAAACGTCGCCTTAATTATGACCAGTAACATTGGTTCTCACATTGCGCTCGAGGGTGGCAAAATATCGGAGGTAGAAATGCAGACTCGGATGTTGGAAGAGCTCAAGTCTCATTTAAGACCAGAATTCATCAATCGAATTGATGAGGTCGTTGTCTTTAGCCCACTATCGAGTGTATTGATTCGAGAAATTGTAGATGTCCAAGTGAAACAACTCGATAGGATTCTTGATCAGCAAAAGTTGAGTTTGACTCTATCGAATGATGCGAAAGATTACTTAGCTAAGATTGGATATGATCCTGTTTATGGCGCGCGGCCCTTGAAGCGTGCGATTTACAAAAAAATTCAAGTGCCATTGTCTAAAAAGCTATTGGCGGGAGAGTTTCTTGAGGGAGATAGAATTTCAGTTGATTATCGTAAAGGCGATGATCTTCTTTTTGAAAAGAAACTTCTCAACTGATACGGCTGTCAGAAATGTCGGCCAAAATAGTTTCTTGCTTGGCTATTTTAGATGATGATACCATTGGCAGATGAGGCTCATGCGCACGGTTTTCTGGGGAGTTTGGCTTTGTTTAACCGTTGCCGACCTAGCCCTTTCGGTTGAAGCAGGTAATCCACAATCAAGTGTATCAGATTGCTCGGCAATTGTAGAAAAGATTGCTCAGATTGCTTCATTAGAGGGCACTGTTGTAGCAGGTTCCTTGTCGGAACTTCCGCGTTTATTGAGAGAAGCTGCGCAAAAGAACCCTTCATCATTGCAGACTGTTCAAAGAAGTCTTAGGGAGTGGCATAAATATGCTGATTTTATCGAGCGTTATAATGGGAAGAATGAATCTGTTTTGACTTTGCAGAGAGCTTTAAAAATGGATCCAAGCTTTTCAAAGGGGAAACTTTTGATTTGTGCCATTGGTAGAGATTGCAATGCATTTGGGTTGAATTTCTATATGGGAACTGATGAACATTTGAGTCAGCTAAGGCCTGCTTTGTTTCGAGGGGGAAAGTTTCCTCAGGGCTTTTCTCTAGACGACAGAGAGGAACTTTTGAGGCTTTCTGCGGCAAAGGGAGGGCATTCACAATTTGTATTCCTTGAAACAGGCGCAAATGTTGAGTCCATTCTTCATGAGCTTGGTCACTATGGTAATTCCTTGCTTCTCAATGATTGGGTGGCTGCCAATCTAAAGCTCCCTGAAGACAAGCGAGACAGATTGTTTCAAACTTATACCCGAGTTTCTGAGGATGGGAGTCGAGAAATTGATTTGGGGTTTGTAATAACCTTTGAGGAGTCCCAGGCGCAGGGTAATTTTTTAGAGCTTCAAAAGGTGATGAAGGTGGCGGGGTTGTTGGAAGTTGATTTAGTTACTGCCGAGCAAAGAGATTCGGAGGCCTATCTTGGACACATTTTAGAAAGTTATGAGAGAAATGCGGAATGGGTGATTGAAAGTGAAAAAATTACTACAAACAATCTTTTTCAAGTCGGTCGCTCTTGGGCTTTTCAAATGAGGGAAAGCGTCGCTAAGGCTAAGAACTAGTTTTCTATAGGAGCTTCAATTTGAATAATCTCATTGGAATTGAGAGGGTGTTTAAACACTAGTTTCCAAGCGTGTAGCTGAAGTCTTGAGGCCTTTGTTCCTTCGTAAATCGGGTCGCCATTGATGGGAGACTTCGCCCATTCGAAAAAAGTTCGAATTTGGTGGCGACAGCCTGAAATAAGTTGAATTTGGTAAATATGATCAGAAAAAACTGCAGCAATGGAGGGGTCTTCACATTTTGTGACAATATGTGAGGCTTCTTGGATATTGTGAAATCCTCGAAAACTCTCTCTTTCCAAAGAAAAGCGAGTTTTTTTGGAGGAGCGGTAACGGCTCCCAACAAATCCCTCTATTTTTTGGTTTAGAAAGTGATCTGGCAGAGGTTGACGGCATCCGGCAATATAGATTTTTTTTGTTGCCGCGCTTTTAAATATTGAATCTCTGAATGGTTTTATGTGTTTAGCTTCACAAAACAACATGGCTCCGCTTGTTAGAAAGTCCAGTCTGTGCAGAGCCTCCCAATCTCCGTCGCTCTGCGTTAGCACTTCGTTCCAGTGTTGTCCTGCCTTCTTGTTTATTGCCCAAAAATCCGTAGATTTAAAAAGCGTGGATATAGAGATTTGCGAGCTTGACATCGGGTCTGAACCTTTACTTAAGAACTCAAGTGTAGAAGCTTATCAGAAAGGCAAGCAGGATGGCGAAGAAGAAGATTGCTAAAAAGAAGACTAGCGCAAAGAAAAAGGTAGTATCAAAGCCTAAGAAGAAAGCTGTTGCGGCAAAGAAGGCCGCACCTGCTAAAAAGAAGGCTCCTGCTCCTAAAAAAGCGCCTGCCAAGAAAAAGGCGCCTGCGAAAAAAGCACCTGCTAGAAAGAAGCCTTCGCCCGCTGTTGAACCTGAGGCACGAGGAGAGGTTAAGACTGAAGCTAATAAGCCAGCGAAGAAAAACCTTTTGGAAGAAGTGTTCTCAGCTCCGGCTCGAGCCAAAGACAAGAAAGCTCCTCGCCCAACCTTTCCCTTTGGTGACGCAGAAGAGGAAAACACGGAAGTTGCAGAATTTGATTTTGATGAAGATGAAAGAGCCCGTGAAGCTGATTTGGATGAGTTTGTTGAGGATGATGAAAGCCCAGAGGGCCCTCCTTCGTGGTGGAAAGCTGATCCGGCCGGTATTGAAGATGCCGACCTTGAAGAAGAGGAAGACTCCCGAACTGCTTTTGATGACTCAGATGAGTGGACTGATGATGGAGAATGGGATCCCGATAAGCCAGCCGGCCTTGATGATGAAGATGACGGCTGGTGATTTTAGGTGAAAAAACGAGGTTTAGACTTTGATTGGACTTCGTTGCGCATTGCTTTGGAAGGTCTTTCTTATCTAGATTTTCCTAAGCTAAATGTAAAAAACAAAGAAGACGCCAAAAGATTCGTCATTTCTTATGGCTACGAACTTTCAGACCCCTATGCTCAAGAGGAGATTTGGCGTATTTATTTTGAAGCGCTCTCTTTTATTAAGAATCACCTACTTGATGAGGATGAGCTTTTACCTGACAGGTTTTTAAGTCGCGCTCCAAATAATGAAATTACCCGTTTAATGATAGATGCCTCAAAGCAAGTTGACGATGAGTCTCGTTGGGCATGCGCCATATTGAGAATTATGCATATCATTTGCCATTTGAACAATGATATTCGAATGGAGAACTTTCAATATGCTAGAGAGCAAATCTTCGGCCGTTTTGATTCTATGATCACCACAGGCGGGGGAAACTCTCGTTGGATATTTGATCCACAAGGAGAAGCGATTCCTTTGGTCCGTTACATTAAACGGCAGCGTAAAGAGCGAAATTCAACCATTATGAAGTTGTTGGCTAAACCCACCACGGTGGTTGAAGCCATTTATGATTCGATTGGATTTCGATTTGTTACTGAGAATCGTTGGGAGAGTTTCCGGCTAATTCAGCGGATGTTTGATACCGGAGTTGTTTCAGCTCCGAATATTTATCCGAGTCGCTCTGTAAACAATGTGATTTCCTTTGATAGTTTTAAAGGAAACGTTGAGCCAATGTTTGAGCAGGCCGAGGCAAGTGATTGGACCTCTGAGAATTTTATTACAAGAATTAGGGAACTAGAAAACGTTGAAAGAGTTCCCATGACTCAGGTCCGAAACCCTTTTAGCTCACCTTGGTATAGAGCTATTCAGTTTACTGGTCGCCAAATGATCATAGCTCCGGACCCATCTTTCCAACTAATGTCCACTTTGCGCGAGTCTTTGAGTGGCGATGCTCGGCAAATCCTTGACACGGTTCCGGTCGCTATTCGTGAAAAGCGAAGTTTCTTTCAGCCTTTTGAAGTTCAAATCTTAGATAAAGAGTCTTATGTGGAGAGTTTGAGCGGGCGAAGTCGCCATAGGGACTATAAGAACCGCCAAAGAGTCATGGCCCGCAATCGCATACTAAGAGACCTTCTCTAGGTTTAGTGCTGCTCCAAGAACAAAGTTTTGCTGCTATGTGTAGGTTAAGCTGGCCGAGCCTAGAGTAAGCTTTAGAATGTGGGCTGGAAAAGCGAACTATCTCAAGAGCCAAAGAGAAGCCAAAGCATTTTGGCTTTGCTTTCGGCCGCGGTTTTTCTAGCTCTGCCTATTCCCATCTTAGATCCGGTCACTTTTGAAGCGGGCGTTTTGTTGGCCTTGTGGCTTAGCTTGGGCTCTTTTTCGTATGTATGTTTTTATCATTTTAAATGGGCTTGGCGATTGGGGGCTTTGAGTTTTGTTCTTGCTTTGATTCATGCGCTAGTAACTGATTTTTGGATTGTCTTTGCCTGTTTTATTTTCTTGTTACTATGGGCTCGACGGCGCTTTTCAAAAGTTGTTTTAACTTTCATCGCAATTTTTTCCTTTCAAAGCTTTGGGCAAGTAGCGGGGCTTCCCTTTGCGCCTGAGTTCAAGTTAGATGCCCTGGCTTCCTGTGGCAGTTTAGATAAGATTCCATGGAATTTTCGTCCGGATGGAAGAAGGATTCGAAAACTTTTTGAAGAAGAGCTTCGATTGGCCAATGACAACGAAACCTTCTGGTGGGAGCTCTATCAAGTCATGAACCGAGCTGGAGAGGTGACTTTTATTTTTAGAAGAAGCCTTCCTGATGGTTCGTATATTTCTCTGGCCGCAAGGGATTTTAAATTTGTTCGAGTGCATTCCACGCCAGAGTCCTCGAAAAAGTTGGAGAATCAAACTTTTAAACATTTAATTAATAGACCTGCGCTTATCTTTTACCGAAGTGATGGGACGGTCGTAAATTATTTGCCCGGTAGCGTGGGTAAGGCAACGATTCAGATTCAGTTTGCTATGACTACAGGGGCCTATTTGCCACCGGTTTATATTAGGGGAAATTTTTGTGATCGACCGGCCTCACTGTCAGAAGCCGATGTAGCGGGTAAATCCTTTGGTGCCGTCAAAAACCAAGGCAAGGCCGGAAAAGATGGCGATAGTTCTAGTAAAAAATAATTTTCGTCAAAATATTTTCAATCTTTTAAAATACTTAGGCACATTTTGTGCAAGCACTTGCTTTACCTGAGCCTTCAAGCCCCCTAGAATAAAGCTATGGGACAGATTCTTAAGGCTCGGGGCTTAGTAAAGATCTACGGAAAGCGTTCTGTAGTTGCCGATGTCTCTGTTGAAGTTGAGCAAGGGAAAGTGGTTGGGCTTCTTGGGCCCAATGGTGCTGGTAAGACAACTTGTTTTTACATGATTGTTGGTTTGGTCTTTCCCCAAGAGGGAAGAATTTTTTTGGATGGAAGAGACATTACCTTGCTGCCGCTTCATGAGCGTGCCCGCTTAGGGGTGGCCTATTTGCCTCAAGAAAGTTCACTGTATCGGAAGTTGAGTGTTTTCGAGAATATAGCAATGGCTTTAGAAGTCCATCACAAGGATACGGAAGTGATTGAAGCTAAGACTTTCGATTTGTTAAAAAAGTTCGGCTTAGAAAAAGTTGCCGAGAGTCCTGCTGCGGCGTTATCGGGTGGTGAGCGCAGGCGATGCGAAATTGCTAGATGCATGGCTATTGAGCCGAAATTTGTTTTGTTGGATGAGCCTTTTGCAGGAATTGACCCAATTGCGGTGGGCGAGATTCAGCAGTTTATTGGAGAGCTCAAGCAACAAGGTATTGGTGTTTTAATTACAGACCACAACGTTAGAGAAACTCTTGGAACATGCGACTACGGATATTTGATGAAAGAAGGACAAGTCTTTTTTCATGGGTCTCCAGAAGAAATAATTCAAAACGAACAAGCTAAGCGCTTCTATTTGGGAGAAAGCTTTACTTTAAGCTGAGGGGAGATTTATGGGCCTTAAGCAGTCAATGAAGCAAAGCCTTGGCATGGCCATGACGCCGCAGCTTCAGCAGGCGATTAAAATATTGCAAATGTCCGTTATGGAGCTGCAGCAAGAGATTAACAATGAGCTTGTTGAAAACCCTACGCTTGAGGAAATGGGTGAAGAAGAAGATTTTGATCCTGAAAAGAAGGGTCAAGAAGAAGCTCAAAAGGCTGATACTCCCGAGGGTGAAGTTGAATATTTAGATTCTTCGATGATGGGAACTGATTCCTACAAGAGCACCAAGAATACAAATCTTGATGACATGCCCAGCTATGAGCAGGTGCTTTCAAAGCCAACCACTTTGTATGATCACTTAAGTTGGCAACTTCGGATGTCGACTGAAGATGAGCGAATTCTCGAAATTGGCGAAGATATTATTGGGAACCTGAATGAAGATGGTTACCTTGTTGTGTTGGTTGAAGAGCTTGCTCAAAAGCTTGAAACTGACAATGAAGAGATTGAAGCGGTTTTGTTTCGGATACAAAGATTTGATCCACCCGGAGTGGCCGCTCGAAATTTGCAAGAATGTTTAATGATTCAAGCTGAGATGCTCGACGACGATGATGAAGAAGAAATAGAAAAGATCATTCAAAATCATTTGCCCGAACTAGAGACTAAAAATTATATGGTTATCTCTAAAGCCCTAGATATTTCTCTGGAGAAGGTGATGGATCTTAGTAAGATTATCCACGATATGGAGCCCAAGCCTGGCCGAGGCTTCTCTACTTCAGAAGCTCAATATTTTGTTCCAGACGTTTATGTAATTAAAGTTGGTAAGGATTTCATGGTGGTCTTGAATGAAGAGGGAATGCCTCGCTTGAAGGTTTCTAAAGACTACAAAGAACAGCTGATGAATGGTGAGCTAATTGGCGACACTAAGAAGTATGTTAGAGAAAAGCTCAAGGGGGCGCATTGGCTTTTAAAGAGCATCTACCAAAGGCAGAGAACGATTTACCGAGTGACTGAGGCCATCCTCAATCGGCAAAAAGACTTTTTTAATGATGGGCCTCAGCACTTAAAACCCATGGTGTTACGAGATATTTCCGAGGAGTTGGGCCTCCATGAGTCGACTGTCTCTCGAGTGACCAATGGAAAGTATATGCATACTCCTCACGGCATTTTTGAATTGAAGTATTTTTTCAACTCTGCCATTAGCCGGAGCGGCGGTGAAGGTGATTTGGCGAGTGAGTCCGTAAAGCAAAAGATTAAGGGCATGATTGACTCGGAAGATGTAAAAAAGCCTTTAAGTGACCAGCAAATAGCTGAAATCTTAAAGGATTCTAATATTCGCATTGCTCGAAGAACCGTCGCTAAGTATCGTGAGGCCATGGGGATTCTTCCTTCCAACAAACGCAAAAAGTATTTTTAAAGAGAGCCTTCCCTTCAAAGCTTAATTTCATGAGCAAATAGTTGATCTGTTTGTAGATTTGTCTATGGTTGTGCTGCGACAAGTTTAGGTCGCTTTGGAGGTATTCTTGATGAGCGAAGACGCAAAAATTGTAATCACCCACACCTTTCGAGGTATGGATTCGAGCGACGCCGTTAAGGAATACGCAGAAAAGCGGTCCTCAAAAATTTCTAAACACTTGCATCAACATACGAACTATCAACTTACTTATTCAAGCGAGAAGAATAAGTTTATCGCAGAAGTTCACGTAATCTCTGGTGACTTTGAAGCTAAGGCGGAAGCATCGGCTGAGACGCTTTATGCGGCGATTGATGATGTAACCGGTAAGATACTACAGCAGAGTCGAAAATTTAAAGAAATTAACTCAGACCACAGTGGTTCATCTCACCATAATCAGTAAAAGAAGGAATGTTCATAAATGGCAAAAAATTTGTTTACCTCTGAATCTGTAACCGAAGGCCATCCAGACAAAGTCGCTGATCGAATTAGTGACTCGGTATTGGATGAATTTTTAAGAAACGACCCTAAAGCATTTGTTGCTTGCGAAACATTGGTCACGACTGGGCTGGTTGTATTGGCTGGAGAAATCTCGACTTCCTATAAGGGTGGAATAGATTTTCAGAAAATTGTTCGCGATGCTGTGACCGACATTGGCTACACAGATGGTTCTCAAGGGTTTTCTGCAAGTTCCTGCTCGGTTTTGAATGCTCTTCATTCTCAAAGTCCAGATATCAATCAAGGTGTTGACCGTGGCACTGAGATTGGAGCCGGAGATCAGGGAATGATGTTTGGTTACGCTTGTAATGAAACTCGAGAGTTGATGCCACTTTGCATTAGCCTTGCCCACAAGATCACCCATGGGCTCGCCAAAAAGAGGAAAGACAAATCCATTCCTTGGCTTGGGCCTGATGGAAAAGCCCAGGTCACTGTTGAGTATGAAAACGGTGTTCCTAGTCGAATTGATACCGTTGTTCTTTCTACTCAGCACGCTGAAGAAATTACTCACGCTGAAATTTTTGAAGTGATGAAGCGTGATGTGATTGAACCTTGCTTGCCTAGCGAATTGCTCAAAGGTGAGTTGAAGTATCACGTGAACCCAACAGGCAAGTTTGTTATTGGCGGACCTCACGGTGATTGTGGCTTGACCGGTAGAAAAATTATTGTCGACACTTATGGTGGGTATGCTCCTCACGGTGGTGGTGCCTTTAGTGGTAAAGATCCTACTAAGGTGGATCGATCAGCTGCTTATATGGCTCGTTATGTTGCCAAGAACATCGTAGCGTCTGGTGTGGCTTCAAAGGCTGAGATACAAATTGCTTATGCAATCGGTGTTGCGGATCCTGTGAGCGTTCATCTAAACACCTTTGGAACCTCCGAGGTTGATGAAGTGAAGCTTCTTTCTGTTGTGCGAGAGCTTTTCCCGATGAAGCCAGCAGACATCATCGAGCGATTGAATCTCCGTCGTCCAATCTTTGCTAAGACTTCGGCGTATGGCCATTTTGGTAGAGAAGATGCGGATTTCAGTTGGGAGAAAACTGACTTAGCGGCTGACTTAAAGAGTCGCTTTTAGGAGATACAGTGCCATTATTGGCAAAGTTTTTTCTAGGGATCTTCATGCTTATGGGCTGGCTCTTCTTTGAGCTGAGCCTGAGAAGGTCTGCGGGTTTATTCCCTTCGAAGTTTTCTCAGTTGCGGATTTATTTAGACAAGAAAAGGGCACCTCGTTCGGAGTGGGTGCCCTTTTTGTTTGTTTTCGTTTCTCTTATTTTTTTCAGCTTTTGGGAATTCTTAATTTTTCATATGTTCGGTCGAGGCCCCGAGCAGCATAGTTGGATTCTTGCCTTAGTGGTTTGGACTGTAGCTCTCTATCTACGAAAAAAAGAGACCGGCCGTGGTCATTTTGCGCTTCGTTTTGTGGATATTTTGGTTTTGGCTCTCAGCTGGATTGTTTTATTTAAAAGCGTTTTAGGTTTAGCCTTTCTTTTATGGCTCTATTTGCGATCAAAGTTTTTGAGGCCCGTTAAGGGTTGACGGTAAGCTTTCTTCAAAGGAGACTGCTTAGCAGATGCTCTACTGGTTATTTTCTTCTTTTGGTGATTCATTTTCCGCTCTGAACGTTTTTCGTTATATTACATTTCGATCTGGCATGGCTGCATTGACTGCTTTTGTCATCGTTATGATTTTTGGCCACAGTTTTATTCGAAAGATTCAAGCCCTTCAATTCGGGCAAAATATTCGTCATGATGGTCCTGAGTCTCATTTAAAGAAACAAGGCACCCCGACTATGGGCGGTGTTCTCATTATTTTTGGAATTAGTGTCGGAACATTGTTGTGGAGCGATTTAAGCAATCCCTACGTTTGGGCTCTTTTGGTAATTACATGGGCCTATGGCTGCGTAGGCTTTTTAGATGACTACATTAAAATCGTTAAGAAAGATCCAGAGGGTCTGGCGAGTCGTTGGAAGTTTCGGCTTTTAGTCGTCGCTTCTCTGTTTTCTTCCGTGCTCCTTTATCAGGCTCAGGACGGTATAACTGGCCAAGGGCATTTGTTTTTTCCGTTTCTGAAGGACTTCTTTTTTGAAATGGGACCTTGGTATATTGCTTTTTCAGTTTTGACGATCGTAGCTTCTTCTAACGCTGTAAATTTAACCGATGGTTTGGATGGATTGGCGATTGGACCCTGTATCGTTAACGCCGGAGTTTTTATGGTCTTGTGTTATTTGGGAGGCAACGTGGTTTTTGCTCGTTATCTGCAGATTCCTTATGTGCCGGGAGTTGGAGAATTGGTTATTTTCAGCTCAGCAATGCTTGGGGCGGGAGTCGCCTTTCTTTGGTTTAATTCCTATCCGGCCCAAATATTTATGGGCGATGTGGGGGCTTTAAGCCTTGGTGGGGCCATTGGAGCGCTGGCCGTGGCGAGCAAAAATGAGTTACTTTTAGGGCTCTTAGGAGGAATATTTGTGCTGGAGACCCTTTCTGTGATATTCCAGGTCATCTCTTTCAAGTTAACTGGGAAGAGGGTATTTCGCATGGCGCCATTGCACCACCATTTCGAGTTGAAAGGGTGGGCGGAACCAAAGGTGATAGTCCGATTTTGGATTATTTCTTTTATTTTGGGTATTGTGGCGCTAAGCACTCTTAAGTTGCGGTAGGAAGGAACTATGATGGCCTCATACGGTTTTGGAGAAAAGAAAGCAATTGTTCTTGGGTCTTGTGACTCAGCAGTCATTTTAGCAAAGTATTTAGTGAGTAAAGGTGCTTTTGTAACCTTGGCTGACCCATTGGCTAACATCGAGAAACAAGGCGAGATTACGGCTAAGTTGGGCAGTGTTCCTGTTCAAGTCATTTGTGGAGACGTAGGAACCAACCCCTTTGAGGGAGTTTCTTATGTGTTCGTTTCTGAATCCTATCCATCAAATTCAAATTTGATTGAACAAGCCAAAATGGTTGGAGCGGAAGTCATTTATGAAATCGACTTCATCTTCACACAATGTGACGCTGAATACATTGCTGTTGCTGGCACGAACGGAAAGAGCACAACGGCTCATTTGATCAAAGCTTCTTTAGAAAAGCTCGGCAAAAAGGTTTTCTCCAACATTGATAAGCCTATTTCAGCGCTTCTTGAGGGAAGTGTTGAGTTTGATTATGTGGTTTTGGTCGCTGAGGCTGCGCTACTAGAGGCTCAGAAACACTTTAGGCCGAAGCAGATCGTAATGCTTAATTTAGCCGAAGAGCAAAAAGACAGATATCCTGACTTTGAACGATACACAGACATTTACAGATCACTTTTGTCTACAGTCGATGCCAGTTCTACCTTGATTCTTAACTCTCAAGATTTGCACATTGTAAGTTTTGTTCAGGGTTTAAGTGCACGAACCTTATTCTTTGGTGCTCAAGAAGTGCCCAATGGATTTGAGGGATCTTGGGCAACCAAAAAATCATTATTTGTAAGCATAAAAGAAAGCTCAGAACTACTAAGTTTTTCTTTGGATAAAATGCGCTTGCGTGGTGTGCATAACAGAGAAAATATTATGGCAGCAGCTTTGAGTGTTTTCCCGTTAGGGGTAACAAAAGCGATGTTCCAAGAAGTGTTGGATGAAGTGCGTTCACTTCCTCATAGATTACAATTTGTGAAACGCTTAAATTCAGTAGCCTTCTATGACGATAGTGCCTCTACGAATGTTTCAGGAGTGCAAAGGGCGCTTCAGGCCTTCACTGAGCCGGTTCTTTTGATTATGGGCGGTCTCGATTCTAAAGCTGACTATTCGGTTTTAGCTCCTTTGGTTCGTTTAAAGGTTAAAGATTTAATTCTAGTCGGATCGACTAAGGAGAAGATTAATAGAGCTATCGGTGACTACACTGAGACCTTCATCGTTGGCACCATGGAAGAAGCTATTTTGATTGCCTACCAAAAGTCTCGCTCTGGGGATGTTGTCTTATTGTCTCCAGGCTGTGACTCAGACGAAGGTTTTGCGGATCTCCACGCTCGTGGGGATTTCTTCTCTGAGAAGGTCAAGTTTTTGTCTATGCCAAGACGCCCTAATGTAATTTAGTTTGCATTAATAAACTTGTTTCTAGAGTCGTTCAAAAATTGCTATATACAGCCAGCTTTCTGACAAGTTTGGATAGCTGTTTGGGGAACAGAAACTGACTCCCATTTTTGACTAAAGCTCCTTTAAAATAAGGGTAATGAATTCATTTTTTAGACGTTGGGAAAAGGCGGATCTACCTTTTCTTCTAGCCACAATCGCACTTCTTGTTTTGGGCTTAGTTTTTCTTTATTCAGCCACTTGTGTGATGGCCTCTGAAAAGTTTGGTGACAGTTTCTATTATTTAAAGCGCCAAGGTTCGTTTGCTCTCTTGGGCCTGCTTGCTATGACGATTATCCAGGGTGGAAATTATCAACGCTTTTGTCGGCTGGGGGCACCTCTGGTCATCATCTCTCTGCTTTGTTTCTCACTTTTGTTGGTAAGCGGTATTGGCGACGAAGCTAATGGAGCTGTTCGTTGGTTGAAAATAGGTTGGCTACGTTTTCAGCCAGCTGAGTTTGCTAAAATCGCTTGTGTTCTTTACATGAGTTGGGCGCTTTCAAAAAAAGGCGATCAAGTAAAAACTTTTACCTATGGAATACTGCCCATGTTTGTTGTGTGTGGTTCGATGCTCATCTTTTTGTTGGCTCAACCAGATTTAGGCAATGCAGTTGTGTTGGGGGTGATCACTCTCGCTATGCTTTTTCTTGCGGGAGCCCGAGTATCTTATTTAGCGGTTTTTATAGTGGGTTCACTTCCTGTTTTGTATTTTCTGATAATGGGCGCTGAGTATAGAAAGCGAAGAATGCTCGCCTTCTTGGATCCGTGGCATGACCCCCAGAACACTAGTTACCAAATTGTGCAGTCTTTTACGGGCTTTTTTAAAGGGGGTCTTTGGGGGCAAGGGCTGGGGAATAGCCAGGAGAAACTATATTTTCTACCTGAAGTGCACACGGATTTTATCGGCTCAGTTGTAGCTGAAGAACTTGGTTTTATTTTTTTCGTTGCTCTTTTGTGTCTTTTTGCTTTTTTGATTTTTAGAGGTTTACTCATAGGAGCGAGAGCTCAAAGTAAGAGTGGATTCTTGCTTGCCGCTGGATGTAGCACATTGCTCGGCCTTCAGATTGTTTTAAATTTATCGATCATTATGGGGCTACTGCCAACAAAGGGGCTTCCCCTACCCTTCGTTTCTAATGGGGGATCGTCGTTGTTGGCGACCCTAATTTTATGTGGCTTGATTCTGTCAGTTTCAAGCGGAGATAGGCTAAAGTCTAGTCCATGATTCTAATAAAGCAGATTGCCCTTAGGTTTCATTTTGTTCAACGGAGCTTTTGTAATGGCCTCCTTTAGATTTTGGGTGGTCGCCGCTGGAACGGGTGGGCATATTATTCCAGGACTACAAATTGCTAATCAATTGGAGGTGGCTGTCTCAGAAAGGGCGAGCACTTCGAAATTTCTATTTTGGGGCACAAAGGACCGTCTAGAGGCAAAACTGATTCCGCAGGCAGGAAGAGATTTAAAGTTTGTTTCCGCTAAGCCCTGGAAGGGCAAGAGCCTGCTGGATAAGGGTTTAGGTGTTTTGTCTTTACTTTTGTCTATCTGGCCTCCCATATGGAACATTCTAATCTTTGGTAGACCTACCGCGGTTGTTTCCTTGGGCGGATACGTGTCCATGCCGGTTGTGATGGTGGGAATTTTGTTTCGTGTTCCTATTTTTATACATGAACCTAATATTAAAACGGGAATTGCAAATCGGATTCTGGGAAAATATGCACGCCTTATAACAACTATCCCGGGGTCTGATGCGAAAGAGTTGTTTCCAGAAAAAACTGAGGATCTTGGTAATCCAACTGCCAATAGCTTTGCTCTTGTTTCAATTAAGAGCAAGGTAAAGACCATCGTCATTCTTGGAGGTTCACAGGGGGCCAAGAGTCTTTGTGAAACAGGCTTAGAAGTATTTAATGAATTGCTTCAATGGGACAAGTCTTTAAACTTGATTTTGCAAGCTGGCTCTAAGAACATTGATTTTGCTAATGAGTTGTCTGCAAAACTCGGGCTTCAAAAAAAATGTCGAATCTATGGATTTGTAAAAGATATGCCGAAGCTATTAAGCGTGGCGGATTTGGCTATTGCTCGAGCCGGCGCTATGACAATCTCTGAATTGTCTCTGGTGGCTTTACCTACAGTGCTTGTTCCTTATCCATATGCTGCTGATGATCATCAAAAGATTAATGCTTTGCTTTTAGAGAAGCAAGGCGCTGTTAGAGTGGTTGAAGAAGGCGAAGGCTTTCAAAAACAGCTGAGTGCTCTACTGAGGGATTTGATTTTGTCTGAGAAAAGTTTAAAAATGAGACTCAGGCTCAGCGAGAGTTTTAAAGCTTTTTCTAGGCCCAATGCTGGTGAAGACATCGCTAAGAAGATACTTTCCAATTTAGCTGAGAAAGTTTAAGAAAGGTCCTATGGCCATAACAGCGCGACAAAGACGAGTTCATTTCATTGGAATTGGTGGAATAGGTATGTCTGGTCTTGCTGAGATTCTCATGGAGTTAGGGCATAATGTTTCCGGTTCGGATATTAAGGATTCAGACTCGGTGTTGAGATTGAAAGAGCTGGGTGCTGATATAGAACTAGCCCATTCTGAAAGGTTCATCGAAAAAGTGAAGCCAGACGTTGTTGTTTATTCAACTGCAGTTTCTAAAAACAATCCTGAGATAATCGCTGCGAATAGGCTTCATATTCCGATTATTCGTCGGGCTGAAATGCTCGGAGAGCTTATGCGCCTTAAAAGAGGGATTGCTATTGCCGGAAGTCACGGCAAAACAACTACGACTGCGATGCTGGGACTTATACTCAAAAACGCTGGCATTGATCCCACTTTGGTTATTGGCGGGCGCTTTGATGCGATTGGTTCTAATGTTGCATGGGGTGGTGGCGATTGGTTGTTGGCTGAAGCAGATGAAAGTGACGGCACCTTTTTGAAGTTAATGCCTGAGTTTTGCGTGATCACTAACATTGATGCAGAACACCTAGACCATTATGGAGATTTTGCCAGCGTATGCAAAGCTTTTAGCGACTTTTTAGATCATATTCCTTTTTATGGTAAGGCCATTCTTTGTTCCGATAGTCCTGAGTTAAGAAAACTTTCAAAGCATTTTAATAAGCCTCGAGTTTGGTATGGCTTTTCTCCGGAGCAAGAGCCTGACTTTTTGTTGGTGAAAGAGACTAAGGATTCTGGGGTCAAATCGGTTAGTTTAAAGACAAGATCTTCTTCTTTTAAGGAAACGGTTTTAAGTTTTGAGCTCTCTGTTCCTGGCCTTCATAATCTATTAAATGCTTCTGGTGCGGCCATACTAGCTATGGAATTGGGTGTGAGCAAAGAAGTCATACGCAATTCATTAAAGAGCTTTAGTGGCGTTCGTCGCCGTTTTGAGCTGAAAGGCGAGCTTTCGGGTGTGAAGATTTACGAAGACTATGCTCATCATCCTACTGAAATTACTGCAACCCTTGAGGCTGCACGGTCGGTTTTTAATGGGAAAAGATTAGCGGTTGTTTTTCAACCGCATAGATTCTCTAGAACCAAACAATGCTGGGATGATTTTGTGTCTTGCTTCAAAGACGCTGACTACGTTTTTACAACAGATATTTATCCGGCTAGTGAAATTCGTGAGCCATGGGTAGAAATGTATGACAAAGAGAAGTTTTTCGAGAATATAAAAGGAGCTAAGGGCTCCTACCTCCCATCAAAAGAGGCGATTGCTGAGCAAATTCGGGGCTTGATTCAACAGGGGGAGTTGAGCGCAGGGGATGGAGTTTTTGTCTTAGGGGCTGGCGATATCAATACGGTTGCGCTTGCATTAGTGAATGAACGTTGATTTTCAAAGACTTTTTTCCGACTTTAAAGGCAAGATTTTGCTTAATGAAGTGCTGGCACCTTATGTAGCTTTTCGAATTGGCGGACCGGCCGATTGTTTATTATTTCCTGATGGTGAAAAAGATTTAGCCTTAGCCGCCGAAATTGCTAAAAGGGAACAGCTTCCCTTTGCAGTTCTGGGCGCGGGTAGCAATCTTCTTGTGGGCGACAAGGGTATTAGGGGCGTAGTTGTATTCCTTGGTGCAGGTAAAGAGGATGAGATTCAGTTTCTAATGGATAACGGCAAAGAGGTCACTTTGAACGTGCCTGCTCACTGCACTAAAGCCGCTCTTGTAGATTTTGCTCTCGAAAACAAGTTAAGCGGAGTCGAGTTTTCTGCAGGAATTCCAGGAACACTTGGTGGCGCCGTTTATATGAACGCTGGAACCAAGTGGGGTTCTTACTCTGAGGTGATTGAATCTGTTAGATTCTTTCGTGTAGGAAAAGGGTTTTATGAAAAGCCAGTCGAAGCCTTGGGGTTTAAATATAGAGGACATGGTGAAGAGTTGTTTGCTGGTGGTGCCATTGTGGTTAGCGCATGCCTCCGCTTGAGGCACGTTTCTTCTCGAAAAGAGATACAAGAAAAAATGGATGAAATCTTAAAATACAGAGGGGGAAAACAACCTTTGGAGCTTCCTAATTGTGGAAGCGTGTTTAAGAATCCAGAAAAATCTCGTCGAGGAGCAGGGCGTCTCATTGAAGCTTGTAATCTTAAGGGCACTTGCGTTGGTGGAGCTCAGGTTTCTCTTAAGCACGCTAATTTTATTCTTAATCTAGGAAATGCAACCTCTAAGGACGTCGAGACCTTAATTAAGAAGATTCAGAAGAAGGTGTTTTCAGAGTTTAAAGTTGAGTTAGAAACCGAAGTCATTAAAGTTGGTGAATGAAGCTTTTTATGTTTGCGCAAACGTTTTCAAGCGTCGTCGAAGCTTTCTTAGATTCATTAGATAGTCTCTGGTGTCAGAGAAGATTTTTACGGTCGATTTCTTTTCCGGTTTTCTATCAAAAAGAGTATCGATTTCTTGAGCCTTAAGGCCTAGGCGTTTTGAGAAAATCATCACCTCAGTGTCCCAAAACCAATGATTGTCTTGAATTTGCTCGAGGACTGGTAATAGTTTTTCTCGATTAAAAAACTTGTAGCCGGCTTCGGTGTCTTTGAAAGTGTGACCCAACATCCAATGGGATATGTATCTATATCCTATAGATAAGACCGTTCTAATAAACGTTTGATGAATGTTGAAAAGAGTGACTTGGTAAATCCTAAAAGCGGTGGCAACGTCTAGCTCTCCGGATTGGATCTTTTTTACAAAATAAGGGATGTAGACGGGCGAGGTCGATAGATCTATGTCAATGTAGCCAACCACTTGAGCTTGGCTTGCTTTAAACCCTTTTTCGACCGTGGCTCCACGACCTAGGTTTTTCTCGTTGTTCAAAACTTGAATGCGAGAGTCCCATTTTTCGATTTGCTGCAATAGCTCTAGGGTGTTGTCTGGAGAGCAGTCGTTAATCAAGATGATTTCCCAGTCGATGTTTGCCAAACTTAAACAAAAGAGAATTTCTTTAACGGAGGCTTCAATGTGTGGAGACTCGTTGTAGCAAGGAATAACGAGACTTAAATCTTTTTGTTTTGTGGGATTACTTTCCAAGTATCACTCCGAAAATTCTTGAATGAGCTTCCAGTATTCATCAGGCAGTGTTTTGAGCGTGGCGACTGCTTTGGCCAAGGGAACGGCGGTCAGCTTGTTGTTAAGAATAGAAGCCATATGGCCCCATTTTTCTTCGTGGATTAAGTCGGCGGCATAAGCACCGTAGCGAGTAGCAAGCACTCGGTCATGAGCTGTCGGTGTGCCTCCTCTTTGAATGTGTCCTAGGACGGTCACCCTTGCTTCCATGTTGATCTTTTTTTCAATCTCGTCTGCTAAAAGTTGTCCAACGCCACCTAGTTGATGTCGTCCAAAATCATCGACTCTAGATTTGTGAACAGATATCTTTTTTCCATCCTTTATTAAAGAAGCGCCTTCGGCCACAACAACAATTGAAAAAACTTTCCCTCGCTTTTTTCTTGTTTCAATGGAGTTGCAAACCTGTTCAAGGCTTGTATCATGTTCGGGGACCAGAATGACATCAGCTCCGCCAGCAAGACCAGCAAAAGAGGCAATCCAGCCAGCGTGCCGACCCATGACTTCGACCACCATCACGCGTTTGTGACTTTCTGCAGTTGTGTGAAGTCGGTCAATGGCTTCGGTTGCAACCTCTACAGCCGTATCAAAGCCGAAGGTGAAATCTGTTTCATTGATGTCATTATCGATAGTTTTTGGAGCGCCTACGATGTTCATTCCACGTTCGAACATTTTATGAGAAACCGTAAGGGTCCCCTCTCCACCAATAGCAATCAGTCCGTGAAGGCCAAGTTCTTTAAAATTCTTGAAAGCTTCTTTGATTGTTTCTTCGTCTTTATAGACGTTGGTTCTAGAGGTCCCAATAATGGTTCCACCTACATGAATAATGCCGCTGACGTCAGGATAGTCTAACTTTTTGAAATTTTTCTTAAGGAGTCCGGACCAGCCATCTAAAAGACCGTAGACTTCATAGCCTCTGGGGAGACTTTTTCGGACAATTGCACGGATAACGGCATTTAGCCCGGGACAGTCTCCACCACCTGTTAGGATTCCAATTCGTTTAGGTGCCATATATGACTCCTTCATACTACAACTTTTCACCAGATGCAGCTAAACTAAGGGTTGTGAAAACAGTTAGAATTCAACACCCAAGTGACTCGACTGGGTTGCATTTTCAGGAGAGGGTCTACGAAGCCTCGCTCAGGGATATTGGTGATAGCTGGTTCGCTATTGATGATTTGAGAGAGCTGGATCTTGCCCCGGAATCTAACATGCCCATCTTACACAAGGGATACTTCGAAACTCATGCTCACAGTGTGTGGTGTTGTCAGAGAAGAAATTGTGTTGATTTGAGTCAGGCTAAAGGTGTTGATGAAGTTCTTAATCTTCTTTTGGAGGCTCAGCCCGGCGATGACGGGATTATTAGGGCTTTCGATTGGGATGAATCTAGAATCAATGTTGATTTGGAAAGTTTTATTCGCGCTGTCTCTAGGAGAATGCCGAATCACTATCCCATATTGGCCGCTCGAACTTGCGGTCATAGTGCGATCGTCAATCAGTCTTTTAAGGAGCTTTTTTCTCGTGAATCCATGCCGAGCTTCATTGTAGAAAAGCAATACTTTGACCTGTTGGAAAGCATCCCTGCCCCATTGAAATTAGATGCCCTTAAAAAGACCTATAAAACCTTCCAGCAAGAGTTGATAGCAATGGGGATTTCTACTCTTTCCGAAATGAGTATGACGGATACGGACATCGGCTTGTTTGAATCTTTATGCGAAGAAGGCGCCCTGTTGCTTGATGTGATGGGTGTTCTTGATGAGAGACATGCTCAGAAAACGATCGCAAGAGGTCCTTTTGAGATATGCAATCGAATGGCTCTGGGGCCTATGGAGAAAAGGGCGTCTTTTTCTGTAAGACATTGGAAAAGATATTTGGATGGCTCTTTGGGCTCGAAAACTGCTTGGTTGAAATCTCCTTATTCTGATGGTGGAGGATCGGGCCTGGCTCAGTATGAGTTTTCCGAATTACTCGAGGCTGCCAAGGTTGCTCTGCAAAAGGGTTTTCACCTGAGCTTTCATTCAATAGGGGATGCTTCTACGGACCAGGTGATTAAATTGGGCAAAGTTTTAGAAAGCCCTATGATGAGTCGAGTTAAAAATGATGGAAGCACAAAATTGCCGAAGACTTTACATCGAATTGAACATGCCCAAGTTTTAAGAGATGATCAGATTGATGAAATTGCTCGCCAGGGCTTTTGGAGTATTTGTGCTCAGCCTTGCCACCGAATTGATGACGATAGCTTTATACTATCTCGCCTGGGCAAGAATAGAATGTCCAAACTTGCCTATAGAGCAGGAGGAATTCTACAGCAAAAAGTTCCTTGTTTGATGGGGACGGATGCTCCTATTAGTTTGTGGGATCCTATGCGAAACATTCAGGCTGCGGTGACTCATCCCAATGAACGTGAGCGTTTTAGTTTTTCTCAAGCCGTTTGGTTTTATACAACCGGCGCCAGAATGCTCTTAGGTATGGACGCTGGGGTTCTTGACCCAAGCTCGAGTGTATTTTTAACTTTTGAAAAATAACAACTTACCTTCTCAAGCTATTCGCTTTTGACAAGTGTTTGACGCATTCTAAAGCTCTAAGGCTTTGCTTAAAGCTATAAGCTTATAGGACAATAGAGTGGAAATGAAAAAGTTTCTATTTTTTCTTCTTTTGTTTGCGATGCATACGTCTGCCGAAGTCTCTTCAAGTTTAGATACGGATGTTCAACGTGATTTTGATCGAGCTAAGAAACTTTCTGTCGATGGATTTGAAGAGAAGGCAAAAATTTCCTGGATGGATTTTTTGCGTCGATATCCAAGTCATGGCCTGAGCGACAACGCTCATTTTCATCTGGGTGAGATTTATCAACGCCAAGAGCTCTTTGAACAAGCAATATTGGAGTTTAGAAAAGTGTTCTCTGACAAAAGGAGCGATATGAGACCTCAAGCCGCTCTTGAAATGGGAAATTGTTTAAAGAAAATGAATAACCCTCGAGAGGCAAAAATTCAATGGGCTGCCATTGTTCGAGTTTATCCAAAGAGTTCCGCGGCGGCACAGGCAAAACTGAGGCTTTTAGAGTTGGAGAAGGAATAATGAAAAGAATAATTTCTATTTTATGTCTGCTATGCGCATTCATTAGCTTCGCTCAAGATGAGGGCGCTTCTGTTAGCGATATTCCAGACGACATTCTCGAGTTAGAGCGTTCTTTTGAAGAGGATGGCGCGTCCTTAGAGGATCAAGACGTTCTCGTTTCCGAACTCGATCAAGGCCTACCTTCCGGAAAGCCTTTTGGTTTAGAGGAAGACCCGGGTGCCAGCTTGCCACCTTCGGAGAAGTTTTCACGAGTGCCTTTGAGGCCTCAGATGAGTGATCGAAGCTGGTTAAGATACGCTGGACCCTATCATGAAAAGGTTTACAAGGTTAAGAAAGGCGACTCTTTGTGGGTGATTTCTGAAAGGTTGTTTGGAAACCCTCATCTTTGGCCTAAAGTGTGGCAGTTAAATGCCGTTCTTGGCAATGCTCACATCTTAAAGCCGGGTAGAGAACTGCTGTTTACACCTGGCAATGGAAACAGCGCGCCGATGCTGGCCTTCAAAGCAATTCCTGGTCGTAATGATTTATATCTACCTCCGTTAGTTGGTCATTTAAAAGCGGGAGGGCTTAGTGATAAAATTAGCTCCGCACTTCAGGATTCTGAAAATGGTTTTAATCGCTTTAGAAGCTTTTTGTTAAAGAACTTGCCAGAAGTGGTTTCGAAAATTCCTCGCGATGATCGCTCTGGAAACAAGATTGTTTTTGGCAAAGGCGATAAATTTCAAATTAAAGACATCCCTCCTGGGGAATATGCCATTGTTCGCATGAAAGATCCTGAGGTTAGAAAAGTAAGTGCTAAGATTCTATGGTGGCTTGGAACTATTACCGTTAGAGAGATGATCAATGAGAACGATCTAAATGCTGAGATTTCTCAATCTTTTGAGTCAATCACCCATGGAGATTTGATCGTGATGAGAACCTTTGCGCAAGCACCGTTGGCTCTTCACAACGAAGTGCTTGGTCCTGAAAGACGGCACGAAGTTAAGTTGGTGAACATTGATACAAGTCTCATCACCTTGAGTGCCGAGGACTATCTAATTGGAGCTAAATTTAGCAACGAAGCAACCGGTCCAAGCTTGGGTGGAATCATCAACTTATATAGGGAAAAAGATTGGGTTGCCTCAGCAGTTTTGATTGATCGTGATGAAGATGTTGGCACTTTTTGGGTGGTAGAATCTAATCGAGAAGTTTTAGCTTCAGATTACGTCGAGTAGGCCCGCAACTTGCATCGGCCATTGGGCTTATGCAAAAAAGAATTTTAGCCAGCCAACACTCTTTTCGCCTTGCGCAATTATTAGGAGCCTTTCCCGGCACGTTGAAGTCAAAACAAGTTTTAGTGAATGCATCCAGCTTCGAGCCCGAGGTTTACTCGCGACCGAGTGTGGCCATCATTGGAACTCGGCACCCTAGTGCCTGGGGAAAAATGAGCACTCGGTGGCTTGTCTCAAAGTTAGCCCCCTTAAAGGTAAACATTGTTTCAGGAGGAGCTATGGGGATTGATGCTTGTGCTCATTGGGCAGCTCTAGAGCAAGGGCTTTCCACTCAAGCGTGGGTTGTGGGGCCGAATCTTAGGCCAAGTCCGCGTTCAAACAGTCAGCTATTTCAGCGCATTTCAAGCCAATCGGGATGTGCAATCTTTACTCCTGAGGCGCTGGAGCCACATGGAAACTCTAAACCATTGAAATATCACTGGATAATGAGAAATGCGTGGCTGGTTGCTGCTTCTGATGTGGTTGTGGTGATTGAGGCCAACGAAAAATCAGGCACTTGGGCGAGCGCTAAAATTGCCGCAGATTTGGGGATTGATGTTTATGCACTTCCGGGATCGTCAAAAAATCCACAGAGTCAAGGAACAAACAAAATGATTTCAATGGGTTATGCTCTTTCTTTGGATTTGAATCAAATCTTAACAAATTGCTCACTGGACGCCCTACTGCATAGTTCATATAATTTAAAGGTAGAGACTAAATCGAGCTGGAGTTTGGAAGAAGATAAAAATGTTGCAGAAAAAGCACAGTTTCTTCCGATAAGCATAGAAGAGAGGTTGAGATCCCCAGAGGGGTTATCAATTGATCAATGCTTTCAAGCTTCAGAGTGGTCTGAGCAGATTGCAAAGCTCTTAGCGAAAGGAGAGCTGGATCTGGCTGGGAATAAATTGTTTAGAAGGGGGTAGAAATTATGAATAAGCCGAGAATACTCGATGCAGTTGGTGCCATTGGAAACTATGTGTCCGACTCCGGCGACAGCTATCTTAACTACGACGATATTTCTGATGTCCTAATGGATCGTGGTTTTTCTTCTACCGAAATTGATGATGCTTTTAAGTGGATTGAGCGAAACACACTTGGCCCTAGAAAGGCCGAAGACTCGAAGAAACAGTATAACTTGGAGATTTTAAAGCAGCCCATCCGGCGCTTGGGGCCAATGGAGTTGGCGAAACTAGAGCCTAAGGCTTTTGGACTGTTGTTAGATTATCACAATAGAGGGATCATCGATTCCTTTTTGATGGAAGAAATTATTGATCGAGCTATGCAAAGCGATAGCCCCATTGTGGGGAAAAAGGAGCTTCGAAGGCTCACTGCTTTGACCTTGTTCAATCGCTTTCAGTTTGAATGGAAAGAACTGCTACAAAACAGCAACACCCTGGTTCATTAGTCCTACAGCCGAAGCTAAAGCTATCAAAGGATTTGCGGACTGCTTGTTACCGATTGCACAATAGCGCCCTTTAAAGGCAATTTCTTCTTGTGGACTAAATAGAATATGACTAAGCTGATCTTCCGTGGATAACCACGCTTCATATTTTTTTCCAAAACAATTGAGAGGAGCCCAGCATGCACCGAACCCGATTACAGGCCATTAACTCTATTCGTAAAAAAGGCGATTTTTCCAGTGGCAATGAAAATGCCCCCAAAGTTTCAGAAGCTTTCGGCGAGCTTATTTTCAGCCATTCAAGGATGAGAGCTTCTTTGACCGGCGAACGACTGATCGCGTTTGAAAAAGCGTTGGCAGGAGAAAAGCCACTAACTGAAGATGTTGCTAAGGTGCTTGCGGTTGAAATTAAAAACTGGGCCGTTAAAAATGGTGCGACTCACTTTACCCATTGGTTTCAGCCCCTGACAGGTCTTACTGCCGAGAAACATGATTCATTTGTTGGCTTCGATGAGAAAGGTGAAATGGTTGAAGGTTTTTCTGCTAGTCAGTTAATCCAAAGCGAGCCTGATGCATCGAGCTTCCCATCTGGAGGAACTCGCAGCACCTTTGAAGCGCGTGGTTATACCGCTTGGGATATTTCCTCTCCCGTTTTTATACGTGAACACGCTGGCGAGAGAATTCTTTGTGTGCCGAGTGTTTTTGTTAGTTACACGGGCCATTCTCTAGACACCAAAACTGGATTGATGAGATCTATGTCTAAGCTTAGTCAGTCGGCTACAGAATTTTTAGCTGAAATTGGCGAGAACACTAAAAAAGTAGTGACCACTGTGGGCGTTGAGCAAGAGTATTTTTTAGTTGATAAGAACTTTGTCGACTTAAGACCCGACCTGCTTCTTACAGGAAGAACGCTTATTGGTCGAGATATGCCGAAGGGGCAGCAGTTAGAGGATCACTACTTTGGTGCCATCCCTACTCGAGTGCAAGCTTTTATGGCGCGAGCCGAGCGAGAGCTCTATCGTTTGGGTGTCCCCGTAAAGACGCGCCACAATGAAGTGGCTCCTGGGCAATATGAAATGGCCCCTGTTTTTGAGAATGCTAACTTAGCTTCCGATCACAATATGTTGACTATGGAGGTTTTAAGAAAGACCGCCAAGCAAGACGGCATGGAGTGTTTGTTTCATGAAAAGCCTTTTTCTGGAGTGAACGGATCTGGAAAACACAACAATTGGTCTATGGCGACTGCCGAGGGCGACAACCTACTTAATCCTGGAAAAACCCCTGCTCAAAACTTACGCTTTCTTGCAGTGTTGTCTTGTGTGCTCAAAGCTGTAAACAAGCATCAGGTTGCCCTGCGCGCTTCCATTGCGAGTCACGGTAATGATCATAGGTTAGGTGCTAATGAGGCGCCTCCAGCGATTATTTCAGTCTTTATGGGAGACACTCTGAATAAGATTCTTAGTTTCATTGAAAAGGGTGGAGATTTAACTCAAATGTCTGCTGAGCAATCGATGATTGATTTTGGATTCAACACACTGCCGATGCTTCCGAAAGATAACACGGATCGCAATAGAACTTCTCCCTTCGCGTTTACTGGTAATAAATTTGAGTTTCGTGCGGTGGGTTCAAGCCAAGCTATTTCTTACCCAGTCACTATCTTAAACGCAGCGGTGTCTGAAGCTTTCAGTGAGTTTACGACTAAGCTTCGCGAAGCGAAGAAAACCTCAATCTCTACTGAGAGTGCGGTTTTACAAGTAACCAAAGAATTTGTGCTGGAAAGCAAAGCTATCCGCTTTGAGGGAGACGGTTACTCTCAAGAGTGGAGAGACGAGGCTAAAAAACTTGGCCTTAAAGAACTATTGACCACCAGTGATGCATTAGCCGAGTTTTCAAAACCAGAGCATCATAAGTTTTTGATTGAGTGTGGGGTTTATTCGGAAGAAGAATTTGGCACTATTTTGAACGTTCAGCTGGAGAGATACTCTAAGCATATTTCTATTGAAGCCGAGACGATGAAAACTTTGCTTCGTCAATATGTGTTGCCCGCGGCACTTGAGCATCAAGTGAGTTTAGCAAAGGGGTTGAAGTGTGTTGAGTCCGTCGGCGGCGACACCTCTTTGTTGCGTCCACAGAGAGAATCTCTTAAAGAAGTTTCTGAGCAAATCAATGGTGCTTATATGCGCTTAGAGGAGCTTAAGGCACTTCAGCTGAAGGCTGTAAAAGTAGAGGAAACGGGAGATCTTTTAGCCTTGGCCACCTTGTTCAGTAAGGAAGTTAGGCCTGCTATGGAAAAGCTTAGAGATCATTGCGACGTGTTGGAGTCACGTGTGTCAGATGACCTTTGGCCACTTCCTAAGTATAGAGAAATGCTTTTTATTCGTTAATAGGACCTTTGTTCCTTCTTATTTGCCCCGCTCGACAAAGCTCTGTTTGTTGAGCGGGGCTTTTTTATCTGGCGAAAGATAGCGAATGTTTTTTATCTCACCAATTCTTAAGTCTATTGCTTTGTAAATTTCTATTTCTGGAAAGTCATCTTCCATCCAGATGCCCTCTGTTTGGCTGAATAAAGCGAAATAATTTAATGATTATGTTCAAAAAGTATCCTGGAACCTTGTTAGGTAGCCAAGCTCGGTCTTTAATAGGGTTTATATGTCTACGAAGCTTTCCCTAAAACTTCCTCTATTGTTTTTATCGTTTTTGGTTTGCTCGGCTCATGCCGACAAGCTCAATGGAATTGTGGGTCCAAGCGGCTTTTTTAATTGGCAAATTACCGATAGCGAGAAAGCGACCCGTCAGCTCTATAAGTTTGAGTTCACCCGGTTGACTAAGCACTTTGGTGTAGATTTCCGTGTTGGAACGGGGGAAGGGTATACCGACTACGGTGGTGCCTTTCGTCTTTTTAATCACATTGAACTAGGGGGCGACTCTGATAGGGCCACTGGAATAACTTATGGTGGTGGAGCAGGTGGCATGTGGTCTTCGTTGGATGATGTGTCTGCCACTTCTGGAGAAAACAACGAGAGAACGGACGTGGTCTTTCATGCCTTCACTCGCTATATTTACGATTTTGGGAACAACATTGGGTTGGGAATTGAACTGGAGTATCAATTTGTTCCCTACACGGCGTTTCGCTACGGAATTCCTCGGCAAATTAGGGAAAATCGTCACAGGATTCTTTTAGGGCTTAACTTTCTTTTTGATCCTGGTATCTAATCGCAGTGTAGGTTTTACGACGCGTTGTTTAGCAAAAGTGAGGCCGTCACATTAAGCTTGTTTTGCTAAAGGCACTGTATCGAATTTAATAACATCCACAGGGCAACCATCGGCAGCGGCTTTAATGGCGGCTGCGTCGTCTAGAGGAGCGTTGTCTCTCACGATACAAGTGTCTTCTTGAACCCAAAAGACAGCGGGTGCTTCGTTTTCACAGGCATCACAAACAATGCAACCAGGCTCAATCCAAACTTTGGTAACTTTGAAGTCAACCGGAGCTCTAGGACCATCTTCTTTTTTGGCTCCTGTAGCCGCGCTTTCTTCTCCGCCTTCAACTTCTTCCACAGCCACTACTTTTCGCCATGGGAAGACTCTAGTGAGCACACTCCACTTGTCGGGTTCAGTTTCGGGCAAGGTATCAACCTCTTTGGGGACGGTAAAAAGCTCGGCAAGCTGTTTTTGAACAGCAGCTTTTCTTAGTTTAAAGATTTGCGCTTCACCGTCGACAGTTTCACATTCGATGATGAAATAAGATTTTGAATAAGCATTTCTCAGCCCTTCAGCACCTTGGTCGGTGAAACAGGCGAGAGCTTCTGCTTCTAACTTCATTGGGAGTAAAAAACTTTTGGCTTTGGCTTTCTTGTCTTCGAGAGTAAAGCTGAAGACTTTAGAGCGCCCACCCTTTACCATTTCGTCGAACTCAACCTTTACCCTGCAAATATTGATGGAGTAAGACTCTTGGTCCCACTTCACTAAAACATGTGGAAGATCTGAGCCCTCGACTTTTACAAAACGGGCTTTCAGGCCACCAAAGAGGATGTTGCTGATTTTGATTGCTGCAAAAAGGGTAAGAGGTCCACCCAAGATTAAAAAGACAACAATGATTGAAAGAAGAAGGTTACCCATTGGCTAATATGTTTACTTTATTTCTTTTTTTCTTCAAATGGAGTTTTCATAATTTCCGGAAAAGAACGGTCATAAACCCGTAAAAGGTCTTGAAAATCCAAATGTGTGTAGCGTTGAGTGGTTGCCAGTTCGCTGTGCCCCAGAAGTTTTTGAATTTGGGGCAATGGGGCGCCCCTTCTGACTAGGTGCGTTGCGATGGAGTGTCTTAGTTTATGGGGGTGTAGCCGTCCTACTTTCTCTTGAATGCCTGTTTCTTGCCCCCATTTTGCAATAAGAGCCCTTAGCCGAGCTTCGTCCGTGCTTCGCCAGAGAACGCCCTCTTTTGGTAATAACTCGTTTAAGAGAGGCAAGGCTCGTTTGGTTGCAGGAACGACGCGCATCTTTTCTCCTTTTCCAACGATTCTTAAGCTTGATTGGGGAAAGCTTACTTGAGAGCGATCTATCTTGATGGCTTCTGAAAATCGAAGGGCGCTTGAGTAGAGTAGTTCAAAGAGAAGTTGTTCTTCGGGAGAGCAGTTATCCAGATACTTATCCAGAATGAACAAATCCTCTTCGTCGATCACTCTTAGTAGCTTCTTTGATTGTTTGGGGGAGTGTAGGCAGCTTTCCAGAGTTTTTGTAGTGAGGAAATCTTTTCGGCGAGCCCACCTAAAAAAATTTCTGAGTGCCGAAACCCAAAGAGCTTGGGTGGCTTTGGAGTTCTTTTTGCTAGAGTTTTGGATGAATTTCTTTAGAAGAGTTTGGTCAATTTGGCTTTCGCCTGCAAATCTCATTAGTGAGTTTAAAACATGAACATAGTTTTCAACGGTTTTTGAAGCTCTTTGTTCGAATGAGGATAAGTCTTGAGCGAAGAGATTTATGTGCTCGGTATTCAGTGATAAACTCTCATCCATGAAAAGAATTTTAACATCTTTGTTGGCTTTGAGCTTTTCTGCTTCTTTGACGGCCACCGAACTCTCTGGTGATTTGGGGGATGGAGACATCAAAAAAGCGGCCGCTATTACTGCATGGCCCTCCATTCACAGGGCTTGGACGGCGCCTGGAGTGAGCCCAAACGATGGTTTGGGTTTAAGCTTGGGGCTAGAGGCAACCGCGGTTCCACGTTCGGATTTAACTGAAATGGGCGACGGAGCTGGTGTTGCGCCAAGTGTTATCCCGGTTCCGAGGTTTTGGGCCGCCTGGGATTTTCCTCATAATTTTCAAGTTTCAGGTTCCGTTGCTCCCGGAATGTTGTTTGATGGAATATTTGCATTGGGAGTGGGTATCCAATGGATGTTTTTTGAGGATGAAACCATCAAGATGAGTGGATTGTTTCACTACACCTATTCAGATATCTTTGGAGATTTAAGTGTTCACACTCCAGGTTTGTCGTTTCAAACGGCCAAGGACTTGGGGTTTTGGCAGCCTTACGCAGGGATTGGATTTATTTCTGCCAACGCCTCGGCCGATCGTGCCCGAGTCAGGGCTGATACCGACACGGGCCCCTATACTTTAGCGGCTTCACACGTCTATGCAGGAGCAAGAATTGATTTAGGCGCTGAGCTAAGTTTCCAGTTTGATCTCACTGGCCGAAAACTCTCCTTTGCCCTACTGATGAGCCAATCTTTTTAGGTTCCAAGACACTTTTTTAGTGTAATCATTGGGGAATTTTTAAAGGAGCTCTATTTTGCCAGTCATTAAATTAGAAACATTTATAAAAGCAAAAGCTGAGATTGTTTTTGATCTTTCACGAAGCATTGACCTTCATGTAGATTCCACCACTCAATCAAATGAACGTGCAATTGATGGAGTTCGTTCGGGTTTGATTTGTTTGGGGGAAACCGTCACTTGGGAGGCTAAGCACGAAAATCACAAAATTTGACCGTCCCAATAGCTTTCGAGATTCAATGGTCAATGGTGCTTTCAAAAGATTCGATCATGACCATATTTTTATTGAGAGAAGCGACGGAACTAAAATGGTTGACGTTTTTGACTATACTTCTCCTTTGAGTTTTATGGGAAGAATAGCTGATTTTGTATTCTTAGAGCGCTATATGAAAAATGCACTGATAGTTCGCAACAAACTAATCAAAGAAGTTGCAGAGAGCGGCGCTTATAGCAAATACATTGGAAAAAGTCGCTAGGCGCCTTTTTTATAAAAGACTTAAGCTAATGCCAGCAGAAAACACGGGAGCGAAGCCGTTGTTTTCGAAGGTATCGCTAAGGTGCAATTGTGGTCCGATGGCAAAATGCCAGGGGAAGTTATCGCTGGCTTCTATAAGCACAAAGTCATAGGCGGCCGCCAGTGACCATGAAAAGAATTGATCGTTTACGGTAACAATGGAAGTTGTGTTGGGTGCAGGGTCAACGTAGTAAAAACTAGGCGAGGCAATGTCTTTTGCTTGAGTCGTTACACCTAGACCTGCCCACATTCTTAAGTTTTGATATCGGTATCCAGCTCCTATGTGTAAAGAGCTTTGGGTTAAACTTGTGTTGGCACTCTCGCCCATGTCTACATCGTTTAAATCAATGTTCAAAAACCAGTGTTGAGAAAAGTAAAACATAGCGTCCACTCCAAAGTGGCCTTTGTTTCCGCCAAAGCCATAATCTTCGCTTACTTTAGACCAGCCTCCATAGAGGCTCACGTGGGCCCGATTCGTGGTGGTGTCGAAGTAGTCAGCTGAGCTGGCTGTGTTGCTAAAAAATAGAACTGCTAAAAATAGTAGGGTGAACATGTTTTTCATAGAAGTTTAAATTCTCCGTTGTGGTATTCGTAAACAAGGGCTTGGCCGGTGGCAATTTCGCGTTTTAGAATTTGTTCAGGGCTTAGCTTTTCGATGTCCATCACAATAGAACGTAGGCTGTTTCCGTGAGCTGAAACCAAGACATCTTTTCCTTCTTTTAATTTAGGAACAATGTTGTCCTCGAAGTAGGGGATGCTTCGTGCAGCAGTGTCTTTAAGCGATTCTCCGTTAGGTGGGGGCACGTCAAAGCTTCTTCGCCATATGTGCACTTGTTTTTCGCCAAACTCTTTAGCGGTTTCGGCTTTGTTCTTGCCTTGCAAGTCGCCATAATGTCTTTCGTTGAGGGCTTTGTCGCGAATGATTTCAATTTCATTTATTCGAAGCTCGTCGAGCATGATGTCTAAGGTTTTTTGGGCTCGGACTAGTTCAGAGGTAAAGCAAAGGCTTGGAATAAATTCCATCGCCTTTAGTTGCTTGCCTGCATTATGCGCTTCTTCCACGCCTTTTGGTGTGAGGGGTGGGTTTTCCCAGCCTGTGAAAAGATTTTTTAGATTCCATTCTGATTGTCCGTGTCGGACTAATACAAGTTTGCTCATAATTTTGCCTTCTTAATTGTTTCGCTTGTGGAGTAACCATCCACATACTTCAAAATTCTAACGTCGCCGCCATTTTTTCTAACCACAGCAGTTTCTGGTAGTGAGTCGGCTAAATAATCGCCTCCCTTAACATGGAGGTCGGGTTTAATGAATTCGAGCCACTCTTCCGGAGTGTCTTGAGTAAAGACGCAAACAGCATCAACGCTGCTCAATGCGGATAGAACGTAGGCGCGATCTGCGGCTGCATTGATGGGGCGGCTGCTTCCTTTCAGCTTTCGAACGCTTTCATCTGAGTTTACGCCGACCAAAAGAAAGTCGCCTTGATCGCGCGCTTTTTCTAGGTAATCCACATGACCCCGATGAAGGATATCAAAGCAACCATTGGTGGTTACAAGTGTTTTACCCTCTTCTTTGAGGCGTTTTGCAATTTCTTTGGCTTTATCCCATTCGATGACAACCGACATGGGGTCTGTCATAGCACAAAAGTGCAAAGGTGACGGCCTCACTTTTGCAACACGGTGCACATTACTCAGCGAGAGTTATTTACTAATAGGTATTTGGTTTATCTTCTTTAGTGCGTCTTCAACGCTTAGGTTCTTAAATCCAGAGGCCGCTTGGCTATTTTCTGGGCTAGCTAGTGCCCGACCTACGGGAAGATCGGATTGCAAGAACGAAGTATTTGCACCTCCGGATGGAGCACTCACAAAAGAATCGTTGTTTGGTTCGGTTGCTTTCACTTTTGCAGACTCTGTGTTTAAGCCTGCGAGAGCTTTTTTAGCTGCCTTTCTTTCATCCTCTACACTGGCAAAGCCTAAGGTGCGACCTGCAGGAGCTGCGCCATTACCTTCTGAATCGACATCGACGATTGAGCTTGGAGGTCCAATGTAGGCTGCTCCAGAGCTAGGATCTTGTCCCTGGTTCTCGTATTCTTTTTCATCGGATTTCTCTTCTAATTTAGCGAGCAATTCATCGATTGTTTTTGAAGAATCGGATTCTCCGAAACTTTCTCCTGGGTTAGTGGGAGCAGGAGGTGTGATGGGCGGAGGGGTTGAGGCCTGTTTGTCGTTGCCACCACTGTTTCCACCTTGATCTCCACCACCAGGAAATCCGCCACCCTGTTGCCCTTGCTGACTTTGATCATCGTTCTGATTGTTGGCTGGTTGAGAGGCAGGTGCTTGCTGTTGAGCTTGTTCGGGTTGTGGGCTTTGAGCACCAGCGCCACTTGCGCCTGCTGTAGATGCAGGAGCTTGCCCGCTTGTCTGGTTGGATACATTTGCAATTTCTTTGGCCTTTTGTTCTAAGCCCTCAGCGAGTTGTTTGTCTTGATTCAATTTTCTAGAGACTTCATTAATGGCATTTCTTAATGCTTGAACATTAGAAGATATCTCAGGGCATTTCCCTGAGGCAGTGGGTTGCTGACTTTCAATTGTCCGCATGTCGCCTTCAACGTTGGGCATCGAATTAAGAGCTAAATTGAAAAAATCTTTGGCAGCACCAGCATGAGTATAGGCGGCAGTAGCTGCTTCCGCTGTTCCCTGGTTGAGCTCGCCGTTTGCTTGAGTTCTTTGTGTAGCTTCACTCAAGCGTTTTTGTCCTTGATCTAAAGTGGTCATGCCTTTTTCTGAGTTAGAACAAATCGAAGTAAGATAACCCTTGATCGCTATGGCGGAGGTGTCTATTACAGATGCAGCCTTGTAGACTTCTAACTCCTCTTTGTTTTGGTTTTTGCACTGAGTTGCTTCCGTGCTGAGATTTTGAGCTTGGGTTACTTCCTGTCCAGTGCAGGCGTTTGGTGTTGAACTTGCTGTCTTCGAAAACGCAAAAAAGCTGATGCTGAAAACGGTAATGAAAAGGTTCTTTCCCATTCCAAAATAGTAGCAAATTCGCTCAGTCTTGAGTGTGAAGTAGAAATCAAGTTTTCATTAATTTGTTAAATCATCGTTAAGGCGCTGCCTACTATTGAGACATTTGCCTTAGCAGGGTGAGACCAGCCACGCAGGCGGTGGGCACTCTTAGCACGAGGGGGCCCAGGGATATTTTCTCGCATTTTTGGTCGATTAATTTGTGCTCCCCAGGCGACCAGCCGCCTTCAGGACCAACAAACAAGTTGAGTCGTCCACTGTTCTTGGTTTTAGCTCTTAGGGTTTTTAGCTGTTCTTTGTATAACAGGGCTTCTTTGTGTGTGTCCTCATCTGCAATAAAGCAGGGGCCTTCCGAGTGGCTAAGGGCTTGTTCTAAGCTTTGCAAAGGTGTTGGATCAAAGGAGGGTAACCATGGCTGGGAACACTGTGCACACGCTGCCGAGGCAACTCTTTGTAAGCGCTCTAGGTTGAGGTCTTTAGATTTTTTCCACTGACAAAACTCACTTCTAAAAAAATGAAAGCTTGCCACTCCTACTTCTGTTGATTGCTGCACGGTCTGGCTTAGGGCATCTCCCGCAGGAGGGCTTAAAAACAGATGAATTTCTGGAGAAAGCTTTTCGTGATTGCGGTGGGAGCGAACGAAAAATTGTTGTTCTTGCTTTTCAAGCAACCAGGACTCACCTTGGCCATTGAGAATAGTGAGCAATTGCTCGTTCTTGAGTCTAGCTACTTTGAAATGTTGTTGAGTGTCTTTCCCAAAGTCAGCTAGCTGGACAATTCCTCTATCACCCAATTTAACTTTTGTATCGATAAAGGCTGAAGGCAATCCCATGGTTTATCTATTTAGCCAAGTCTTTTGATGAGACAACCTGATTCTTGCCACGCTTTTTAGCTTCTATAAGGGCTAGATCCGCCTTGTGTAAAAGCTCCGAAGAGGACTCAACGTTGTCTGGATAGCTGGCAACACCGAAGCTTAAGTGGACGTCTGTCTTTTGTGCCGTGCTAATTCTCAGCCGATCGGCAATGGCCATAGCTTGTTCTAAGGAGGCTTCCGGAAGGATGACGGCAAACTCTTCTCCGCCATATCGCGCCACTGTGTCCATTTGTCTCTTTAATCCTTCCAAAGATTGAGCCACTTTAAAGAGAACCTTATCGCCGTGTTGATGTCCGTATTGATCATTAAATTTTTTAAAGTCATCGATGTCGGCCATAATCAAAGACAGGGGTCTAGAGTAGCGCTTCGCTCTGGAGAATTCACTTTCGAGTCTCTCCCAGAAGTAGCGATTGTTGGGAATTTGAGTGAGTGAATCTGTCCAGGCCATTCTTCGAAGTTGCGTATTTTCTCGGAGTAAATAATTATTGTTGATGCAACTTCGAATAAAGCTTTGCAAAGGAGCCTTTTCCCACGGCTTAGCTAGAAAGCCATTCAATTTCGCTCGGTTGATAAGATTACCTAAATCGGCAAGGTCGGCATAGGCGGTGAGAAGCACTCGTTGGCATTCAGGTCTGGTGCTGGCGCACGTTTCCAAAAACTCTAATCCATCCATTTGGGGCATTTTAAAATCTGATATGACCACCGCATATTCGGTATCACGAAATCTTTCTAGTGCCAGGTTGGCATCGGTGCATGTTTCAATTGGGTTGAGTTCTCTTAAATCGCGAACCAAGGATTTTAAAACTCCTTCTTCGTCATCGACGGCAAGAATGGGAAGTGGTTCAAGCGAAAGGTTTTTCATGGGCTCCTCTTTTGGTTAAAACAGTTCTTCGAAAACGCGGGCATTTTCAGGAGCCTTTAGCTCTTGAGCCCTCTTCTCGCGAACAAGCATTACGTTGTCAGAATACCAGAGTGGAAGCAGGGGCAAATCATCCATTAAAATTTCTTGCACTTTGGCGTAGGTTTTCCGACGTTCACCTTGCTCCGTGGCACGACGGGCCTGTTCAAGTAGTTCATCTATTTGACGGTTTTGATAGTAAAAACGATTTCGCTCGGGCGGAAATTGGCTGCTGTGAAACAATGAATAGAGAAAATCGGGGTCGGCTTTAATGTTGAGGTTAAACAAAACGATGTCAAAATTTCCACGCTTGTAGCTGTCCATAAAACTCGCAAAATCTCTGCCTGTGATAGACGCTTCGACCCCTATTTCTTTCCAGTAGCTTTGAATGGCTAGCATGATGGCTCTGTCTTCAGGAGTATTTAGTCCCAGAAGAGTGATTTTCTGGTGATCGCTTTTTGCGGATTTAAACGAAGCGAGTTTTTCGGGGCTCTTTATTCTTGGATTGAAAAAAAAGTGGTTGGTGTCGGGAAGGACAGAGCTTGCTAAACGGGCCTTGTGGTCCAGCTTGTTTTTTATGAGTTCATTTCTGTTGATGCTGGCAAAAAGAGCCTTACGCAGTGCCCTTTCTTTTAATCGAGGGTGTCTGAGGTTTATGCCCAAGTAATGGAGTCTAGCTCCTGGAACGCTTTGAGTTTTTAAATTATATTCCTGGGTAAACTTATCCAGGTGAACGAGCGGAAAGTTGTTGAAAAGCAGATCGCTTTCGCCAGAGGCTAGCGACATAAGCCGAGTGTTGGGATTGCTTATGGTGAAAAACTTCAAAACTTTGACGCTAGGAAGTGGTAAAAACCTTTCGTTCCTTTTCAGAGTTAGAATCCGGCTTTTGCTACTTACAAACTGAAAGGGCCCAGAGCCAATTGGGTGTTTTGCAAAGAGCTCTTCTTTAACGGCGTAATGTTTGGGGAGAATTCGAATCACCGGCACGACGTTGGCTAAAAAGGGGAGGATTTCTGATTCTTTCAATTTTATTTTCAATTTGTGAGTACTTATGGCGGCATAGGATTCTACGCTGCGCAGTAGGGACGAGATTGGAGAGCCGGCTCTTTGAGCGTCCTGAAAGGAATAAATCACATCTTGAGCGGTTACAGGGTGTCCGTCGTGAAACAAAGCGTTTGAGTTTAACTCAAAGACCAATTCGTTAGGTGGTAGGATGTCCCATTTCACAGCCAGGTCACCAACTGGGCTTCCCTGCTGGTCAAGCCTTAGAAGGGATTGGGTTAGGAGCTTTGTAACTGGCCATAGATTTTTGTCACCGGAGCTTCGAATGTCAAAGTTTTTGATCTCATTATTTATGCCTATATGCCAAGTATCGTTTAGATGGCGGTCGTTGCTACAGTTTATAAGGGATAGAAGTAAAATTAAGCTAAAAATATGTTTTAATAGAGGATATGCATAAAAGAGTTTTATTAGTGCTAACATGGCTCTCCTTCTGCTTGCCCCTTAGTGCGCGTGATGACAAGGATATTTTCAAAGAGGGTTTAAGAAAAAGACTAAGTTTTATTTTTAATGATGATGCTCTACGAGGAATGAACCTTGGAGCGGTGGTTTATTCTCTTTCTCGACAGGAAGATCTTTTTAAGTTGAACGCAGAAACAGGATTGTCGCCTGCTTCAACCGTTAAAATGTTGACCGCATTCGTTGCATTAAAGCGACTAGGCCCTGACTTTCGTTTTGAAACAGATCTCTACAGAGACGGGCAGATTAGAGGTTCTACCCTTGAGGGGAATCTTTACCTTGTGGGCGGAGGTGATCCTCATCTTGTTTCTGAAAGAATGTATCTTCTCGTTAATCAGTTGAAGCGAACTGGTATATCTCGAGTGACAGGCCAAATTTTTGTGGATGATTCAGCCTTTGATGAAATTCGAGTCGATGAGGCAAGAATACCCACGAAAACAGACCGAGCTTACAATGCTCCCGTGAGTGCGTTGAGTTTTAACTACAACACGACCACTGTTTTCTATCAGCCTGGCGATAAAGAGGGGGAGAAGCCCACCGTTTATATTGAGCCGGACACGGGTTACGTTAAGTTAACTAACAAATCTAAAACGACTCGTAGAACATCCCGAAACCGCATGATTGCTAGCCGTCACACAGATAAAGAAGGCGACTTAGTTGTCATGCAGGGTAGTATTCCTAGAGGTTATCCGGAGCAAAGAAGTTTCTTTAATATTACCAAACCCTCTATATACGCTGGAAAAGCATTGCAATACTTTATGGCTAAAGAAGGTATTCAGGTTGTTAAGCCTCTTATTCAAAAAAAAGAAAAACCGAAGACGGCTCAAAAATTACTCACCTTCAAAAGTCTTCCTCTTCGTGACATTGTTACCTTGATGAATAAATATTCGAATAACTTTATTGCTGACACTTTGGTTAAAACTATGGGCATGAAATTTAAGGGTGCCCCTGGAACTATGGCCAAAGGTCTAGAGGTTATAAACGAAGAGGCAACTCGAATTGGAATTAACTACGGTCCTTATAAAGTCGTTTCCGGTTCAGGGTTAACCCGTAAAAATTCTGTTTCGGCTAAGCAGTTTGTCGAGCTTCTTAATGCAGCTTACTTAGACTTCGAAGTGTTGCCAGAAATGCTGGCCTCGCTTCCGATTGCTGGAAAAGACGGGACTTTAGAGAAAAGAATGAAACAAACGGCGGCTTTTGGACAGTTAAGGGCGAAGACCGGAACCATCGACGGGGTTTCGGCTTTAACGGGAGTTGTTCAAAGTAAAGGTGGCGAGATGCTCGCCTTTGCCGTTTTGATGAATGATCCCCAAAAGCGAAGCGGCCGAAACATGAAGCGGTGGGAAAATTATTTTGGCCAGGCTTTGGCTAGCTTTAATCGTAAGACGGAGCTTGATGAGCAACCCGAACCAATTCATGATGTGATGGGTGGCGGAGGGTCGAGTCACGGAACACGCTAAGGACCAGTTCTCCTGGAAGCCTTTGGGGGGACTAAACGAAGTCGGCATGAATTGCATGCTGATGCGTTTCGGTGAAACAGTTCTCCCTGTTGATTGCGGTGTTTTATTTGCAGACTCAAATAATTTTGGGATTGAAGCGGTTTTCCCGGATTTTAAAACTCTCTTGGAAACCGAGAAGATCGAGAACTGGCTAATTACTCATGCGCACGAAGATCACATAGGAGCCATCCCTCATTTGATGATGATTGCCAAAAAACTGGGAGTGAAGCCTCCCAAATTTTGGGCGCCACCTTTTGCTAAGGCTTTGATCTGTGAAAAATTAAACGATGGTCGCTATGCTGGAATTTCTACTTATGAAAATTTAATCAATGCGGTAGAGCTCGATAAAGACATTGAGATACAAGGTGTGAAAGTTCGCTTTATAGAGGTGCGCCACTCCACTGTAGATTGTAGCTCTTTAGCTTTTACTGCAAAAATAGGTGATCAAACTATTAGAGTCTTTCACAGCGCAGACTTGAAAATTGATTTTAATGAATTTGAAGATGGTGTTCGTAGTTTAGAAATTTTTAATGCTTTTGGTGGAGCTAGACCCGATTTAATGTTTCTCGACTCCACCAACGCCGATCGAGAAGGCCAATCAGTTTCAGAGCGAGAGATCATTGAACCTTTGAAACATCTGTTTTCGACTTCAAAACAAAGGATCTTTGTAACACTCTTTTCTTCTAATGTTTATAGAATGGCCACCTTGATACACTTAGCTGAAAGAAATGGGAGAAAAGTTGCTATTGCTGGTCGTTCAATGCAGACAGCCTTTCGCCTGGCTCAGCAGTTAGGTTCTTTCGACAAGATGCCTAAGTTTTCATCTTCGACGCTGGTGGCTCCGGAAGTCTTGGCAACACTCCCTGACGATAAGCAGTTGGTTTTGTGTTCTGGCTCACAAGGCGAGTTTAGAAGTGTGTTGAGTAAAGTTTCTCAAGAAAGTCACCCAGAGTTTGTTATCCATCAGGGAGACATTGTTTTGTTTAGTAGCAAAGTTATTCCCGGAAATGAAAAAGCCATTTCAAAGCTTGTGAATAACCTGATGAAAATTGGCGCTAGAGTGTTGTGGTCTAAAAGAGCTGTGGATGCGGCTGGAGGGCCCATTCATGCCAGTGGTCATGGAAGGCGAGCGGAGCTACGCTCTCTTTTAAATTTTTTAAAGCCTAAAATACTTTTTCCCGTTCATGGTCAGCGCTTTCAATTAGAGGCTTGCGCTGAAATGGCTCGGGAGGCCGCGCTTGAGTGGGATGTGCCTTTAGAGGTTCACATTCAAGAAAACAATGATGAAGTGCTGTTTCATTTTCATGAAGGGAGTTGGGTAATTTCAGGGCGCAACCTAGGCGATCCTTACGAGAATAAGTTCCTTCGCATGGATCGCTTTTATACCCCCAGCCGAGACTCCTTCTTGGCTCCTAGAAAAAGAGCGGCGTTGGGTGGATGCATTTCGGTGATGATTGAATCCTCGGGCGTGATGAATATTAAATTGCTTGGTGTCTACCCTGAGTATTTAAGCGATGAGCGTCCGTTTTCTAATTTAAGTGAAGAAATCGAAAATGTTCTAAGGGCGGCCATGAAGAAATCAAAAATTTCATTCCACTCTGAAGGAGCTGCGGCATTTTTAGAGGAAGAGGTTGTTCGCTACGTTCGTCGTTCCGTTGGAACAAGACCATTGGCGATCGTGCAAATTGCAGGATGATCAATTCGTGAAAGCCATCGTTCAGCGAGTAAGAGGCAAGACCTCTATTCAGTCTACATGGGACTCTCGAAGTGAAGAGCATTCGTTTGAAGGACCAGGCCTTGTCGTGTTGTTGGCTTGGGAAAAGTGTGACGAAGAGCGTGTTGACCTTGAGAAAAAGCAATCTTGGCTTATTGAGCGAATAGAGGGATTGCGAGTTTTTCCTGATCAAGAAGGAAAAATGAATCTGTCTTTGAGTGATTACCAAAGTCAAAATAACTTAAGTGAAGCGGGGATCTTGTGGGTCTCTCAATTTACTTTGGCTGCAGAGCTTAAATCGGGCTTTAGGCCCTCTTTCACAAAGGCTATGAACCCAAACATTGCCCGAGAAAGTTTTGAAGAGTTGCAAAGAAAGTTGAGTTTAAAGAACCCGAGCTACACGCAAATTTTCGGACGCTTTGCCGCTGAGATGCAGCTCAGCTTTTGCAATTGGGGCCCGGTCACCATTCCTTTGAGTGTCTAATTTCTTCTGCCATTGTCCCGAATTTTTCTGTTGCACCGCCTTAATTCCTCTTTACAGGCTACTAAAAATCAACAACTTAAGGGCGATTTTGAGGGGTCTAAGGCTAAACCTATAATTACTCCTTGCATCTGACGCGAAGCCCTGTAAACTCGCGTTATCCTAGACATTGACTAGGTGCGTTATATCGAAAGGAATCGGTGAATGAGCTCTACCCTAGCCCCCTTCCAGAAGCCTCTGTTTAAAATTTTGAGTCCAATATTGGCAGTGCAAATGCTCTTGCCTGCTGCTTTTGTGAGTCAGCGGCTTAGCGCATCGCCAGCAACAAAAGTGAGCGCAGATGGTAGTCGTGTTGAGGAAGGTGAAAACTTTTATCTTTACGATTTAGAGAATCAATCTCTTCCGATGGCAGAAGCTCGAGCGAAAGCTTCTTTTGAGTTCGAACAGCGAAATGAGGCTGAGTTTAAAGAGTTAGATAAAGGCAAGTTAAAGCAGAAGCTTGCAGAGTTTGGACGGGAGTGGGAGAGAGACCATGCGATTCCTTCTTATTTTCCTGCGGCGGAGTTAAGTTTTGCTTTGAAATCCAGTGAAGGCCGAGTTCTTGAGATCATGAGTTTTAGTGACCTTAGTCGTGATGGCTATCAAGCTCGTGAATATGATGAAATTGAAATCTTCTCTCCTCGTGTCAGCTTTGCCCTTCATTCATTGAATATTCAGTCTTCGATGTTAAAAATTGTGGGTAAAAGACTGTTCTTCCACGATTCGAATGAACCCAATTTTTTAAAATACATCAATTTAGATAAATTTGAAAGTGACATTGGCGCCGCTCGGCTTCCTGTTTTTAGGGTCCCTTTGTCTGCAAGTTGGAATGGAGAGCTTGATTTTAGTTTCAATGCTTTTCATCACTACCAATTTGGAAATCTTATCTTTAGCCCCGCACAGTTGGAGTATTACGAAAACATTGAAGAGGTTAGTTATAACCTAGCGATCAATCTTTTAGATAAGAATACCTATAAGGATGCCTACCAAACCGTTCAAGAATTAGATCTCTATTTTTCTAAGGGTTTAGAACTTGCGGGAGAAGGAATTGATGATTGGAGCTCCTTGGTGACAGGCAAAGAGGGAGCTCAGTTTCGAGAGAAGTTGAGTAAAGACCTTCTTGCGACGGCTGCTCATTCCCGCGGTGAAGGCGATCAAAGCAGAAAACCTGTTGATACTGAACAAGCCGTGGCTGAGATTGACAGAGCCGTAGAGATGTCCGAAGACCCCAAAGCAAAGAATGCAGAAAACCAAGGAGTGGTTCGTCCAGATTCTTCGAGTCACTTTGTTAAGTATCAAAGGCTAAATAATGAGCGTATTGCATTGCCAGAGATTCCCTCTGACGAAATTGAGAGATTGGCAAGTGTTCAAATTGAGAATAGGTCGGCGCATTACAGCTTAAATAAGTTAAGACGACTACTGACTTTACCAAGAGCCTTCTCCTCCAATCGTTTGCTAGGCACTTTGGAAGCCATGGAGCAAGACGGATTGCTTGAAGCGCCTGCTCAAAACAAGCTCTCGAAGATGAAAAAATCAGGAGGAAGATTTTGGAATAGCACACTGGAAAAAGTTGCTGGCATTAGAGCTTCTCTAGGCTCACATTCAAAAAAGATTTTAACGGCTCTTCTTCTTTCTTCTACTGCTCTTTTATTCTTGCACCCAGCTGCGCCTGAAGCGTTAGACGACACTTTAGGTTTTATTACCCACGCTCCAGAGATGGTGAAGTTTCTTAGCCAGGAAGGTGAGTGGGGGCGCATGGCTGTTAGAATTTTATTGGGAGGAGTTGGAAGTATTGCACTGATTGCAAGCGTGACTCACTTTAGTGTGGTTTTCCATCACATTTATCGTGATTGGAAGTCTAGAACTGATGCTGCAACGGTTAACTTCAAACAGTTTATTGTAGACAGGCAAGCCAGACTTCAGTCTGAGTTCGAAGAATCCCTAGACGGGGTTTCTGAAGTTGCGAAGAGCAAGAAAGCAACGGTAGATCAAAAAAAGCAAACAGCTCCCCAGTTTAGTGCTGAAGACGATAAAAAAGTTGCAGACATACTGGCCGGTTTAAAGAAAGAAGGTCGCGTTGCAGGTCTTGTCGCTTCAGCTAAAGAAAAGTTTTCGGAGTTAGCTGAAGAGGAGCCTTTTGTTTTGGCAAGGGAAGAGATTTCCTTGGCGAAGGAACAACTGTTTGCACTTTTCAGGAAGGAGAAACTTCCTGAGGATGGTGAAGCCCCGGTGAAGGTGGGGGGATTCGTAAAGGCTTTGATGCATTCTATGTTTAGCATGATTGCATTCACAGATTCTCAGCGCTCAATTATTCCCTTCTATAATAAAATATTTTTTATCCGATCTTTTGCCTACAAGCCGTTTATGAGTGCACTCTGGCTAAGGCATCCTAAGGCTGCAAGCCGAATTCTAATGGATTTTGAACGGTTGACTCTCCCAACTCAGGCAAACGGTGGATTGCGTGGCCGAGTAGATCATATGAAACTTTGGTTTAAGCCTGAGCATCGAAAGTTGCAGTCTGCTTGGGAAGAAAAGATTATTGAGGTTGAGAGCGTCATAGAGAAAATGGCTCTTCGTGAGGCTTCAAAGGCGTTAGTGGCCAAGATGGATCGCCCAGAGGAGCTTCAGAATTTTTATGCAGGCAATGGGATAGAATCTATTTCAGATCCAGAGATCATGAAGCTTTCTAAGCAAAAGCAAAAATACTTTGGTGCTTACTATTCTGTGATTAGCGAAGAGATCTTGGTTAAACATCTTAAGCGAGTTGCTGCTCCCAACGGTGAAGATAGATCTGAAATGAGTTTAGAAGAGCTTAAGACTGCGACTTTTAACGACATAGAGAATTTGGATATTGCTGAGTCTGAGGCCTTAGGTCTCTTGTCTGAAGTCAAAGCTGAGCACAACATAGATGAGTTGGTTCAAGCCCGCATGCAAGAAGCTGGATGGGGAGAGAACAGTAGATGGAAAGCCGTTTCCAAACTGGATCCAGAGTCTAGTCGCCAAACCAAACGCATCCAGTCAGTAAAAAAGAAACTTTTAGACCCCATCGCAGTAGGAAGAGCAGTAAGGCAAGCTTTGTCAGGAATTTTTGTCGACAAGCCTCTAGAGTTTTTCATGATGGTGCTTTGTTTGATGTCAGTTGATTCGGGCATTAACCAACTTTTCACTAGTGAGTTTTTGAGTGCAGACTCAATTTTCTACTTGGGTCGTTTTCCTTTCTTAATGGGGTTTGTTTTTGGAACGCTTCTTTCGGTTTTGGCCGAGGCGTGGATGAAGCTCCAAATCGACGAAGGAAACGAGGAGAACTTTGGAGAGGTCCCCGAGGGCGAGGATAGTAAGTTGAGTCGCTTAGGGTGGTGGTTCAAGCAGACCTTTAAAAACAAAGATAATCAAATTCTTAAGAACCACGTTCACATATCTAAGTTAGTTTGGGCCAATATTCCTGCCTATTTGACTATGATTATTCCAATTCAGTTGCTGTTTCTGGGTCGGGTTGAATTAGACACTTTGATTGCAGGTTATATGCTGTATTTTCTTTCCCCTCTGAGTTCAGCTGGAATTCACTTGGATCAAGGTTTTGAATACTCTTCATATTATGATTTGAAGCACTTTCCTAAAGAGCTGAGGCGTCACCCTGAAGTTCTTAAATATTTAAATGCGCAACAAACCAAGAGTCGTTTGGTTTTCAACGTGTTCGCTAAAACCTATGAAAACTTTGTTGGGTTTTTCTCAAACACGCTTATGACTCTCAAGGTTGCTGGGATGGGAAGTAAATCATTTATTAGATCTTTATTTGGAGGATTTTTACCAGCTGAGTGGATTTTGAATGCATCCCAATCAGTTGAAAATGCTGCAGCAGGGATTCCTGTAGCTAAACAGGCTGCAGAGGCTATGAATGGAACTTGTGAGTTTTTTCTAGAAAGAAAATATACTGATGGAGAAAGACTGATTCCAGCAACGGGCGAATAAGAAATAAGTGCTTAGATAAAAAAGCCCATTCTTAACTTTTTAGGTTAAGAATGGGCTTTTTAGTTTTTATTTAAAGACTAAGGTCTTTGAAGCTAGCAATGGGCAGTCCGCTTTTGGCTGGTGTAGTCAAAAAGCTTGGTGCTTCTTCTCTCAATGCACGAGTTGGATCATCGGCCATCTCAAGCATATAGAGCATTGGGTTAATGTTGTCTTGGAAGGCTTGGGGTATGGTGTTTGGATTTGGATAAAATCCACCTTCCCACATACTTCGAGGGCTTAGCTCGAAGGTAAAAGACATTAGGCCAAGTTCGCCGTAGCCCCAGTCAAAGAGTGTTCCGCTAGCGATGTAAAGATCGGAACCAGTTTGTGGAGTGTAGTTGTTCCACTGAGCCATGGTTGCGCCCATTTTTTCGAAAACTTGACGGTCTTCTAGTGTTCCGTCGGTTTCACCCACTCGGTCGTAAGTGTAGCCCCATGGATAGAGAATGAGCTCCGAGAAACTATGAAAGTCCAAAGTTGCCTTTAGACGATCTAGGCCACTTAGGAAGTCTCTTACGGCCGCCGTTTCAGGTTCAGAAAATGGCTCTGTTCCCATGTAAGTGTCTGAACCAGGAGAGGTAGAGCTTCCACCTGTTCCCCATTTGTAGCCATAGTTACGGTTCAAATCGACGCCGAAACTACCGTTGGCATTCTGCCTGCGGTTTTTTCTCCACATTTGTCCACGAACTCCATCCGTGTAGTCATGCTTGTGTCCGTCTACGTTAAGCACGGGAATGATGAAAGTTTCTCTGGAGTTTACTAGGCGGGCGATTTCATCGTTAGTTGCATAGTTGTTGACCAAATACTCAGCAAACATCAAAGGCACTTCTACAGACATATGCTCGCGGGCATGATGGCAACCCATGTAAACCATTTGAGGCACTCCGTTGATTTGTGCTTCAGTCAATGTGCTAGCTCCAATACGTATAGCAACAATGTCGCGACCTTCGTGGGTTTGGCCAATGCTGTATAGGGAAACTAAATCAGGAGCCGCTGCAACCAATGCGTTCATGCGCTCAAGCACTTGATCGTATGAGGAGTATCTCCACTCAAGAGCTTCGTCGATTTGAAACCATCTAGCTTGCACCTCATCGGCGCTAACCTGAAGTCCGGTTTTTTTAAGAAGCTCTACGTCTTTTTTGTTTCCATAAATGAACACTTTATCAGATCGAATCTCTTCGAGTGCGTAACCTAGGTCGGCTACAGCAGATCTTTGTTCGCGTGTGGACGCTCCTACTTCGATGATGTGTGTGACTCCCTCAGGAATCTGAGCTTTGGATTTCTCCGCAGCGATCCCCTGAAAAGAAAATAATAAAATGAATAGACCTAAAGTATGACGCAATTGCATATACCCCTTCCTGGCTCCCTGAAACCATTTGATACTGCCACTTTTTTAGGGGTTTTGCTTCTTACCGGCTCTTAAAACCAGGGCGTAGACGCGCCGCTCTTTTACTTTTATAAGCGCTCTATGCAGGTTCACGGATTAAATCAAAGTTTTCTCAATGTGAAAGGCCCTGATTCGGCTCGCTATCTTCATGGAATGCTTAGTTGTGATGTAAAGAAACTTGCCTCTGGGAAAGTTCAAAGTTACTTGCTGCTAACCCCCAAAGGGCGGGTGGTTAGCTATGGGCAAATCCTTGCACGATCGAGCGAGGACTTCGTTCTATCTGCTCCAAAGGAAGTTGCCCAAACAAGTGTTGATCTTTTGAGTCGCTATTTAATTTCAGACAACGCCGAGGTGAGGGTAGAATCTGAGTTTAAAAGTGCTTTTCTAAACTTTGACGTTCAAAACACAAATTTTAAAGCAGACTTGATGTCCAATTCTTCAGTTGAATTTGGAGACGGTGTTTTCCCTCATTCTTGTGGCTTAGAGGGAGTTTCAATTGCTTGGTCTAAGCAGGAAGAGCTTAGCTCTGTAGATCCTTCAGTTTTTTTGAAGTGGCGGGTGCAAGCAGGGTTCATGCAATGGAGTTGCGAGATAAAAAGTGACTCGCTCAGTATTGATTTGCCTGTTGCTCACGCGGTCAGCTTTACCAAAGGATGCTACATGGGCCAAGAAGTTGTGGCCAAGGGAACGATTCGAGGCAAGCCACCTCGGTATTTGATGAAACTAAAAGCTTCTGAAGTCTTTAGCTCAATGAATTTGACCGATCCTAAGGGAACAGTGGTTGGAGAGATTACTTCGCAGTTTGCTAATGCTGCTCTAGCTTTTGTTCGTAGACCCTTTGTTGAGTCAAAAGATCTTTTATATTGTGGCGAAGGCTCCGTTGAGTATGAAACACTAACTCATTGGCCTAGCTAAGGGTTTGGTGTGCGTTTAGTCCTGCTAATAGAAAATGTTTGAGTGTTCTGGCTGCATGATTCAAACTTTTTTCTTTTAAGTAAGCAACGCTGATTGAGTTGTGAACCTCAACTTTTGGATCGCCAAAAGAGATGAGTTCGTGCCCAGCAGATTTCAGTTGACTGAGTAGGTAGCCTGGCAAAACCCCACATCCCAAACCGCTACAGACGAGTCTGGCCACTGCTTGGACATCGCGCACATGAGCACGAACCTTTAAGTCCACGTTGGTTTTTGAAAGCTTTTGCTTGAACCACATCTTAATTACAGAGGCATTGGCTTGATAGCAGACAAAATCCAGATCTTCTAACTGCATCTTCTCTATTGAATCACTGTGTTCAAGGCAATAGGGCTTGCTTGCTACCAGGTGAAGGGTTTCATCAAAAACCTTAAAGGCTTCGATGCGTTTGTCTAAGTGGTAAGTGTCGACAAACGCAAAGTCTAATTCTCCATTGAGCAGACCATCGTTCATTTCGTCGGCAAAGCCCATCTGAAGGCTTAGATTGACCATTGAATTGTCGTGACAAAATTTCGCCAAAAGGGGGGTTAGAAGGTTGTTTCCAAACTCAATGGGCATTCCAATGGAGACATTTCCAAGAACTTTGTCTTCGCCGGCTTGTAGCTTGCCAATGACGTCTTCTAAAGAACTTAGATATCGAGAGCAGTTTTCATACAAGACGTTGGCTTGAGCTGTAGGAACTAATTTCTGTGTTACGCGATCAAAGAGCTTTAGTTTAAGAGTTTCTTCTAGAGCTTTCATGTGTTGGCTAACGCCTGATTGAGTGAGACCAAGCTCTCGGGCGGCTTGTGTCATGTTCCTGCATTCAAAAACCGTAATAAAAATCCTCAGTTGGTTGAGGTTTACCTGAGAGCTCAACATCGGCGTTAGGCTAGGTCAGGGTCTTTTTGTTTGCAATATAACTTCTCTTACACCAATCTAAACGCAAGAGTATGGGGCACTTAGGTGATTTTGAATGGTTTGTTGGGGGTGAAAAGCGCTTGGCTGAACCAACCGTTAAGGCGTATTTTTCAGATTTAGTTTCTTGGCAGCAGGCAGGCCTTAACCTTGAACAAGAACAGCCTTTGAGCGTTGAGCTTTTAAGCGATTGCTTAAAGCAATTGCAAAACGAGGGCCTTAAATCCGCGACCCAGCAGCGAAGGCGAGTTGCTTTAAGGGCGTTCATCCGCTTTCGGTCTTTTACAAACATTGCCTGGCTTGATTTGCTGGAACACTTGCCGGTGAAAACTCAGAAAGATATTTTTCCAGTCTCCATTACCAAGGATGAAGCTCGAAGCTTTTTAGAACTCCCAGTTGTTGAAGGTGTTCCAGAGAGCTACAGAGACCGCGTAATTTTTGAATTTTGTTACGCAAGCGGGTTGCGCGTTTCAGAGCTGTGTCAGTTGAGATGGGCAGATTTAGATGAACGCTCTTTGGCGGTGCATTTAACAGGCAAGGGCGATAAGCAAAGAATTGTCCCATACACAGAGAGGGTCGAGTTTCATTTAAAACAGTATAAAGAGCATGCTTGGGGGCAGTGGGCTTTAAAGGCCAAGAGCTCAAATCAGGAATTTATCTTCTTAAGTCGCCGATGCTCTCCATTGACGAGAATGGCCGTTTGGAAGATTTTTAGGCGCCGATCCATGGTTCTTAATCTCTCAATTGATGTGCATCCTCACGTATTGCGCCACAGCTTTGCCACCCATCTTTTGCAGGGAGGGGCGGATGTTCGATTTGTGCAGGCTCTTTTGGGGCACTCTTCGGTCAATACCACCGAGAGATATCTCAAAATTGACTCCACGGAACTGCAAAAGCTTTTTGAAGAGTTTCATCCTCTAGGCTAAGCTATCTCTCAATATGTCTAAAGTTACATCCATGACCACAGAAGAGATTCGCGAGTCTTTTCAAAAGTTTTTTGAGTCAAAGAAACACACCCGAGTGGAAAGCGCTCGATTGATTCCAGAAAAAGACCCCACTCTATTATTTGTAAACGCCGGGATGGTTCCCTTTAAGGATTGCTTCCTGGGCTTGGACAAGCGTGATTATACTCGTGCCACGAGTGCTCAAAAGTGTGTGAGGGCAGGTGGTAAGCACAATGATTTGGAAAATGTGGGCTTCACAGCTCGTCACCACACCTTTTTTGAAATGTTAGGCAACTTTAGTTTTGGTGACTATTTCAAACGTGAAGCCATCGCGTTTGCTTGGGAATATGTAACGGAAGTTTTAAAGCTTCCTAAGGATAAGCTGGCGGTTTCTGTTTACAACGACGACGACGAGGCCGCTGAGATTTGGGCTAAAGAAATGGGAGTGCCAGAGGATAGAATTTTTCGTTTTGGCGAAGCCGATAACTTTTGGTCTATGGGCGATACAGGCCCTTGCGGACCTTGCTCTGAAATTTTTTGGGATCAAGGCAAGGAAGTTGATGGAGATCGTTGGCTTGAGTTTTGGAATTGTGTGTTTATGCAGTTTGATAGACAGGCCGATGGAACTTTGGTGCCCTTAAAGAAGCCAAGTGTTGATACGGGTATGGGCTTAGAACGTATGGCTGCCATTTTGCAGGGGGTTGAGAGTAACTATGAAATCGACTTGATGGCCGAACTAATTCAAGCCACCAAGACCTATTGTGAAATTAAAACTTCTCAAAAGGTAGATGATGGCGAAGGAACTTTTGCTCGTTCAGCCCTTCGAGTGATTGTTGATCACTTGCGCGCCACTAGCTTTTTGATTGCCGATGGTGTGTTGCCTTCAAATGAAGGTCGTGGCTATGTTTTGCGGCGAATTTTAAGAAGGGCTGTTCGTTTTGGTAAGCAGCTGGGATTGCCGGGACCATTCTTGTGGGAGCTTTACCCAGAACTTCAAGCTGCCATGGGTGTGGCTTATCCAGAGCTTAACGAGCGTGAGAGCGTTGTTATTGATGTGTTAAGACAAGAAGAAGAAAAGTTTTTTGAGACTCTAGAAAAGGGATTGGGCTTATTGGAAAACGCGTTTACCCAATCTAAAAACAAGCTATTGGCTGCTGATGTTGCTTTTCAGCTTTATGATACTTTTGGTTTTCCGTTGGATTTAACTGAGCTCATCGCTCGTGAAAAAGGTTTTAAAGTAGACACTGAAGGCTTTGAAAAGCTTCTTAGCTCTCAACAAGAACGTTCGCGGGCAGCTTGGAAGGGGTCGGGAGCGCAGCAAATGCCAACGCAAGTGCGTGAGTGGAAGGCGAAGGGGCTTAGTAACGAGTTCCTTGGGTATAAAAGCTCTAGAGTTGATGAAGCTAAAGTTTTAGCTGTGTTTCATGTGAATGAAGTCAGCTGGACCTTATTGGACCAGTGCCCCTTCTATGGAGAGGGTGGCGGTCAAGTTGGCGATCAGGGCTATCTTGAGTTTGATGGTGTTAAATTGAGGGTAGAAGATTCTCAAAAAGCTTATGAAGGGGCTTGGGTGCTTCAGGTAAATGATTCTAAAACCCAAATCAAAGAGGGGCTCAAGCTTAGGGCTGTCGTGGACGAACAAAGACGATCTCAAGTTAAGGCTAATCATACGGGCACACATTTGTTGCATGCCGCCTTAAGAAGGTCTCTCGGAGATCACGTTGCTCAAGCGGGCTCTGTGGTTGATGAAAATCGCTTACGTTTTGATTTTTCTCACCCTAAGAGTGTGTCGACGGAGCAGTTGAAAAAGATTGAAGAAGAGGTAAACGAAAATATTGCCAAGAATATTTCCTTGGTGATTGAGAATAAGAGTATTGAGGAGGCTAAGAAGCAAGGAGCGATGGCTCTTTTTGGTGAAAAGTATGGCGACGTGGTTCGCGTAGTCGATATTCCAGGAGCTTCAACCGAGCTTTGCGGAGGCTTGCACGTTTCTTCTACAGGAGAAATTGGACAGCTTAAAATTTTAAGTGAGGCGGGTGTGGCCGCTGGAACTCGTCGGATTGAAGCCATCACCGGAGCGGCAGTAAAACAGTATTACAAAGATCAAGAAGAGATTCTTGAAGATGTGGCTCGGAAATTAAAAGTTCCGGCCGACGGTGTGGCTAAACGAATTGAACAAGTCTTAGAGCAGTTAAAAAATTTTGAGAAAGAAGTTGAGAGACTTAAAGGCCAGATTGCTCGTGGTGATTCGGGAGCAAAGGCAATTGAAGTTCAGTTCAAAGGTGCTCCATTGAAAATTCACGTTCTGGCTGATGCAGACCCTAAGATTTTGCGACAAAAAAGTGACCACTTAAGACAGAGCGAAGCTAGCTTCGCTCATTTGTTGATCGCCGAACCACATCTAATGGTCACAGTTGATCCTCATACCTTAAAAGGTTTTCATGCAGGCAGTTTTTTAAAGGAATTAGTGGCTCAGTTTGGCGGTAAGGGTGGCGGACAAGATAAAAGTGCTCAAGGGCAACTACAGTTGCCTCAGGGCGGAGTAGATGAGCTTGTCAAATGGGTGAAGTCTCAGTAACAAATGTCCTTATGAAAGCTATTTTTGTTTTTATAACCATCTTCAATTTGATTTCTTGTTCGGATCGTCCAGCCCGTGCAAAGTTTCCGGGTCCTTCTGGACAAACCACCGATCAGGCAAGAGCAGAAAACTCTCAAGTGGTAATGGGGGGCGTGGATACGCTTTCAGGTAAGATCGAAGAATCAAAATCTCTTAGAGGCATTGCTAAACTCAAAGACGGCATTACTCCTCCCACTAAAGATTATATTGTTTTCATTTCTGCGCGGCCATTGGCTGGAGGTCCCCCTTTAGCAGTAAGGAGAATGCGGGTTGATAAATTCCCGTTTCGTTTTGAGCTCACTGAAAGCAATGCGATGATGGGTGGCACCGAGTTTGCAGGTCTGGTAGAGCTTACAGTTCGACTAGATCAACTGGAGCCTGGTGGAGGCTCAGATCCCTTGAGTCGGCTTCCTGGAGATGTTTTTGGTAAGATAAAAGCCACTGTTGGCCAGCAAAACATTGAGCTAATTTTAGATAAAAAAATATAATAATATTAATTATTTGAGGCTATTCACTTTGAGTTTCTGACAGGCAAACTCTTCCTTGGTTTTTCTTCTAAATTCGCTGGGCAACCATCGAGCATCCGGTCTAAAAGGCAGGAATGAAAATTATCAAAATGAATGCTTTTTTAATGCTTTCGCTACTTTTCTTGGCCTCTAATGCCGCTCTTTCTGAGGGGCTTTCTCATGAAAGTGAGCTTGGGGTTGTCGCCTCTGGTGGAAACACAGACAGTCAAACCATCAATGCAAAGCAGTTGACGGCCTATAAGTGGACAAGCAACGAACTTAGCTCCAAAGGCAATTACCTTTATGGAGAAGCTAACGAAGTTAAAAGTGCTAACTCTTGGTCATTGGGGCTTCGGTATGACAGAAATTTTTCGGAGAGATTCGGTGCGTTTCTAGGAAACCTTTGGGAAGGCGATGAGTTTGCTGGCGTTGATTACAAGAGCAATGTGGATCTAGGTCTTAAGTATTTTATTTTAAAAACTGACGACAAGAATTATTTAGTTTCAGAGCTTGGCTATCGTTATACTTACGAAAATAGAGATGAAGCTTCTTTGGTTGACTCAGTGACAGATCATTACGCTAGAGCTTACTTAGAAGCTGGCTATCAGCTTTCTGAATCGGTTTCAGCCAAGCTTTGGCTGGAATACCTGCCAAACCTTTCTGATAGCGATGACTACTTGATTAACTTTGAACCTTCTTTGTCAGTGGCTCTTAGCTCAATCTTTTCCATGAAGGTAGCCTACCTTGGAAAGTATGATGCTCAACCGTCTGCTGCCGGAAACAAGGATTATGATTGGCTTTATACAACGTCACTTTTG
>JAACVK010000012.1 GCA_009991595.1 bacterium | reverse complement strand
GTAGTGACACGTGTCACTACCCAACTCATCAACGCCCTTCATAAATCTCAAGTCAATCCATACAATGTGGTCAAGCTCTCAGGCATCGGATGCTCGTCAAAAACGCCAAACTACTTCCTTTCCAAATCTCAAGGATTCAATTCGATACATGGCCGAATGGCAGCTCTCGCAACCGGCGTCCATATGGCTCATAAAAATTTAAAAATCATCGGGATCTCCGGAGATGGAGACACCGCAAGCATTGGCTTAGGAAGTTTTATCCACTTGGTTCGACGAAATATTCCAATGCTCTATATTGTCGAGAACAATGGGGTCTACGGCCTAACAAAAGGTCAACTATCTGCAACGGCCGACGAGGGGACGGTCTCCAAATCCGGAGAAACCAGTCATCTGGACACGATTGATCTTTGTGCTTTGGCGATTGAATGCGGCGCTCATTTTGTGGCACGGTCCTTTTCCGGGGATTCGAAGCAATTGAGTGCGCTCCTAAATTTGGCACTTCGGCAAGAGGGAATGGCTTTTATTGATATCATTTCACCTTGCATCACTTTCGCAAACAACCAAGGGTCGACAAAAAGCTATGACTATATGAAGACTCAAAACGAGCAACTTCAAGAGCTTGGCTTTATTCAACCTCAAGAGGAGATCAAAGTGGACACCTCGACAGGGGATTTTCACGAGGTTCGCCTCCATGATGGAAGTCTTTTACTTCTTAAGAAAACCTCTCACGAAGAACATGACTACACTTCGAGAGAAAGCGCTATCGCCCTTCTCAATGGAGAGCGAAAGTCCAGCCATCATTTGACGGGTTTATTTTATTGGGACAATCAACCTCCGAAGAATTTGAGCAATCAACTGATCGAAAGCGGACTCCACCTTTCCGGAGAGGAAACACGCCCCTCAAAAGCGGTTCTGAGCGAGATCCTTTCGAGCTTTGCCTAGGTTGGCCAAACTGTGAAATCTGAAGGCTCTTGAGTGGCCGACTTTCATGCGACTATTTTCGTCAAGGAACGCTCGATCTCACATCATCAATGGCCTTGGTCATTGCAAGGCCGCCTAAAATAAAGATCCAGATTAAAAACATCCAAAGTAAAAAGAGCGGCAGAAAGGCCAAGGATCCATAGAGCCGATCATAGGTGAAGATATTGACTGTGGCCCAAAGGTAAACTTTTTGCCCCCCAATCAATAGTGCGAAGGAAAACAGAGATCCAAAAAACGAAGACCAAGTCGAAACCGACTCTGGCGGTGCAAATTTAAAGCAGAGAAAGAGACAGAGAAGGACTAAAATAGACGCTGTATTGACAAACAACGAAATAAACTGATTGAGCAAAGTCCAATTGAGTAATCCCGCTGCAGTTGAAAGAGCCATGGGAGAAACGAGGAGGAGGAGGACATAAACCACCCCCCTTTTCCACCAACGCGTTTGCCTCTTCTCCTGCCAAATCTTTACGATGGTCGAGTCTAAATCATAGATCACTTTTAAAGAGGCAAAGAGGAGTCCTACAAGGCCAAAAAGTCCAAGCCCCATGGGCTTTACTTGGCTCAGGTTTGCACTTAAGCGAGTAACTAAAGTCTCTCCTGCACCGGAGGTGATAAAGTTTAAAACCTCTTCTTTGAAGTTCAATGAGAATTCTCCAAAGTTCCCCGCCATTTGAGAGACCGATGTGAAGATCGCCAGGACAGGAACCAGAGCAAAGATGCTTGAAAAAGCCATACTCGTTGCCAATAACAACACGTCCACTTCCATAAAGGTCTTAAAAAACCTCCTAAAAATAGAGAGAAGAATCAATAGGACTCTCCTTGGATAATTCTTTAGCGAGTCGGTCGTCATGATTTTGATTAAATCATGACAAACTTGAATTTGGTTTGTTTTTTTTATTGAGTTGGCTGAGAAAGAAGACATGGCTTTTCGGATCCTTCCTTTCTTCATTTTTTTGTTTTTTTTACACGACTCTTGGGCTTCAATTATTGGTGATAGAAAGATTTGCGGGTCTTTCTTTCTACGAACGGAAGGACTGTTTGATCTGGGCCTCTTCTCATCCAATGATCTCTTGCTCATTTGTGGAGACCCATCGGTTTCTGGGTGGGAGAATGTCCCAAAAAATCAATCGATCTATCAGATCAAGACCATCTTAAGGTCCAAAGGGCATTTTAAGGCGGAGATTATCGAAGAAGAAGATAAGACGATTGTGCGACCGGGAGAAAAGAGTTTTATCAGAAAAGTCATTTTCAGAAATGATCCACCTGGGTTTAAAGACATCGTTTTTCGAGGTTATGAGAACCAAGCCATCACACCAGCGGCTTTAGAGAAAGCCAAGGAATGGACGCGCTCTCGCTTAAGGGCGCTCGGCTATGCTTGCCCAAAAGTTCATGTGAAAGCAGATCCAATCAAAGAAGAACTTTATGTGGAGATTTCTGCGGGCAGGAAACTTAAGTTAGTTGCCGTGCAGAGGCCAAGAGCAGACGAACTCAAACCCAGTGCTTTTGAGAGAAAAGATGCGTTCAAGGTCGGTCAAACCTTTAATGGAGATCTCTTAGCCCTTACCTCTCGTCGACTGACCGAGTCTGATGTGGCTCAGTTCGCCTATTTTGATGAAGAGTGTGACCCCGAAGGAGTGCGTGTGGACCAAAAGGTGACACTGGCACCACCTCGCACCTTTTTGATCTCCTTTGGAGCCTCAACGGAGGAACTGCCCATCTTTCAAGCCGAATGGAAGAACTCCCGACTTGATGATTTGGGAACCAACCTCTCCTTTAAGCTCTACGCCTCGCCAAGAAAGCAATCGATCAAAGCTCAATCTCAACTCTACTGGTTTGAGAGCTTTCCAGAGTTCTTTCTTCTTCCTTCTGCAGAGGTTCGAAGAGAAAGTGAACCCACCTATGAGATTCTGAGTCAGCATTTTCAGTGGGGCCTTGGTCACACCAATGATGATTCTAGACATCGCTACGCCTTTGGCTACACTCCCAGCTACACCATTGAGAAGACCTTAGATGGTGAAGGGCCCGACAACATTCAGTTTTTCTCTTTTAAAACCCAAGCTCAAATGACCAGTCATTATTTTGAATTCTATAAAGCCACTCCTCAGGAAGGATATGAGCTGTCTATTGGATGGGAGGCTCAAAGAGAAGGCGTAGGATCCCCCCTCTCCTTGGATCTTTTTAATTTTTCGGGCACTTATCTGATGAATCTTGGAAAATGGGACCCACCTCTCACAGTTTTGGGCTTTCGATTCAGTCATGACGTGGCTCTTTCCTCTGATCTGAATGAGATTCCAACCTCTTACAGACTGTTTCTTGGTGGAGCCGAAAATATCCGAGGGTTCTCTAGAAAATCGATCAACAATGACAATCAAGGATATCTGACCACATCTTATTTGGGTGTTGAAGCCCGTTTTTTAGAAGTTCTCCCTTATAAGGTTCAGCCCTTTGTTTTTATGGACGCCGGCAAAGTGAGCCAAGCCTCTTGGACTTTTGGTGAAAGCACCTACACCTCACCGGGAGTTGGAGTTCGTTGGCAGAGCCCACTTGGGGCTCTGCGAGGGACCGTGGCCAAAGGACGGATTCTGAACAAAGAAGTGGATGCTCCTCAACCGAAAGAGGAATGGAATTTCTATCTCAGTTACGGACAGGAGTTTTGAAGTGCTTCGAAAATTAGGATTGGGAGTTCTCTACGTTGTTCTATTTAGCCCAGCATGGATAGCACTGCTTATAGGAATTCTCTGGCTTCGCCCCCAGTTGATCGTGAATAAGCCCACTCTCAAGTGGATGGATTCCAAAGTTCTGAAGCTCGATTTGGACTGGGAACACCTGGAGTTCGAAGTCCGTCGAGTGCGTCCTATGATGGTGCAGATCCAAGTCAATGCAAATGGCTTTTGCTATGAGAATTCGTCCTTAGGAAAGGCCTGCTTTGAAGAGCTTCAATTGACAGCTCAACTCGAGCATGGCTTTTTTCGCCTTCGAGGAATCGAAGTTGAGAGTTTTGTAGCAAAAGACAGAGAAATAGCACTTCAGGTCCCTCTCTCGGCGGAGACCTCCGGCACAAATGAGAAATTGAATATTAAGAATCTGATTCAAAATCTTTTTTCTATTCCCTCTCAGCTTGAGTTTATTGAGGTCAAAGACATTGAAATTGCATTGAATCAATTCACCTTCAAACAAAAGGACTTGGTTTACAATATTGAAGTCCATTCGATGGGGCTAATGGAGATTCAATGGAAAGTGCAAGAGCCTTCCCAGAAGCTTGATCTTCTTGGTCATTTCAATCTGACAAAAAGTGGAAAAACTTTTGTTTTTGGAGCCCGTGGAACTCTGGCTTCTTTTCGTTTCAAAACCGAGTCCAACTTGAGCATTCTAAGCTCGGACTCCGCTCAACTCACGGGCTATGCGGATGCCGATTTCACCTCGGAGAAGAAGACCTTTTCAGGCCACACACAATACAAATTTTTCCTGAGCGAAAATGAACTCAAGGTCTTATTGAGCGGCCTTCGACTCACTCCGCCTCCAGAATTCTTAGTGAAGCAAATAGAGATCCCAGAGTGTGAAATTTCTTGGAATATTGAGAACGACGGCGACTCCTCAATCCCTTTTCAATGCAACTCCATTCTTGTTGCTCTCAATTTTCAAAGTGCACAAATAAAATCCCTATCGAGCAAAGTGGGCTCGCACACGAATCAAATACCCCAAGAGATTTCATTTAAGCTCAATGGCCAAGTCCCTTCTCATTGGATCACCACATCTCCAGAGAGCTCACCAGATCCACTTTTCGCATCCGTCGAAGCTCACCCCATCGAGCATCCAAATTTAGAGTTTAGGTTTAAGGCCTCCACAGAGATGAGTAAGGAGTCCTCAAACTGGAAGTTCGCAACCCCAGAGGTCGATTTTGAAGTGACTGTTCAGAATTTTCAAAAAATTGTGTCTCTACTTCGTGATGGTCCCTATGCTTTGCCAGCCCCAATCAATTCCTTAGAAGGCACACTCTCTTTTAAAATCAATCAGATGGGAGAAATGAAAGAGGATCAAATAAAAGTTCCATTTGAAATCAAAACCAATTTAGTCAAAGGAAATAACGCCATTGTCACGATGGGGAAAGGGATCTTCACCCTTCCAAGAGCCCCATCAAAAGTGGATATGAAACTGGATTTGGATTTGGTTTTAGAAAAGTTGTATATTCAGCTCCCAGGCATCGATCCCATTCGCGGAATTCCTCCTCTCACTCAAGATTCGAGAATCGCAAAAAGGAAAGAATCGAAAGCCGATTCAAATCGCCCCGATCTTGTCACAAAAATTCATGTTCAAACGGCAAATCCAGACTCTATCAGAATCTTTCATCCATTTATTGAGCCCTACGCAGCCTTTTCTTTGGATTTGGATTCAGAAGGTTCCTCATCTCCGCCCACTCTTGATTTGAAAAAGGCTCCGTTAGATTTCAAAATGAATTATTTAAGAAGAACACTTGAAATGACAAAGCTTGAACTGGTTCAAAGGCCGCCAAAACAAAAAGAGCTTTTCCTGGAAGGACAGCTGCTTTATCAGGCCACGGACTACAAGATTTTCATTGATTTCTCTGGACCGGCAGACCGCCCCTCGGTGGTCTTAACCAGCGAACCTCCTCTGGATCGAAAAGACATCATCTCCGTTCTGCTCTACAATCGAGTCAGCTCAGAAATCAGTTCCTTTGAAGGAGAAAGCGTCGGAGGCACCGAGGCTGCTCTGACCGACCGAGCTGTGGGACTCCTTGGACTTTGGGCTTTTGCGTCCACTCCCATTGAATCGGTGGCCTATGACTCAAGCACCAAAACTTACTCCGCCCAAATCAAACTGCCCGAAGGTTTTCGATTCAGCGTGGGAACAGACTGGGAGTCTGTTCAAAACCTGGAGCTGAGACGCCATTTGGGAGGACTATGGATGGTTCGAACGATCTATCACCCCCAAGCCCAAGACAACCAAGGACGCGGAGAGATCCTTCTTCAGAGAAAAAAGAGTTATTAAATCTCATCAACCCTTCGATCGGCCTCCCCCATTCTATATGGCGGCGCGCCAAAGCCCGCAACTTTTCCACACTGATCCTTTTCCAACTGGTTTGAATTGGATATAACGTTTTCTTGCTTTCAATGCGGTCGCGTAGCTCAGTTGGATAGAGCAACAGCCTTCTAAGCTGTGGGTCCCAGGTTCGAATCCTGGCGCGATCACCATGTTTTCCAATATCCGGTTCTCTTCATTTGGTGGTTCTATTCATTTAACTGTAGGTAAGATCAAAAAGCCTTGTGTAGACAGGCAGTTAGCGTTCTCCATTGATCACTAAAGGCCAGAAATATTTTAACTGAGTTGGAAATAGAAAAACTCCTTCATGCTATCTATGAATACTCTCCTGGTTATCTCTATCCAAATATTAGGTTCACGGCCGAGACTGCCGCAAAAGTGAGTGAGGTCATTGATCTCCGCTGGGACGACCTGAACCCTCAAGATGGAACTGTAAAATTCAAACAACGGGAGAAAATTCAATCGAGGAAACTAAATATCTCGGATGAATTGGCTCACATTTTAAACAAGAAAAAACGCCGATCAAAACTTGTCTTTCTAACCTACTACAATGACCCCTTCACCCGCACGAAACTTACAAGGGCTGTAAATGAGTTCAAGCAACAGAACGCTCTCAGTCTTTCATGGGATCCTAGTGACCTCAGGCACTCCTTCGCAGTCAATTTTCTCCTAAAGGGGGGAGACATCAGAGAATTACAAAGAATACTCGGTCACAACAATGTCTTTGATACTAAGAGACTTTATGGTGAGGTCGCTTCAAATACGGCTACCGAGAATCTCATAAATCTATTTGAATAAATGAGTCTTGATGATCTTTTAGTTGATCGGGTGTTGAAAATTGGATCCTTCAGCAGAAATCTGCCAATCACAGCATAAAGTGGCGAGCAGGATCCAACGCCCATTTTGAGGGTAATTTTCCAGATTTTCCAGCCACTTTTTAGGCAACCAAAATCGCGAATACACAACCAAACCCCATCAAATGCAGCAAAGTGCTATCACCTATTGAAACTGTTGATATCTCACTCCCTCAACGGCAATTTAAGCGAAAGCCATCTTAGTCACTAAGCCATTTAGCAATTGCACCACGGCAAGTATCATCACAACTATAATTGTAGCAAAAAGGGAGAGCGACCAAAATAATGAGAACAACCGCAACAAGTATCAGGCCCCTTCGATTTTTTTCATTCTCTCCTGGCGCCAACGCATTATAGCCCATTTTCTTCAAAATCAATCCAGAGCACCAAGCAATCAGACCTCCGACTATTCCATATACGATCATCTTAACTAAATTCTCTTCCATCTTTCATCCTTATTGACAAAGCGGGGCGCCAGAATCAATCTGACCTCCCAGGAAGCCACCGATTGCAGTCCCAGTTGTTTCACTGACGATTGGAAAAAATGTTCTATTAAGCACACTAGACGCCCCACCTGATATTAAAGCCGCCCCTCCAGAATAGAGACCCGCAGTTGCAGCTCTTCCCAAGTCAATGTTCGGACTAATATTCGGATTTGCTATATCTGGGCTAAGTAAAACTTGGTTGATTCCATTGTTTCCAAAGGCCGCTCCTGCTGCTCCTAGTACTCCAGGCACCACACCGAAGCTAGCGGCAGCACCAGCTGCCCCACCTGAGACGGCTCCCACTAAAGTTGTAGCTAATAGTTGAGTACCACTAATCCCCTGTATCCCAGCGGCGGCTTGATAATTGTTATAAGCACCCGCTATCGCTCCCGCCGCAGTAAGTGGAAGCGTTAAAGGATTCTTCCCATCAGGATCCACGCAATTCACAGGATCATTTCCGCAGTACAAATAGAGATTCGTATGCCCACCAGCTAACCCAATCGGATCCTTCGTTAAAAATCTCCCCATCTCTGGATCATAATACCGCGCTCGAAAGTAATAAAGACCAGTATCTGCTTCATACTCTCGACCTGAATAGCCATACTCCAATGTACGATAATTTCCCACCGGGGAGATACTCCCGACAACTTCCCCAAAAAGACCATAGCCCTCTTTTGAATTTAGATCAGGATTCAACACAGATCCTAAATAATCCGTCTGATAAACCTCTGCGCCTGATGTGCTGTCGATCTCGAACAAGTGCTCATCCATTCCGCTGCCATCGGCAAACAATATCGCTCTTGATCCATTGATCCACTTGCTTCTGGTATACAGCACTCGATCTGAAAGGCCGCGGTGAATGTATTCTAACGTGTAGACATTTTCGCCCGTGAGAGAAGAGTAGATCTTTAGAATTCTTCGGCCAACGCCAACCGCTCCTCTACTAAATTTTACAGATCTTCAGAATATTCCGGCCACTTTTTAAGCATAATTAAAATCTAGTCCCAGCCCCTAAGGGATCTTGATTTAACTTTTCCCTGACTAAAATTGATTTCACAAGTCAGTTTGCCAAAACCGGGCCTTACTAGAGTTGTTGCAGTCGCATTTCCACTTAGGCT
>JAACVK010000011.1 GCA_009991595.1 bacterium | reverse complement strand
CCCGCTCAGCGCCCAACGTACGAATCACTGGTGGATATGCCTTCAAGAAGACTCATCTCTCAACTATACATAGATTTTTTAGGGCAGGTTTTTCGTGGTTGCCAATGATTTGTCAATTATCACTGATGCGCTATTTGATTCGCTCAATAATGTCTTTCAAAGTCTCTTGATAGTATCCGAATTCTTCTACTTTATTCTCGACCGTGGTTTTCACTTGTTGCCAGTCTTTTGATTGTAGTTCCAGAAAATCGTTATCAAAAATTCTATCTAGAAGTCGCAAAGGCACTTCTTTGGCTTCGAAAACCATAGTGAGATGGTTCTTACAGTCTTCTGTAAACGCCACAATGTTGTCAGCATTGATGACCTTACCCCAAAGCTGCTCTATATCGTAATAGTCTCTTGCCCTAGTGCCGACTTCTCTGTGCGGGTAGTCTGGATGCTGTTGGCAGATTGCTCTTAATTTTTCTAAAACAAGTAAAGCTCTTGTGTAAACTTTTACATTTACGTGGCTAATACTGATTTCATCAAATGTGTTGCAATACTCGAACTCGCTAATGTCGAGCTTGATTTTTGAACTTGAACTTCCTTCAGTAAGTAAGGCCTCCTTCCGCTTCTTGTCTATTGTAAGTCCTTTCTTAGAACCCTCAATAAGCTTAAAGGTGACGGCCCATCCACCCCAAAATTTAGGTTTATCTTTTGATGGGTACTTTGGTCTTCGAACTTTAACGAAGTCGAATAAGTGAAGATCTCTTTTGGAAAACTCGTTTGATAGTGCCTCTTGGATCAAAGAAAAAAAGGGGGCAGGTTCACCAACATCTTTGGAGACAGAAAAGTCTATATCCATTGAGAGTCGGTTTTTCATATTTTCTTTTAGCCGTATGGCTTGGCCGCCCTTGAGGCGTAGTTTTTCAGCGAGTTTCTCTTCTTTGAAGAGTCCGGTAAGGCATATCTCGACGATTTCGTCATTGGTCATGATCATCTGCTTTACAACGCTCCTGGATGGAACAGTTTCCAACTCTCATCGAACTTCCAACTTCGTGTGTAGTTTTTATCAAGAAAAAACTCTAATTCCGGCTCTGGCATCATGGATTGCCACTTCCTAGCGAGATCAGACTTTCCAGCTTTCTCCAGGAAAAATCCTATTCTCTGAAAGTAGGGGTAGGTGAGTTCCATTGATAGGTAATAGTTTTTCAATTTCTTAAGATCAATTCTAGCATTTCGGAATGCACTAACAATGTTACTTATTCCGCCCGAATGATGAGGAGCTATAGAAATATCTATTAGTGTCCTCTCGACATCAGTTAGCTGGATAACATTGGTTTTGCCATTCCTAGTAATCTTCTTATTTGTGATGCCCAGTCTTTTGGTGTCATTATGCAGTAAAAAATAAAAGACCGATTTTTCAAAACGGCAATAAAGTGTCGTCTCTCTCGGACTCTTCATAAAGCTTTGTTTCATCTTTTCTTTTGAAATGGCAGTCTTGATTACGCTCTTTCTGCCTTTAACTTCTCTGCTGATGTAGTGTTGCACAGGCATTTGTTCAGTTAGCTCGTTAAAGTACATAGCTGAATAGTGTGATATAAACCGATCTTTTCGCGTCCAAGCTGTTAGTAAATCTTCAACATTAAATTCATTAGTTAGGGTAAACAGTGTTCCATTGCTCTGAGTGTTCCATCTAACCGCAACCTTTTTTACATGCTTTTGTTTTGCATTATTTAGCGCTGCCACCGAGCAGGTACCTTGCTTTAGCAGTGTAGACATCGCCTCGTTTAGTTTTTCGTTGTCAAAAACTGGAGGAAGTAACTTGCTGAGTTCTAGTGCGGCGGTGTCAGTTGAAGTGCTCATAATTTGTATATATACAAATTATGAGCTATTTAAGTCGTTTTGTCAAGATGTTTTATCCTATTGATATTGTTCAGGTAATTGTTAGATCTTTGTGCTTGACATTTTTTCGTAGAACCGATACCCTTGTATATATACAAGGGTATCGGGGTTTCAGTCGTGAAACTTAAGCGTTTAAATTGAGATTCCGGCAATGGGGTTAGAATTTAATGCTCTTTACCGCAGATTCAGCCAGACGATCTTCTCTGACTTTATATCTTAGTGTTGTTTCAGGGTTTGAATGTCCCGCTAGAGTTTGAATCTTGTGGTCTTGGACTCCTTGTTCAAAGAGCGCACTGATTGTTGTTTTTCGAGTCGAATGAGTGCTTCTATCAATATCCATTCCGAGCTTCAGCAGTGTTGACTTCATGTTCTTATGAACGGCGTCTCTTGAAACTGGCTTGGAAAAGGCTCGTACGATTCTTCCGGCTTTGGCCTGGAGTGACTTGTTTGAATGGGCGAAGATAAACCCGTCTTTTTCGCGAGGATAGTTTTCCAAAAAACTATCCAGAAGTTTTAGAGTCTCTTCGTGGATCGGGATTTCGCGATATTTCGAGCCTTTACCGTGAACAATGAAAGCGGTTTCTTGCTGCACGGTTTGAATGTCGCTGACTCTAAGCTTCAGGGCTTCTGATACACGGAGCCCATGATAGAAAAGAGTAGAGTAGAGGCACTTCCACATTAGCTGTCTTGCATCTTCCTCATCAAAAGATTCCAGAAGCTCTTTCACCTCATCATTTGAGAATCCGTTTGATGGCCGAAGGCTTCTTGATACGGGCTTTCTAATGCCTTTGGCTGGATTGTTTGGGATGGCCTTAAGTTCTACGAGTTCACCGAGAAAGCTTGTCACAGAGGCAATGCGGCGGTGTAGGGTGGCTGGAGCGTAGGACTCGACCAGGAAGTCCCGATAGCCGTTAATGTGATCTCTAGTGATCTTCTCGTAGTTAAAAAGCTTTAATCCTTCTGAGTTGGTTAGGTACTCCTCGAATGCAATCAGATCGAGCAGGTAATTGTAGCGAGTTTCGAGGCTTTTGAACTGTTTGAGGAATGATCTTACCGTTTGCCGAAAGCTCTCGTTTGTGAACTCTTTGTCTATGCGTAAATCGATTCCTTCGAGAAGACCCATGTATTTACTATACATAAACTGGGTAGGGGGTGGGCTCGGTGGTAGCCAATGATTTGGCCACAGTGTCCGCTCGATAGATGTCGGGCAAACTCTTTTCAAAGGAGAGTTTTTGGGGCCGTAAGGGCTTTAAATAATTGTACTTTATGTTCAGGTAGGGGGTGGCTCAAGAAAATTTAACGACATTCCGAAGTGAATTATGATATTATATATGATATCATAAAGAAGCGTGGCAATTAAAGATGATATCGAGATGCTTAGGTCTCACGGGCGTGTGTCTTTTAGGGATCTAATGAAAATTTGCAAGAGACACTTCGGTGAACCAAGGAACAGTGGTTCTAGTCATAATATTTTTAAAATGCCTTGGAAGGGAAACCCAAGGATAAATATTCAACGAGACGGTAAGGATGCAAAACAGTATCAGGTCAAGGACGTTATTAAGGCGCTAGAAAAGTTAATGGAGGTAAACGATGGTATCGGTAAAGTTTAATATGAAGCTCAGCCTTTTGGTCGATCAATTTACCTATGAGATTACCTTTGATCTAGAAGATCAGGTGTATATTGCAAAATCAGCCGAGCTTCCTTCAGTTAAGGCGCATGGTGATACTCATGAGCGGGCTTTGAAGGAGGTCAAGAAGGCCAACAAACTGGCTCTTGAAGATATGTTTGAGAATGGGGAAGAATTACCACGGCCGCTAGCATTGAATAAATATAGTGGAAAAGTGCATGTCAGAATGGGGCCAGATTTGCACCGAGAGTTTGCCAAGGACGCTGCGCTGAATGGCATGTCTATGAATCAGCTTATTCTAAATAAATTGGCGAAATGAACGCCGATCTCTTGGGGGATGGCCTGCTTCTGGACAAAGAGCAGGTAGTTGTAGCTTTTAGTCTGTATATTTCTAGTGAGCCTTCTTCGTTGATGGCATTATTTTGGTTGATTGATGATCTGAAGGTTATTAGCCTAACGTGATGGTGAGAGTAGAGTTGTCTTCGGTTTTTTCAGCAGAAAAAAGCCATCATTACGATGCATATTTGTGCGAGTCTTCGAAAGATGAATGTTTTAGAAAACTATTTTCCCTGATCCAGCCTCAGATTCCTCAACTTTTGCTGGGTGATAGTGCAGGCCGAAATGCTAGCGTTGTAATAACGGTTCAACCTAGTGATCTGGGGAAAATTGATGCCGATGGCCTTGAAGCTGAGCTTTTGAAGTTAGCCCGATTTCGTCATACAACAACAAGAAAGTTGTCGCATTCATCAGACTTTGTTGAAGAGTTAAGTAAATTTGGTGAGTTCACCTGCACCTCGGCTGAGGACTCAAATCCAGCTGATGGTTTAACTCAGACAATCATTACTGCTGCAATCCAAAGGTACAGCGTCGAGCGAAACTCTAAAACAAATGAGCTAGAATCAATTTCCTTTTCACTTTCTCGCTCATTTCTTGAGGCTTTGGCTAAAAAGTTAGATCGTGACAAAAAAAGCGAACCGAGTTCGGTCTAGCCTTTGGTTGCTCAAAGCGTAACTATACATAACATAGGTTATGTATAGTTGAATTCTATTCTATGACTTCTTCCTGTGAGCTTCAATGTACTCTGCAGCAAGGTTGAGGATTTTGAGCTGGCGAGTAACAAGTGTGTGATATAAAAATGTTGTCGTACACGCTCCAATACCTACGCCAGCCCAATACGACCAAGGTATATCCCGGACCAATGTATTTTCTGGCATCAGGCTGGTTAGATAAAGCACCCATGAGCAGATAATCAAAATCACTGCAAGAAGTTCTGATGCTAATACAACAATATTTCGATTGGCTACACGGTGGGAAGCTGATTCTATTGCTTCTTTCCATGAATTTGTCACTCGCATATTTCTCGCCAGTAATGACCTGAGAGCCATTCTGATGACTAGCGCGGCCGCAAGAGTGGTAATAATCGCGGATACGTGAAGGTATCTTGGGGGTGCGCCGTACATGCCGATCCAAAACAATAAAGGAGAGCCTACTGTAAGCGAAAACACTAAAACATAATCAACTTTGCCCTTAATTCTCTCTAACACAAAACTAACCTTTCTACGGATGTGGTGTAATTGCAAGTATTGTTATGTCGCCACTATTTGGGCCGTAACACCAGAAAACTCTGTATGCTCCGGGAGTCTTGTTTTGAGCGTAGGCTTCGAAAACTTTATCCTTTGCTTTGAAGGGGTTTTCGATTCCTGAATACTCATGTGTGTTCAAGCTTTGGTGTTTTGGATTGTTGGTAAGGAGGGAAAGAGTCTTAACTACTTGCTTGAAAAGCCCTTCTTGACGGCTGCTCTTTTTCCTCTTGGTTTTCTTTCGGTTGTTTTGAGCTTTAAGCGCAGCACTTCTGAGGCCATCCAGAGTATTTTGGGCCTCGTCAGTCATTTGCAAAGTAAAAGAGGATTTAGTCATCAATAGAGTCTGCTAAAACAATATCTTTAGATAGGTCAATTGCGCTGAGCTTGCCATTTTTAGCATCTTCCAGCCCCGCTGCTAGAGCCTTCTGAGCTTGCTGATTCTGATAAAACCATGCCTCTTCTTTGGGCACGACTAAAGAAACTGCTGGCTTCAAAAGTATTGAGCCATTTTTCTTTCGTTCAACAATAAAGGTGGATTCGGCAAATTCGTTGCCTAAAGTTAACCTACCCTTTGAATCCGACTTTTTAATTGCTTCCATAATAGTATTATCGGCAATGCGCCCTCTGTGGTCAAGTGGGAATTCCCACCATGTTTCCATTCTCTATTTTACCTCAATCTTTTCAGTGTCTTATGGATTGATAAATTTCAGTTAACAAGCGGCAATGATGCAATATTCAGCTACTAATTTCTTCTCTAGGACCAAATCAGAGTTGGATGATGAATCTGGATGAGGCCTGGTCACATCGGTGCTTTGGTCCATAAGTATGGTTTGTTCGTGATAATTTTTGCGCGAAAGCTTTAGCTTGGAATAGCTGTTCAGGTTGAAGAGTGCCTTGTCTGGGAGATAAAGTTGTTGGCTGCGCTTTGGGTCTCATCGAAAAATCGAAAGACCATCTCTTGATTTTGAGCACTCATTTTTTCTTGAAAACGAGCTAGAAATTCTAAAAACTTATCGCTTGCAAGTCTAACCCCATCAGACTTCTCGAAGTCTACGGGGTATTTTTCTAGTCTATCTTTATATCGGTCCTGAAAATCTGAGAAAATTGCTCGAAAAGTTGGCAATATATTTCGAAGATGAGGGTGCATAAACTCGCTCTCTATAATTTCCGCCTCGGTGCTAGTGAAGGCTTTTTCATATGCATTTTTATAGATTGCCAAGGTAAGAAGATAAACTTCAGAGGAAAAGTAATCGTGGGTTCTCTGTGCTCTCCAGAATGGGTTGAGATTGAACCCGCAGTGGTTAGCAAGTTTGTGCAAACGAGCTTCGTCTAAATTTTCAAGCACTTTCATGCCCAAGTCCATTCCGAGTCGTGCTAGCTCGTCACTTCTCATCATCGCTCTCCTCCCATGCCTATTGTTTTGGGATAAGGTCGTCTGCTCGGCGTCCTTTGAATGACACGAAAGTCATTGCGTGTGTTTCTTGCAGTTTCAAGGGAACAGTAGGCCAAGTCACTTAGTTCTCTATTTGTTGAAATCGACCTTGCCTCAAGCTCAAGAACGGTCCATGCGTCTGCCCGGTTAGTTGGGCCTATCACAAGTCGGTTGCGAAAGTATGGGTTTTTCGACGCAAGCTCGGTTACACTGGGAAGCTCAATGTCTTTCCCTTCAAAAAGTTTGGAATGAATCTCCAACTTCGTATCCTTAAATCGTGGATCTAAACCATATTTTTTAAAAGCCCACTCATTGCTTCCAATTCTGGTTTTTTTAGAATGTTTGTAGCGAGCAATGACCTTGGCTGTACGAGGATCTCGCCTGTGAAGTTGAAAGTGAGCGATCCAAAAATTACGCTCTTGAGTTTCCATTTCCGCTACACAGTTAGTTAGTCTCGAAACATTTAACAGGCTGAAGAACGATTCGATAAAGTATGATACTACTCCGAGGAGTCGATAGTCGCTATCACTAAGCCCCTCGCGTACGGCGCTTAGCAAAACGTCTTCAGGGTTATATGCCTCATGCCCACCTTCAGAGCTTTCCCCGAAGGAGAAAAGACAAATTGACCTGAGGGCAAGATCTAGTTCCCTATTTTTAAACCAAGTCGTCGGTTGGGTCTTTCTCATGGTCAGCCTCCTTCTCTTTAGTTTTGTCGCGAAGCTCCTGGTATCTTTTAAATGCTTCTTCGACGTGTGGGGGCCAAAGGGGACTAGCGTCTTGGTATTTCACCCAAGACTCGGAGGCCTTTAGCTCTTCGTCTGTGACTTTCATTTTCAATAAATCGTGTAAGTCTGTCTCTCGGTCACAGAATGCAAATAGCTTTGAGAGAACGAGGTCCGATCTATTTAGGGTCTTAAGGCTAAGGGCCTTGCCAGAAAAACATAGCTCAGCTCTATCTCGCCATCCTTTGGGAAGAAGATTGCAGAGACTTTTAGGGCCATTGTTAAACCAGTCATTCATAAGCCTTTCGTTCTTGTCATTGGTATGACCAATAATGAATTTAGAGGCGGCTCTCTTTATCTCTTCGGGGATTTCTGGATCTAAGATGTCAATGTCTTTGGTGGCGCGATTAACAATCTCTAGAAGTCGTAGAGCCCCTCCACCGATAACGATCCCCTCGAATCGGAGGCCATGCTCGGCAAGGAATTCATCAAACTCAAGAATCACTTTCTGCATGTCATGCTTGGCTGGAAACATCATTTACCATTATATAAGGTATTGGCGGTCTTTGCAAATTCGTTTTATCTCATGATATTAGGTGGTTGAGAGTCGGGGGTTCGCTAGCGTTTCTTGATGAGCTTAATCTGGAGATCGAGAGCATCAATTAGTCTTATCAGTGCTGCTAGGCTTGGGGTTCGTGCTTTTCTCTCAAAGGCCTGTAAGGTCTTAAGGTCAATAGCGGCTTTTTCGCTCAGAGTCTGCTGGGTATATCCCCTTTTCTCTCGCTCGGCGCGAACCTGCGAGAGAATCTGGTCTATGACCGGTTCAGATTTTTTAACCCCAGGAGTTCTGTTTTTTCGCAGGTATGCCATTGCGACTATTTTCGCCCTTGGTTACACTGTGTAGGACTCACAAGGTGTCTCCATGGCTGATTTATCTGAGAAAATGATCGAAGAACTGTTATTGTATTTCCCCCATTTAAAACGAGATCAGTGCGTTTGGATTCTGACCTCTCCGCTTTGTGCGGTTCTTGGCAGCCTTGACTCTCTAAAGGTCGATCAAGAAAGATTTGTGGTATTCATTAACAACTTTCAGTCCCATAAATAGCCATGTACTACATCCTGTAGCGGTTAGATTTTCTTAATCCTTAAATTTCCAGTAGTTTACTTTGTACTTTAACCAAGTCTTAATGATGTCAGCAGGGCTTTTTGCCCTATACTAGCAAAAGGTTGTCGATGAATGTGCGTTTCACCTCTCTAGGCCTGGCTTCAGGCATTGCATTATCTGCTGGTGCGGGTGCATATACATACACCAATGTTTCCGAGCTTCGGGACGAACGAGCGGCCCAAAGTCGGGGAGTTTTTCAACCACATGGCGGTCCCAGCGTTGTTGACGACGTTGTTACAGTTTGGTCTAGAGCCCTTGGGTGGAATGCCGCTCCCTCGGATCAACAAGGTTTAAGCAATCAAATATCAGCTGCCACTGGCAAAGATGACGGGGTTAACAGTGGTCAGTCGGTCATTGCGTCTGGTGATTCTTCATCTCCAGGCGATTCAGCTGGTTCAGCATCTTCTTCTTCTCAAACTAATTCCGGGCAAGATTCTTCCTCTAGCTCGTCTCAATCAAGTTCTTCTTCCACCTCAACTTCTTTGCCTGGGTCTGGCTCGTCGGATCAAGCAAGTGATGTCGTGATTTCCGGTGCGTCTACTGCTGATCAGGTGGGAATGGATGAGTCAATCAATGAAAATCATGCAGGCAGAAAGAGCGTGGATTCCAATAGCGATGGATCAGACTTCTCCTCTCAGGAGCGCGAGTTAACAGCATTAAGAAATAAAAGATATACGGCCGATGCTCAAAAGCGTATTGCAAAAAACGGTCTCGCTTTTGAAACTGCAAATGGCCCTCTTTATCAAAACCCTTTTACGGGGCAGATAGGATCAAATCCTCCCCCCGGATACGCTCAAGGACAACGGGCAGCTAAAACTTCTGGTGCTCGTGCTATTTCTCCTGGCGCTATTCGTATTGGACGACCCGCTAGTGCAGGTAGAGTTCCCAGTTCAGAGATTTCAAACACAACCCCTACTCCGCCTTCAGCTGAGCCAAGCGGTGGAAGCTACGGACTTTCTTCTGATCATAGCGGAAGATCCAGAAGCCGCCGCGAAGGATATATCAATGAGTCCGACGTAGGAGCCCCGAGAAGGCCCTCTGGTCGTGCTGCTGTCTCTGAGTCAGATAGTAAGCGTGCTGGCATTAGCTCTGAGCCTGAGAGCCCTCCTGCGCCGCCTAAGCCAGCACCTAGTAAGCCTGACACTAAAAAGCCAAAAGAGCGTGTCGATCCCGACGTGCCTTGGGATAAGAATGAAACAGGTAATCCTAAGCCCCCTTCTAACGATGGAGGTGGGTCCGGCGGAGGATACAATGGAAGCGGATCTTCAAGTGGCGATGGAGGCTACGGTGGTCGGGGATTTACTGGTTATGAGCAAACGAGAGAGCAGTGTAAGGAAGAACTTTCAAAGCAGATGAATAAGAACTTGGCTCAAGGCGGTAATAGGCAGGGTGCTGCTTGGATGATGGCCAATAATATTGTCAAGCGTGATGATGGATCGCTTGGGGTAAAATTCAACGCAAATTTCCCTGATCCCCCAATCTCATGTAGTTCATCACAGACTAGAGCAGGTATGCCAGAGGTTGCATCTTCGGGTCGCCCAGGAAACGATGCAACCAACTGGCTTCGGGTGCTCGTTGGTGAGAATGAGCTTTCTATCAAGTATTCCGAGCTTGCGGCTGCTCGCGCCGGAGGAAGAAAGGCGCAGCAAGCCTACCTAGCCGCGAAAATGGCCCCGCTTAAATATATAAAAGAACAGCTTGCTCGTGATGACCTCGATCCCAAGACGGTTGAGCAACTGGTTTTAGAAAGAAACGTGTATCATGAAGTCATAGGGCTACTGAATGAGGAGTTCGCTGGTTATGCCGATAGCAATGCTGCCATCGACCTCGATGAGTTAGTAAGGTGTGATGTTCTTGCTAAACAAACTCCGTTTAAAAAGCTTCTACAAACCAACTTTTTAGTCGGGGATGAAAGTCCAGAGTGCGTTCTTACAGATCTTGGCAGAGTTTTAAAAGCACCCGAGCCTCCTAAGTGTTCAGTTCTGGATAGTCCGAAGAATCCAACAAGCGATAGTGATGTTGCTCGCGTCGAGGGACTCTACACGATGATTGACGGTTTCAATCATTTTTTGGGCGATGATATGGCTAAGATCTACCAAATGGCTAAAGGTTCAAACTTGGGCGGATACGGGGAGTTTAGCCAGGCACTTATCTCCGACTCCAAAGGACACCAATCAGATAACATGAATTTTAACGGACTACTTTCGAAAAACCTTCTTGAATGTACGGACAGTGGTTCATGGGGCGAGTGGCTGGCAGCCGAAGAGAAAAAGGTTAGGTCTTATGCCAGGGAGTGTAAGGTTCCCCAAGCGCGTCAGTTCGACGAAGCCTCCGGTGCTATGCTTAAGGCGGCCTTCTGTGGGGGAGGAGATGCCCGAAAACAGGGTGTGGCTTTTCTCTTTGACGGGAGTTCTACCGTCGCAGAAGTGGTTGATTCAGGCGGAGATGGCTTTGGGGGGATTCGACGAGGTCCGGGAGCCTTTTCACCCATGCCCAATGGACTTAAACAAATTGAGAACGACCGGAGCGATAGAACTCGGGGCGAAAGTGATAGAGTTCAGTCGACGGGCCGCCCTAACTACCTCCTGGAAATTGGGATGCAGGGTTTGACCCAGAAAGAGCCTGATTCGTCCACAGGCGGTCCGGCGTCGCATGGAAACAGTAGTGCTTTCTCCGCCGGTTCAGATGAAATGCCTGATATTGATTGGGCGGCTCAGAAAGAAGAGGAGAGATTGCGCAGCCTTGAAAAAGATTCGTTTATTGAAGTCAGAACTCCTCCTCCTTTAGGGATCATGAGTTGCGATAAAGTTGAGCGCAGATATTTGTTTTTGTTAGGGCTTCTCACCCATCAGGATTCTAAGGTCTATACCAATGTGGTTGACTCGGGATTGTGCGATAGGCATATTCGTGACGATGGAAATAGCAGTGGTCATAAGAAACGTGGTGTTCCGGGCTCTGGTGGTTCTGGTCGCGGTGATATCGGGGACATCTAGTGTTGCCGGTGTTATCGGAGTCGATAACCGCCGCGAGATAACGGTAAAGAACGCAAGCCCTGTGGGGGCTGTAGGGTTCTTAAGAAAACAAACCACTGGCGGGTACGGACCCGGAAGCTATGCTACTTGCTCAGGTGCGCTGGTAGATAAAAACATTCTTTTAGTTGCTGCCCATTGTATCTATGAAAAGGTTTATGATGGTCCTGATGTCATTAGGCCTCTTAATAAGTTTAAGTGGTATCGAGATCTTCAGAGAAATGACTTCTACGAATTTTTAGGTTTTCCAACAACTGATCTCTCCCAGAATAGACAGCCTTATCCTGGTTACTACTGGGCTGATATAACTGAAATTGTTGCCATGGGTGACTATGACGGATGCCGTGAGGGACCACGCAACATTAAATGCGTAAAGAATGATTGGGTGCTTCTGCGCCTAAATGCTGAGTACCATGAAGATTGGGTTGTAAGGGTTTGGCCTTATGAGGCATCGAAGCATTTAAGGGTGCAACCAAAGCGTAGGGCGGACAATGGCCTAATGTACGGAAAGTTCTATGTCGCTGGCTACCCAGAGGACCTATCCTTCGAGGAAAGAGTTGGCGAAGGGTACGGGCGAAACGTTGGTATCCACCCGTTTATGATGGATCATCAGTGCATGATTATGGATGTCAAGAACGGGACCATGGCGCATAACTGCGATATTGCTGCTGGTATGTCTGGCTCACCAATGTTGTTTAGCTACGAGGAGCCTGGTGTTGAAGTGAGGCCTTTGGGGATGGTTGGCATTTCCACCTTTGGCGTTCCAGACTGCCCTGAATACAGCGAAGAGAAGAAGTGTCTTAACGGTGGAATCATCAGCCAGAACTTCATCCCAGCGATCATCAAGCACGTTGACCCAATCTACACGGAACATCTTCGTGATAGATACTCTGAGTTTGAACTTCGTTTAATGCAGAAATAGAAAACAGTTTTTTTGATTAAGGCGTTTCCTCTAGGAGCGCCTGATCGTTGTAACTCTTTCTGGCAGCCTCTACGAGCGCTCTCAGGCTGTTAAGCCTTCTCCCTCCCCCTTTTCCCCTCCCCCCATTGTTTTTTGCCGCCAGAGCAATTCCGAGACATCCAAAGGGGCTCGGGCGCTTCTGCCTAGAGAACCTGCCAACCTTGGAAATAGGGGGATCTTGCCTGCCAGGGCTGTCGGGCTAGAGCGCCTGTTCGTCGAAGATTGCATAGCCCTTGGCTAAAGAAGCGCCCCAGATGGAGGCTATGCTTGACCACTTACCCCAGTTTGGGGTAAAATAGTCCAAGTGATCAAGCATGTTGAGTTTAGCCGTGACGCTGAAAAAGATTTAAGAAAGTTACCTGAGCACATAGTTAGAAAGCTCCTGTTGTGGGTAAATTTGGTTTCTAAGCTTGGTCTTGAAAACGCTCGTAAGACGCCTAGTTTTCATGATGAGCCGCTTCGCGGGAAGCGAAAGGGCCAACGTTCGATTCGGCTCAATAAAGCGTATCGAGCGATCTATGTAGTTAGAAAAGAAGAAATTGAATTTGTTCTGATTGAGGAGGTCAATAAACATGAGTACTAAAAAACAGAGTTCTAGAACATATCGAAGTGCCAAAGATGTTCTT
>JAACVK010000024.1 GCA_009991595.1 bacterium | reverse complement strand
AGGTTCCAGGTTACTTTTTGACTGAATTTATTAGCTTTTTTCAACTTTGTTGAACTTAAAGTCTTGAAGAATAATGGCCTGTAAATTGCTTTGGTCTTGCGATGCCACGAAAAAAGTCGATCACTTCGCCCATTTACCCTTTCCACATTTACAACCGGAGCATAGATGGGGATTTCTATCCTCTAAACCAAGAGGAAGTGTGGAATGCCAGTGTCGACTTGCTAAGAGTTGTTACTTACGCATACAAAGTCGATATACACGCCTTCGTTTTGATGTCGAATCACTATCATTTACTAGCCACTTTCCCTTATGAGAATATTGGTGAAGCAATAGGATATTTTCAAAGAGAACTAAGTCGCTGGCTCTTAACAAACACGCAACTGCAAAGATATAGATTTTCTGGTCGTTACAAATCCTCCCTCATTTTGGATAGCCTTCACTACATGTATGTATACAAATATGTTTACAACAACCCCATAAGGGCAGGGCTGTGCAACTTCGCGGAACTATACCCCTACAGCACTTTGGCATTTAGGTGTGGTGAAATAGTAGAATCGCCGCCAGTAAATCCCTCTTCATTTCTATCTAAACTCGCACTTGGCGGTGATATCGAAGAAGAGCTGGCATTGTTAAATGATCACTTTAATGAGGAAGAGATATCTTTAGTACGAAAAGCAATTCGGAAGCGTGAATTCTCGTTAGATTAATAAAAACAAGTTCAAAAAACCCAATGATTACGTTCGAAAAGATACTTGGAACCTATAAGAGAGCGCCAAAGACTCTTTTAATGAAGCGTCCTTGGCGCTGTCTTTAAATCATCGTCCTAAAGAACAAGTTAAGCTTGCAGTGATTCTACAAACCAAACTGCCTCTTGGCGGGTTGGAAACATTTCTATCTGTAAAAGTTGTTCCCAATGGTCGTCCGTATTGAGCCTGACACAATCGAAGAGCTTCATTTGCAGCTTCCACTCTTGCTCTTTCGCAGGCTTCTTGCGCATTTTTCCTATGAGAAATGCCTTCACCCCGAGCGGTGATCAAAATATTGCGCCCGAAGTTTCCTCGACGCAAATACTCTTTTGCACTTCGAATATTTTCACGAGACTCTCGAATGTCTTCAATGGCTTCTTGCGCCGCTCGGTTGCTTCCATAGTCGTTCCGAAGAGAATCAATAACCTCGCCAAGCCGCTCGTTAACATTGTCCAACTGACGAAGCTCTTGCTCAACACCATCTCCACTTCGACCTGGATGATCCGCCCAAGCGACCGACATCATCAACACAGCAGCCATCATTCCTACTAATTTTTTCATTTCAATCTCCTCCACCATTTCAAAGGAAAGCCCTCCAATTCACTGCCCTATTACAGCGAACCCCCAACGAGGCTCTCCAACAGGAGCATTAGAATGAAAACAAAGCCCTTTAGCACTTTAAAAAGTCTTTATAATTAGTTGCTTAAGGAGCTACACGTCATAGTCCTAACCACTTTCTGAAGCGAAAAGTGGTTATAAGCGACAAGGGCTCTTGCTAAAATTACTTATCCGCTGAGCGACTCTGTTTCGGCAAGCTGAATTCTGGCATCGGGCGTGGTCTTTAAGTTACGAGCCAGGCCCACCTTTGAGAACAAAAAGATGGCCCACTTTGTAGGGTCCCAGTGATACCAACGAATTCCATTTCGGTAGTCGTTTTGAAACTTGTGATGAAAGCTGTGATAGCCTTCGCCAAAAGTTAAAAAAGCTAAAAACGGATTGTCCCGCGCTGTGAGGCTCTTGCTAAAGCGACTCTTTCCAAAAGTGTGAGCCGCTGAATTGATCAAAAAAGTGCAATGAGAAGACAGAGTGTAACGAAGCAATCCACCGATAACAAAGCCACCGAGAGCACTCCCCAAGAAATAGCCAATAATCGTAGGAACGCCAAAAGACATGAAAAAGGCCATGGGGAAAAAGAATCTGTGTTGTAGCTGCACGAGTTTATCGTTCTGAAGGTCGGGTGGAATTCGTTTGAAGTAGTCTTTATGATCTTTGTAAAGCATCCACTTAAAGTGAGCCCACCAAAAACCTTGGCGAATGTTGTAGGGGTCTTTGGGAGTGTCTTCGAATTGATGATGCAATCGATGGTCTGTGGCCCAAACAAGTGCTGAGTTTTGAATCGTTCCTGTTCCAAAAAACAAAAGTAAAAATTTTAAAACAGGGTGAGCCTCATAAGACTTGTGAGAAATTAAACGGTGATACCCCGTGGTGATGCAAAAAATATCTACGCAATAATGAATCCCCATATAGATCCAAATGGCTTTGGTGGCAGCCCCAATATAGAGGGCGTAAGGCAGCATAAACAGAGTCAAAACCGGAACTCCTATCAAGAGACAGGCCGCGGGTGCATCAAATTCACGTTTTTGCATATAGCCATCAAGTCTAGTTCAGTGCTTGCCCCACCCCACGCTTTTTCTTGTAAGTTCTATGTAAGTAGGGATTCAAGGCTCTCCTCCTGCGTCAAAGCTCTAGGTTGCAAATAAGAAGGACTGACCTAAAATACCTCTATGAATTCAAAAGAGTGGAAGAAATGCAGCAGCTGCAAAAAGTCCATCAACCTGGGCGCCCCCTACTATGTGTGCAACGTCTCGACCTGCCAGCACAAACGCAGAGGGTTTCAATTCTGCTCGGTAGGCTGTTGGGACGCTCACGTGCCCATTATGCGCCACAAAGACTCTTGGGCCGAAGACCGCATCGCCCCTCTTCAAGCCGAAGGCCCCGAAGCTTCCACTCCTGTCGAAAGAAAAGTTTTCCGAAGCTCTCCCAATGCCACCCCTTCCGTCCAAGCTTCTGTTCACAAAAATTTACCCAAGGACACCCTAGTCGTTGTTTCAAAGCTCAAGCACTTCATCAAAGAACTCTGCGGCTACAACACCTCTGCAGATGTGAGCGACCATCTAAGCGAGCACATTCGAAAGCTCTGTATTGACGCAAGCAAAAGAGCCCAAGAGGATGGCCGCAAAACCATCATGGCCCGCGACTTCCAATAGGCGAATAGGCGCCAAGGCACTTTTAAAACGGTGAAACTAATCCCTTGAATGTTTGAGCTTCTCCCCGTGCTCGCGTTGCTGCGCTAAGATCGAAGCTCAAACATTCAAGGGAATGAGCTCAACACCCTAAATTCGTAACATTCACATTTTTGATTTAGGTGGGCGGATTCTTAAGGAGGTTTCTAACATTCCGCAGGCAAAGCCGAGGACCGTTAGAAACCTCCTTAAGAATCCGCCCAAGTCTGGTCTGAAAAAGTGAATAAAAACGTTCAAAAAGTATCTTGGCGCCTAATACTGGTAGGAGAGTTGGGCGTAGTAGCGCCATTCTTTGGGACTTTGTAGGCCAAATGGGCCTTCTTTAATTTCTAAATGGCTTACGGAGGTTTTCAACTTCCACAGATCAAAAATGCGATAGGCAAGAGCAGCTTCATACCAGTAGCTATCGTTATTCATCCCTCTAAGCAAAGTTAACTCTGTAAGAAGGGGATCAAAAATAGAATACTCAAGATGAGCTGAGGCCAGCAACAAGGTTTTAAAAGACTTGTTGTAGTAAGTGTGTGTTTGAAAAAGAAAAATATTTTCCTCGCCCCAACTACGATCCACCCCTATATGAGCGCCCAGTGTTTGCTCAGTTTCAACAGCTAGACTAGACTCGGAAGCAAAAGGAAACTCCAGTGAGTAAGTAAAATCCCCCCGCAAAACCCAGTCGCCAAAGGCCTTGTTGGCACTCAAGAAAAAAGTATCCATCTCATTTTGATGAATCAAGTAACGATTGCCTGCGACATCATAACTAAGAACGGGCACCCGCGAGAGGTGATGCAAATACATAAGCTTTATTTCAACACCCATCTGCTCCCAAAAGTCGCTAAAACGCATTCCAAACTCGGTGGTTTCAAAACACGCTGTTGAAAAATTTTGAGTCTTTTCAAAGGAGAAGCTCCCCCATGGCTGAGGAATGCTAAACACTTGAGCACAAGGCATAAAAAATAGTTCCACGCTCTTTTGTCCGAAGAGAACTTTAAAATAGGCGCTCAGCACACCAATCTTGGCCAAATCTTCGTCCATGAAAAAACTGTCATCATAGATACGACCGTTGATCCAATCAGGCTTTAACCAACCAAAAGTTTCTCCGTGCGAGAAAACTCTCGTGCCCAAGCTTAACTCGTATTCTTTGGTTTCAAGGCTAAGGTAGTTATCTTTTGGAAAGAAAGCCCATTCGCGCACAGGAGAGTTTTGAGAGGAATCCAAGCGCTCCACGCCATTATACCAACCAAGGAAAGACACCTTGGCTTTGAGCGAATCCCCCATGAAAGACTCTTCAACTTGGGGCTCTAGAGTTGTCCTGGCAAAACTCCATTCCTCGACCTTAGTTTTATAAGCGGAGTCGAGTCCTAAATTGGCTTGAAACTCAAGAGCAAGAGCTAAGCCTGAGTAAAATGAAAAGCAGACTACAAATGCGAAAGTGCTAAACTTCATCTTATTTTAAATTATTTCGATGAAACTTATTATCGGCCAAGTTTTCAATCTTCATAGAAACAATGCTGATGGTTGAAACCTTATCCTTGCGAACAGCGTCCTGAATAACAATCTTACTAGGACGAAGCGCTCCTGCTAAATTCTTATATTCCGAAAACTTTGCAACCTTAAGAGTCTTCCCATTTTTAGTCATATATTGAGCCTCTAGAGGCCGAAAAGTCTTTTTCTCGACCTCAACTTGAACTCGAGCATAAGTCAGGCCCTTTTTGGACTCTTGCAAATCCAAAAGCCAAGAAGTTTTATTGACTTTCAAAATTTTGGCTTTGTAATCGCCTGACCAATTCATCCGACTAATGTCACCATTGGCCGCCTCGCCACTTAGCTTTTGATTCAGAGCTACACGAATAGACCGCTTAAGCTTAGGGATATAAAGCCACATATCGGTGTCTAGCATCAACAGATTACGACCCTTGTCGCGACGAGGAGCTAAAGTGCGAATCAAAGTCTTGTCTTTCCCCTTCGTGTAAACTTCAAACTGATTGGTATCTTTAGAGCCGCTCGAATCAACCAAAACCTCCATGACAAAGGATTCTTGAGGATTTCTGACTCGGTCCGTTTGTTCAACAATCTCATCGGCTGTTAGTGCGACTGCTTCCACAGACACAAAAACAAACAAAAGACTCATCAAACAAAGAAAATTCTTTTTTAAGATCAACATAGGGCTAAAATTATACTGATCTTAAGGCAGAAGCAATATCCATTCGAACCACTTTAAGAGAGGCGATTGCCGTAGAGAGCAACGCACAACCAGCTCCAAGTGTGAACGCATAGAGCGCAAAACTCGCCTGAAGTTCTATAAACACATGAAACTGCCGCGTAATCCCGGGTGCAGGAGGCATAAAGATTCCTCCACCCAAAAGCGTATGGGTGACCAGAACTCCGATCCCCAAGCCCACCAAAGCTCCTATCAAGCCAAGAATACCGCCTTCAACACAAAGCAATTTAAACACATCCCAGCGCCCTTCTCCATTAGCTCTTAAGGTGCCGATTTCTTGCTTGCGCTCAAAAATGCTCGTCGAAATGGAATTGAAAATTCCCAAAAATACGATCACTAAAATAATACTCTGAATAATACCAAACTGCGATTGCAACCAATCCACCGAATGCTTGTAATAAATCTTATCGAGCACCTCGAAAGGAGTGATCTCATATTCCTTGAGTCGTTCACCAAATTGATGATTCACACGATCCCAATCCTCTACTTTAGAGAATGCCAAAGAAACGGCCTCCACAGCGTGAGTATCCAAAAGCTCTTGAGCGAGTGGCAGCTGCACACGAAAAACCACATCATCAAAGTCCTTCGATCCGGTGTGAAACACTCCAATCACCTCAAAGTCCAAGGCATTGATGCTACCATGAACCGTGTTCGCCATGACCGTTACTCGGTCTCCAATTTTTGCTTTAAGAGCCGTTGCCAGACCTTTGCCCAGCAAAACGCCTTCAACCTGAGTATTCAAGTTTTCCCCTATTTCAACATTAAGAGTGTTAAAGAACTTCGATTCTTCCTTACCATCTACACCTTGGCCTCGGCCAGAGACTGTAATCTCGCCATTGGTGAGCAAAGCAAAAAAGTTCATTCGCGGGAAAACCTGCTCAACGCCATCAAGAGTCTTAAGCTCCGCCACCAGGGCATCCGGATCTTCGATCCAATGCTCCCAGGGCTTTTCAAAAACCTGATCTCGATAACCAATGGAATTCACTTGAGCGTGGCCGTAACGTGATCGAACCGTATTGTCTCGATACTGATTCATCACACCGGTATTAAAACCGTGAAAAATAAAGAGCGCTCCAACTCCGAAAGCTACCGTAAAAACAACGGCTAGTGTGCGCCGACGATGACGAAGCAAATTTCTTAGTGCGAAGATCAAATTCACGCCAATACTCCTGTCACTGATTCAACCTGACCATCGCGCAAGCGCACCTGGTTTTTACAATAATCTAAAACCATAGGGTCATGGCTTGAAACAACTAAACTCAATCCATGCTCACGGTTCAACTCCGAAAAAACCTTCATAATATTCTCTCCAGTTTTTTGGTCCAAACTAGCCGTAGGCTCATCTGCAATGATGACCTTAGGGTTCTTCGCCAAAGCTCTAGCAATCGCCACCCTTTGCCTTTGGCCTCCGCTCATTTCAAGAGGCTTCTTAGTCCTATGTTCCCACATAGCTACAGCGTTTAAAGCAAACTCAACTCGCTCTTTTACTTCTGAGGCCTTCAAGCCAAGTCGATTCAAAAAATAAGCCACATTTTCATAGGCATTTAGAACTTCGAACAAATGAAAGCTTTGAAAAACAAAACCAATGTCAGTTCTTCTAATCAAATTAGCATCGGGTTCACTAATATCATGCAATGCCACATCTCCATCAAAGAACAATTCGCCGACTTGGGTGCGCTCGATTAACCCTAAAAGATTAAGCAAGGTGGATTTGCCAGAACCAGAAGGCCCACAAAGACACAGCATTTTCTTAGATGGCAACTCCAAGCTGATATCATTTAGGGCCGTAAACTGCTGTGACCCGAGTTGATAATAAAAATTTAAATGTCTTATTTTATACAAACTCAAAATAAATTCACCCTTCCTCTAAAATTGTAATCGTGCCATGTTGTCCATCGATACGAACTCTCATACCACTCTTCATTTTTTTAGTGAGGTTTTTAATGCGAACAATTGCAGGAAGACCCATTTCTCGAGCAACAATAGCAGAGTGACTCAACAAACTACCTCGCTCTACCAAGAGTCCAGAAATACTTGGATATAAAGGCACCCAACCCGGGTCGGTGCTTTTGGTCACTAAAATTTCGCCATTCAAACTGAGATCATCTTTCGGCGACTGAATAACCTTAACAATGCCTTCGATCACACCAGGACAACAAGGAAGGCCCTTCATGTCATAGTCGGCGTCCGCTGGTAATTCTGCTTCTTCGTCTTTTTCAAGATAGTCACTATTCCAATAGACTGGGCCACGAGTCATAAAACGAATCTCAGGCTCTTCTGACTCAAAACGGAGATACTCCTGCTTTCGATTCAAAATCGTATCCTTCAAGTTAAAATCGGCTAAGGTCCCATAGTGAATGCCATAGAGTTCCTCTAAGCGCAACCAAAACACATCGTCTGGTTGGTCAATCACGCCAGAAGCAACAAAACTCTCGCCCATGGCTTGAAACTGAGAACGAGCAATCCCGTAAGCACGCGTTCTAGCAAAGCGCGTGTTCTCACGGTTCTTTACAGCTTTTCGAGCATGTTTAAGCACCCAGCCATAAACAAGGCCTTTTACACCCTTTAAACTTTTGGCTAAATTAACTTCGGCCTTTTCCCTCAACACCTTTTCATTTTTCTCATACTCTTTCAGAGAAACGACTCCAGCATTCAAATAGTTCTTCAAACAACTGTAAAGATAGGTCGGGTCTGTGTTTAAATCTTTCTCTTCAAGCTTCATTTCCTGCATACAACGAAAGCCAAAGAGGTCGATGTATTCATCTACCATGGACTTAAATTCAACAAACTCAGAACGAGCAACAGCTTCGTGCAAATCTTCAGCACTATAGCCAGAAACAAATTCATTTAACTTAGCATCGTTATGAACAAACTCAGCCATAGCAACCAAGCGCTTCGTGGGTTCGGCACTTTCCAGACCGCCTTCTCCACTCAAAAGATCGTTCTGAATATTTGAGTCCACCGAAGACAACCATTTCTCGGTCAGTTTCTTAAGGAGTCCGAAATGGACCATGCAAAGAAAGTCATTAATAATGGGCGCCTTCCAACGCTTCATCATCAAACGTTCCATGTCATGAAAATGCAAAAGAATCTGGTCGCTCGAAAGTCTATGATAATCAATCTTGCGAAAGCGTTCATACTCACGTTTGAAGTCGGATAAAAAGGAATCTACGATTCCCTGAATTCTAAAATGATAAAGAAGGAAATTAACTCCCACTCGAATTTTTCGCAATTTCCCTAAAGGAGTATACCAACTCTTGTGGGGACTAATTCGTTCCTCAATCTCTTGAGTCAGAGCCTCGGAAACGCCCATCATGGTTTCCATGAATTCCCGGTTTTGCTTAAAACCAGGCAAAACTCCAATCAATTTATACCAATTGTAAAGATTGTAATAAACTCGCCCATGGATACAACCCAACATATTACGAAGATAGTATTCCATGTCCTTAATAACAGAGTTTGAAACCCCTAAAATTTCACAAAACTGTATATACACCTGGGTGTAGTTATTCACGGCAAAGGTAAAAGAAAGCGGGAGTGTGAGTCCACCATAGCTTTCAACGATGTTCGAATTGTCCCAAAGGTTTGGATAGCCTTTAAGCTGCTTGGTTAAAGTGGTGATTGGCCTTGTTTGGAGAATGTAAAGTTTGCCTTTTTCAATGGCCCACTCAGCATCTTGAGGCAATGGATAGCTCTCCTCCAGGTTCTTCGCAAGACGAACAAGCTCAGCAAGCTCTTTGGCCGAAAGGCAGCTTACATTTTGAAGCTCTTGCGGCACAGCTTCAGTGATGCATTCACCCGAGGCTCCTTGAGAAAACTTCTCGATTTTATCAGACAACTCCTCGTTAATTAAATTGCCACTTGTTTTACTAAGCCAATAAGAGTCAGCATCCAAGGCTCCACTAACGATTCCCTCACCCACACCATAAACAGCACTCACCAGCACCGTGTCTTCTTTTTGTTCAATGGGGTCAACCGTAAACATCACCCCAGACTTTTCGGGAATCAACATCTTCTGCAAAACAACAGAGACCTTTACCCCCAATAAATCAATTTCATTTTCTTTTCGATAACTAATGGCTCTCTCAGAAAATCCGGAAGCCCAACACTTCTTTACAAAAGTCACTGCATCTTGCTGACTGGTGACATAAAGATAGCTTGAAAGCTGTCCAGCAAAGGAATGACTTGCACTATCCTCATCGGCAGCCGAAGATCTAACGGAGATCATAGCAGGCTGCTCCAATAGGCCATAGGCCTCGGCCACCAGCTCTTCGAGCCACTTAGGAGTGCTTGTGCCAACAATTAATTCTTCCACATACTTTGACAATGCTTCTGCACTTACAGTGCCGTCAATGAACTTTTGAATCTCGTTTTGAAGTTGCTCAGAATGTTCGGCAATAAAACTTTCAAAATACCTCTTACCAACGATTACCCACTCTGGAACAGGCAACCCTTGATTCGTCATCAAGTAGAGGTTCCACCCCTTGCCGCCGGATTGTGCTTTTGCATAGGATCTCGTGCTATTCTTAAAAACCAACATTTAAAACTCTCACTTTCACCAAACCCTCAACGGGCAGTTCATCAAAACAAGGCAAAGATAGGACAACAACAGCACAACCGTGCTCACATTTCTAAAAAGCGGAGCCGAAACGGCTTTTGCCGAAAACACTCTAAGCAGACATAAAATAACAAAAAGAAGGGTTATTAGATAAAGGCCCATTAAACCAATCGAATTCGACAGGCCCAACGAGGACACAATCACCGCCGTGATCACAACTTGCGACAGAGACAAAGCAACCGACCCACCTCTGCCAAATAGTTTAGAATAGCTTTCTACCTGGTCTCGCTCTTCCGACGAATCAAAGGTCTTCCTTGCAAACTCAAAGAAATTGAACAAGGTCCAATTTAAGCCAATAAAAATCGATAAGAATGGAAGAACAGAATTCCAACTAGCGTTTGTCATATAGAAAAGCATGCTAGCGGCAAACAGTCCTGCTGAGATGGTATGCATAGTTGCGTAAGTTGTTAAATGAGGTCTTAGAAAATCGCCAATAAAGAACTCTTCAAACATGAGAAAGCTGTAGAACAAAGGTAGTAAATAATAGGGACTAGCCAACAACGACTCCCCTCGCAAATAGGCCACACCGATGGAAAGGAAAAACAACTCGAACAAAACCAAACCCAACAAGACTGCACGAGCTTCGGGCACCGACACCACACCGCGAGCCAAGGCTCTCTCAGGATTGAATTTTTTATCATGATCAAGGTCTTTGAGTTCATCAAAGACTCTCAACCTTAAAAAGAACAAAAGACTCATCACAAAAAACAAGAAAAACTTCTCTGCTAAATGGGTGGACTCCACCAGCCCAAGCGCCCGACCTAATGCAAGATTCCCTCCACTAAAAAGCGCCAGCATTAAGGAATGGGCCAATAAAGGAAAACGCTCAGAAATGAAAACTCTAAAACGAGAACAGAAACCTACTTCCATAAGTTTTCGCTCTTGTCCTCTAAAATCTTGTCGCGCAGGATTCCATATTCGACTTTACTGAAATGCCGTGGGTCCATGGGAATCTCAGCAACTTGATAAAACTCATCTACGACAATTTCGTTTTTCCTAAAAATTCGCCTTGCTTCATCTCGAACTTTCGAAACATCCGCCCCGGAGTCCAACTCTACAGCTAGAACATTTTTATTGCCTAACTTCGAACAGGGAAAGCCTAAGAAAGCTCCTCGTTTTACTCCCGAAATACGTTTCAACAAGATCTCAGCCTGAACAGGGAAGAAACATTCTCCCGCTCGTTCAATCACGTTGTGTATCCGCCCTACAATCCAGAGGCGTTTGTCTGAATCAAGAAACCCTAAATCTCCGGTCCGATGCCAAATCTTCTCTCCGTCAGCTATCTTAGCTTTGGCGAAAGCACCCGGATTATTATAGTAATCTCTACAGACATGATCACCGCTCACCAAAAGCTCACCCACTTTGCCCATTTCTACCTCTAATTCGGCCCAAGGAGTCTTTGCCAAATCCACCGGATCACGGTGAATCCGTATAAATTTGAAATCTAGTTTTTCATAAATCTCACCAACGTTGACTCCTCTTTCAATAATTTCAGGATCTTCATTGGTGGGAAGTGCGATCATCTCGCGACCCGAAATGTGAGCCATCGGCTCGGCTTCAGTCGAACCGTAAAGAACCATCACATCACTTTCTGGAGCAATGTTTAAAAATTCTTTCACATCATCCTTACTAATTGGAGCTCCTCCAGTGGTCATTCTGCGCACGCGCTCCAGCTGAATACCATGTTTCTCACAGTAGGCACTCACCAATCTCAACATATTAGGAGAAAGGGTCGCACAACTGCAGCTTTGAGCAATGAGCTGAGCCGCAAGCAATTCACCATCGGAATCGGATGGTTGAGCCAAATCGATAGCGGGCAAAACCGTTGTCACACCTGAAGCAAGATTATTAAGTGAGAAAATAGGAAAGGCAGGTAGATCCACATCTGTGTCTGTATAAGCAATCGTTTCTTGCAAGGCTTCATGCTGAGCGCACAAGAATCGGTGAGTTCTATTGGCTCCCTTAGGGGTGCCAGAGCTTCCCGTTGTAAAGGTAATCAAAGCAGTGTCTTCGCTTTGAACGGGCTCCATCGGACAGTCTGTTAAATCTGAAGCAATCAAACTTGCCAAAGGTATCATCCCATCATCCGGCTTGGAGTCTAAACAAACTTTAATCTCTAAGCACGAAAACTCAGGGATGGGGTTTACTAGCTCAAAGGCTTTAGAAAATGAAATCATAGCCCGGGGCTCAACACACTTTGCACTTGCACCAAGGTGATGGCTTCGCGCCCAAGAGTCCAAGAACACCGAAATTGCGCCTAATCGTTGAACAGCAAACATAGCGACATACATCTCTACACTCATCGGCAAGAATACAATCACTCGATCCCCTGCCCTAAGACCTTTTTCCTTAAGAGCCGCCGCACAAGCTACAATCCGCTTCTGCAAATCTCCGTAGCTGATCTCTTTGTGTATCAACGTAGTCTTTGAATCAGCAACCCAAGCTGCTTTTGTAGCCATATCCACCCATTTAAGCGCAATCTTGTTAGGCTGAGATTCACCATGTTGATCCAAATAACTAATCACGTTGTTAAAGGGGCTTCTCCCAGACTGATAACCAATTCTTATTGTCATGCTCTATCTCCTATTAACTTTTGAATGGCCACAGCCACCTGTTTCGAATGAGTCCACAAAAGGGCGTGCCCTGCACTAGGCACATAAGCAATATCAAAATTCAAAACTCTCTCCAGAGCCTGCAACTGCATTTGCACATTCATGGCTCGATCTTCCCGGCCTAAAAGAACCATCGCCTGATGTCGACCAGAAATAGGCTGCAATGATGAGCTCATTTGCTGCTTAAGCTTTGAATCGATGGCCATGTCCCATTTTTTCACATCAGAATAAGACGAAATAGCCTCTTCTCGCCGTTCCCATTTATCTGAGTTAAAAGTGCAACTGTTAACAAAATCTATGGCCATTTTCCTAGCTCCTTTAGTCAACAGGGTTTGTTTTATAAAATTTACTCCCATCAACAAGCGAGCAACCAATGAAAGAGGTCTTTCTTGCACTACAAAAGGACTGAGCAGAAGAATCTTAAGCCTTCTTTCTCGAAGGTGCTCCATCTCCTTCAAAACAAAGAATACACCCATTGAATAAGCCAAAAACAAATCGGCTTCAGTAGCCGCCTTCAGACACTTTTCAACATCTTCGTGAGCAACAATTTCAAAAGAAAACTCTGATTCCTTAAACTCTTTCCGAAGCTCTTCTAAGTCAAAGTCAGCACACTGCGGACTTCCTAATACGACATATAATTTTCTCACAAACAAATTCCCTCAGCTCTCATTATCTTAATCTCGGAAGGCGTTGGATTTTTAAAGTGTGCTCTTCTCTCAGCCTGTAAATTTGGAAAGCCATCAGGAATCCTTCCTTCAACCATTTGATCCAGCAGCACCTTCAAAATCTTTGCCTCATCCATAGAAGCTCTACGGATGTGGTCAAGGTAGTCCTTTCGATTTTCATCTGCTTTGCTCACGACGTGAGCTTCAATGATATTGCCATCATCAATCTTGGGATTCATCCAGTGAACGGTAAAACCCGAGTCGACCTTAGCCTGGAGTGCCCAAAGGTCACACATCGTTCCACGCTGATCAGGCAATAAGCCATGGTGTATATTCACACAACCCAACCGAGGAATCTCCAGCAAAGACTTTGGGTAAATAAATCTAGTTCGAGCATTGATGATCAAATCTAAATCTAACTCTCGAAAAGTCTCCAAACTATGAGGACTCTTGACATCGGGAAGCTCTAAATATTTCTTTGAAAGGGCTTCTGTCCTTTTTCTTCTCCTCGACCGCAAAGCCGCCAGTTGATTCAAGAGCAACTGCCTTCCAACCTGTTTTGCACCCAAGACCATACTTCCTAGCGCCTTTAAACTTAGCTTGAAGTCAGAGTTCTTGAGAACAATTAAAGCCACAACTGCATCATGCGCCAACAATTCATCCACTAGAAGTGAATAATTCTCTGGAACAAAAGTTACCTCAGAGGTAACCAAGGCGGCGCGGAACTTAGGCATGATCAGCGACCTTCTTGAAGACTTGGATGAAATACATTTGCGTCTTCTCTTTTTGAATTTCTTCAGCAAAAGCTTTTGTAACTTCCTCAAAACCCGAATAGTCAGTTCCGTGCGGAACATGCAGGTAGCTGCGTAAGACAACGTGAGCCCCAAGATTCAATCCCTTAGAAAGCTCTTGCATAAAATTCTGCTCCAACGGAGAGGTAAAATAAGAGGGGACATCGCTCAAAGAAACAAAATCGTATTTATGTTGGGTTTCTGCGCCCGCCTTGATCAAGTCCTTTACCTCAAAGCTAAGAGTCATGTTAGATAAATTCCTCTTAACGTCCTCGAAGACATCCTTTTGAGCCTCTATCGGCGAACCTGATTCAGATAGGAGCTTTCCGTGAGCACTCATTTGTAAGAAGAAATTATCTCGCGCCAAGCTGGAGAAAAAGAGATTGCGATAGGCATCTCTATAAAAGTCAAAATGAGTCTTAGGAATGTTCTTTTTAACGAAGTGTCCCTTATACAAAAGAGCATTAAAGAAAGAAGCGTTTCCAACCACCGAAAGTAAAACTTTCCATCGCTTATGAGTAAAACTCTTTCGTTTCTCTTCAACAAAAGCGACTTGTTCTTCAAGTGAATCGAATTCAAAAATACGCAATGCATCCTTACCCATGATTAGCCGCAAGATTCCACTAATCTTAGCAAAAGTGCTTTCCCATTTGCCATCATACAAGGGACTCTTCCCTTGAGTGCTTTCTAAAAGCTGCAAAGCCCATTCGCGAAGCGTTTCCTCCTTAAGGCCCTCCACGAATTCTCGACGCAAATCATTGTTTGTAGAAACATAGAATGGTGGAAAACCCCAAAACTTTCGAAAATCATCGAATTCCAAATCTTGAATGGTCCGCTGTCTAAGTTGAGCTAAGTATAGTTGATCCGTTGAAAGATCCACCAAATCCAATCGTTTTACCGATGAAACCGCTAAAGGCAAAGCGCGTCCACCGCTACCGCAGACGGTCAAGACATTCACAGGCTTAAGTTTTTTAACCAAAGCTCTTTCGAATCCGGTGTCTTCATTTGCCAAGGAATAATTAAGGCCAGTGAAATATTGTTTACTCATCGGGTCTCCAATTCTTCATACTCTTTAGGGCGTGCTCTCTACACAACTGAATTTCTTGATCGGTAATGTCACCGAAGTGACCTCGAATTGCGCCCAGTTTAGCGCCGTGCTTTTTAGCCATATCGTAAATTTGTCGGACTTTATCGAATTCTACATTTCGAGACAACGTAAAGGCCTCTAGTCTGCCCTCTAGTGCCAAAAGTGCAGTTTCAGCCAAACAAGCGTAAACAACACCATCAGGCGTTCCGATGTCGCAATTCAAATGAAGATTTTGACCGGGTAAAGTGATTTCACCACTCTCGACAACCAAAACATCAGGCCTAGATAAAACGTCTTCTTTTGACACATTCAAAGGACGGCTTACATCGCAAACAACGCATCCAGGCTTTACCCTCTGAATATCAAAGACACTTTTATCATGAGTGCTTGTAGAGGTTATTATTAAGTCACAACTAGAGGCATAGCGATTCGACTCGGTTGTTACGGAGACCTTGCACTTAAGGCCTAATGAATCAATTTCGGCTTTCAGGCTCAAAATTTTATCCACTGTTCGAGCACTCAAGACAAGTTCATCAACGTAGTGAGCAAGCAATTTAGCCGCTGCGGCTCCAATACTACCAGTGGCTCCAATGACCATCACTTTTATGTCATGACGAGAGTTTGCACGGCTCACACGAACACCATCCCACATTTTCTGCATGGCAACTCTTGCAGCCCACAAGGTGGCCGAGGCCGAGAGGGAGTTTCCTGTGGTCACAGGTATAGGGCTCATTTTGTTGACGGTGACACCAGAGTCACCAGCAATCTTAGTGTAAGCACCCAAACCAATAATCTCTGCCCCATCACGAGCTGCTTGTTCACAGATTTTATTTAACTTCTTATAGACAACTTCTGGAGGTAGGCGCATCAACTGCTTAGGGGTATCAAAGATTGTATAAATGAGCCCCTCTACCTCTTCCCCATGGTGAGTGCTCTTCACGCCCGTCAGCTTACCGTAGCAAATTCCGGGGATATGCGAGATTGTCCGCTCAAAAATATTCTTATTCTTCATGGCCACAGACGACAGTGGTCTCAAAACTGGATGACGAAACACATCTGCCAAACTAAGCGGATGGATGATGAAGGCAAAGCGTCTCACATGGCGCTTTGATCGCACAGGATTTAGAATATTTGGCTTAGGCTTGTAGTCGTGCTTAGCGATCCAATCGACAACACTCTCTTTGCTTAACGCCTCGGAGGGGCAAACCTCTTGAGCCACCAAAGCTTCGAAAATGGGAAAGTTTATGCGTGGGTCCTGCTTAGCATACTCTATATCAGGAAGAAGATGCACCGTAGACCTTACACCAGCATCTCCTAATCGCTTGATTAAAGAAGGCCTTAAGGAATCTACAATCACATTCTTATCGCGCAGATGCTCTAAGTCCATTCGATCTAAAATCGCAGAGCGCGTAATGACTGTTTCGACTCCTCGAAAAAGAGCAGGATCGACTTTTTCAAAAGTTGCGTTGTAATTCATGCTTTTACTAAGCTTCTTTCGGCTTATCAAAGGCATGGTTGCTCCAACAAACCGCTCGAGAGCTTCGATGGATTCGAGAGCCTTGGGAACATTTGTAAACAACTTTGGATCAAAGAAAGAAAAACGATGGGTGTGCTCTTGCATTTTTGCGACCAGGGCGTAGTCAAGAGCTCCTGAGTGAAATCCAATTCTTTTGTTAACAAGCATTTCTGGAAAATGTTCTAGTATATGTCCCAAGGTCCAAGCCCCTAAAGTTTCTCTACATAAGGCACCCACATAGACTTGGGCATGTTGAATTGAATTCTTTAGCTCTTCGGAATGAGAATGAAAATAGAGCTTCGACTTTACCCTCAACGGAGGAAGCAAGCCCGAAAGACAAATAATATTGTCAGATTGGTCAAAACTCTTTACCAGTGAGGCGAAAACTTCACTATTGTAATCTGCACCCAGATGAGAGAGCCGGTATTCCGTTTGCCCGCACCGAATGACCGACTCAAAGTTATTTTGGCTCCCAGAATAACTAAGACTTATAATGTGCTTCATTTAGACTCCTCGCGAGTGTCAAACACCGAAAAGAAAGCCTTTTCATATTGGTCAAACGTAGGAAACACGATTTCAGGAAAGTCGCGAGAAAACTGAGAGTAATCAAAGCGAGTTCGAACATATAAATAGTGCAATAGCGAGTCCGGGATGTGAAAGCGCTTTAAAATAGATTTCGATAGAAAACCTTTTTTTAGCGCATAGGTATTCTCACTCAAACCAACAAAACGTAAGATTCTAACAATCAACTCTTTAGTAGCCAAAGGACGCCCGACAATGTGATAATTTCTAGAAACGCCTTTGTGAGCCTCGGACCTCAACACAGCAGCTGTCGCCTGAGCGGAGACATCTACAGGAATCATATGAATAATTCCCTTTTCATCAAATGGAAGCGGGGTCACTAATCCATATTTAATCAATCTAATTTTCTTTTTAAGCCCCAATAGGGCCTCTATCATGTAGTAAGGACCATCTACCTTATCCACACGACCCGTTCGAGAATCACCTACAAGCACTCCATATCGAAAGAAAACTTTTTCTCCTGGGAATTCAAAACCACCGATCAACCCTTCAGCTCTAAACTTAGAAAAGGCATAGGAATCAGAAAACTTTTGTCCGACATTAAACATATCCTCATTGAAAACCCCGTTAAAGTCTCCAGCAACAGCAACACTACTAGCAAAACCAATGCGCTCTAAATTTGGAAGAGCTCCGCAGAGAGCAAGAAAATTATGAGTTCCTGTAATATTGGTGGAAAAATTCTCACTGTCACTCGCCTTAAAGTCGTAGAGACCCCCTAAATGAAGCGCCTGAGTGACTTCTTTCAACTGGTCTGCAATAGCAACCAAGTTTGGGTCAGACAAATCGCCTTTTATTAGAATAAGTTTCGGATAGCGTGATTTTAAACTGACAATAGAAGGGTCGAACTCAGACCGTCGTGACAAAAGAAAGATTTGATCAAAATCAGACTCAATGGCCTCTAGAAGGGCTTTTCCGAGAAAACCGGTTCCTCCCGTTAAAAAAATCGACTTCATCGAAAGACTCCAAGCTTTTCTTCTGAAGAAATCACAGAAAGTGCCTTAGGATGTATCTTTATATCGAAACTAGTCCCTTGAGCAAGAATTTCGCCGTCTCCGAAAAAGCTCAACGGAGTCTCGCCCAAGACTTCAACCTTACAATTGGAAACTTCCATTGAGAAAAAATTTGAGTCGGACTCAACATTCACACCAGAACGCACCTGCCAAATGGTTTTAAGAAGTTGGATACGTTTAGGATGCTCAAAGATAGAAACATTAAAAAGGCCGTCATTATTTTTGGTCCGTGGAGCGATTTTAAAAGAGCGAGCAATGTTAGGCTGATTGTTGACGAGGAATAAGGGAGTATTGACAACTCTCTCTACACTATCTGAAAAAAACCTTAAATCAACTCGAGGCATTTTAGGTAGAGACAACGCTCCCACCATTCCAAGTCCATAGACATGGTGATCAAAAGATTTCATAACTTTTTTAAACAGGGGAAATTGAGCTCGATAATCGTTAATTTTTTCTGCAACCATTCCCGCCAACCCAATACCGCCATTGGTGACCATATAACGGCCGTTAATCTCAATCAGATCTATGTCTAAAAAGTCGTCTTCGCGAATCTTGTGAAATGCTTTCTTTAACTTTCCCACAATGCCCAACTCGTTAGCCAAATCATTTGCAGTTCCCGTTGGGATGGGTAAAGTTTTTATGCCAGTGTGGGCAATCTTTTGGACCACCAAATTAAAGGTTCCATCTCCACCCACGGGAACCACTACATCAAACTTTTCTCGAACAATGTTGTCTAAACATTCAGCAAGGCTCTCAAGAGTTTCAGGCGAATAGAAGATTATGCTGCTTCGAAAGAGAATCTCTTTCAACCACTGAACTTCTTGGCTTGTAACCTCAGAGTGAGAAGCCCTAGAATTCATAATGACAGCTACTTTATGCATTGCGCTTAAAACTCTCCCGAAGGATTAATAATAGACCTTTCACGTGGCCCTTAAAACCATTGTTTGGAGGCTAAGTCATCCAAATTAAACAATTTACTGCTCATTCTTTACTCAGCCGTTAAGAATTTAAACAAAGCTCCAGAGGCCCAAAAAGGACTCCGGGGCTTTCAAATAAGTGTTTTTATTGCTAACAACTAGCCCATAAGGAGGCATCGATCTGGGAATTTTCCCGACGGTGACCAGCATTATGACAGAATTTGAAACCAGCGCCTTTAAGGCGAAACCCACACCCACTTATGGACTCATTGGCGACGGGCGAGTTGCTCGTCACATGCGCCACTACCTCCAGCTAACAGGCCACTCCTTTTTCACCTGGAACCGAAGCCAAAGCGAGGCTGACCTCCGCAAGCTTCAAGGAGCCAGCATCATTCTGTTACTGATTAAAGACGAGTCTATTGAGCCTTTCTACAAAGAAAATGATTTCCTCCACTCTAAGACTTGTTTGCATTTCTCTGGATCGCAAACGGTGCATGAAGTGCCCGGCTTTCATCCGCTTTTTAGTTTTGGAGAAAAACTCTACAGCCTACGCACCTATGAAAAGATCCCCTTCATCTGCGAAGCAGGCGGCGCCCTCTTTGAGGAGGCCTTCCCAAGGCTCAACAACCCTCACTTCGACCTTCAAGTAAAAGACAAAGAGCTGTATCACTCTCTTTGTGTAATGGCCGGAAACTTTAGCACCGTTCTATGGAACAAACTTTTTGAAGACTTTGAAAGCAAACTGGGACTCGATCGAGAAGTGGCCATTCCTTATCTCGAAAGAATCACAAAGAACTTAAAAACAAATCCTAAAGGAGCGCTCACAGGACCACTGGTTAGGAAAGATCAAAAAACAATTGAAGCAAACCTAAAAGCACTTCAGGGCGACAAGTATCAAGACATCTACAAAGCCTTTGTGGAGCTTATGAAATGAGCATTCTGAAACTTCTTGCCATGAAAAAAGAAGAACAACCCATTAGCATGGTTACCTGCTACGACGCCTGGTCGGCTAAAATATTAGCCAAATCCTCTGTTGATTGCGTGCTCGTCGGAGACAGCGTCTCCATGGTTGTTCACGGTTTTGACTCTACCTTATCAGCCACTGTCGACATGATGAGCAATCACGTAGCCGCGGTTACCCGAGGCCTAGGAGCCTCTACAGAGAAAGTGCTTGTCGGAGACATGCCCTTCATGAGCTTTCGCAAAGGAAAAAAAGAAGCCATGCGCGCAGCAGAACAAATCATGCGAGCAGGCGCCCATGCAGTAAAGCTTGAAGGTGTTTGGGGTCATGAGAAAATAATTAGCCACCTTGTCGGTTCTGGTATTCCTGTTCAAGGACACATTGGCCTTACTCCGCAGTCAATTCACGCCCTAGGTGGCTACAAGGTGCAGGGTCGACACGAGGATCAAAGAGAAGACCTCATCAAACAAGCCGAACAGCTTGAAGAACTTGGATGTTTTTCAGTGGTTCTAGAGTGCGTTCCAAAAGAACTCTCTCGATTGATTAGCTCTTCCTTAAACATTCCCACCATCGGAATCGGAGCAGGCCCTTACTGCGACGGTCAAGTTCTTGTGATGCAAGACATGCTTGGCTTGAACGGGGAATTTAAACCAAAATTTTTGAAAACCTATTTAGAAGGCGGCCAAAAGTATTTAGAGGCTTTCAATGATTTCGACAAAGAAGTCAAGGCTCATCACTTCCCTTCAGACAAGGAATCCTACCAATGAGCATCGATTTATTTAGAAGCCCAACTGAAGTGAAACAATGGAGATACAGGCAAAAAGACTTATCCGTCGGTTTTGTTCCCACTATGGGAGCCTTGCATGAAGGCCATCTTTCTTTGGTGGAGCGATCCATGCGAGAAAACGACAAAACCGTTGTAAGCATTTTTGTAAACCCTACTCAATTCAACGACCCTAAAGACTTGAAGGCTTACCCGACCCAACTAGAAACTGATCTTGAACTTCTTAAAGCTTTAGAAGTTGACCTAGTTTTTTCTCCTGAAGAAAAAGATGTCTACCCTGACTCCTATCGATTTAAATTGAGCGAAAATCAAGATTCAAAACTACTGTGCGGAGCCGACAGAGAAGGACATTTTGATGGAGTGCTCACTGTCGTGATGAAACTCTTTCACATCGTTAACCCTACACACGCCTACTTTGGAGAAAAGGACTATCAACAACTCTCACTTATCTCCGATATGGCTAAAGCCTTTTTCATGGACGTAAAGGTTGTTGGCTGTCCCACCTTTCGCAGTCGCGAGGGATTGGCTCTAAGCTCTCGCAATGAAAGACTAAGCACTCAAGCTAGAGCAAAAGCCCCAAATTTTGCAAAAATCCTACAATCAGCCCCAAGCATCGATGAAGCAAGGGCGGAACTGGATGCACAAGGTTTTGAAGTTGTTTACTTAGATCAACTTTGGAACCGACGCTTTGGAGCGGTTAAGCTGGAAGATGTCCGGTTAATCGATAATGTCGCTCTATGATTTTGGCTCTCGACATTGGGAACAGCCAAATCTTCGGAGGGGTTTTTGATGCCCAAGGCGATTTACTGTTCAATTTTCGAAAATCCAGCAAAAGCTCCACCAGCTCTGATGAGATTGGCGTATTCCTAAAGAACGTTCTTCGAGAGAACCTCTTTGACCCAGCAGACATTAAAAAAATTGCCTTCTGCTCTGTTGTTCCTGATTTGAACCACAGTCTAGCAAGCTGCTGCTTAAAGTATTTCAACTTGAATCCCTTTATTCTCCGATCAGGAGTTAAAACTGGATTGAAGATTAAATACCGAAACCCAATCGAAGTAGGCGCTGATCGAATTGCAAACTCGATTGCAGCCACAAAGATGTTTCCCGGAAAGAATTTAGTGGTCATCGACTTTGGAACGGCCACTACGTTCTGCGTGATCAGCGCCGCCAAGGAATACCTCGGGGGACTGATTATGCCAGGACTGCGCTTGATGATGGAATCACTCGAGGAAAACACATCCAAGCTGCCAAAAGTTTCCATCACAAAAAGCACAAGTCCTGTAGGCAGAAGCACCGTCGAGTGTATCCAATCCGGGATTTATCTAAACACCCTCTATACAGCCAAGGAAGTCACCAACAGCATTAGCAAAGAGTTTTTTAACGGTGAGACTGTAACTGTTTTAGGAACGGGTGGCTTTGCTCGACTCTTTGAAGACGAAGGCGTTTTCGAAGAGTTCATACCGGAACTTGTATTAAAAGGGCTATATTATTCGTTGGAAATGAATACATAAACAGATTCGTTGGAAATGAACACGTAAACAGAATCATTGGAGATAATGACATGAAAAGAACAATGCTTAAATCAAAAATTCACAGAGCAACCGTTACCGACGCTAACCTAAAATACGAAGGATCTATTTCAATCGATCCCAAGCTATGTGAAGGTGCCGACCTAAGAGAGTTTGAAAAAGTTGAAATCTACAACTGCAACAACGGAGCGCGCTTTTCCACCTATGTCATCTTCGGCAAAGACGCTGAGATCTGCCTCAATGGCGCTGCCGCCAGACACGTGCAACCCACCGATCTTGTCATTATCTGCTCCTACATTGATGTGGATGATAGCGAATCAAGCAACTACAAACCAAAGTTGGTTTTTGTCGACGAGGGCAATCGCATACAAATCAAAAAAAACCAAAAATAAGAAAGGCGTCTTGCTTCCAGCCGCAGGAAGCAAGACGCCTTTTTTCACCCTCTAAATTTGCCCTGATTAAGGGGTAACAAAGGAAAAGGTCGGTGGTTGCATTTCGCAGTTGCCACCGCTTGTAGACACTTGATCAGTTCCATCAACTACAAAGAAGCTGTTGACGCTAGCCGTGCCAACCTCTAGCTCGCCACTAAGACTGATTCCATTTCCTGAACCAGATTCGGTCGGGCGATTAAAAGCATCTCCATTACTCCCTGAAAAGTTCGAGAGGTAAAGCGGAACGACATCGTTTGCACCACTACAGGTTCCATCTGCATAAACAGATCCTTCCGGGTGATCAAACGACCCAGAGCCCGCACCACAAACATCAAGCGTTTCTAATTCACCAGCAACGCACTGCTGACCATCTGAACTTGCGGGTCTATATTGAATGATGTCATTCATCCCCATAATCACACATTTATAATTCGCAGGCTCAACACTCCCTCGGCCGAAAGTCGGCTTAGTTCCAGTGGTTAAAATGTTCTGATAATCAGCACCCAAGTCTTCGAAAACAAGAATTGGATTACTACAGTCGGCGCTGGTCGAAATCCAAAATTGACTCACCTTAATTTGCAACTCTGAAGGACTTATAGCCGAGCCAACGGGAAGAAGATCATCACTCGCCAATCCAAAAGGATTTAAAACACTCGAAGAAATTCCATTGAAGGTCGATGACACGGAAGTTGCAGACCCGGCCCCTTGAACCGTAAAGTTTCCACTTCCCTCAGATCCACAGTTGACCAACAACAAGCACATTGCACTCAAACTAAATAATTTTTTCATCAAGATCTCCTTCTCTTACCCTCAACTAGACTAAGAATATTTACATGAACTGCATTATGATCGATCGACGCACCACGCAGAACCTTCGAGTCCGCCAAAAATTCGCCTGACTACGGCGCGTTGCCTTAAGTCTGGAGTATTTAAAGATAGCTAGAACAATCTAAAGTAGAATAATCGAATGGTTCAATCCGCAAGAACGATTACATTCCACGTAGAAAAACTTAGAGATATTCCAACTCTATCTATTGTTGTAACCAAATTGATGGACATGGTCAACGACCCCAATACTAGCGCCAACCAAATTGCGGAGGTCCTAAAAAAAGATCAAGTGCTGACGGCAAAGGTTCTTAGATTAGTGAACTCTGCCTTCTACAATCTATCCACCGAGGTCACCGATGTAACAAAAGCACTCGGTTTCTTAGGGTTTAACACAATCAGCGTATTGGTCCTGGGAACAAGTGTGTTTTCTAGCTTTGATCTTAAAGCGGCCCCTTATTTTAAAGTCTCAGAGTTTTGGAAACACTCTTTGTGCACCGCTGTCGCGGGCGAACTCATTGCAACCCGATTAAAGGTTTCAAGACCACAAGATGCCTTCACATGTGGATTGCTTCACGATGTCGGGAAAATTGCTCTTTTTAAAGTAGCCCAAGACGACTTAAAAGAAGTGGTTGAACTAGCTCGAAACGAGAACATTTCCTTTCTTGAAGCTGAAACTGCACTGGGCTTGCCTGGACACACAGTCATTGGAGAAAGACTGGCTGAACAATGGAAACTCCCAGTTGTGATTCGAAAGACCATTCGCTTTCATCATCGTGATGTTACCGAAATGGAAAGCATTTACCCTCAGATGAAACCCACCATTATGATTGCCACCATAGCCGACATAATGAGCAAGCGCCTTTCCCTGGGATTTTCTGGAGATGAAACAAAGCCAGAATACCCAGCAAACTATTTGCAACAATTAAACATATCCACTGATTTACTCACCTCTATTGAAGCAAAGATGCCCGAAGAAATGGAAAGAGTCGGCGCATTTTTGGCCGCAACCAGGGTATAGAGATGAAGATTGGAATTATTGGAGCCGGAAAACTCACCCAAGGAATCATAGCGGGTTGGTTAGAATCCGACTCGGTCAAACGAAGTCAAATTTGGGCCGTCACCAAAAGCTCTAAATCTGCCAACAGAGTTAGAAAGAACTTCGGTATTCACTGCAGCTCCAGAATCGACCCAAAAAAGCTCATCGCATCCGACATTATTCTTCTAGGCGTTAAGCCTTATCACCTAGAAGAGGTATGCCGCGACCTTCTTGAAAATGGCCTAAGACAACCTACCGTCATTTACTCGGTGCTTGCTGGTGTAGACAGCAAGCAATTACAACGCACACTCGGACAAAAAAACCCAGTCATCGTCACCATGACAAACACACCTTGCACAGTGGGACAGGGAATGACCACCCTATACAAGGGCCGATACACAACAGCCGCTCACATGAAGAAAGCCACACAATTGTTCTCTAAAGTGGGCCATGTGTTGCCAATGCCAGAAAAGCTTTTTCACGAAGTCACCGCCCTTAGTGCAAGCGGGCCAGCCTTTGTCTATTATCTGATGAAGCTAATGTCTGATGCCGCCACTAATCAGGGTGTTCCGCCCAAGAAAGCTCAAGAACTTTGTGCTCAAACCTTTTTGGGAGCTGCCACCATGCTACTCAAAGAAAACACAACACTTGAAAAGTTAATTTCCAATGTAACCACCCCCGGCGGTTGCACTATTGAAGGCGTTAAAGCCTTGAAAGCATCTAGACTTGAACCCGTTTTCAAGAAGACTCTTGACGTTACAAGAAATAAATCAAGACTCCTTGCCCGACGCAAAAAGACCTAGGGTGGCTGCTCAAACCCTCCGAAAGGGTTTATTACTACCACTCTAGCTGAACGGATATAGGGAAGTGGTCTGAGACACCCCGAAACTTCAGCTCATCACTTCCGTCTTCTCGATAGTAATAAAGTCCGTTAGGTCCAGACTCTCTTACATCAAGCACATCCAAATCGGGATCGTCCAAAAAGGCCTGTTTAACGCGGGGGTCTCGCGCATCTTCTGGAACATTCTTATACTTAATAGCCACTCCGGTGGCCCTCTCAATTCTCTCGGCCGTCTCAACATCCCGATAAAACTTGATCGACTTTTGATACACGTTTGTTTCGGGATGAAAAATAGACATTCCCTCCTCGCTTAAGCGCAAGGAGCTTCTCGCTCGAACAAGGCGAGCATCTAAAATAATGCGATCTAAGTGATTCCAACTAGTGCCAGGAGCAAAATAATAAGTGCCGGGAGCTTCGAAGACTTTGCCTCGTTTATCTTCTTCGTATTGGCGAGCATCCACTAAATCAGAACCACCAAGCAACACTTCATTCACTGGATGGGGTGTTTCCCCTTGGATAGAATTGAAGTCCCCCACCAAAACAACCTTGGTAGATTTTGCATACTCTTCGTAAATAGCTTTCGCGCGTTCGGCCACAGCTTTTCTAACGAAAGTAGGAGATCCTTGAGACGGCCAATGATTGGCCATCACCGTTAACTTCTCTTTACCATTCACCAAGAAGGTGGCCACCAAAATATTTCGAGTCGGAGAAAAGCGAGCGGGCATTTCAACGAAATACTCTTTGGACTCAAGCAACTCTAACTTTCCTTTTTTAGGCTTAAATGCGATGGCTAGATCGATGCCTCTTTCGTCAGGACTATTGCTCATGATCAGCCCGCCCTTGGAGGAAATGGATTCTAGTTTTGCCCAGCCTTGTTCTTTTAGTTTCTTGTAATGTTCATCACTGGTGTCTTCAAAATCCACCCCCTCGGAGCTTGTCGTATACCCAAGAGCGTTGGACAAATCCAATGCGGCTCGTGGACTTTCAACTTCAGAAAAAACTGAAATATCTGGTAAATTGGATTTTGCACCAAACACAGTCTTATAAGTGGCGACAATCTGAGCAAGCTTGCCTGCATACATCTCTGGAGACCAATTACGGCTCAAACAAGAACTGCGATATCGCTCAGGAATTGAGGCGCACAAACGCTCTTTGATTTGAGCAAAAGTCATTCCCTTCAACTCTTCGATTGGCCCGTTATAAACACCCTCCGTTGGCAGAAACTCAGCGTCTAATTTTCCTTGAGTTGGCTCTGTATCGAAAAGATTCTCTACGTTCCAGGACATCAAGCGCAGTTGATTTTCGGCACTAGCGGCCATCGGATACTTTTTGGAGTCTGCTTTGCGAAGCCCAAGCTCGAAGATTTCTTCTTTAAACTCTTCGACCGCTTGAGCCTGAATTTTAGCTTCATCTTCGCACTTGCCAGCGGCAAAACTCCCCTGAGTAAAAAGCGTGATTACAAAAAGAAGGTAAAAGGGAACATGAGATATCTTCCTGAACATGCCCGGCAAACTAAGCGAGGCGCCCAATCTAGAAAAGGACAAAACCCTTAAGATTGAATTAATAAGTCTTTACTTTCACTCAACGCAAACTGGCCCTAAAAAAGACCAAAGAAAAACCTTTAAAAATCGCCCCCCTCTCAAAGCGAGCCTTGAAAAACTTGACTCCGAAGGGAAATTTTCACTAGAAGAAGCTCTCGATGATAGCCCATCGAAAGCAATTCACAATTTTAACCTTTTTCGCATCAGCCTTGGCGTTTTCAAGCACCTGCGAATTTGACCTGGCCCCAATCTCGAGCTTCGACTCCTGCCAACCATTAAGCGTTACTGGCAACTACGGGGCAGACATCAACCCTGAGAAATTTGCCTTCACGCTTTGCCTGGGCCGAGTGAATCTTTCAAACGGAAGGCAAACAACCGTTCTCCAAATGTTTCAAAACGGAATAGCCTGGAACGACCCCGTATACTTAAAGTCCTTCAAAAGAGGACCCAATAACGACTTTGGACAAGGGTCAGGACATTGGACCTATAGCTCAATCGATCAAGGTTCAGAGATTGCAGTGTTTCCCTCCAATCGCTTGGCCGATGTCCGTGTAGACCAATGCGATGGAATCCGGAGCATCCACTATTCCCACTCAGACTGGCCCTATCCTGGCTACATCTCCTTTAGTGTCGGATCGCACGGTGGCGCCATGCCCTGCCTTCACGAGGGTAGCCTACCAGTGTTTAGCAAGTAGCAGCAGCCCTTTCTCAGCCTGAACAGATAGCTGATTTTAAAGTTGTTTTGGCTAGAATCATTCTTCTCAACTCTTGCTCCCGAATGACCGATAAGCTTAAAGATGGGCAACAAAGATCTCTACAGGCTGTTCTTTGAAGAATCCAGCGATGCTCTCATCGCTATATCTCTAGAAACAAAACAGGTCTTGGCCATCAATAAAAGTTTTTCAGGTCTCATTGGATTTGAGCGAGACGAGCTGCTTGGTGAAAGTGCAAACATCCTCAACAGCGTCTTTCCTGAGGACCAATCTCACGACCGCGGACTCGAGTTAAAAATATTTGAGAACCCTGGCTACTACAACGACATTGCCATCAATACCCGAGACAATGAACTCAAATATGTAACCGTTAAAGTTTCACATACGCTGATGGCCAACAAAAAAATTGCCTTAGCTGTTTTGAGCGATGACACCGAACGCTTGTTGCTCATGAGAGATCTAGCAACCAAACATTACTCACTAGAAACGGCCTATGTCGAACTAGAAAAGGTTCACTCAGAATTGCAAACCACCCAAAACAAAATGCTTCAAGCCTCGAAACTAGTTGCCCTTGGAGAGTTAGCCGCTGGAGTTTCACACGAACTAAACCAACCGCTCACAGGTGTTAGAGGATTTGCACAAGAGATTGCTGACATCGTTAAAAATGATGCGAACCCAGACAAAAAACTGCTGGCCGACTTATGCAATGAAATCACGACCAACTCTGACAAGATGGCCGATCTCCTCAGCCATCTACGCAGTTTTGCAAGAGAAGAAAAAAAGAACCTAGGCGAAAATGAAAATGACAAAAAAGTTGTTCCATTAAACGACACGCTAAAAAACGTTACAAAGTTGTTAGACAAACAACTCAAATCTAAAAACATAAACATTGATGTCCGTGGTGACTTAGAAGACACAAGTGTTCTCGCTCAAGCTCATCCTATTGAACAGATTCTCATCAATTTGATTGCCAATGGACGTGACGCCATTCTCGATCGAAGAAACTCGGACGAAAAACTAAGTGGCCACATTCTGATCAACGTAGACAAGAAAGCCGACTTTATAGAGCTTCGCGTCTCAGACAACGGTTGCGGTGTCCCCAAAGGCATCCAGGAACAGATTTTCAACCCTTTCTTCACGACAAAAGACCCCAACAAAGGGATGGGCCTCGGGCTTTCCTTAAGCTTTAGCATTGCTCACCGCTTTGGTGGTGAACTTAGCCTTGAAAGTAGCTCAGGATCAGGATCGACCTTTTTGTTAAAACTTCAGAATGCTCAAAAACAAAAAAAATCTGAAGAGGTGGCAGCATGAGCGAAAGCAATCTACGCAAAGGATTCCGCGTTCTTGTCATTGACGACGAAGACTCTATTAGAAAACTTTTAAAGATGCGTCTTGAAAGAAAAGGACACGTCGTATTTGAAGCTGTAGATGGGAAAGATGCTCTAGAGAAATCACTCCAGGTCGACCCCGAAGTGGTTGTCAGCGACATCAAAATGCCAGGTCTGAATGGTTTTGATGTTTTAAGCGAAATGAAAGTTCCAACCATTCTTATCACCGGACACGGCGACAAAGAATCCGCAATCAAAGCCGTAGAGCTGGGAGCTTTTTCTTTTTTTGAAAAGCCCTTCGATATGGATGCTCTTGAGTTAAGCGTTCGTAGAGCAGGCGAACGATTCCACATGGAGCTTGAAAGAGAGGCTCTTCTCAAAAGACTTGAACATCTTTGCCAAATGCAAGATCGAGAGATTGAATCCTTAGAAAGTGAAGTTGTGCGCCCACATTTTCTGGGCGACTGCCCCCCCATGATGAAGATAAAAGACATTCTGACTCGGGTGTCTCGGAAACAAAAGGCAACCGTGCTCATCCTAGGCGAAACTGGAACAGGCAAAGAAATCATCGCGCAGGAATTGCACAGATTAAGCTACACCAACGAAAACAGGGTTCCTTTTCTTGCCCTTAACTGCTCAGCCATTCCGACCGAACTTTTTGAATCAGAACTCTATGGCCACGAAAAAGGCTCCTTTAGCGGTGCTCACAAATCGCGAGTGGGTCTCGCGGAAGCTGTTCGTGAGGGCACCTTGTTCTTGGATGAGATCGGTGAGTTGGCACCACAGCATCAAGCTAAACTCCTACGAATATTGCAAGAACGAAAGTTCCGTAGAGTTGGCTCAAACCACGAGATTGAGTTTAAAGGTCGCATTATTGCCGCCACCCACCGAAACTTAAAAGACAAAATTGCAAACGATGAATTTAGAGAAGACCTTTACTACCGTCTTTCCATCGTTGAGATTGAATTACCTGCTTTACGCGATCGCGGGGACGACATCATCAAGCTCTGTGAACGCCTTTGCCAAAAGCACCACATAGAGGGTATTCCGCCTGAGCATATGGCCACTATGAGAAGCTATCCTTGGCCTGGAAACATTCGAGAACTCAATAACTGGATCGAGAGAGCCTCTATCCTCGATCGCTTTGACCAGCTAGAACTCAACATGGGAGCGAGCATGAGCAGTGAAGATAGCTCAAATGTAACAAACATTCCGAACATGAACGGCAGCCACGACTTGAAAGAACTTCGAACCCAGGTGCTAGATTTTTATGACAGCAAATGGATATCAGAGGCCCTAGAGCGCAACCACGGTAACATAAGCGCCACAGCACAGGAACTCGGAATTGACCGAAAGAACCTGAGTCGCAGAATCAAAGAGCTTGCTTTAGACAAAGCAGCTTAAAACGCAAAAGCAACACCCTACCCTTTTCAGCTTTCGACAGACTAGAAAAATGTAAAATTTGCACTACTATAAATGTATGAAATTTCTTTCCAACAATCTAGCTCGCATCCAACTCGTTCTTTGCCTCATTTTATTGAGCTCTTGCGTGTCTTATATGAAGCGCAAGGAGTGCGAAAAAACAAACTGGTTTGAGTTTGGCCACCAAGCAGCCTTGAAAGGCATTCGACCCCCTGCAGAACCCTTCTACCAAGAATGTAAGAAAGTTGAAGCCGACATTCAAGGAGGAGAACTGGACAAGGGTTTTAAAACTGGAATGGCTAAGTATTGCACCCCTCAACAGGCCATCATCACAGGCAAAGAGGGAATGCTTTTTAATGACGAGCTTTGCGACGCAAGAGATGTCAGTTCACTCAAAATTAAACATGCCGCGGGACTCAAGGACTACTGCTCAGAAAAGGGTGGGCAACGAGCAGGCCTCTCTGGAAAGCTCTACACAAAAGTTTGCAACGATAAAGATGAAGAACTTTTCTTCAAGGGATTTAACCCAGCTAGGAAGAAATACCTAATCGCTGAAATTGCCGCTAAAGAAAGAACGGCTGCCGATGTATCTCGACGCCTGTCTCAAAAACAGAATAGATACAACCAAGTTTCGCGCCAGTCCTCGAGACTTCAATCAAGACTTTACAAAAAGCAGCTTGTCACCAAGACAGATACTAGCTCCGGCGTAAGTCACTCTGAATTTGTCGACGTAGAAAACCCTCAAGTTCGATCTCAACTCAACATGCTTAATTCAGAATCGAACACACTCAGCGATGAAATTCGAAGATTGGAAGCCGAAGAAGAAGCCCTTAGTGAGAGTATTCAAAAACTAAGCATTGAGATGCAAACGCTTTAGGGTACGGACTTACTTTTGCGCCACCTTGCAGCACTCGCTACGCTTGGATTCCTTGAATTTAGTTTTCATCAAACCCTTCATCGTCTCAAAGTTATATTGCTCCCCCTCTTCCGCGGCCAACCAGTCAAAACAGTTTCGATTTGGCACCTTTGAAGCGATACCAGAAGCTGGAGAACAAAGTGGAGTAAGTGGGTCAGTCAAAGATGAAAAAGAATAATCTTGAGAAAACTCCGTTACCCTAGCCTCAACAGGATTCCTGTAAACATATTTAAGAACTCTAGCGTAGTCGTCACAAGTTGTAATCAAACAGGCCTTATAAGGGCCTCCAAAAACGTGGTTAACCCTTCCGGTTTTTTTATTTATTATCTTTGCGATATTTCTTTGAAAATCCCTCATCACAACACCTAAATTACTGGCCTCGCTCACGCTAACCACCATATGATAATGATTACTCATCAGCACATACGCATGAACAAGAAGCCCGTGTGTTTGAATCATTTTCTGAAGTTGCTGGTTGAATATTCTCCACATATCCACTTGCGAGATATAGAACCATTCTTTGTTATTGCTTCTAGACATTACGTGATAAGGATAATCTGATGTATAAATTAACTTTTTTCGAGGCATACCGAAGCCAAAGCAATTTACGTGCCTACTAAACACCATTTATAATTAGATAAATTGACTCAGGGAGGCACAAAAGTAAGTCCGTACCTCTACCAAAGCAAAGAAGTGATCACTTCGAAGGACCAAACATTGAAGCCCTTCAAATCACTCTTCTCTCTATCCAAAAGTTCAAAGAGCAAGCGGAAGTCTAAACCTAAATCTATTTTTTCAGAAACTTGAAAAATCCATCCATTGCTAAGCAGCAAACTAGGCATGTAATGAGTCATGTTTGCTTCTTTATAAGAGCCAGAAGCTGTTCCGGTTTGCCCGAGGGCCTTCGCTTCAACTTTTATGTCTCCAATTCCAAAAGCGTTGTTTATCCCCAAGCCTACATAGTAAAAATACTTTTCTTTTTGCGCGAGCTTCCAGTTTGCAACTACTGGAACTTCCAAGCCTGCGAAAGAAGTTTCAACACTCGCTTGGTCTCGATAAGTGTGTTTTGCAGTCCGGACCGTTAAATACAGCCCGGTGTCCAAAAGAAATTTTTCATTAACTTCAAAGAGCAGCTTTCCACCAATTCCGGCGCACACACCATAAGCCTTAGAGAAACCATAAGAAGTAATGTTCTCTTTTTGAGTGGGTCGAGTGAAACCAAGTTCTAAGGCTGGGCCAAAGCGCAGTTTCTTAGCTTGAATTGGGAAAGACACAAACATAAGCAAAACAAAACTCGCGAGTATTTTCATAACTAAGAGTTTCCACCGCATTAAAGCTATCTACCAAGCTACAAAGTGACGGCCTTACTTTTTCAACGCGCCGCCCCCCAAAAGCGAGGCCGTCACTATTAGTTTTTCTAATGGGAGCCGAGAAAAACAAATAATTTTCCAAAATTAAAGGGCGGAGCTACAAGAGGGGCAGATCAAATTGGGGAAGAGGAGATCCAAATGAAAGCACAACTAATCAAACTCGTTACACTTAGTTTCACACTAGCCAGCCTGCCTGCCTTGGCCGTTTACGAAGAGGGCCAAGACCGCGCCATAATGGAAATTAGAAACGCAAACATTGAACATGCCTCCTATTCTTTTGAAACAGCTCAAGACGTTAGCCTAACTATGACTCGCCGTGACGGCAAAGCTGGCTTTCTTGGCTTCAACTTCGAAGCAAAGGCCGTTGTTGGAGGCAACCTTGTTCCAATTGGATACAAGCTCGAAGTAACTAGCATAGACGTCGCTCAAGACGGATCTACAATCTACTACGCAACTCTTCCCAACGAAGTCATGAATGCCGGCGCAGGACATCGTGTTAACCTCACTCTCATTGACCACTCGACAAGCACCAAGGGTGATTATAAAGATGCTCAGTGGGAAGTGAGCATCCGCGATGGATACGGCTGGTGTGGGACTATGGATTCAACCATTGAATTCACAGGCAACCCTGCCCCCGTTTACACCATCGAACAAATGCTCCTCCCAGAGATTTAGAGCTTAAATTAGATTTGTAGAGAGGCCCCCCAAAAACCTCTCTCTTTTGAAAGTCCTTAGGTCTCCCCGGACCTAAGGACTTTCTCTTTTTTTTGAAGTAAAACAATCCCCATGCCGAAAAGTTCATTCAAACTTGGAGAAGATCATTTAACCGTGGGCCATGCCCTCGATATGGCTCGCTCTAAAACCCTTGCTGTGTTTTCTCCCTCCACAAAAAAGAAGATTGCTCGATCACAAAAGTGTGTAGAAACTTTAGTCGCAAGCGGAAAGAACGTTTACGGAGTGAACACAGGCTTTGGCCCTTTATGCACCTCCATCATCTCTAAAGAAGATTCCCAAAAACTCCAACAAAACATTCTTCGCAGCCACAGCGTTGGAATGGGCAACCCTGTCTCCACAGAAATTGCTCGACTTATGTTGGTGCTCAAACTTCATAATTTAAGTCTCGGCTATTCGGGAGTGAGACAAGAAACTCTTGATCGCATTCTTTGGCATTTAAACGAAGACATCATTCCCCTTGTTCCCGAGCAAGGCTCTGTTGGAGCCTCTGGAGATCTTGCTCCACTTGCGCATTTATTTTTGCCTCTCATCGGCCAAGGCACCGTTGAACACAAAGGTAAAAAATTCCCCACTGGAAATTACCTAAAGAAGGTTGGCAAGAAACCCTTGGAGCTTGGAGCTAAAGAAGGCTTAGCTCTCATCAACGGAACTCAGTTCATTGCGGCCCACACGGTAGTGGGTCTTGAGAAACTTCTAAACGTGCTCAACACGGCAGATATTATTTCTGCCATGAGCTTAGAATCCCTCATGGGTTCAGCCAGCCCTTTCGACGCTCGTCTTCACGAACTTCGCCCCTTTGAAGGATCCAAGACGGTTGCACACAGGATGCGAGCGCTTTTAGCGAAATCAAAAATTCTCGCCTCTCACCTAGATTGCAATCGAGTGCAAGACCCCTATTCTTTAAGGTGCGTGCCTCAAGTTCATGGAGCCAGTCGAGATGCCTGGCTTCATCTAAACCGTTTGTGTAAAATTGAACTCAACTCCGTGACCGACAATCCCATTATTTTAGACGAGGAAACCGCTATTAGCGGAGGTAACTTCCACGGCCAGCCACTAGCTATTCCACTGGATTACGCAGTGGTAGCATCCAGCGAAATTGGAAACATTTCCGACCGTCGCTCTTACTTATTACTTGAAGGTAAGGTCGAAGGCCTACCTAAACTGTTAATGAGGAATACGGGGATCAATTCGGGCTTTATGATCCCTCAATACACCTCCGCAGCCCTTGTTTCAGAAAATAAATCCTTATGCTTTCCAGCCAGTGCAGACTCCATCCCCACTTCACTCGGACAAGAAGACCATGTAAGCATGGGCTCAATCAGTGGACGACGCTTGATTCAAGTCACTCAGAACGTAGAAAAAGTTTTAGCGGTCGAGCTGGTCTGTGCCGCTCAAGCCTTTGACTTCAGACATCCACTCAAATCTGGACCTATCCTCGAAAAATGTCACGACTTGATTCGCCAACACATCGACCATGCTGAAGAGGATCGTATTTTTGCCGATGACCTTGAATCTGCACTTGAACTTATTTCAAGCAAGAAACTAAACCAATGCGCCGAAAAGGTTGCGCGCGATAGAAAACTTAATCTGGATGGAGATTTACATGAACACTTCCGACTTTATTAAAAAATACGCCACCCACCCTCATTACAAAAGTCCAACGGGAACAATCCTCAATGCAAAAAGTTGGCAAACTGAAGCTCCTTTAAGAATGTTCTTAAACAATCTCGACGCCGAAGTTGCCGAAGACCCTGAACAACTCGTTGTTTATGGTGGAACGGGCCAAGCCGCCCGCAACGTTGAAGCTGTTCACAAAATTATCGACAGCCTTCTCAACTTAGATAACGAACACAGCTTACTTATACAAAGTGGTAAGCCCGTAGGAATTGTCCGCACCCACGATCAAGCTCCAAGAGTTCTCATCGCCAATTCAAATTTAGTTCCTGCTTGGGCCAATTGGGAACACTTTCAAGACTTAAAAGAACGTGGGCTAATGATGTATGGTCAAATGACTGCGGGCTCTTGGATCTACATCGGCACCCAAGGAATCCTTCAAGGAACTTATGAAACCTTCGTGGCCTGCGCTGAAAAACATTTTGGCGGATCACTCAAAGGAAAACTTCTTGTTACCGGTGGACTAGGCGGAATGGGCGGAGCCCAACCTCTTGCGGCCACCATGGCAGGAGCAACCTTTCTAGGAGTCGACATCGATCCAGAAAGAATCAAGAAACGAATCAAGACTCGATACATCGACAAGATAACTGAAAGTTACGAAGAAGCCATTGAATGGGTGATGGACGCAAAGTCTAAAGGCCAAGCGCTTTCTGTGGGACTTGTCGGCGACGTTGGAGATGTGCTGGAAAGACTCATCCAAGACAACATCACCCCCGAAATTTTAACGGACCAAACTTCGGCCCATGATCCCGTTTACGGATACGTCCCCAATGGAATGAGCTTAGCGCAAGCAGAAGAGCTTCGAGGCAATGACCCAAAAGCATACAAAGAACGCTCACTCAAAAGCATGGCTCGCCATGTTCATTTCATGCTGGAACTACAAAAGCGTGGCTCCAAAACTTTTGATTACGGCAACAACCTAAGAGAGTTTGCCAAACAAGGTGGAGAAACCAAGGCTTTTGACTTTAAAGGCTTTGTTCCCGAATACATCCGCCCTCTGTTTTGCGAAGGCAAAGGTCCTTTCCGATGGGCAGCACTCTCTGGAAATCCGGAAGACATTCTCACCACCGACCGCGCACTGATTGAAGCCTTTCCCGAGAACAAACACATGATCCATTGGCTTGAGCAGGCTAAAGATAAAATTGCTTTCCAAGGGCTACCTTGCCGCATCTGTTGGCTCGGCCTGGGAGAACGCGAAAAAGCCGGCCTCATTTTTAACGACCTCGTTAAAAATGGCAAAGTTAAAGCCCCCATCGTCATCGGACGCGACCATTTGGATTGCGGATCCGTTGCCTCTCCCAATAGAGAAACCGAAGGCATGAAAGATGGCACCGACGCTGTTTCGGATTGGCCCCTTTTAAATCTTATGTCGAACGCAAGCGGTGGCGCTACCTGGATTAGTTTCCATCATGGTGGAGGCGTTGGAATGGGATACTCTCAACACGCCGGAATGGTTGTTGTGGCCGACGGAACAGATCGCGCTAGAGATTGCTTAAAGAGAGTTCTTTTCAACGACCCAGCCATGGGTGTTTTTAGACACCACGATGCAGGCTACGAAATTGCAACCGAAGTGGGCAAAAAACACGGAGTTCTTTTAAAGTGAGCAAACTCATCGGCCCCTTCACCCAACTACTCACCATGAAGGGTTTAAACCTTAAGGGGTCGCTCAAAGATGAACAACTTGAGATTCTAAGTGATGCTGGCATTGTCAGCGACTCCGAGGGAAAAATAATGAAAATCGGAAGCTTTGGAGAACTCTCAAAAGAAGCTGCTCAAAATTCTTGGACCATAGATAGAATCGAGAAAAGAATGGTTGCATTCCCTGGGCTCGTTGATTGCCACACCCACCTGTGTTGGGGCGGCAGTCGCGCTAGGGATTACGCAATGAGAATTGCAGGAAAAAGCTACATTGAAATCGCCAAACAAGGCGGCGGCATTCTTGACACAGTTAGAAGCACAAGGGCTGCTAGCAATGAAATTTTAGAACGCTCTATGCTCGACCGTTGTGCGAAGCTTTTGAAGAACGGCGTCACCACTGTAGAAGTCAAAAGCGGCTACGGCCTCAACAAAGACGAAGAGCTTCGACATTTAAAAGTCATTCAATCAGCTGGAAGAAAAACAAAGCTAGATGTTGTTTCAACTTGCTTGAGCGCTCACATGAAGCCTCACGATTTTAACGGAACTCAAAGTGAATATTTAAAACACTGTGCCGGGAATATTCTCCCTGAAGTGAAGGCTCAAAATTTAAGCAAGCGCGTGGATATTTTCGTAGAAGAAAGTGCTTTCAGCATCGAAGAAGCACGAGTCTATCTTGAAGCGGCAAAGAAGCTAGGGTTTGAGCTCACTCTTCATGTCGACCAGTTTACGGCGGGCTCCAGCCTATTAGCTGTTGAACTGGGCGCTAAAAGCGCAGATCACCTAGAAGCCAGCACGCAAAAAGAAATTGAAGCCCTCGCAAAAAGCAACACCGTCGCAGTAGCTCTACCAGGAGCTAGCCTTGGCTTAGGTTGCTCTTTCACTCCTGCTCGAAAATTACTCGATCAGGGCGCCACACTGGCCATTGCCAGCGACTGGAACCCCGGCTCTGCACCCATGGGGGATTTGCTGACCCAAGCCGCGATATTCGGCACTTACCAAAAACTAAGCACCGCCGAAACTTTTGCCGCACTCACCTTTCGTGCTGCTAAAGCTCTTGGTTTAGAGAAAACCATCGGATCTATAGAAGAGAAAAAGCAATGCGACCTGACGGCCTTCCCAGCAGACGACTATCGACAAGTGCTCTACCATCAAGGGCAGCTGCGCCCGGCCCAAGTATGGAAAAAAGGAGAGCAACTCCATGACTAAACTAGATTTATCTTTTAAATGGGAGGGTCGCATCGACAGCACCTCCGACACCTCTAGCTTTAGACTTCATCAAGTGGTGCAAAGCACAACGACCGACAAACTTCCCAGCAAAAACACCAAACACAGTTATGGACTCATCGGCTTTTGCTGCGACCAAGGAGTGGAACGAAACAAAGGCCGCCTAGGAGCAAAAGAAGGTCCTAACACGATTCGAAGCTCGATGGCCTCATTGGCTTACCCTAGCTGCCTTCCAAGAGTTTTTGATCTTGGAAACATCCATTGCGTTGACGAGAAACTAGAAGAAGCTCAGCAGGCCCTAGCAAACGCAGTTCACCAATGCACCAAGGATGGGGTGAAATCCATTGTCTTGGGTGGGGGCCACGAAACAAGTTATGGGCACTTTTTAGGGCTGGAAAAAAGCTATCCCGATAAAAAAATTGGCATCATTAATCTGGATGCGCATTTTGATTTGCGACCAACATCGCCAAGCGCAAGCTCGGGAACTCCCTTTCTACAAATCGCAGAGCACCTTAAAAATCAAAACAAGAAGTTTTCTTACTTGTGTCTGGGCATTCAAGAGGCCTCCAACACACAATCTCTTTTTAAGACAGCCGAAAGATTAGGCGTCGACTGGATGAGCGCCGAACAAATGCGCCAAGTAGGCCCCAACCCCGTGATGTCTTTTGTCAGAGAGTTTTGCGAAAACGTGGACGGCATCTATTTAACCATTTGCTTAGATGGATTTGCTGCCGCACACGCGCCCGGAGTAAGCGCCCCCTCTCCCTTTGGACTCGAGCCCGCTTGGGCTGAGTGGCTACTAGCAACACTAAAAGAACAAAGTAACATCATCGGTTTTGATGTCGTTGAACTTAATCCGAGGCTAGATCAAGACCACCGCACTGCGAATCTAGCAGCTCAATGTGTGTTTAAGTTTATTCAAGCCTTTTAAGTCTTGCACTCTTTTATTCCTGATATAGAAAGTCTGTATGAGAAAATTTCTTGTAATATTTATTCTTATTTTATTCACTAGCTCATGCTCCTCGGTTCCGAAGGTTAAAGAACTAAATCCAACCTCAAAACCTGCTCTAACTCCGAACACGGGAGTCGCATTTGGAAAAATGCAATCGGTAGGCGCTTCCTTTGGAACCGCTATAAGATTTAAAAAATTAAACTCCAATGAGGAGCAGCAACTTAACGGAGCCAAAGACTTTGTCATCGAGCTAGCCGAGGGAGAGTATTCATTAAGTAGTTTTGGAGGCCGCGCTCGTGAAATCAAGCCTTTGGGATCGAGCAAAGGAGTAGTTTTTAGCGTAAAAACCGGACAAGCCACTTACGTCGGAAATCTCGTATTAGGCGCACTAAAAGAAGGTCAAGCTTGCAATTCGAATATGATCGCTAAAAAGGAAAACAAACTCATAAAGGCCTACCCACACGTGGGTTTCAACAGAGGAACTCTAGCCATGGGCGAGATTCAAGAAGTGGACTGGGACCAAAGATGTCTTTTACAGTTTGATAATTTTAGCGAAGATTTCCAAAAGTCCAATCTTAGCAATATGGGTTTTTCAGCAAAACAAATCAAAAAGCCCTAGGGGGAAAAAACAAAATTTCCCAATGATTACGCTCAAAGACTGACAGGGCCCCTAAAAAGATCTCGCATTATAGAGCCATTCCGGCTAATCCCTAAACCCAACAAGACGACGAATCTGATGGGAATAAAAATATGATCAAACGCCTCATTCCAATGCTCTTCATTTGCACAACCCTTAGTCATGCTGCTGACTCAGACAAAGACCGTTGCGAGCTCAACGTAGCCCCTACCCAAACAGTGCTTGTTCCTGAGCCACCCAAGACAGCTTTAAACATCGTCGATCTCTTGAACCACCTTGTAAAAGACCCAGGCAAATCTTTAAGCGACCCTGAGTTTAAAAAGATGCTGGGCCATGTGGCGCAATCTCTCCAAAATGAAGAAAAGCTAGAGCCCAACATTCGAAAAGTTTTTTCCATTGCGGAAAAAGCTGGAAAGCTCCCTCCGGACCTAAAGCCCGAGCAAAAGGAATTTGTCATCTCCATGCTTCTCAATGCCATTCAAGCTGAGTTACAGCAACGCGGCTACGATGAACATCAGCGCAACTACGAAACATGGGAACAACTTAGTCAAAGACTCAACGGGGAAATTGAAAGCTTAGGAATCACAGGAGCAGGCGTTCAGTCCGATCACTTTTGGAAAACTCACGCCGTGCAAACCAACACCACCCACCACAAAGCAAGCAAAGCCGAGATTCTAGTGGACGGCCCCGCAAGCTTCGCAAAGCGTGGAGAGCTCATCGACAGCGCGAAAAAGGAAATTTTAATCATGAGCTGGAGTATCGAAGACGATGAAACCGGAGAATGGTTAAAACAAAAATTGCTTAAAAAGATTTCTCAAGGTGTGTCTGTGAAGGTCATGGTCGATGGACAAACCGCAAAGCGGCCCGGCTACAAAATGGTTTTACAGCAACTAGAAGAAGCTCAAATCGAAGTCATTCGCTGGATCAGCACCGATTCGTCTCGTGAATTCGACGGTCAGCACAGAAAATACATGATTGTCGATGGCGAGTCTTTAGTTGGCGGCGGCCTCAATCACGGAAACCACTACAGCCACATGGGCCCTAAAGAAGGACACTTTTGGAGAGACACCGACCTTAGTTTTGAAGGCCCCGCAGTCCAAGCAACACGAAATCAGTTTGTTGAGCTATGGAATGAACAAATTTCAGGAACCTTACACGCCGACCGAACACCACTTGAAGCAAACACTCTCAGCACCACTGGCCAAAGAAACATGAGTGTCGTCAATCACATTGCAGGCCAGGGAGAAAACATTCTTAGAAGCATCGTTTTGGCAATCGAAGCCGCTGAACGCCAGGTTCTAATAGAAAACGCTTACTTCATTGTTGATCCTGTTGTGGAGAGAGCCCTCACACGATCCCTTGCCCGAGGAGTTAAGGTAGTCATTGCAACCAACTCTGCTGAAAGCATTGATGAGCCAACCGTGACTCGCCCAATCCTAAAAAGCCTAAACAAACTCTTTGAAGTTGGTGCAAGCATTTACACAAAACCTGGAAAACTCGAAACTCTTCACTCGAAGGTGATGGCCGTGGATAACCATTACGCTTGGGTGGGGTCGCAAAACCTTCACCCGAGATCTTACCGTTACGAAGGGGAGGTGATTTTTGTCTCAAGCTCACCGACCTTCGTCTCGAAAGTGAACGCAATGCTTAGGAACGATTTTGAAAGCTTCATTCCAATGACGGAAGCCTTTGATGTTGAGGAAAGCGACCTTCTGGACTTTCAAGAAGAACTTTTCTTCGATCAATTCTAAGATTAAACGTATTGGCGACTAACGACCAAAGAGGCCTCGGAAAAATTCAAACGGTGCGGGCTGCCTTCTTCTTTGCTGAGGCCGCTCCCCCGAAGGGTAAGCTTCGGGAGTAAACTGCTCTGGCTGAGGATATTCCTGATAGTAGTCTCCCTGATTATAACGAGGAGTCTGAAGAGTCTCTCCAGGCAAACTAAGATCACTCAACCGAGCTTGAAAGGGAAGCTCTACATCCTTATAAATGTATTCAATCAACTCGCCGACTGCCGGAGCACAAAAGGTTGCGCCCCCCATTCCTTGACCCCGATCCCCTTCGACCGAAACGACAAAGCTATAGGGAGTGTCATAGCCTCCCACTTCATTTGGAACTGACACAAAACCAGCAAACCAAACCGCGTATTGATCCCTATGCTTCCATTGGGCTGTCCCCGTTTTACCGGCGACAATGACCCGATCACTCTTGGCATACATACCGGTTCCACGTTCTGAGTGCACAACATGATACAATCCACGTTCAATAACTTTCATTTGCTCGGGGTTAATTTGCGGGTCTAAATACTTATCTTCACCTGAAGCCACAAACTCTTCGAGCACGTTCAAATTCTGATCTTGAATCTGCTTTACTAATTTGGGAACAGGAGCTTTTCCGCCTGTTGCTATTGCAGAAAAAGCACGCAACAACTGAACAGGTGTCACTAAAAATTCGCCTTGCCCAATCGAAAGGTTGGCCGCGTGAGCGTCTCCAAAATAGACCTTTTCCTCTTTGCCATTTTCGTCTTTAATTATTCTCTGAGGCAATGCACCAGGGGCCTCGCCGCTCACATCCAAGCCAGTCAACGAAGCAAAACCAAAACGCTTCGCCATCGACACAAGCGCTGTAGAGCCAACCTCTACGCCCAACGGAACAAAGTAAGTATTACAACTACGAGCAAGAGCATTATACAAGTTCAGCTGACCTTCTGGGTATTTTCGAAACCAATTGGGAAACACATTGTTGCCGACCTGAACATCCATGGGACAATCACGAACCGTCCACTGCTCAGCATAAGCACCAAGACTCCGTTCAGTTTCTCCAGTTCCCCATGGAATCTGAAACACTCCCTTTTCAAAAGCTGTCAGAGTTGTAATGGGCTTAAAAGTAGACCCGGGTGGATACTGCCCCTGCCAAGCTCTGGCCAAAAGTGGATTATCGGGGTCGTTGCGCAACTTATCGAAACCTTCTTGGCTAATACTGGGGACATACAAATTTGGATCGACACTGGGAGTAGAAACGGCCACCAGAAGTTCGCCTGTTCTATTGTCCATCAAAAGAAAGGAGCCGCGCTTGGCTTTTTTCTCCAAGGCTTTTCGAGCCACCTTTTGCCATTCCAGATTCAACGTCGTGACGATGTTGTGTCCTTGCACAGGAGCTTTTCTTAATTTTCTATAAGCTTCGCTCCCATCGGAATCGATATACATTTCCATCAAACCATCTTGGCCCTTTAAGCGGTCTTCAAACTTAGCCTCCACTCCCTCGTGACCAATCCACTCAACAAACATGGGGTCAAGAAATTTTTCACGGCCCTGAATATAAGTGGCAATCTCGCTATCTGGCTTAACGCCCGGGACTGCACCGATTCGCCCCAAGACATGCCCAGCAATCTGCCCCTCTGGATAGAGCCGAGAGTAGACTCCTTCCATGACAAAGGAATGTTTCTCAATTTCTGAAAATCTTTGCTCTAATGCCTTCACTTCTTCATCCGAAAGCACACTAACAAGCTCAAAGGGAATCCAATGTCGGTTTTTGAAATGATTGAGAACTTGCGATTTGGTAAAAGAAAATCGACTCTCTAAAGTGTGGCCCCAACCCTTCGCCGTATCTGGACCAAGCAGTTGCAATTGCGTTTTAAAATCTTCCCACGCCAGCTCGGTGTTCTTGTATTTTGAAAAACGAAACATGAGGTTTTTCTTAACCGAAGAAACCGCCAGCATTTGACCATTTCTATCAACGATCGCGCCTCTTGGTGCAGGGATTCTCAGGTTCAGTATCCTAGCTTCCGTATCCGTATGAATCTTAGCTTTTATGGGTAAGTTTTCGGCATGCCCGAGCAAACCCAACAGAAACAAGGCCAAGACAAAAGTGATCTTGGCGGCCCTGGAATTTGTATTTTGAATGCTCATCTTGATACACTGTGTCATAGCAGGGCAGCAGACTCGGTCAAGGAGATAAGTAAGCCCTACCTAAAAGAAAGGAATACCCCCGTTGGCTAGAACTATCCAATGAGTTTCAAATACTTAGAAGCATAAGAGCTGCTGCTATTTCAGATTAAACTTGCCGATAATTTCCAAATGAGGCGTTTGTGGAAACATATCAAAAGGTTGAAGACGCTCCAGCTCCCAGGCGCTGCCGGCCAAAGGAGCAATGTCTCGAAAGAAAGTCGAATAATTACAAGAGACGTAATAGATGGTTTTCAAGGCTGGCATCTGAGCCACCAAATCAGGCAGCTGAGGAAAGCCTTCGCGAGGTGGATCTAGAAACAAAACATCTAGATCGGAAACTTTCCGGAGAACTCCTGTCCACTCAGATCTTTCGAAAAGATTCAGTGCATGAAAATCATATTGCGGAAACTTTAGCGCAGCAGATTCAATCGAACTTCGACTCAATTCAATTCCAACCAGCTTTTCATACCCCCTCAAGGAAAAGACTTCGGTATAATTTCCATTTCCGCAAAACAATTCTAAAACTCCAGACTCTAATGGAAGTTCTTCCAACTCTTGAGACAGCCATCTTTTCATATTGTTGTTCTGCTCATCATTGACTTGCCTAAACTCTAACGGCTTATCTGGCATAACTTCCGCAGCGGTCATTTGATCATCGAACTCGATGCTGCGCCACTTGCGACCGGTTTGCGGCCTCCAACCAGCATGAGGCAAGAAGCCAATGAGCTTTTTTAACGTAGCTCTGTTGGCTTCATTTAGAACCAAACAGTCATCAATAGGAACAAGCTCATGACTCTTGAAGCCCAAAAACCCAATGTCATCGCCATCGCTTTTCATCAAGGCTCGATTTCGGTAACCCAGAGGCGTGGAGCACTCCACTACGCTTTCCACTCGACTTAAGAAATTTTCGTGCCCCGCTCTTTTTAGAGCGAGATTAAGGAGCTTTTGTTTCCATTGCACTTGCGCTGAATAATTTACAAACTGCCAAGGACAACCGCCACACTTTCCTGCACCCTCCCCATGATAAACACAACCAGGCATGACTCTGTCTTGAGATTCCACCTCAAGCTTTTCGATTCGCGCAAAGCCATAGTTTTTCTTTTTACGCTCGGTAACAACAAAAACACCCTCGTCACCAGGCCAAGCTCCTCGCACGAAAAACACAACCCCTTCTGGAGATTTTACAACCCCCATCCCATCTTGGCTGAGATCAAAAACTTTCCCTGAGAAACGCTCCATTAAAAGGCCTATAGCTCGATGAGCTCAATCTTGTAACCATTAGGGTCTTCGATAAAAGCAATCACTGTTTTGCCATGCTTCATGGGTCCAGGCTCACGGCTAACTTTTCCGCCACGAGATTTAACCTCTTCGCAAATCTTGTAAATGTCCTGCACACCGAAAGCGACATGCCCATAAGCATCTCCATGATTGTAAGAGCTCTTGCCCCAATTGTAGGTCAACTCAATACAAGGGTCGCGCTTATCGTCGCCGTAGCCCAAGAAGGCCAGAGTAAACTCGCCTGAAGGATATTCGGTTTGAGACAAAAGCTTCATCCCTAATACATCACGATAGAATTTTATAGATTCATCTAAGTCGTTCACTCGAATCATTGTGTGCAAATATTTCATACCACCCATCCTATACTTGATTAGAAAGCCTCTCGACTCTTGAGTGGCAGAAAAGCTCGCATGCCGCGGAGCATACTCTAAATAGTCAAATTCGTCCTAGAAACAACAAGTTAACGCCAATTTTTCTGATAGAGTTGCCTTGTTGATTCCAAGGATCTTGCTACACTTGAGAACATGAAAAACATATTAAGCCTTTCCATCTTATCCCTCTTTGTTTTTGCTTGCTCCCACACTGGTCATCACAGTAAATCCTGCAGCGATTGCGCCTGCAAAACATGCGTAGATTGCAAAGATAAAAAGAAATGCAAACATTGCGACGGTAAAAAAGAAAAAGCGTGCAAAGTTTGTGAAGAGAGCGAAAAGAAATCCTAAGAACTTCGCTTTAAACAGCAAACTCTAGAACAAACCCATATAACCTCTAAGGCCCCTACAACTTGCGTTGTAGGGGCCTTTGTTTATGCCAATGCCTTGCCTCTCAGTATAAACTATCTAATCTCCTAGCCTTCCCTAGCGACTCCCTTCACACAATCTTAACAAAGTGGGGCTTTGGGATCGCGACGCCTCATCCAAACTGAGGGCCTAGCACCTCAATACAACAGCTAACTCCCTGTAATCACATGTGGCACGGCACTTGAAATGTATACAGTAGAACGCCAACACACTCTCTAAAACGCGGAACGTTGGTTGAACGTCTTTTATAGGAGGGAATATGAACTACGCTCAAAAAATTAAAGAACTAGAGGACGAAGTATCAAGACTTCGTCAAATTGCTGAAAAAGATGGCCTCACAGGATGCCTTAGAAGGGAAGCACTTTTGAACATACTAGAACGAAGAAGAAAGTTTGGATTGCTCCCAAAGAAGCTAAGCCTAGCCATTATAGACATAGACCACTTTAAGAATATTAACGATACACATGGGCATCTTGCCGGTGACCATGTTCTAAAATCGGTTGCCCAATACCTACTGATGAAAGTTCCATCGGGCAGCTTAGTTTGTCGAATGGGCGGGGAAGAATTTGTTCTCCTAATCCCCTCCCATTTGACTAACTCATTTACGGATGTTGACCGTCTAAGACGGGATTTGGCCTCGAACAAAATCGAATTGGAAAACGGTGTTGAATTGGAAGTGACTTTTAGTGCTGGAATCACAGAATGGGATAGCGACCAACCCCTTCTTGATGCGACTGCTGAAGCTGATGCTGCGTTGTATGCCGCCAAACGAAATGGACGAAACCAAATAACCCGCGCTTGGCGCAAGATCAACTAAGGAGGTGCGCTCGCAACAATTAAGTAAAGAGTTGCTCGTGCAACTCAAACAATAAAAGCAACAAGGACGTTGTTAATGTAAGGAGGCACGATGCCTCCGAACTCTCTCACTCTGGGGTCTCCCTTTTCATAGCAGGGAGGCCCCAATTCTTTTGCACAAACCCTTTCGGAACCTTTATGCAGCCATCCCGGGTGTTTCTGCACTCTACTTAAGTTTCTTAAAAAGCTCCTCAAAACTCAATTTAGAAGATTCGACCACTAGTTTGTTGATGGCGTCTTTCTTAGAAATCCCTGCCCAATGCTTGGCTCCATCGCTAGAAGTTTTAGCTAAAGCACTTTCTCGCCAAATTACCTCGCCCTTGGCAAGAGAATAAAGCTCGATTTGCACTCGAGCATCTGGAACCACATTTCCGCCGCCCACTAGAGTTAAAAGACTTGCTTTGGCTTTTAAGTCAGATTGAATTCTTAGATAAGCAATGGCATCCACTCCAAGTTTTCTACACAATAGATTTTTTTGATCCTTAGTCATGCGACTAATCGCCCACTGATCCATCAACTTGGGAGCAGAGAAAACCTCTCGATTGGCCCCGGGAGGAGGCACAGAACGGAGGCCTTTCATCTCGTTTTTATACTGCTGGAAATAATAAGCGTTGGATGTGATTTTATTGTAGCTCAAGGCCTTCCAACTTTTGTTCTTATGAATAGAGTTTATAAAGCCATCAAAGATAGTCTTAACGTGTTCTGACTCTTGCCTAGCGCCATTACCCATAGAAGGGCCATCCGACTCACCCAACATCTCTTGAATCACCTCAATACCAACCACACCAACTTTCTTTACCTGCTTCACGCTCTCTTGATCTAGCTTGGTAGAACTGCATGAAACAAAAGCAAAGGCTAAAATAAATAGTGCAATTAGATATCTGAAATTTTTCATAAAAACCGTCTCCATTTTGCGCATACATAAAAGGAGACGGCCATTACACCTAACAATTCACGGGTAGTTTCGGGTAGCTAGCAGCAACCCTTTCGGAGGGTTTAAGCAGCCATCCCAGGTGTTTCTACATGTTAAATTTTCTTCGTTGAAGGAGCGAGGCGAGCTGCTGGTCTGAAATTGCGACGGCCGAGAGCTCTTCGCGTTCGTTCAACCTCATCTCCGGCTACTCGATTGTTTATGAACTCTACCTCGTCTTCTAAGCTCTCCGGTAGCGCCCCACCAAGCAAATGCGCGGACGGCCAAATAGGGAACTTTAAAACGGATTTTCCAACCCTGCCATGAAGACTGCTAAACGGATAATCTTCAGCTTTTTTCACAACTCCCGCCCGCATTGGATTTTGGTAAATATAGCGATAGACGTTGAGGAAATGTCTTTCTTCGTAGATTAAGCATGAACGATATCGCCCCTGAAATCGATACCTTTGTTTTGCCGTTCGCTCCTTCATCCAAAGGCTAAACTCTCTTTGAAAATATTGCATGCAATCATCTAGATTCGCGTCTGGCGTGCTTACCAACATATGATAGTGATTGCTCATAAGAACAAAAGCGTGGATGCGAGCTCCATAAATACAGGTGATCGTGTGACAAAGAAACATGAGTTGTTCCCAGCATTTATCGAGTGAAACTGGATAGAACTCTTTATCTAGGCAGCGATTCACAACATGATAAGGCAATTCGGCACTTCTAACTAATTTGGAATAAGCCATACTCAGGCCGAAGCAATTCTAGTGCCAAACTACTGCAGAAAAACCCGGGATGGCTGCTTAAACCCTCCGAAAGGGTTGCTGTACGAATGCCTTTTAGAGGCAGCTCAACGACCATTGAAGGTGTAGCCGTAGATTGTAATTCCCGTGAGTCCACCATTTGCAGAATATATGCAAGAGCCCAGTGGGCCATGGCCTTGGTATGCGCCCACGTTAGGTGTGTAAACGCATGCCTCATCTGCCTCGCAAAGCCCGTCGTCATCACCTATGCTGTCACCTGTAATTTCAAAGGCATTTTTCAAAAACCTTTGAACGCACTGTTCGCCATCATCACACACGCTGTCTACCGGGTCGTCTTCACAAGCTTCAGAAGTCTCGCATATACCATCACCATCTCCAGCAATTTCTACGACAGGCACAGCATTATTCCATTTGCTATGTGCAGATGTTTTATCTAAGTAGACTGAGTCTATATATTGATCTCCGTCGACTTCAGATGGACAAGGGGCTCCTGCCTCAAAAGAGTTTGTGCATAATTCTCCGCTTTCACAAACACCGTTGCCATTACCTAAACAGCTCTCTCCGCTTTCACAAATTCCGTTATCATTACCACCGATCGCAGCAATATCCTCTCCTTCTTTTATGTAAGAAGATGAGTTTTCTGTGGTTCCGTTGCCACTTAGGTTTAATATAACGGAATCATCTCGATGCAGGCTCATATCCCATATGCGGCAATCTCCTGAGACACATAGTCCTTGATTGTCGCTGTTGGGGAATGCGCTACCGTCACGACCCCAAGCACGGAAATCGTTCTGAAAGCCAAACCAATCCAGACTTACATCGTAGGTTGCAGTGCCACTGCTATCACTGGAGTTAACTGTGTCATCAGTTGTTACCTTACCTACAAATGTCGAAGCAATTGTATAAGGAGATGAAGTATCTCGAATCAAATTCGCACTCATCAAATAAGGGATGCCCTTCCAATCCGTGCTTCCGTTAGTGCCTGAGCTGGTACAAGTAGTAGTTGTTAAGAAGTCCGATGCTGCAATACCAGAACAATCTACGGACCCCGCTTTTCCTATTTTTAAAAACCCGTGTAAACCTACTCCATAACTTGCATTAGATTGTTCTCCTATGCCGTGAGATGAATTGTCAAAAGTGGCAAGATTCAAAAATGTCGTTCTATCTGCACCTGTAAGCTGAACTCCTCTACCACCGTTATTAGCTACTAAGATATTCGCAAATAGTGATGCACCCGCTCGCTTCACTAAACCGTGACTAGCATTGTTTGAGATAGTTACCGCATTGAAGATGTTATCGATGCCCGACTGTATATAAACCCCGTTGTTAGCACTGCCGATTATACTTCCATTTGTAAAAACATTTCGACTAGCGGCAATTCTCAAGCCATGATTGTTACCACTACAAACTGTTTTCCCATTGTTGGCAATCGTAAAATTACTGAGCACTCCGCCGGAAGACGAAACATTCACACCACAGCCGTTGTTAAACGCTGAAAGGCCATAGATGGCATTTCCAATGCCAGTCGACCCTAAATTTACAGCGGTAGCATAGTTGCCGTAAGAAAGAACATTCGAAAATTCATTGCTAGCTGCTGTAGAACTTAAAGACAAGCCGAAACCAGTGCTAGCAGTACCAGAATTATCATAAACTAATACATCTCCATTGAAGATATTGTTAGATGAGGTAACAGATACCCCGCCGGCGCCGTTGGAGTAAGAAGCAATGCTTTCATTAAAAGTGTGACCACTTGTGGTGACGGTGACCCCAGTGCCTCCATTGGAGTAAGCTGTTATGGCGCCGTTAAAGGTCGAAGCAGACGAGGTTGACCAAACATGAAGACCTTTGCCTGTGTTGTTGTGAACGGTGATGTCTCCGTTAAAGATGTTTCCACCTCCATTTGTGAATGTAAAGGCGGTGTCCGCGGAAGCATCCCCAGTCTGTGATATAGTTATATCGTCGAAAGTGTTATTTGAGCCACTTAGATAAAGACTATCACCGGTGCTTAGAAGAGTATCGCCAGTATCGCCCGTGACTGTGATGGGACCAAAACTACTGTCGCTTACACTTAAGTTGATAGCCCTCTGACCCACTTTGGCAATATTTGAAACATTAATCGTTCCTAATGTAGATGAGTTCCCTGTTACATAAAGACCCTGCCCAGAGGTGCCTGAAACAGTGATGGTGCCAGTTACGTTGGTGTTCTCTGCTATAATAACTACACCATAGCCAGTGTCGTCTGTCGAGGTGATGTTGCCAAACACCATGGAGGTGTTTGAGGCGGGGAGATTTAGCCCGTAGCTCGTATTATAAACTGAACCAACATCAAATGTGCTAAGCTCGCTCACTATAACGTCTGTAGAATTATTGAAATCTACCCCTTTAAGGGTGACCCTATCAATTCCGCCGATATCGCCATTGACGCTAATTGAGCCTATTGTGGTGTATTTTAAAAGGAAGGTATAGAGTCCAGTTTCCAGAGCTTCGGTGATGACTAAGTAGGGCACTCGAACAAAATAGTTATTGTATAAATTCATTCCGCGATGAGCTGGATTGCTTGCGCCATCGGCGTCTAAAGCGCCTTCAATCCACAAAAAGTGATTCGTCGAATTAGCTCCGATAACACAGCTTTTGCTTGTTCCGCAATAGGTTGAATTCGTAGCACTGCTGTCGTCCCATTCGAGAATGGCATCAGAATCGATCACTATAGCCACTTTGCTAGCGTTGATTCCGTAGCCCGCAGTGTTTCTTGTGCTATCTAAAGTATAAATTGTGCCCGAGGTTGCTAAGATTTCGAAAGAGCCTGCACCGCCACTGTTATCAGGAAGCTCTGTTACCGTATTGCTCCACCAAGCTCCAGCCGTGGAAGTGATATTTGGAGAGCAATCCACACAACCCGTTAAAGTTACATAATTATCCAAAAACGCGGGTGTCGCAAAATCAATCAGGTCTTTTAGACGCTTAGCACTTTTAAGAACACCGTAGAAAACCACATTGGCACCACCGTCATCACAAGTCCAATCAAAGGCACTTAGATTATCGGTCATACCTAAGCCCGCACAGCTACTTTCAAAAGTTACTTCAACCTTTCTATATTCACCGCCATGCCTACAATCTACTCTATTTGTTTCGGTCGCATCACAAGCAGCATTGGTAGAGGTAAAGGTTTCACTAAGAGCGGAATCACTCTTCACATAATCCATCCAATCTGTCGCGTTACTATAGCGAGCGGCAACCGTAACAACTAAGTTTGCCTCCCACTCTTCGCTAACAACACTAGAATAGAAGCCAACGTTATCTACAGCACGCATCATAAAGCAATAAGTGTTGCCATAGGTTAAGCTCAATCCACTAATTTCGTTGCCACTGGCGGGAGCAGTCGTCCAGTCGACTACATCAGGTGTCGCGCTATCGCAAGTGCCAGACTTTAAGTCGATAGCGTATTCATACCCTGCAATGCCCGACCCACTGTTAGGGTCACTTGCATTGCTGGTGTAAGTAAAAGTAGGGGTTTCTGTTTTAGAACCGTAAACTGTATCACTTAAACTCAAGCTATCGGTCCAAGTAGGAGATGTATTGTCATACAAATGATTAGCGTATCCCACTCCTTCGGTGGCGCTATCCGTCGAGTGTTCACTAGAACAGGTGGTCAACCCAGCATCATCTATTGTCTGAGCGCTATAGCTTGTAGTGCCTTCAGAAGTGCCCGTGTCACGAGTTATGTTTGTATAATTACTCGAAAGCGAGGCGTCGCCTCCGACTTCATTACCCGCACAAGCTGCTTGATCAAATATTTTAATTTCAACTACCCCATGCGTAGCAAAAGTATCGCCACCTTCTAGGTTTACTGTGAACTGCGGCTGCTCGTCATTGGAAGGCGTGCCTTGCCCGGATTTACGAGCAATCTCTGGTGCTGGCGGAGGCGTATTGTCGTAGTCGTGCGCAGCGTAGCTAGTGCCATCACCCGAAGTTCCGTGGGTTTCCGAGCAGGTAGAGTTACCGGCAGCATCCGTCACCAAAGCATAATAGTTCACGGTTGTATCAACCGCTTGAGCCGTCGTGATTTCGATGTCTAAGCTTGCATCGTCCTCGCCCGAAACCGACGCGCTCACCAAGTTCGTACACGTGTCGTTGCTGTGGATGCCAACCGTGTCAGTGCTTAAAATATTTCCGTCTTCTTCAAGGCTGACCGTGAAGCTCGGTGTAGAGTCTGTGCTTGGAGAAGTGCCAGGAATGGCAATCATGATCTCTGGCTCATCAGGAGGAGTGTTGTCGTAGACATAGGTTACATAATCATCACCGTTTCCGTCGGCATCAGGATCATCCGCTGAACACACTGTATTTCCGGCAACATCCGTGACCTTTACCGTAAATGTATAGCTGCCTTCGGAAAGAGCATCGCCCCCACCAACCTCAGGATAATACAACGTAACGGCTGAACCTGTTTCCGTATCCAATGCGCTTCCTGAACAATTAGTTGAGGCAAAGAGTTCGAACGTATCAGAGGCCGCGGAGGATCCAGTTTCAGGACCCACTTCAAAAGCTGGAGTGGAGTCATTTCCTGGAGATGTGGAAGGAGTGTTTAAAGCAATTGTGGGATATACGGGAGGAGTGTTGTCATATTCGTAGGTAGCATAGTCATTAGCTTCTCCATCATTGTCGGGATCGTCATCCGAACAGGTTGAGTTACCAGCTAAATCGGTGACCTTAACCCTAAAAACAAGAGTGCCCTCGCTCATGCCACTTGCACGGGTGATTGTTGTAGAATCGGCCGCAACACTTGTCTTAGTAGCAACAGCGCCATCCGAGCAATCTGCTGTTTCGTGAAGCGTAATCATGTCGGTGCTTACAAAATTGCCAGCGCCTTCCAGAGTTAGAACAAAGGTTGGGGTGTCATCCGTGTTGGGTGAAGTGGCAGGAGAGTTTAGAGCAATTTGAGGGAAGGCCGGTGGGGTAGTGTCAAGTTCGTAAGTTTCAAAATCTAGATCAGCTTCTGAGCTGCCTTCGGCATACGAACAGATGGTGTTACCGACATCGTCAGTGGCTTTGACTGAAAATTCATAGGTGCCTGAGGCGCCGATGCTAGACCCGGCAGTCAAAATAACTGAAGTGTCGGCGCCAGTGAGCGAGGCGTTGTTGGCAATGCTCGATCCGCTACAATCCTGACTAGCGTATAGATCAATGCGTGACCAGTCGGCAATAGTGAAGTTACTGCCACCATCCACTGTAACAGTGAAGGCTGGAGTGTCGTCCGCACCTGGGCTTGAGGCTGGTGATTGCAATACGATGTTTGGATAGCTCGGAGGAGTCGGGTCATATTCATAGCTGACCATTCTTTTGCCTACAGTTCCGTGCGCAAGAGAACAAGAGGATAAACCAAATCCTTTGTCCGCTTTGACATAATAGGTAACGATAGAATCTGCTGCTTGAGCACTGGCTGTTATTTGAACTGAAGTTCCTGTAGGGTTGTTCAAGGTAGCCAAGGCACCAGAGCTACACGCGGAGTCAGAATGAAGAGTTAGAGTCGTGATTACTTGAGACTCAAAAGTAGCTCCAGTCTCTAGATCAACATCAAATGTAGGCGTGTCGTCTGAATTACTTGGCGAGGTCGCCGGAGTGTTCAAGACTATCCCAGGGACATCCGGCCCACCAGAACTGTGAGTGTAAGTTACAAGATAAGTACAATCTGAGGCGACTTGATTCTCGAAATCGCCAAAACTTCGAAATGCCTTTCCGTAAATTTGAGTAACTGAATTGCTACTCACTGTGGCTGTGAGGCCGCTCGTTCCGAAAGCCGTTGCGGAGCCACGAACTAATTCCATTGAACAACTAGAGTTTGAATACAGAATTACAACGTCTGCATTATTACCGGTGGCTCCCGAGATTGTGGGAGTTGTGTCTGAGGTGGAGAAAGTGGAAGGATCGATTGAAAGAAAGATTATAGTTGGATCCTCTGTCCCTGCGGGTTGTCCATCAAGATTCTCAGAACCACTGACAGAAACCTCTCCGCAGGCAGACAAAAGCCAAACTAAACCAAGAAGCAACACCCCTAGTTTTTTTGAAGCTTCAAGCCCATTACGTTCCATGAACATCCCTTTTTTATGTTAAATAGCCTAACTCCCTATTTATCGGACATTCACTAACCTGGGTCGAGTTAAGATATAACCACTTTATTGATTTGTTGAAAATATAATTAAACCTTAACAAAACCTTAACTAATAGACGTATCGCAAGTAAGATTCGAGAGCGTAGGATCGCTCTTCAAAGACCGAATTATTTCTTAACTGAATCTTCGCAATGTCCACCCAATACCCAGCGCCAATCGACCAGCGACGATCAAGCCAGTATCGAACATCCCCCTGTACAAAGCTCTTATATCCATTGGCGAAAAGGGTTGCATAAAAGTCGCCGCCCGTTTCAAATCGTTCATTAAACACAAAGCGCGTTCTAAATCCGGCCACCGGACTACCATACCCCGACAGATAAACCGACGTGTTTGAACCACCTTGGTTATCGTATCTTTCAAACCCACCTAACAAAGTTAAGTGTGCCGTCGAATACAAAAATCTGCCGAGCGGAAAGTGCAAACCTCCAAAGGCCTGAAGCCATCTCGGCGAAAAGTTATCATCAGTTGTATTGATCAAACGTTGACGCCAATGGCCTTCCGCAACGAAGTTGCCATACCATGCACCAACACCAGCCCTAAGAGCCACTTGTCTGGATTCGCCCACCCCGCTTTGAACGCTCGTGTTTCTTATCTGCTGGGTAACAATTGAATTTCCTAACTGACCAAAAAAGCCCCACCGGTTCTTAAACCAGAGACCACCCAGTGGTGTCCTTGGCCGCGGCAACGCCACCGTAAAATCATTGATAGGCTCAAAAAAACCATCACTCGCAAGAGTTCTCGATGCCATCCAGGCGAGGCGAGCTTTCTCAGAGTTTTCTTTTTGCTCTCTTCCCAAGCGCGCAACTTCAACTCGATGTTTTACGATCCGATCAAAATAATTCTTCTCAAGAACTACAGGAAAATCAGCCTGTTTAACTTCGAAAACTCCATCGGGACCCCGCTCACTATAAGCAAGCTCAAGGGCCTCGTGTTTCGACAAATTAACTTTAATGTCTTCAGATACGGTCAACAGCAACCGTGAGGACTTAACGTCACCATCAACCCCTCTTAAGTATTTTAGAACACCAGTGAATAACCGAAGGTCGTAATTCTTATAGAGAGAATCCTCTATCAATTTGAGAGTTACCATCGAACCTTCAGCCAGCTCGAAGCTCGACCCGTTGTCTAAAGTCAGCTTTGCTCTAGAGCCCTTTCCTACATAAAGGCTATCTCCCGCGTATAAGAGATCTTCATTTTGAATGCGTTCAAAGTCGAAAGAAAAACGACTCTTTCTCTCGGCCTCTCCCGCGAGAATCTCAACCGTTCCTACAACAGGCCCTGACTCGATCGCTTGTATTTTTAGGAAATTGTTAACCGCAAACAAAACGGCTGAAAACGTCAAAACGATGACGGCAATGTGCAAAGGTAAACGCCAAGAGTCCTCACTGCCAAAACTAGGCCCACTTGAGCTTGGTAAAATCCATTTCACAAAGACTAGTCGGTTGATTTCCCTGTTTCCTCAAGAGTCAAAGTTATGTTCTAAGCTTGCAGTCTAATCTAGCCGATGAGCTATACATGAGGAAGGATTCTCCAGATTCAGTGAAAAAAAACTTTCGATTCACTTGGGCTATCAAAATTGCGATTCTCTTCTCGTTATCCACCATAATTTCACTCGGGCTTTACGGAGTGTATGTCGGCTTCAAGTTCCAAGAAAATAAAATTAAACAGGTCCACTATATTCGCAACTTGTTTGGATCTTCGGTTGGGCAGAGTGTAAAAGACCTATTGAACTCCTATAAAGCCGCCATCCTCAATACTTCACAGCAAATGGAATCCCATGGCTTTTCCGCTAAGAGCAAAGTTCTACTAAGCTCACAATTTGAAACCCTAAGCGACCTATCCCGAGTGGCTGTTTTCAACCCTAAAGGTCGTTTGCTCTTTAACTGGCAACGGCCAAAAGAAGGACGTTCCAACGCTAAGGAAGAAAATTTTTCAAAATTCACCGAGGAGCTTAAGAACTTTCCTGTTGGCGAACTTCGCTTTATGATTTCTGAACCTTCTAATCCGGGAATTAGCTACATTATTCGAAGCCCTAGTCTTTTGATAAACTTTAACTTTTCGGGAACGGCGCTTGTTGATAGACTTTCACAGATTCCTGGCGGCAACGTAGCCTTTGTGGACTTACAAAGTGGAATGTATGTTGCTGATCGTGCACGCTTCAAAGGTAAACGCTTCGACTTAGATCATCCAATCATCACAGCCTCTCGAGAAACACCTGCTGGAGAAGGAAGCATGGAATATACGTCGGAATCTGGAGCAGAATATCTCGGCGGATTTCACAAGCTAAGCCCTCGATTGGCCTTAATCGTGTCTGTTTCAAAAGACAAAGCACTAGGTAAAAATGATGAAATGTATATCGACTTCACGCTCCTTGCAGTCATACTAGCAAGCCTTGCAATCATAATCTCCATGTTGTTCATTCGAAAAATGTCTGGGTCCTTTGGCAAACTCAGACGACTTGTTGAAGAGATTTCAGCAGGAAATTTCTTCTCGAATGAAGGGGTGAATTCGAGCGACGAACTTGGCGAGCTATCAAAACAATTTCGAAGACTCTCCTTACAGTTGAGCGCTAAGCAAATGGAAATCGAAAAGGTAAACATCGAAATATCAAAGGACTTTTTGTCCGGATTAAAGAATCGAAAATATTTCGATGATCATGCCCCTCGGGCCTTTGAACTAGCAAAACAAAACAATCGAGACCTTTCGATACTAATGATTGAACTAGACTTCTTTGATCAGATTAGCGACTCCTATGGCACCGATCAAAGCAGTGAAGTCATCAAAGTCGTTGGTAAAACAATCGATGATATTCTTCCCATCACAAACTTTGCAGCCAGATACTCGGCAAAGCAGTTTTTCATTGTCATGCCCGAAACCAACCTAGAAAAAGCAATGGAGCAAGCAGAAAAGATCAGAGAAGTGGTTGCCTACTTAAACATTGGAGTGCTCGACAAAGAAAAGCTAAGCATGAGTACAACCACTAGCATTGGCATCGCAAACTTGGCTAGCAACGAACTAGAAAACTTAGATCAAGCAATAAAATGTGCGGCCAAGGCTCTAAACGAGGCCAAACACTCTGGTGGGGATCGATCTTACTCATTCCAAGGAAAGTTTTCTCGATCAAAAGTGGCTTAAAAAATCATATCCCTCTTGGAGTTTTCGCTAAAACGATTGATCACGACGAAAAACATAAACGATACAATCAATCCATAGGTGTTAGCATCCAAGCCAAACAGATAGGGAGAAAAATGGGCCTGAGACAATACGACGGTAGTCACTCCTCCCCCAAGCATTGCGGAGATGGCTGCTTTTTGTGAAAAACGAGTTTTTAACACAGCAGCTATGGCAGGAACAGTTAAGCCCGAGATCATGAAAGAATAAGAATAAAGCATCAAGCTCAATGCACTTTTAAAATTCACAGCAATAATTAGTGAAATGAGACCAAGAGCCAATGTGCACAGCTTTGAAATATATAAAAACTGTGATTGGCTCCATGAACTCTTCTTGAAAACTTTCTCTAAGACATCACTTAATAAATTTCCGGAAGCAGCCATTAGACAACTATCCGCAGTAGATAAAACTGCCGACAAATAGGCAGCAAATACCAGACCCAATACTCCTATCGGTAGAATATTTTTCAACAGCAAGGGAATGGCTAATTCCGGATCAATCTCCACCCCCACAGCAATGGAAGTGAAAAGGCCCTGCTCTAAGGCAGCCTTAGAGATTAAACCCAACAAAGCACCCACACAAGCCATTCCAGGCCATTCCAAAAAGCCTGCTATATACCAAGCTCTTTGAGCATCTTTAACATTTTTGCATGCAAAAACTCGTTGATAGAGAGTCATCGCAACAAACCAAATTGGAACGATGGCCACCATCCAATTCCAGAACTGTTTGATCGAAATATTGAAAGGGTTTAGAAAACCTTCGGGCAGAGATGCCTGTAGGCCCTCAAGCCCCCCCACCCGCATGAAAGCCATAGGCAATGCGAAAAAAGTTAATCCGAACAAAAGAACAAACCATTGAATGCTATCCGTGTAGACCACAGCTGCAAAACCACCCATTGCCGTGTAAAAAGTGACCAACAAAGCTAAAAAGCACAATATCTGAGTCGAAGTAAATTCTGGAGCGATCACAGTGCTCAATTTTGATCCAGCAATCAACTGCGAAGAGGTAAAGCCCACATAGCCAACGATAGATATCAACGCAGCCAAGGCAGCCGCCGTTTTTCCATAGCGCGACTCAAACAACTGAGGAAAACTCATCAAAGAGTGTTTCTTCTCTAGAAGCTTTAACCTAGGAATAAAGAACACCGCAGAAAGAAAAGCCCCAAGCAACCCCGAAAACAACAACCAAGAGCCAGAGATTCCCATGGTAAAACCCAATGCACCAAGACCAATGGAAAACCCCCCACCCACATCGGTGGCCGCAACAGAAAATCCAATGTGGTAGGGTTTAATACTTTGATCACCGACATAGTATTGTTTTTGATTCTTGATTTTTCTAGAACACCAAAGCGCAACCAAAATCAAAACAACGCAATACACAGAGATAATCGAAGCATCTATAAAACTTACATCCATAAATTACACCTTTGCAGCTAAACACCCATTTTTCAAATGAACGAAGAAGCAAGCGCGCCAAACACTGCGCATTGAGAACACACAATCTATTTGTCAACATGAGCAAAGGGCCCCATACTGAGCCGAGTGAATTTACAAAAACCCCTCTTAAGAGGACACATCCATCAGGCCAGCTTTTTTGTTGCTTTAGGCGCCTGTGGTTTTTTAATATCAACCTGCAATAGTCGACTTGAATACATCGCCACAACTATTTACACACTAGGCCTACTCCTCATGCTCGGAGTTAGCACTCTATACCACCGAATCCACTGGGAACCAAAGCCCCGCAAAATCATGAAAAAATTAGATCATTGCATGATTTACCTTTTGATTGCAGCCACCTCTACCCCCGTTTCAATCTTTGCACTTTCGGAGAGCTCCAACACCAAACTTTTGCTAAGTGTTTGGGGTGTTGCTCTAGTTGGAATTCTTCAATCCCTCTTTTTTGTAAACTTACCCAAGATCGTCAGCGCACTCATCTACCTCTTCGCTGGATACATGGTTCTTCCCTACGTTTCCGAACTTCACACCTCACTTGGAACAGCTAAACTCGCCCTACTTGCCGGAGGTGGCCTGGCTTACTCGATTGGTGCAGTCTGCTACGGATTGAAGAGACCTAAACTCATTCCACAGTTTTTTGGATATCACGAGGTTTTTCACGCACTAGTAAGCCTGGGAGCTTTTCTACATTTTTGGGCTATCAAATCCATTTTAGAAATGGCACGAAGCTAGATTAAAGACTCTTGGCAACTAAAGCCCCGACGCAATCCTCTAGCTTGAGAACGAATCCCAATAAAACGCTCACTCAACACCTCAAAACTATCCTTGCTAAAGAGCGGCTCTTTGTCTTTTAAGATCATCAAATCCTGAAGTTGCTTCATTGAAACAATCAAAGAGTCAAAGATGAGGCCTACCTTGGACCTCACTTCTTTTACCCAAACTGGGCTCAAAGACTCTAGCTCTAAGTTTGCAAAGGGTTCGATCGCCAAACGATACTCGTTGAGAGCGGAGCGAACGATTCCTGTTAGTTTCTTTACTTTTAAAAACTCAGACATTTTCTCAACTGAGAAAAGAGCCGAAACACCTGCAACAAACGAGGCTCTATCTTCTGGAGTGAATATCTTCTGCATGGCAATCATATCGACGAGTCTAGGCAAAAGCTTCAGTCCTCGCATGTGACTTTCTAGAACAACATACGTGAGGGAGAGCTGAAACCCCCATTAAAAACGTTATCCAAGTCTTCTTTAACGGAGGAAGACTTGGAAGACTCTCTAGGAATCTGGTGAAATTGCGCCCAAACCGGAGCAACAAAATGTTCGTCTACAAAAAAATCTTCCTCAGAGGAAAGTTCTAATCCTTTTTCTTCTAACATTTTCTCAAAACCAGAGGCACTCACAAATCGCCCTCCCGTGCCTAGCTGAACAAGAACTTTGTTAAAGGCAAATCCTGCTTTCAATGCTCGCAACAAAGAAATAAACGCAGATCCCATCTTTTGGCGATAAGAGAGCTGTTCTGGAAATGAACGCATCAGTTTAAGAGTCCTATTTGCCGAAGTAGCCGTCGCCAAGAGTGCTGCATTAAAGATTGTGCAAGCAACGTGAGCACCACCTGCCCCCACGGCAACACTCACCACAGACTCGAGCAACTCCCAAGAAACCTGACTAACTGCAATCACAGCAAACAACAAAGGCCCATGTTCGTAAATCATGGAAGCCGACGCTCCAGCCAGCTGCGCTGTGGCGAAGGGAGCTTTGCCAAATAAAGATTTGAACTTCAAGTAAGACCTTTGAAAGAAACCGGCTTCTGACAAAGGCTCCTCGGAAGCCTGCTCTTCTTGGAAGTCCTCCAATAGAGCTTGTTTATTCTTTAGAGTAAGCACAACTTGAGCCAAAGCTTCGTTCATTTTGCTTTCGTCAAAGGCAACCATGTCGCCTTCAAATACAAACCAAGACTTTCGCTTTTCTGCTCCCGAGGCAAAGGGCCCCTCTAAAGTCTTGATGATCTCTGAATAAACACTCAATAGTTTTTCAGGTGAGATTTCGCTCATCTGAGAGTGAGAAAAAGCAGCAGTCGACGACAACAATCCAAAAATTAAAAATAGGCTCCCTAACATGGCAAGTGAAAATGATAATCATTATCATTTTAGTCAAGTGTAAATTTAAGAATATGAACTAAAGTCAGTTCCGGAGCTATTTCTTGGGCGGAATCATATACTTAGCAATCTTGAAAAATTTCCGGTCGCGATCCTGCACGTAACCAGATGCTTTTTGCACAGAACCATTGGCATCGACCTCGATCTCCCTAACTTTAAAGTTATCCAAATAAACACGCTTAGAAACATCTTTTCCAACAAAGGCAGTCGAACTAAGTAGATCGCGCGTGGGTGCATCTGGATGCACAACAAGAGCCCCTGGCTGTGGTTGTTCAGAAAGCGTCCACCCTTTTTCTTTCAGCAACTCTATCAGACTCAGGATGTTGCCACCTGCTTTTTTGATATCTTCTTCTACGATACCAGATTTAAGCAACACGTCTTCCGCCCAAAAACCGCGGAGTCCCCCAGACGATCTCACACGCCCAAGTTCTTCTTGATAAACACCCCTTATATCTTGGAGACCAAGGGATATCGGAAATGATTTATGAAGCCGGTCCCGAGAAAGATCGGGCTTATTATATAAAAAAGCGTTGATCCTATCTAAACCCGTCAAAGGCCGCAGATCACCTGATTCTTCATCGGGCTCCGAGTCTTTATCTGAAACTTTGAATTCGGTGAAATCCTGTTCGTGTTTTGGCTGAGCCATCACCCATGCAGAAGACAAAGAAATCACAAATGCGATGAATAATTTTGAATATGTCATGTCTTAACTATATATCAAAAAGCAAGAAGGCAGCGTTAAGATTCTGTTAAGTATTTGACCCGAAACCATTATTTAGAATGAAGCCAACCCCACTTACAAAAATCACCAAAAGCTGCGCCGCGCATGGGGAATATGGCTCAAAAGTTTTGGTTAAATTGAGCGTTTAGAGTAGGTTGACCCCATGATTGGAGCTCAGCAAAACTCTCTATTTTCCGTCAATAAGATCATCTTAATCTTCCTCTTCGCTCTAGTGGGCTTTGTTCTGGGGTCTTGTGGGCAATATAAAGACGACCAAGTTCCCGACTCAGTAGAGGGCGACACAGAGGTTCGCAAGCAATACCTAGATAGCCTCCAAGCAAATGGCTTGGCCCAGCAAGGAGAGGTTACCTTTAGGACTCGCAACTACAACAACTTCAAATTCAATGGCTGCGCTCTTTTGTCCGAACAAATCCAACACCAAATCGAATCCGTCTCAGACACGCAGATTCGCATAGCCCAAAGATACGGCTCTCCAACTTTCCAGGCCGATCGCAATTCAAACGGGCAAAGTTGTGAAACTTTCTACAATCAATTCCGTAAAGATGAAACACTCGTCCTAGACACCGCAAGAGAAACCCTCTTCCGAAGAAGCTTTGTCGACAACGGCTGCGAATGGATTCAAAAACAATTAGGCAAATCACTTCCCGACGTGGAAATGAAGAACTGCAAAGTGACCTTCAGTCGAGAAGACGACTTTGCCAACGAAGCGGTTGGAAGCGCCTACCTAGAAGCTTCATTCGAAGATTCGAACGCTCAGTTTCCCATCAGCCAACGGTTTCAGTTTTTTTTAGACCGACTACTTTGGGTGGATGATTTTGAAAACAACGGAACTGGATTTGTAACCGATTCAGAAGGTGATCGAGCTGAATATTCTTACAAAGAGAATCTGAGTGGAATTTCCACAAAAGAAAATCTGAGCTTAACTTTAAACTCTGCCCAAGAGCGTAATTTCTCTAGTGAAGAACTTCTTTTAAAGCAACTTCGCGAGCAACTAAACTAAGGTTAATTCGTTCGCGAATAACCTAGATTCAAGTTGAAGCTAGTTCCGCTGCCATAAGGAGGATAGTAGCCACCACCAACTCCGCCAGCACAAGGAGAAACTAGGCAGTATTGCCCGCCTCCATAAACATTGCCCCAAGAACCAGCGCCCGCTCCACCATAGTAAGGAGCAGCATAGCCACCGCCACCACTATAGGCAGGATCTCTGTAGCCGCCACCACCGTAGCCTCCGGCGCCATAGCCACCAGCTCCATAACCGCCAGCACCAGCTCCACCGCCTGCGTAGTTAGCGCTGGTTTGAGCAAACTGGTTGTAAGTTGTGTAGTAATTGCGATCTATGTTTGTTCTTCTCTCGTAAAGCCGTTGCATGTCTTTATCCAAAGCTTGCGCTTGCTTTTCTTGCTGAGAAAGTTCAGTCGCATAATGTTGCATCTTCTTCATGTCTCTAAGCATTGCCTGAGCATAAGCTCCGGCTCCACCATATCCACCAAAATAAGGACTTCCAGCGCCGTAGCTTCCACCCCAAGGTGATCCGCCAGCACCATATCCGCCGCCACCGCCACCAAAATAAGGGTAGCCCGTTTGGCCATAGCCACCAGCTCCACCGCCATATGCTCCACCATAGGGATAGCCGTAGCCACCGCCACCATAGGGGTAACCATATCCAGCACCACCGCCAGCGCCATAACCGCCGCCCGCACCATAAGCACCCATACCATAACCACAGGGAGAATAAGCCCCGTGTCCGTAAGCTCCACCAGCTCCGCCGATTCCACCAATCACACCGCCACCAGCATATCCGCCGCCCGCATAGCCGGCACAGCCGCCCGCAGCCCCAAAGCCTGCTCCGGCAAATCCACCGTAGGCTCCGCTACCACCACTGACAAAACCCATTTGCCCGTTGGCACCTGAAGTAACAACGCTTCCAAGACCTAACTTGTAATTGTAATGAATCGCGTTTTGCGCGTTTTGATTTTGCCGACTGTTGGCTCTATCCAAAGCCCAAATCGACCCAAGATTCGCCGCAATATCGCCCACAACTTCTAAAGTTCTTCGCTGTGGTTGATTAATAATAATGTTGCCACTTCCATAAGGGATACAACTTTGACTTTGATGATAAGGGTCAAGTCCGGCAGTTCTTCTTGCAACTTGAGGAGCTTGAGTCTTAATGGGTGGAACCCCGACACCTGTGCAAAGAGTTTCGATATCATTCATCGCATCTAACTGAATATCGTAGTCGCGAAATTGATTTTCATGTTTGGCAAAGGCACAAGCAAAGTGTGCTTTATTTTGAGCATTCGGATTTTTACAAACCTCGGGAAGCCTCCCACCAAAGCGAGAGTTTCTCGAAGAAGCCGTTGCTGCCTCAAGGTTTCTTTTACGCGAATAAAAAGAAGTCCGGTAACTCATGCACCTTCTAGCAGCAAGAGAGTTATCGGTTGCACCACCCTCTGCAAGCAAACCATCTAAAAGAAGTGCTTCACAACTAGCATGAGCAAAGCCACCCACAGAAGTTCTTTGGGTGTAAGCTAGGGCCGCAGTTGGATTGAACTCTTGGCCATACAAAGGATTACGGCCAGGCTCCCAACGCCAGGTATCTTTCACCCTGTTCTCGCTAAAAGGATAGCCAGCAGGAACCTGTCGAGTGAAACCACACGCGCCAATTAGTCCGGCAACATCATAGTCATTTCCAAAGTTCACAGCCTCAGAAGAGAAACTTGAGATTAAACAAAGAAAGGCAAGAAGAATGCCCCCTCTAGAAAAATCACTTTTTAGTGTATTTTCAGTGCTATAGCGCAATGACATACTCGCTATTCTCCCCTCATGACCTTTATTCGGAAGTTCTGGCGGGAAACTTGATTGTCGCTTAACATAAGTGGTGTGTTTTCGAGACTAAACGGCAAGGGATCTGGGGTAGGAAGCCTTAAAGGTCGATCACTTAAGTTCCTGATAATTATTATTTTATCTTCTTTGGTGAGCTTGTTTTTCTCACTTGTCGCGCAGAATAAAATTTTAAACCTTTCTAACTCAATGCACACTCAAATTCTGCCCACCATCAATCTTCTCGAGAACATTCGACTGGAGCTAGATCTTCAAATTCGTGAAATTCAGCTCGTCAGTGCCCTGGCCGAAAAACAGAGCCCTAAAAGGGCTCCTCGCCTTGCCCTTATAAGACTGGGACCAGCCTCTAGAAATTTGTCCCTTAATGAAAGACAAAGCAAACTCAGCCCAATCGTTGAAAAGGAACTCATTGAATGGGCAGAGCAAGCTCGATTGTATTCAGAGAAACTAGCCTCCTTTAATACAGAACTTTCTGCCCTCTATGACCTTAAACGTTTACGGGACCGGATAGACTTATCCCATCGCAAACTAAAAAGTAATTTCTCCATCCAACTGCTGGAACTCTCTCAAAACACTTCTCGATCTTTTATTATTTGGATTTGCACTTTCGCACTAGGGCTACTCACCTCGCTTGCCCTCTTGTTTCTGCTTTGGAAATGGCTCACTCCTTTAAAACATTTAGAGGAATGGTTTCGCTCAAAGGATTTTGGAAAGTGGGCCCCTCCAAGCGCTAGAGGCACGGGTCTATTATCTCCACCGCTCGAGATTCAAAACTTAGTCGATGCTGTGCGGGAGAACATTCAATCCTTCCAAACCTTTTCGGAACAAGTAGAAGAAAGAGTTTCCAAGGCTCAAGAAACCGAGAAATCCGCAGGAACGCTCATCACCCTCTTATATCATTTGAGCAAGCGCAATGAAGAGCTATTGAACAAACTCATCGAACGAGAGAAGCTAGCCTCCATGGGCGAAATGGCAGCTCAGCTGGCCCATGAAATTAGAAATCCACTCAATAGCATGTCTTTAAAGCTAGAGTTTCTACTTGAAGACGCAAACCCCGAACTGGCCAAGGCCATTGAAGCAATCTTAAAAGAAATCGATCGGCTCGACGCTCTAACCGAAAGTCACCTTCGAAGCACAAAAGCCAAGATGAGCAGCGACACCCTACCCTCGAGTGAAGAAAAGCCCAAAAGCTTGGAAGCCCCACCAGAGGAAGAGCAACACTGCATGCGCTCAAAGGAGCTCTATGACAACATTCGAAACCTTTTCAACATAGATCTAGAGTCTCGGAATGTTATTTTGAGCTTTAGAGGAGACGACTTTGAAGTGCCCTTACCCTCCAGCGTAAGCAAGGCTGTCTTAATCAACCTCGTAAAGAACGCTCTTGATTCTATGGAGGACATGAGTGCCCGCAGAGAGATTGTTTTTGAAGCCAGAAAAAATCAAAAGCTCTGGCGACTGCTCATCAAGGACACAGGGCCTGGTTTTACCGATGACTACCTTGCTCGCCCATTCAAAGTTTTTCAAACAACCAAAGAGGGAGGCACTGGACTCGGGCTTCCGACCTCTAAGAAAATGCTCGAAGCCTACGGCGCTGAGCTCAAGATTCTCTCAGCCTCAGCAGATTTCGGAGCCCGCGTCGAAATTTCGAAAGAGCTTGACCCGCCTCAGACCTCTTTGCATAAGGATACTCTATGATCTTGCTCGTTGATGATGAACGCGAAAATATTGAAAGCCTAGCGGCCCTACTGCAGCGTTCTGGTTATGAGTGCGTTCTTTCTACATCGGCCAAAGATGGCTTAGAAATTTTACGCAGCAACGAAAAGATTCAACTCCTGATAACTGATCTAAAAATGCCCGGCGGTATGAATGGGATTGAACTTCTTCAAAATGCACGCATCATCAGACCTGATGTTCAACGAATCCTTGTCACGGCTTTTGGAACGATAGAAGACACCGTCAAAGCCATGAAGTCGGGCGCCTTTGATGTGATTCCTAAGCCTATTAAATTTAAAGTTCTTAAAGAAAAAATTGAAGAGCTTTTAAATCGAAGCATCGAAAACCCACTACCGTTTGCAAAGACACAAATTTCTCCCAGCTATGCCAAGGTATTAGAGCGACTTAGAAGAGCGGCTCAATCCGATGCAAACGTCTTGTTTTTGGGTGAGTCGGGAACAGGGAAGAGCTATTTGTCGAAACAGCTCCACAACTGGTCAGCCAGAAAAAACGAAGCCTTTGTAGCTCTCAACTGCGCCGCCATTCCTGCGGACCTACTTGAAAGTGAGTTGTTCGGCTATGAAAAAGGCGCCTTTACTGGGGCCACCGCAAACCGAGAAGGTAAAATTCAAGCGGCTGACAAGGGCACACTTCTGCTGGATGAAATTGGCGATCTATCCACAGCTCTTCAAGCAAAACTACTTCAATTCATTCAAGACCGTCAGTATTTTAAACTAGGAAGCAACAAAGCTATTTCTTCAGACGTAAGAATCCTATCGGCAAGCAATCAAGACATAACCTCTAGAGTGTCGGAAAAATTATTCCGGGAAGATCTTCTCTATCGCCTTCGAGTTGTCGAAATTACGATCCCCGCACTACGAGAGAGAAAAGAAGACCTTTTTTGGCTCGTGCCTTCCTTGTTGGATCGTTACTGCGAAAAGAACAACATTGAACCCCTCCGCTATACGCAGGAAGCCTTTCAATCGCTTTGGAGTTGGGATTGGCCGGGCAACATTAGAGAACTAGAAAACGTTGTGGAATCTTCCATTGTTATGGCGGCCCCAGAACAGATACGTGAAGGTTTCCTCGATAAGGATGTTCTACCGGAGAATATTTCCTCTCACACATCTGGACCAGAAGGCATCAACTTTCCTGATTTAGCCTCTGTAGAACGAAAAGCTATTCGCGAAGCGATGTTGCTTACAGGTGGCAACCGTCGACAAACGGCTGGCTTACTTGGCATTTCCGAGCGCACACTCTACCGTGTCTTGGGTGGCGAGAAATAAGAGAGCAATTTTTTGTCTTCTACCGCCTAGGGTATGGGTATATGCGGAACATCCTGGCAAAGAATCGGAACACCCTGTTCTTGGATCGGAAGCGCCAATCGATCAATCCAACTGGCCATCGAAAGGCCTAACAAATGAAATTCTATGAAATCTTCGATCAATTCTTGAGGCGAAGAAAGTCCTCTGTCTTCAGAAAGCTTAATTTGCAAAGGAGCCAAAGCACTCGCTCTTCCAATGGATTCGAGAAAATGTCTTAGTAAACAATTTGTTCGCTTTTCTGGAAGCTGATTAATCTGAGATAAAACTTCGCTCTTTAACCCTTGAAACCCTCCGTTCAAATACGCTGTTTCAAGAGAGCGCGCAACTTGCTTTGCGTCCAAACTATTATGAGTGCCTTCGAAAACTTGTCCCCTACTGGTCTGAAACTCTGGAGTTAAAGACATTTCAATTAGATTGTTACACATTACAGGAACACCTCGTCGAGAAAAGGAACGATCCCTTTGATCAAAATCATACTTAGACCAGATCTTTGCAAGAAACAGAGAACTTTTTTCCATAAAAATAAGAGCAGAGGACACAAGGATAGAGCGACCGTTACTTAGGTCGGAATAAGGACCAAAGCGCGCCTGATTCAATTCAATGGCCTCATTCATATGGCGACTGTAACAACCGCCTGATTTTGTTGGAGCCCAAAAAAAGATCCCTAACAGAAAAGCCATTACAGCGATAACTAAAAACTTTCGCATTTTCCTCCTAAATACCTAATGCCTCGAAAGGGAAATGAAAATAGCTTTCTCATTTTCCAAAGAACCTAGGACGTAAAGATCAAGGGTCCCTAGTTCGACTACGGCCGATTTAGAACTTTAGAGTCTTCCTAGATAGCAGATTTCCAATTACGGCCTTTTCCGACCTCGAATTAGGCACTATCATCCTGGCGATGAACTTTGTGTCCACATTTGAGTTTTGGGTCGGAATGGGAGTCCTTCTTGTCTTTCTTGAGTTTCTTGCCCCAGGCTTAATTTCAGTGTTCATTGGCATGGGTGCTCTCACGGTAGCAATTGGAATCCACTACGAACAACTCTCAAATATTTTTACTCAAATCATTACCTGGATGGGCTCCTCCTTGTTCTATCTATTCACTTTAAGGCTATTAATTTTGAAGCTTTATCCGCAGGCTCGACGAAAAACTGAAGTTGATGAAGACAAGTATCTAATTGGCACCAAGGTTTCTGTTATTCAAGACATTCCCTCTGAAGGAGAAGGTCGAATTCGCTTTAGCGATTCAAGTTGGAGAGCTCGAAGCCTCGATGGAACTCCCATTTTAAAGGGTGAAACTGCAACCATACAAGGGCGAGATAACATCACTTATATTGTAGAACTTTTTAAAACCGCAGAAACAAAGGAAGAAAAATAACATGTTAACTTTTTTATCATTACTTGCCCTCGTCGTGATTGTCCTTGTCATGAAGACAATCCTCATTGTTCCCGAGAGAGAAAATGTCGTCATAGAGCGCTTAGGAAAATTCAACGCGCTTTTAAAGCCCGGAATCTATTTTTTAATTCCCTTTTTTGATTCCGTCGCCTACCGACAAGAAGTCAGAGAGCAGGTCATCGACATCCCCTCGCAAAGTGTCATCACCAGCGACAACATTCAAGTTGAAGTTGACGGACTTCTTTACCTACAAGTCATGGACGCAAAACGAGCCAGTTACGGGATTGGCAACTACCTAGCCGCGAGCATCAACTTAGCACAAACTACAATGCGATCAGAAGTCGGTAAAATTTCTCTAGGAGAGATTTTTTCAGAGCGAGAAGCGGTTAACTCCAAAATCATCGCTGAAATCGACAAAGCTTCTGATCCCTGGGGAGTTAAAGTGCTTCGTTATGAAATTAAAGACATTGCCCCGTCCAGACACGTCATTGATACTCTTGAAAAACAAATGGAAGCTGAACGCGACAAACGCGCGGAGATCACCCTAGCAACAGCTGAAAAAGAGAAGTTGATCAATGTTTCTGAAGGGGCTCGACAGAAGTCAATCAACCTCTCTGAAGGTGAAAAGCAGAAAAGAATCAACGAGGCCGACGGTCGAGCTGAGTCCATAAAGCTTATCGCCGATGCGACCGCTAAAAGCTTAGAACTGGTTGGGAATGCGATTGCAAAGCCTGGCGGGAAAGAAGCTCTTAAAATGAAACTGGTCGATCAATACATCACAAACTTCAGTCAGGTTATTCAGAGCGGAAATGTTTCAATTTTCCCAGCCGAACTTGCGACCCTTAAAGGACTTGTAGAAGAGTTAAAGAACAACACTAAAGGAGCTTCTAAAAATGGATAAAATTATTTTCACAGTCATTGCTGGCGGTGTTTTTCTTTACTTGATCACGGCCCTCATTCAATCGATTCGCCTTATTCCAGCGCAAACTGAATACATTCAAGAACGTTTCGGAAAATATCAAGCCACCTTGAGCGCGGGTTTTCACATGCTGATCCCCTTTGCGGACAAGATTGCCTACATTCAAGACCTAAAAGAACACACTTTGGATGTTCCCCCTCAACAATGCTTCACGAAGGATGAGATTCAAGTGGAAGTGGATGGAGTGATCTACATGCAAGTGGTCGACTCAGTGAAAGCAAGTTACGGAATCACTGACCATCGATACGCAGCCGTGCAATTAGCTCAAACAACCACAAGAGCCATCATCGGAACCCTTGAGCTGGATCGCACTTTTGAAGAACGTGAAACCATCAGCGCAAAAGTTGTGCAAGTTCTTGATGAGGCCACTGCCAAATGGGGTGTAAGAATTCTTCGCTTTGAAATCAAGAACCTCGTTCCCCCCGAATCGGTTCGACAGTCAATGGAAAAGCAAGTAACTGCTGAGCGAAACCGAAGAGCCATCCTCCAGAAAGCTACTGGAGAGAAACAGTCCTTAATCAACACATCTGAAGGCATGATGACCGAAATGATCAACCGCTCAGAAGGTGAAAAGCAAAAGAGAATCAACGAAGCTCAAGGCCGAGCTCAGGAAATCTTAGCAATTGGCATAGCAACCGCCGAGTCAATTGCTAAGGTTGCCGAGAAGATCAATGGCACCGGTGGCGAAGAAGCCGTGAAGCTAGAGTTGGGACAAAAATACATTGATGCCTTAACCACACTGGGCGGCAAGGACAAGCGAGTAATTTTATCAGGAAATCTTGCCAACATGAACGAAATGTTGAAAAATTTGGATTTAGAAGTTTAGACACTCAGCACTTAATTCTTGCTCTATTGGAACCTCCGGGTTAGGCCCGTGCTTCGAGCAAAGGAGATTCTATGAGAAAGTTACTTTTATTATCGTCGTTTATTTTTGCCACGGCTGGAGCACAAGCCACCCAATGCGCTGGTGAACTAGCTTCTGGAAAATTCGTTATTGTAGAGGTCACCACCTGGGGGTCTTTGGGTGTTTTTGGATCTGCCTCTGTTGAGATATTCGACGAAGCTGGGTTCAAACTCCGAGGGTATGAAGTTGTGAGAGAAAGCGTTCAACAATTCGCCGAAGACTTTGCATGGGAAGGCAACGTAGCCAACCCCACTCTTGGATCTATCATCTTCAAAGCAGACGAGGGCTCTGTATTCATCAATTACAGAGGCATTAACTACGTTCATCACCTTGAACACAAAACTCTATTCGGCATCCTTAAAGACTCGAACAGAAAGAAACAACCAAACAATCTAATGGTGGTTTGGCAGGGACCTGGAGAAGACCGAGCCAAAAGCTATGAATTTAGAGATGTTGTTTGTGCTTTTGAGCAAGACATTTAAATAAATATTCGGTCTAAGGTTGGGGGAAAGAAACATTCTCCTCTCCAACCTTAGGCTTCATTACCCACTATCCTAAACAGCTTATATACTTAGAAATTTCTACATGTGATTTCGCCCAGTTCAAAAAAGCTCGCCAACGCTCTAATTTGAGACATTGTCATCCACACATTTTTTGCCTATGTAGAGAGTTATGAATGGCAGCGAGATTATCCTGAATCAAACCGAAATGATCGCCTTCATAATTGGGAGCTTTGGGCTAATTGTTCCAATTGTTTGGTATATTAGACGAAGAGCGAAGGTTCGCACTCCTAGAATAAAAACAAGTCTTGGAATTCATCAAAAGGTTTCGGAAGAAAACCCTTGGTGGTCTGCCCTAGAGAAGAGCCGTTCCCGCTTTTCATTTTTTGGAAAAGCCGGAGAAATTGAAAGTCTCAAAGAATCCGTTGAAGAGGCTTGTCTGGCAAGCGATCTTGGAGTTGCCAATACGACAAGCGCCATTGACGTCATCAACTGGAACGAAATTTTATCAGCTCCCGAATCGGAGCGCGAAGAGAAAACGAAAGTCGCTCTAGCTGAAACATTGCAAACTTGGATCGGAGAAAGCACACAGGTTCCCTCTGAAAACTGGCCAAGCAAGATTAACACAAGCGGCCCCACAGTGATTTGGTTCGTTGGAGTCAATGGGGTTGGAAAGACCACGAGCATTGCAAAAATTGCTCGTGAGCTTAAGGAAAAAGGCCACAGCGTTTTACTAGCGGCTGGAGACACATTTCGTGCCGCTGCCTCTGAACAATTACAAACTTGGGCAGAGCGCTTAGACGTTCCCTGCGTAAGAGGGAGTGAAGGTGCGGACTCCTCTGCAGTGCTCTTCGATGCACTTGAATCGGCAAAGGCAAAGAACATTGACTTTGTCTTATGCGACTCTGCAGGAAGACTTCACAACAACAAACAACTTATGGAAGCTCTCACAAAAAACAAGAGAGTCATGAACAAGGCTCTTGAGGGAGCTCCCCACGAAACTCTTTTGGTGCTTGATGCAAACACAGGCCAAAACATGATCAAGCAGGCGGAAAGCTTCCTCGAGGACGTTCAAGTCACAGGCCTTGTGCTCACAAAACTCGACGGGACAGCCAAAGGCGGCGCAGTTGTTGCTGTGGCGCGTAAAACCGGACTCCCTATTCGACGTCTTGGATTGGGCGAAAAAGCCCATCACATGGTCGATTTTGATGGAGACACCTTCAGCAAAGCGCTTGTTGGACTAAAAAGCTAAAGACTCGTGGCGTTAACGCCTAAAGCTAAGACTAAGGCTATTTTGCACAGCAAAAATGTGGGATAATCTAAATTCAAGATGAGCGAAGTTGAGCCAGTTATAGAAACCCTACCGCAAAAAGGCACCCCTAAAGTGCTAGAAATTAACGTGGGAGGCGCTCACCTTCGATTAAAAACGGATGCAACACCATCTCTTCTGAAGCAAACCAAGGATATGGTCCAGGCTTGTTACGACGAGATTAGCGAAAAAGCAGCGGACAATGTTACACCTCATCAGAGAACTCTTTTAGTGGCCCTTAATCTTGCTGAGCAGCTCATTGATGAACAAGAAAAGCTCAAGGCCTTAAGAAGAAAAGTTCTCGAAAGCTCAGATGCACTCATAAACCGGGTCGAGTCGCAATTGAGTAAAGCAAAACTATAGACCCGTTAGTCCTATTAGAAAGGTTATTCGAAAGTTACATATGACTTTCGCAAAAACAAAGAGATGCACGAATTGCGCACTCTCTTTCGGGAGCCAACAGAGTTCTTGAGCTTAAAGGAATTCCGAAAGAAATTAAAGAAGCGTCAGCTAAAGGCCAACACGAGTAGAGGCACGTGGTCACCCTGGAAAGAGTTTAAACTTTCTGAGATTGTCTGCTCAACCTCACTTGGCAATGACACTCCAAGTATTGGATATTTTTGCCCACGTCAAGATTGGGATGAACCCGATGAGCTACCTAGCGCTCCGGATTTTTGTTCTACAGCATTCCCACGCATCCATTCAGACGCGCTAAGCTTTCATGCTTGCAATCCAGAAGAGCTAGAGTTCAACCGCGACTTCGGAGTGTGGCAAGCCCCCGCCCGAAGCATTGAAATTGTCCCCACCCTTTTATTTGTTCCGTGCTCGGCTGCAGACCTTTTAGGCCGAAGGCTTGGGCGAGGTGGTGGGTTTTACGACCGCTACTTACAAAGCAACCCCGGAATAAAAAGCATCGGAGTGCTTCATTCCGACTATCTATTTGAAACCCTACCTGAGGACTATTTCCATTCAGGTGACCAAATTATCGAATCCATTTTAACTGAAAACAATTTTCACTTTGATCTCAAGGAGCAACTATGAGCCCTATCTTAATCAACATTATCATCGCACTACTTTCAGCCGTCTTCGGCGGATTTATCATCGCACAGCTTGTAGTTAGAGCTCTGCGAAAGCAGGTCACTTCCGACGCTGAAATGAAAGCCAAAGACATCCTTCGTGACGCTAAACGCGAAGCCAAAGACACCGAAAAAGACGCCGAACGAAAAGCTCGAGACATGGCCGACTCTGCTCGCCGCAAGGCCGAACAAAGCTATCAATCTAAATTAGAGGAAGCTTCTCGGGCAGAGAAAAAAGCAAAAGACCTCGAACGAGAACTAAAAACCGATCGAGATGCAGTAAAGGGCGAGCGTGAAAATGCCGAGAGACTTAAAGTTCAAGCAGAGCGCGCCAAAGAAGAATACGACCGAATTACATTATCTGCCCAAAAAACAGAAGAGCACTACCGTCGCGAACTTGCCGACATTCAGGTTCAATTAGAGAAGGTTGCTGGGATGACCTCCAAAGAGGCTCAGGCTGCCTTGATTAAAACCGTCGAAGAAGAAGCTAAGCTAGCTTGTGCTAAGTCGCTCAAGTTGATTGAAGAACAAACCAAAGAAGACGCCGAAAAAATTGCAAAGAAAATTATTTCCGTTTCTATTTCTCGCTATGCCTCTGACTATATTCCAGAGCGAACAACCTCTGCTGTATCCCTTCCAAACGACGACCTAAAAGGACGTTTGATTGGACGAGAAGGACGAAACATTCGAGCTCTTGAAGCGGCCACCGGTTGTGATTTGATCATTGATGACACTCCAGAAACAGTGATTGTCAGTTGCTTTGACCCAGTCAGACGCCACGTAGGTAAAACCGTGCTCGAACAGCTAATTGCCGATGGCCGAGTTCACCCCTCAAGAATTGAAGAGCAAGTGGAAAAGGTCACCAAACAAGTTAACTCTCAGATTCGTGACGCCGGAGAAAAAGCCCTCTTGGAACTGAATCTAGTTGGAATGCACCCCGAGTTAGTGAAGACTATCGGACAGCTACTGTATCGCTATAGCTATTCGCAAAACCAATATTACCATGTGATAGAAGTAGGACACTTATGTGGTCTGATGGCTGCTGAGCTTGGTCTTGATCAAAAGAAAGCTCGCCGTGCTGGCTTACTTCACGATATTGGTAAAGCGCTTACCCACGAAACAGAAGGATCTCACGCTGTCATTGGCGCCGATTTATGTAAAAAGTTTGGAGAACACCCTGACGTTGTTCAAGCTATTCGCGCCCACCACGAAGATGTCAAACCAGAAACTTGGATGGACTTCTTAGTGATTGCAGCCGATGCGATTTCTGGCGCACGACCTGGGGCTCGTCGAGAACAACTCGACAACTACGTAAGACGCCTCAATGACCTTGAGGAAATTGCCAATCAATACCCCGGAGTAGAGCGAAGCTTTGCGGTTGCCGCAGGACGCGAACTACGAGTCATGGTTGAAAACTCACGAGTCACAGATGAGCAAGCTGTCATGATGTCTCGAGAAATTGCCACCAAAATTGAGCAAGACATGACCTACCCTGGACAAATCAAGGTCACTGTCATTCGCGAAACTAGGGCGACAAGTCTGGCCAAGTAGGCTAGAAAAGTCCTCATCATGCGACTGCTTTTTATTGGTGACATTATGGGTGAAGCTGGACGAAAGATGGTTCAGACTTACCTTCCCATACTCAAGGAAAAACACTCAATCGACATGGTTTGCGCCAACGGCGAGAATATGGCCGGCGGTTTTGGCTTCAACGAAAGATGCTACCTTGAAATGTGCCAAGCGGGCGTCGACGTCATGACGGGGGGAAATCACAGTTTCGATAAAAAAGAAGGCTACGCCATCATCGAAGAAGAAGAGTATTTGCTTCGGCCAGACAATTATCCTGACAAACTGCCTGGCAAAGGCCATACGCTCTACACCACTCCGGCCGGAATAAAAGTCGCTGTATTTAATTTAATGGGGCGAATTTTTATGGACCCATTGGATTGCCCGTTTCAACGTTTCGACAAACTCTATGAGCAGTATAAAGACAAAGCCAACATTGTAATCGTAGATTTTCATGCGGAGGCCACCTCTGAGAAAGTGGCCTTTGGTTGGTTTACAGAAGGTAGAGCCTCTCTTGTTGTGGGGACCCATACTCATGTTCAAACAGCCGACGAAAGAATCTTCCCAGGCGGAACAGCTTTTATATGTGATTTAGGAATGACCGGCCCTTACGACTCTGTCATTGGAGTCAAGAAAGAGCCCGTTATTGAGAAATTTGTCCTTAAACGCGGAAAACGCTTTGAGCCAGCCAGCGGAGATCCTTGGTTGTGTGGCGTTTTAGTAGATATTGACGAAAAGACAGGGAAAGCACTCAAAATTGAGCGAATACGGCTTGAAGCCTCAAAAAACGCAGTCTAATTTTAAGACTAGAGTAAAAAAAAGATGTCATCAAAACTCATTGAAGATCAAGTCGCCAAACAATTAGAACAGATCAAACGTGGTGTGGACGAAATTGTTCCCGAAGCGGAATTGGTGAAAAAACTTGAGACCTCTATCTCAAAAAACCGTCCTTTGAGAATTAAACTGGGAGTAGATCCTTCCCGTCCTGACCTTCACTTAGGCCATACGGTCGTATTAGAAAAACTTCGAGTGTTTCAAGAACTAGGACATCAAGTTCTATTTTTGATTGGCGACTTCACAGCCCAGATTGGTGACCCCACAGGTCGCAGTGAAACCCGACAAAACCTTACACGTGAAGAAGTAAAGGTAAACGCAAAAACCTACTCCGATCAGGTCCTCAAGATTCTTCATCCGTCTAAAACGCAAATAGTTTTTAATTCTCAGTGGAATGATACTTTAAAGATAACCGATGTGATTCGACTGGCCTCACAAATGACCGTGGCTAGAATGCTTGAGCGAGATGATTTTTCAAAACGCTATAAGGGTGGACACCCTATTTCGTTGCATGAATTTCTATACCCTATTGTGCAAGCCTTCGACTCAGTTCAGTTACGAGCAGACGTAGAGCTTGGTGGCACAGATCAAAAGTTTAACGTTCTCTTAGGACGCGAATATCAAAAGAATGCCGGGCAGGAACCTCAAGTGGTTGTCCTCTTGCCAATATTAGAAGGCACAGACGGCGTCCAAAAAATGAGCAAATCCTTAGGCAATTCCATCGGAATCACCGAAGAACCTAAAGAAATTTTTGGCAAGATCATGAGCATCAGCGATGACTTAATGATTCGCTACTATGAACTACTCACCACCGAAAATCTCGATGCCGTTAAGCAGATGCACCCCAAGGAAGCGAAAGTTCGCTTGGCTCAAGAATTAGTTGAGCGATTCTACAGCGAAGAAGCCGCGCAGGAAGTCGCTAAAGAGTTTGAAGCGATCTTTTCTAAAAAAGGTCTCCCTTCGGAAATTCCCGAGAAGATTGTAACGGGAGCACAAACTCCGCTGACCAAGCTAATGGCTGAAAATGATTTAGCAGCCTCTCTCTCGGAAGCACGAAGACTTATTGCTCAAGGTGGGGTTTCTATTGATGGTGAAAAGATCAAAGACACCACCTATGTGATTGAAGGCAAATCCGAAGTCACCGTGAAAGTTGGCAAACGCAAATACCTTAAAGTCCTTTTCCGCCCCAGCGCCTAGCGACTTTTTCCATACCCCCCGCTACCTTTTTCCACTAGGCATGGAAATTGCTTTGGCCTATCACATGCCACGAAAACCTTTGATTCGATCTTCCGTTCTTCCATACCATATCTATAATCGAAGTCTGGACCAGCAGTTTTATCCAGTAGAGGCTAATCGAATCTGGTCGCAATGCTGTGACATTCTTAGAATTTTAAGTTGGGCTAATCATCTAAGAGTTCATAGTTTTGTTTTAATGAGCAATCATTATCACTTGCTGGCTAGCACGCCGGACGAGAACATCGATGAAATTGCAGGTTATTTTCAATCTGAGTTAAGTGCATGGATAAAGAGAGAAACCAGTTTGCAGAGGTTTCGTTTTTCGGGAAGATACAAATGGTCCATTATTTCTAATGCTAGACATTATTATCAAGTTTACGATTACATCCATCAGAACCCAATCAGAGCAGGCATATGCGCAAAGGCGCAGGACTATCCCTACAGCTCCTTCTCTGGTATTCAAGGTAGAATTGACAACTTTCCACCAATCTATTCTCACCCACTTTTTCAAGACTCAGGAGAGGTTGCCCTCGTTGAAGACGAACAAAGAGCAAATAATCTAATGTCACAGCAAGAGCTGAATAGAACCCGTTTAGGGTTGAGGCGATACAAGTTTTTGCCGCCAAGTCGCCCCCGCGATGGAAAAAGGTAGCGGGGGGTATGGAAAAAGTCGCTAGGCGCCGAAAAGAGTACTGAGCCATGTGCTTAACTGCTCGCTGGCCATGATGATTTTAAAGTAGAGCAAAAATCTTATGATTCTTAAGGAAGCAACAAACACAAAGTCCTTAAAATCCATTTTCAAAAAGCCAGCGGCCCAACAGGTCATCGAATAAGGCAATGGCGTTAGAGCCCCAAGAGCAACCATCAGTTTCCCATACTTATTAATACGACGATGATTATTATAAATGAACCCCTTAAATGATTCACCAAACCAAGTGGGCTTTAAAACATAGCGGCCAATGGCCCACCCGACGCAACCCCCGAGGGTTGAGGCAACACCAAAAGCCAAGCTCATCTCTAAATTGCTCGAATAGCTTGCTCCCTTTGTCGCTAGAACCAGTATTACGTCTGGAGGAATAGGCGAAATAATGAAATCATTAAAAAAGACAAAGGTAACAATGCCCCAAATGTTTGTGTTCTTTAAAAACCAATGAGAAAGCTCTTCTAGGCGTTCATTAAAATAGAATCCGACAACGACTAGAGAAACAAACAAGAGAAGCAGGACAAAAAGCCCTTTTTTAATATTTGAGCGCACGTATTCATCATCACTCTGCCCCTCATCGTGCTCTAAAATAGGTTCTGAGTTTGTCATTCCTTTTTGCTTTCCATTGGAATTATCGGCTCTTTCGCTAAGAAAAATCCATTAATTTCCTGTGAGATTTAGACAAATTACCAACCAAGCTTACGCTCCACAAGAGAGCCTGCCTGTCTTCTTATCCCTCCCGGCACATCTTTGCAAAAGCCTAAATATAAACCTCTGTTTTTGCTTATTTTTTCTTATTAAGAAGCTTTAAGTATGCACAATGCGAAGATTCCCTTAGCTTTCAGCGTTGACATGAGCATGGTATTTTTCGGCGTCTTCGACTTGAGAAGACTCATTCTTATTTTAACGCTTGTCGCCCTGCCGAGCCTTGCCTTACCCAAACTGTTCACCCTCAACACCAGCCACAACAACCAAAAGCTCATGCTCGATTCGTTTGAATCTGAGAACAAGGAAGACATTGCCCAAATCACCCCTCAACTTGTCGAACGCTTGGAGCAGATTAAAAAAGAATTTGGCAATCAAGAAGTGATTCTCAAACTAAACATTGATGAAACGCTTCGAGCCAGATTCGAGTCGGAGGATCATCTTCTCGACTTTATCGAGCAGCTCGAAAGCACCCTGCCAGTTTCGGTGCAATACGACCGTGTTCCCAAGCACTCTTTACGCAAGGCTTATAAGAAAGTGCAAAGCGCACTATTAAACAACTACCGATGGTCCTTCACCTTGATTCGCACTTTTGCCATAGGAACCGCGGCTGCTGTGAGCTTAAAGCTGTCCGAAGGTTTACCTTGGGAGATTGCAATTGGCACAGGAGCTCTTGCGGGATTCCTGTCAGGCAATGTTCAATATTGGTCTCAATACATCTACAAATGGATGGACTCAACCAGTGGTGCAGGCAAGAAGGTCGGAGGCCGTCTTTCAAAGTTTCTTCAGCGTTTCGGACTAAATATAGGGGCAAAGGGCCAAGAAGGTGTAGAAAACTTTGCCAAATGGTCTGAACGCTTTGGAAAATGGTATGCCATGGAAGTGGTCTTTGTTTACTTGCTTTGTGGAGGAATGATAGCCATTGGAGCCGAAGACAGTTGTCATCTAACAGACGTCTTGGCCACCTCCGCCTTGGCAACGGGGTCTCAAGGAGTTTGGGACTTTGCCGTCACCACGGCTCAAAATCTCAAGCTTCAACGAGGAGAGCGAGAAAAAGATGTCAGTTACTTTGGCCAGCTATCATTTTTGAGTGTTGCCACTCTCACAACGGGCGTCTTAACTATTTTGAAGCTACTCGACGTGCCCCATGCAGACATGGCATTCTACCTTACCGGAGCTACCGGATTATTTACATTAGTAAAAACTATCATAGCTAAATCTAAGCTAAGCGAAGAAATGAAAGAAGCTCCTTCTCAAAAAACCTGTGAAGTGGAACTGCTCATCCCTGCCTTTTGATCATTACTGAACTTTAAAAAAGTCTCTCAGCATAGAATCGATTTCCTGCACTAGAAAAGCACGAGTTAACTTAGCCGTTAATCCTTGATTAGATTCATCAAGCTTGGCCTCGAGAAACGGAATGCCTGTGTTTTCAACAAAATCTAGTTTATCAGAGTGAAGACTTAAAAGATTAGCCTCCGATGATCCTGTTAGTTTTTGATGGATCTGTTCAGGCAATACTTCAATGGAGTCGAACCAAGGCTTATAGAGATCGGTAATCACGAGAATCTCGTCAAAAATTTCTTGGGCTTGCACAGGGCTAATCTCATCTCCTGTGCTCAAATAAAACTGTAGAATATCTCCGAAGCGTTTAAAAACTTCGGAAGTCTTTAGAACTCCCATCAAAATCTGATTGTTGACACTAATCCTAATCTTTCTCTGAATCTGTTCTTCATAAATATCTTCCGCTATCTGAAGCCTCTTATTCTCAGGCTTTGGTAACACTTTCATTAGTCGCACCAGCCAACATCTAGTCTCAATATTCTCGTCTGCGCTAAGCGCTCCTCGCGGACAATCACCATACATTGTATTGAGCTCTTGATTAAAATCTTGAACCGGACCCCTGGCTCTATTCACGACGTCAATCAAATCAAGCCCCCCCATTCCTAAGCTTGCATTGGCACGCAATGTTTGAAATTTTGGAGTCGTTGAAAGCTCTACAGGCATTTCTTTCTCAATCACATTAACAGCCTTTTCAAATTCTCGAGCATCAATAGCCAAAATCACTCGTTCTTCATAGGACGATTCAGTTGCTTCTTCCTTTTTCTTCGAGCACTGAATTAGGAATCCTGTCAAAAGAATGAAAACAATGAAGTTTTTATTTAGCTTACCAATCAAAGGATAATCCTCCTTGAGCAAAAAGAACTCTGTTCTCAAAACTGCGATATCGCTCACTGAGTTCAATGCCAAAACTCCCGGCTTGAAGATAAAAAACACCTAATTTTAGTTCAGCGCCACCACCAAAATAGCCACCGTAGTAGCCACCAACTCCGCGAATGCCATAGTTACGAGAAGCGCTCACCCATTCAACAATGGGGCCTGCGCCAAAATTTCCGGGGGTTAATTTAAATTTGATCAACTCTTTATGCACAGGATCCCAAACTCGGGGCAAAACTCCATCAAAAGGCAATGGCTGCGGCCCACTAATGAACGAGGCTCCCATTGCAAAACCACCCTTAGGTCTCGGGGAAAAGTGAAACATGGTTTCATTCTCCAACCTCCAACGAGTAACAACCGATCCACCTTCTACTCGTGAACCAAATTCATCTCCGATGTCAGTGCTATGAAAGAAAGATGGATCAAGTCTCCCACTGGTTGCGGAGCGAAGGTTAGAGTTTAACCACCAAGCGTAGCTGGCTCCACCAATAAGAGAAATCTCTTGAATGCTAAATTCTTTTTCCTGGCTATCGAGCAGATAAGAAGAAACCTCTCCTCCCAACAACCGTTGTTTACCAAAACCAGCACGAGTCCCAAAAGCATAGCCAAAACCACTCTCGTAGTATGTTCGGTTAAGACGACTTCCCTCAACCCAGGTTCCATTCTTTAAGACTAAATCAAAGTGCGCATGATAAATGTCATAGGCGTTAATTGTAGGAGAGATTCGATTGCGGATACGTCCACCAGCAATCGACTCGATGCCCATTGTAAAACGAGTTCTTTTTGATAAACCCGCTAAAGTGGCTGGGCTTTCTGTTTCTAAATCTAAATCAAGACCGAACCAGGCTTCTTGAGCCTGCTTTCGTTTTGAATCAAAATACTCACTAACTAGAACGTGATAATCTTGTTTCTCCTTCAATTGATCGACTGTTTTCCAAAAGTCTCGACTCTGAGAGTAGCGCCCGTGCAGCCCTGTTCGAATGTCGGCGTCGGCCTCTGTCTGATGAACTGCAATGCTCTGAGCTTCGACACTCTGAAGACTGTTGCTTTGGGCTCCGATGCTGGGAACGTCTACCGCCTGAACCTCTACGATTTGGGTTTCAGTATTTGGCTGCTGAATCACAGTCGATTGCACTTGAGCAAAAGCCCCGGGAAACATTGAAGCAATTGCCACTATCGCAGCTGTCCGCATACATACCTTTTGCACGGCCCAGTTTATACAGGCTTTAATGCGCTGCGTCAACATAATAAGTAACCGATTTCCTTGTGGTCTAATATATTGACACGATGCGTCTAGGGGGCTAGAGAAATCATATGCCTATAAGGAGAATCTGCCTCTTCGTTAGCCTCTTTTTCTTTCTGGCCAATCAGGTCTCGGCTGGCGTTTTAGTGAGCCACAAAGAGCTAAAAGGGCGCTTTATGATGAGCCGAAAATCAGTGGAGTTCGCACTGAAAACACTCGACCCTAACGCCCCTAAGCACACCGGAGACTATCACATTAAGAGCTTCCAACTCATATACAAGACCACTAGCCCCAAGGGTAAACCCGTAGAAGCGTCCGCCCTGGTCGTTATTCGCTCTGACATCTTCTCAGAACGAAAGAAGCCACGCTCCTGGTTTCACTATTCCCATGGCGCCCGTTTTGAAAGTGAAACCTCTCCGAGCACACTTGCCTACGACCCAGAAGCCTTAGGGGCCAGGGTCTTCCTTGCTCGTGAAGGTCACCTTGTCCTGCTCCCAGATTACCTTGGACTAGGAGTCAATGGCACTGAACTTCAATCCTACCTAAATGCTAAGCAACAGGCTCAAACAAGTTGGGACGCGCTTCTAGCGCTCAAGGAATGGAGTGAAGAGATAGAACTTCCTCAAGCTGAGAGACTCATTCTTGGCGGATACTCCCAAGGAGGATTTGTAACCCTCGCATTGCAAAGAAAAATGCAACTTGAGAATTTAGACATCGGTTCAAGGCTCGTTGCAAGTTTTCCCATGGCGGGCCCTTATAACTTCAGCGGCTTTTCTGAGGACAAGCTTTTGGAGGACGCTCACCCCCAGCTATACGGTTTCATCGCGTTTATGATCATTTCACTGAGTCAAGACCCCCGATATAGCGACATCGATCTCTATGAAACAGTCGCAGAACCTTTTCACCCTATTTTAGAAAAAGTTTTAAAAAAAGAAATGTCGCTTTTAGAATTTACAGCAGAGGCAGCTAAAGTTCGTTACGATTTTTATACGGAGGACTTCTTGGACACCGTCAACGATGAATCTCACCCCATCTTTAAAGCCGTATCAGATCAAAACTTAACTAAAGACTGGGTGCCAAAGGTGCCCACGATTTTTATGGCAGCTCGTGATGATGAAATTATCCCATATAAAATTACAGAAAAAACTTACATCAGATTTAATGACAACGGAGCCGAACACATAGAATTTATAGAGCTCCCCAAAGGCCTAGGTCATGTGGACGCAATTCATCCCGCAATGATCTTATTGCGGGATCAAGCCGAACGATTTCTAAAGTAATAGACTAATCGACCCAGGGGTTTCGAAGAAGACTTTTAAAGTCCATGGATTCGTTGTTACTCATTCGAAGCTCCCTAGGTAAAGTCGATTTCCACTCACGATAAAGATCTTGAATCGAAACATCTTCTAACTCAGATTTCTTACTCAACATTCTCTGAGACAAATTCTTCACGCCATTTGCTGTAAAGCCAACTGCGTCCTTTTCCAAGGATAGCAAAAGGTAAGACAACGGAAAACCTAGATCACCTAATGCATCAAGAGTAGGACAACCTGCCTTAGACAAAGCTCGCTCAGCTCTTTGAGGGTCGTTTTTAATTTTCAATTCATTTCGAATTTCTAGAAGAGTTTCAATTTTAGCCGCTCGAACCATGCCTAATAGCTCGGTAGCGTCAGCAAAAACTTGCTCCTTCAAAAGAGGGTCAATGTTAACCTCTCTATTTTTGGTCTTAGAAGCAAACTTAGCGGGCCCAGCTTCAAGATTCACAATAGAAGCAAAGGCTAAAAAGCATGCACCAAGAAGCAAAAGAACAAAGACCGGATTAATTTTTAATTTCGACAAGCATTTCATCCACCCATTAGAAGCATAGCTTGTGCCAAGATTTGGCTTAAAAAAAACAAAGCCTTAGAGGGATTAAAACTTAAAAATACCCACGATCGACATGGACTGTCTAAACTAGTGACAGTGCTTTAGAATGTCTTGGACTATATTAGGATAACGGTTGAATAAGACGGCCACACACATCAAGATGACAACCACCGCATTAACCTGTGAAAGCTTGACTGAAAAACGATCGAGGGTTCTCCTTAACAAAGGCAAACCAAAATGTAAGAGTGGCACAGTGCCCATCCAAAAGAACAAAATACCTACAGCTGTCAATAGAGGTGTGCTTAGCGCAACAAGAGAAATAACCGCAAGATAAAGAACACCACAAGGAAGGAAAACAGAAGAGACTCCCATAAGAAATGCCTTAAGCGACGAGTTTTTTTGGCTCATTGCTACTTTCGTGACCCCCAGAGAAAGGCGTTCAATCCACTTAGGGGCTTTAAAGTTTAGTTTAGACGAAAACAAAACAAATAGAGAGACAACTACAAGCACCAGAAGAAAATACCAGAACCCAATTCCAACATATCGCAGTAGCACATTCAAAGCGGCTTGCCCTACAAATGACAGAGCCGTTCCAATGGTCAAATACCCAAGCAACCTTCCCAATTGATACTTCCAGCTGCTGCCTTCACCGTTGGATGCCAACATACTCAAGGGGCCACACATTCCCACACAATGAAGACTGCTCGTCAGACCGAAAAGCAGAAACACCACCGGAATCATCCAAGTAGAGTAAGAAGATAAGTTAGTTAAAAGGTCCGACAAGTGTTAACTCTTTACTATAAAAAGGGTCTTTATGATCTGGGTTTTCAGTAAAATGAACTGTGGTTGTGTAAGAACCCTGGTCAAGAATTTTAGGGTCAAATTGTAGAAAAATATTAGTGCTTCGCTTTCGCCCCGTTTTAACATGGTAGGGAGTGAGTGGGGTCACCAGTTTAACTTGATTCTCGTCCCGTAAATCGACATACATATAAACAGATTTTTCTTGTTTTCCAGTGTAGGAAAACTCTACCTTATAATGATTCAAAATAAGGCCATCGGACTTAATCTTATACAAATCCTGACTGCCTCTAAGAATAATTGTTTTGATGTCGCCCATATGGCTCACACTTGAATAGGCAAGCCCCATAACAACGAGCAATAGAAGAACATATATCACAGTTCTAGGCCTAACTTTGGGGGCCTTTTTTCCGGCAAGAGCGTTTTCAGAAGTGTATCGGATGAGCCCCGGTGGTTTGTGTAGTTTCTCCATGATGTTGTCGCAAGCATCAATACAGGCAGTGCAAGCAATGCATTCCATCTGCAAGCCGCGCCGAATATCGATCCCCGTTGGACAAACTTTCACACATTGATGGCAATTAACACAGTCCCCCTGCTCTTCTTTCGGAAGCCCAATGGACTTTCTTGGCTCTCCTCTTTTTTCGTCATAAGCAACTGCAAGAGAGTCACCATCCATAATAATGGATTGAAAGCGACCATAGGGGCACATGATGATGCAAAACTGCTCTCTAAACCAACCAAAATCAAAAAGCACAATCCCGGTCAAGGTGAGCATTGCAACAAAGAGCGTCCAATTCTCTGATGGGTTTCGAGTCGTAATCCAGAACAACTCTCGAGCCCCAACAAAATACCCAAGAAACGAATGAACAATGTGAAGAGAAATCACAGTGAACAAAATCCATTTAATACTCTTCTTAGTAATTTTTCCCAACGTCCACGGAGCCGCCGCGAGAGCCTGTCTTTGCCGACTCTTACCCTCTACAAAAGCCTCCACCTTTCTAAATATACTATCGAGAAAAACTGTTTGTGGACAAGCCCAACCACACCAAACACGGCCCCAAATACTAGTAATCATGGCTATGAGAAAAACAAATCCCAACAAAACAAATATCAGATTGGGAACATCGTGACCCCAAAAGGTATTTCCGAAGAAAGTAAACTCTCTTCCCGGTAAGTTAATCAGAATCAACTGCTTACCATCGTAATGTAACCAGGGAATGAGCATGTAAAGCCCAATCAATATCCAATAGACAACCAAACGCCGACGCTTCCACCTACCATCAAGGTCTTCGGGATGCACATAAACCCGATTGCCATGCGCATCTGTAGTTTGAAGCCGTGAGTCTCCATCGGAATATAGGCGATCCATAGAATTAGAAATAATCCTCAGTTCTCATTCCAGGCTTCCAAGGTGGAAACTCATTGCCTTCCTCTTGTTTGGCATTCTCATAAGTCTTGCCTTGTTGATTGAGAACGTATGCCAAGATTGCATAGATATCCTCTTTCTCAATTTTGTCGGACCAAGAAGGCATTCCTCCGTTGGGGTTTCCAGAAAGAATAAAAGGATAAACCGTTTCAGGGTTCCCAAAGGAAAATAACCAAAATCTATCTGTCAAATTTGGGCCAATATCCCCCTTACCACCATCTGCATGACAACTCATACAGTTAGCAACATACAAGGACTCGCCATATTGAATCACACTTTCATTTGTGTAAATTTTCTCAAAATGCTCAACATCAAAAGCGCCTAATTTTGCCAGATACTCTGCTCTAACGGCATGATGCACTTCTTGCTCTTTGTTATATTCATCACGCAAGGTAGGAGCCCCGCCAACCACGTAATAAAAGAAATAACAAATACCGAAGATTATGGCGCCGTAAAAAGAAATCAACCACCATCGCGGAAGAGGATTATCTAACTCCTTGATTCCATCATACTCGTGATCCAACTCGAGCTCATTTTCTTTATTCTTATCATCATGACTCATCTTAACTATTCCCCCTTTTCTCAGCCCCGTCCTCTAATGGAATATGACCACACTCCTCATAAAGCTTGGTGGACCCTTTGCGAAAAGTCCACAGTAACATTCCTACAAAAACTACGACAAACAAAACGCAGGCTAAACTAGTTAGCCAAGGCATTGAAAATTGACTTAAAACTTCTTTTTTCAACTTAAACTCCTTAATAATTTCCCAGGCGCTGCAAGTATGCAATCAGAGCGACAATCTGCTTATTATGCACGCTTTCACTGACTCCCGATTCCTGTAATACCTGCGTAATCGCTTTTGCCTGCTCGATCGCCGCATTGGGCGCATTTTCAATTTCTTCATCCGTATAGGGAACTCCCAAAGCATTCATCACAGAAAGTTTTTTCTTGAGCACCCCAAAGTCTGTCTTTTCTTTAAACAGCCATGGATAGGCCGGCATGATCGATCCCGGACTCGTAGAACGCGGGTCCATCATATGTCGGAAGTGCCAAATGTCGCGGTATTTACCTGCAACTCGCGCTAGATCTGGACCAATCCTTCTCGATCCCCATTGAAAAGGGTGATCATAAATAGATTCTGCCGCTTCACTTGGCTTCCCATATCGCAACGCCTCATCGGCCATAGGCCGAATCATCTGAGAGTGGCAAACATAGCAACCCTCGCGAATGTAAATGTCTCGACCTGCAAGTTCGAGAGCGGAATAAGGTTTAATGTTTTCATCTTTTTTAACATAGCTGCTGCTCATCAAGGCCGGTAGAATTTCAATGATTGAACCAACCAAAATAGCAAGCAAAGCTAGAACAGAGAAAACCATTGGCATTCCCTCTAGCAATCTATGGCCCTTCTCCTTCTCTGGTTTCTTTGCCCTGAAGGAAACTGCTTTGTGAGCCTCATCAACAAGCGGAGAGGTATTCTTCTGCATTGTCTTAACCATGTTATAGAACATGATGATAAAGCTAAGCAAAACAAGCGTGCCACCGATGGCTCTAACCCAATACATTGGAACAATTCGAACCACGGTTTCAATAAAGTTTGGATAAACTAACATTCCAGTTTCTTGATCGATGGCTCTCCACATAGAGCCTTGAGTAATACCCGCAACCCACATTGAGATTATGTAAAGGATCAAGCCAATCGTTGCCGTCCAATATTGAAGATTCCCTAACTTCACACTATAAATATCGGTTTTCCATAACTTTGGAACCATGTAATAGAGCATCCCAGCTGAAAGCATGTAGTTCCAACCAATCGTTCCTGAATGAACGTGACCAACAATCCAATCTGTATAGTGTGCCATCGCATTCACGCTCTTAATGGAAAGCAGAGGACCCTCAAAAGTAGACATTCCATAAAAAGTAATCGCCGTAGCAAGGAACTTTAAAACGGGCTCTCTTCTAACTCTATCCCAAGCACCTCGAAGCGTGAGCAAGCCATTGATCATTCCACCCCAACTTGGTGCCCAAAGAGAAACAGAAAAAACCATTCCAACGGTTTGAGCCCACTCAGGCAGAGCTGTGTAAAGCAAATGGTGAGGGCCGGCCCATATATAGATAAAAACCAGCGACCAAAAGTGAATAATCGATAGTCGATAGCTGTAAACTGGACGGTTAATGGCCTTTGGCACAAAGTAATACATGAGACCCAGAATAGGTGTCGTTAAAAAGAATGCGACAGCATTGTGTCCATACCACCATTGGACAAGTGCATCCTGAACTCCAGCATAAACAGAGTAACTCTTCATGAGGCTCACTGGAATGGATATTGAATTAACGATGTGCAAAACTGCAACTGTAATCAGGGTGGAAATATAGAACCAAATGGCAACATAGATGTGTTTTTCACGGCGCCTAACAAGGGTTCCAAAAAAGTTTACAGCAAAAACTACCCAAACCACGGCAATGGCAATATCGATTGGCCACTCAAGCTCGGCGTATTCCTTTCCGGCCGTCATGCCTAAGGGTAAGGTGATTGCTGCCGCAACAATGATCAACTGCCAGCCCCAAAAGTGAATCTTAGAAAGCGTGTCGTTGAACATCCTCGCTTTAGTAAGTCGCTGCAAAGAGTAGTAAATTCCAGCAAACATGCCGTTGCCAACAAAGGCAAATATAGCGGCGTTTGTATGAAGCGGGCGAAGTCGTCCGAAAGTGGTCCAAGGTAAGCCCAAGTTAACCTTCCAACTAGCTAGCTGAAAAGCAATGATCACTCCGAGTAGCATGGCAACCACACCCCAAACGAGAGTGGCCCAGACAAACTTACGAGTGATGCCATCATCATACGCAAAGCTTTCCATTTCTCCAATAGTTGATTTATTCACGGTTGATTGCCTTCTCTATTTTCATCATCTTCTTGTTCCTTTTCAATTTTCTTTTCAGTGTCTTCATCGTCGTCCAGCAACATTCGCATTGCCGGTGTTTCCATGTCTTCAAATTGCTGCGTTTTAGAGGCCAAAATAAAGGCCGCTAAAAAAACGCTTCCCAGTAAGATTGAAAGGGGAATCAAAAGATAAAGAATTTCCATTAAATATTTTTACCCTTCCATACTGATGAGATCAAAACTGTTAAAGAACTAATTGGCATTAAGATTGCTGCGCCCAATGGTGAAATATAACCCAAAACACTACCAGCAATTCCAAGTAGATTATAAAAAGCTGAAAAAGCAAAACTACGCCTCAATCGGCGCTTAGTCGCTCTAGCCTCTTTAAAAAGAGCCACCAAGTCTTCTAAACGCCCGCTCGGCACGAAGACGTCCGCATTTTTCAACTGTAAGTCGACTTTCTTTCCTAGTGCTACCCCAACGGCTGCACTTTCAAACGCAATCACGTCGTTATAACCATCTCCCACCATCATAGAATCTTGGGTCAGCTTTATCTTTTCGGCCTTGGAGGCGGGCAACTGATCAGCGAAAACATTCTCAGGTCGAAGCTCAAACATATCGGCGATTTTCTGAGCATTGCGAACATGGTCCCCGGTTAGCATAAAAACGTTTATGTTTTGTTCTCGAAACCATTCAATGGTCTTTAGCGTTTCTTCCTTCAAAGAATCATCGAGAGCGAAGCTCACAACAATTTGTTCGTCACAAAAAACATCTACATCAAAGTCGACAACTTGGCTTTTTATTATCTTCCATTGATGACCGTTGACGTCACCCTTAATGCCAGCGCCCAGCTCTTCTGTCACATTTTGGGCCTGAAGGCTCTCATCAAGAACAAAGTTCTCTGAAACATAGCGACACAATCCGAGTGCCACAGGGTGAATAGAGTTCTTTTCAATAGCGAATATTTTCGAGGCGATTGAAGCATCCAATTGGGCGCTTTCCTTTACCACCGAATAATCTCCCTTTGTAATGGTTCCGGTCTTATCGAAATAAACGTTCTTGACAGCTGCGATTCTTCCGAGGACATCTCCGTTTTTAACAACAATTTGTTTTTTAAAAAGATTTTTCAAACCGTTAATGAAGGCCAAAGGTGTGCCAAGCCCCAAAGCACAAGGGCAGGTCACAATTAGAACAGCCATAGCGCGCTCCATGCCCAAGGACCAATCTCCTTGTTTTGTAAAATAGAAAACAAGACCAGCGCTCAATGCAAAAGCGAAAAGTAACAAATAGGTAGCCAACTTATCGGCGAACTGAACCTCCTCGCCACCTTTAGACCAAGAGTTCTCTATCGACTTTAAAATGGCACCCAACTGAGTTTTCTTAAGCTCTCGAATTACTTTTCCATCCACATTGCCGGAAAGCACGATGAAACCTGCAAAAAGCGTGTCTCCTTTTCTAAAGCATCTTGGTAGGTGTTCACCCGTAATGAGCGCCGTGTTAGCGTAAACCTTTTCCGTGTCCAAAAGAAGGTCGAGAGGAACTGTTTCTCCGGGCATTAGGCGGACGGTGTCACCGACTTGAAGATCCCGCACGCTCACCCTAATAAAATCTCCCGCGGCTAATCTCAAACACTCACTAGAATCGAAGAGAGACTGAACTCCTTGAGTGCTGGAGTGTGTTTGCTGAACACGTCTGAGAAAAAACCTTGCTGACAGCAAAAGAAAAATAAAAACGGATAATGAATCAAAATAGAAGTGTTCCGAAGCACGAAAAACATTTACATAACTAACAAAGGAACCAACTATTAGTAAAATGGCCACAGGGATGTCTAAGGCGACTTTTCTTTGCAAAAATTTTCGGTAGGCATTTTGATAGAAAGGCCAGGCCGAATAAAGGACCGCAGGAATATAGAGCGCCGCCGACAGCCAAGAAAAAATCTCAAAGAAACGTCCATCCGCTCCTCCGTAGATAGAAATAGCCAAAAGCATAATGTTGCCAGCGCAGAAACCAGCCACTCCAATGCGCTTGAGCATCTGATAATTTTCTAGTTTGAACAAATCCGCTCCATCTCGAGCGCTCTCCAGTAAATGAGGAAAATAACCCAGCTGATTAAAGTAGCTTGCAATCTCTGAAAATCGTCCAGTCGGGGCGAGCTTGACGGTGACCTGAGAGGTCGACATATTCAAGCGCACACTCTCAATTCCGGGAACCCGCTCTTGACTGCTTTCTATCAACCAAAGACAAGCCAGGCAGTGAACCCCTTCCAGATAAAAGGTCTTTTCGAGCTTATCGTCTTCGTCGAAATGAACAAATTTCAAAGATGGGTTGTAGTCCTGAAGACGTTTCCCCGGCCCCTCTTTCTGGGCAAGCTGGTAAAACTGGCCAAGACCCGAAGATTGTAGAATCTTATAAACGCTCAAACATCCGTTGCAGCAAAATCTCTTGTCCTTAAACTTTTTTATAGAGCCTGGGCTCAAGGGCAGGTGGCAATGAAAACAATCACTTACGCCTACACTTTGATCTTTAGATTTTTCACTCACAAGCAACATACTAGATCTCAGATTTCCCAGGCAAAAGCTTAGACTTAAGTAAGCCTATACTCCAATAAACAAACCTGCTTTTGGTCATGTTTCCCCATCCAAAGAATGAGGCATTTTAGCGTTTAAATCCGAATCTGGAGGCAATTCGTTTAGCAAAATCTCGGCCTTCTTGGGTAAAGAGAGCGACAGTTGACACGTAAGCCGCCCCCAAGACGGCAATCAAAAGTAAAAGTAGAGGCGCAAAGACAAAGACACCATCAAAGCGGTGTCGAAGAACGATTCCCACCAAATCTAACTGCACGGCCAGCCACATAGGAATTATGGCCACCATTGAAGCGAGGATAATTTTTAACCATCTCAAATCAAAGACATTGATTTTTTTACGAAGTAAAAAGCCGAGCAACATGAAGACATTCAAAATTGAACTTAGCGACACGCTCAATGCCAAGCCCTCGTGTCCCATAGTGGTGGAAAAGTAATAGGCAAACACAAGATTGGTCACAATGCTAAAGGCCGAAATCATGGAGGGAATCCAAATATTTTCCATTGCATAGAATGCCATCAATAGAATTTTATTGAGAGCAAAAGCAATCAATCCAATCGAATAAAAAGTCAAAGCATCATTGGTTTGAATGGTGTCTTCTACAATAAAGCGCCCTCGCTCGAAAATAAGAGCCACGATCGGCTCGCCAAGAAAAATCAATCCAGCCGTTGAACCGATCGTAAGAATCGTCGCCATGCGAAGAGCTCGCTTGAGGGTATTCCCAAACTGCAAGGGCTGACTCACTAAACGAGACAACTCCGGCAAAGAAGCCATTGAAATGGCCACCCCAAAAATCCCCATAGGGAAGTGAACCAATCGGTAGGCATAAACCAGCCAACTCACGCTGCCTTCTTCCAAGCCGGCGGCAAAAAAAGTGTTGACCATGACGTTGATCTGCATGGCAGCCACGGCAATGACCGAAGGGCCCATAATAATAAAAACTCTCTTTACTGCTGGGTTTTCAAAAGCAAGCTTCCATCTTTTGGGCCTGAACAAATTCAACAAACCAAGAGCAGGTGTAAACCCATACTCGCGCATTCTTCCCCATTGCACGGCCCACTGAAGAAAGCCCCCTACGATAGACCCAACGGCAAAACCCCAAATTGAGGAAGTGTCATTGCTTTTTAGGAAATAGAAACCTAGGCCTCCGCCAATCACTACACTAGCGACATTAAACGCAGCCGCCCCCATCGCAGGAATAAAGTAAGAGCCCATTGTGTTGAGAATCCCCATACACAAAGCAGCCAAGGAGGCAAAAAACAAAAAGGGCAGCAAAAAGCGGGTTAAACCAACTGTGAGCTCAAACTTGCCTTCAGAACTCTTAAACTCAGAAGCAAGTAATTCTACAACGGCTGGAGCTGTAAAATACAAAACCAAGCTAAGCGTAAGCACGCAAATAGAAAGAACCAAAGAAATATCTCGAGCCAGAGTCTTTTGTTTTTCTTTTTCAGCTTGTTTCGCAAAGACTGAAATAAAGGCTGTGCTAAAAGCCCCCTCTGCAAAAAGATCACGAAAAAGGTTTGGAATTCTGAAGGCTAACAAAAAGGCATCGGAATAAAAGCCCGCACCAAACAAAAAAGCGAAAACTTGCTCACGAACTAAACCGAGAATTCGACTGATCCCCACTGCGAGGCTCATGCGACCAGCTCGTTTTGCTATGCTCACTAAAAAAGCCGCCTTAAGGGTCTAAAAGTTTATGCAACTAGTAACGCTCAAACCATTCAAAGTTTTAGAGCGATCCATTTTAGAGTTCAAGTCGACCATGACGGCCGCTCCAACAACATTACCGCCGATGGTTTCTGAAAGAACACGGCAAGCATTAATGGTTTCTCCGGTAGAGAGAATGTCGTCTACGATCAAGATTCGACTTCCAGACACAAAAGCATCTTCGTGCATATAAAGAGTGTTATCACCACGAGAAGAGTCTACGTAACCAGAATTGTAATCAATTTTTACAGTTTTGAAGGGGAGCTTAGATTTCCTTCTTACGGGAACAAAACCTGCGCCCAATTTTAAGGCCATGGCTGAGCCGAGAATAAAACCACGAGATTCTGGAGAAACAATGTAATCCACGCGTCTCTCGTAAAACTGTTTCACCAAGCGATCGACTAAACGAGAAAACAAACGACCATCCCGTAAAATTGGGGTGATGTCTTTATATCGAATGCCCGGACGCGGGAAATCTACGACTTCTCTAATTTTCTCTTTAGCCTCAATAAACTCAGTATTCATGCCCACATCATCGCCTTCCTTCGAAGCTTTTGCAACAAAATGGAGCGTATCGCGCAGAGAGTTATTTAACGATTCTTGGGCATCAGAGGCAAAGGATCTAAGGGATCAGAGTTCTTTCTTATTTCGAAATGCAAATGAGACCCCGAGGCCCTGCCCGAACGCCCCACCTTGCCTATGACTTGACGCTGTTTAACAATTTGCCCCGCACTTACGGCATAGGCCGAAAGATGGGCATAAAGGGAAGACCACCCACCCCCGTGATCAATCATAACCGTGTAGCCGTAACCTCGAATCCAGCCCCGATGAATCACTCTTCCGGCTTCGCTGGCATAAATATTTGCCCCTTTTTGCTCTTTTAGATCGAGCCCATCGTGGAGACGCCCCCCTCTTCGCCAGCCGTAATAAGAGGTGATTTTTATCCTATTGAGTGGCCATGCAAAGGCGATCCGTCCGTCAGGCTGATACTTCGAATAGCGATCCCGCCCTGCTGAAGCGCCTCTCTTTCTGGAGCTACTACAGGTGGCAAGTAGCAAAGAACAAACAACTAAGGAAACGACGTAAATTGTTCGACTAAAACCGAGCAAAGCTCTACTTTTTCTTGCGAAGCTTTGGCCCCTTAGCTCGAGCTTTCTTTGCGCTGCTTTTCGCAGTTTTCCCTGGAAAAAGAGCCCATTGAGAAACCTGCTCCATCGTCTCATAATCTGTGACATCCAAACGACAAGGAGTGAGAGATATGTAGCCTTGGTCGACCAAGACACAATCTGAGCCTTCAATATTCTTAAAGCCAGCATACTTCCCCCCAAGCCAGTAATAATCTCTGCCTCTTGGGTCCACTCTTTGAGCTGCGTCGTTTTCATAATAACGAAAGCCCTGCCTACCCACTCGAGCCCCTTTTACTTTAGAAAGAGGCAGATTAGGATAGTTTACATTAAGCAAGCATCCTTCGGGCAAGCCGCGTTCCAACACCTGTTTGGCTATATGACTCATATATCGCGCCGCATCGTCATAGTGATCACTAGAAGGGATGAGCGGACTGTGCTCAAGCATCAAAGAAGTGGCAATAGAGGGGATATTTAACAAAGCCGCTTCACGAGCTGCGGCCACGGTTCCCGAATAGAAAAAATCATTCCCCAAATTTGCACCACGATTAATTCCAGAAACAATTAAATCTGGCTTCTTCTTCATAATGTGCCGAATCCCCATAAAAACACAATCGGCAGGGGTTCCGCTAACAGCCCATTGTTCGATATTGGGCGATTTTTTTATTTTCATTAAGCGCACGGGCTTATGGAGAGTTAATGCATGCCCCATAGTGGATTGTTCTCGCTCGGGAGCAACAACCGTTACTTTTGCAAAGGAGCTTAAGGCTGTGGCCAAGGCTTGGATGCCTTCAGATCGAATGCCATCGTCATTGGAAACAAGTATGTTTGGTCGCTTTTTCAATCCCAGCTCTCCTCGCTAGGCTCTTCCTCCGCGGGAGCGAGCACTTCACTTTGAGGAATTTCTTGCATTTCTGGCATTGGCTTAGTGCTTCGAGGCAAAACGATAGCAGGAGCCGCTACAACCCCCGGCATTCTCGGCTCGGCCGGAGCTTTCGAGAGCTTTGCCACAAAAAAGAGAAGGGCAAAAAACACGAAAAGGATGGCTAATTTCGGTGAAAAACTAGGTGATGAACTCATGCCCGTTATCCTATTCTTGATCTGACGCGTTAGCAAGAGTGGATCCCTCGTCAAATAAAAGAAGCGGCGAAAAACTTGTGCTAATATAGTTGCCATACAACAATGGAATTCAAGGAGTTGGATTATTAAATCATGAGTGGATCCGAAATCATCAATGACATGTCTCTACAATTTGCCACAGTGAATGGAACTGGCAGTCAAAGCGCCAACAACATCATCACGAAGGCCATCTTTAGAATGGGAATACCGGTAGGACCAAAAAACATTTTCCCTTCTAACATTCAAGGTTTACCAACTTGGTATACCATTCGAGCCAACAAAAACGGCTACCGTGCTCGAAAGAAAGAACTCGATTGGGTTGTTTGCATGAACGCAGACACGCTGATCGAAGACATTAAGTCTGTCGAAAAAGGCGGCGTTGTTGTTTACAACACGGACATTCTTCCTAAAGGCTTTACCCCCACTCGAACAGACGTGACTTATTACCCAGTTCCTTTCACAAGTTTGTCTCGTGACAAAGTTCCTCAAGTAAAACTTCGAAAACTACTCGTGAACGTTTTATACGTTGGGGTTCTTGCTCAATTATTAGAAATTGACCGCGAAGTTGTTGAAAGCGTTATCAAAGACACATTTGGCTCTAAACCTAAAGCAATCGAAGCCAACATTGATGCCTTTAATGTAGGCTGGCAATACGCAGAAGAGAACTTAAAGAAATCTGATCCTTACAAATTAACTAAGATGTCAGGCCAAAACGAAGATCTTTTCCTGACCGATGGAAACAGTCTTGCCGCACTTGGCTCACTTATGGGCGGCTGCACTGTGCTTGCTTGGTATCCAATCACTCCTTCTTCTTCACTTTGTGAAAGCCTCATTGGTTATTGGGAGAAATTCCGCAGAGACGAGAACGGTGTTGCAAACTTTGCGCACGTTCAAGCTGAAGATGAACTTGCCTCCATGGGTATGGTTCTAGGGGCGGGTTGGTCTGGAGCACGAGCTATGACCGCGACTTCTGGCCCGGGCATTTCACTCATGAGTGAATTTGTTGGATTGGCTTACTTTGCAGAAATTCCTTCTGTTCTTATGAACGTTCAAAGAATGGGTCCATCAACAGGATTGCCAACTAGAACCAATCAAGGCGATTTACTTTCTACTGTATCACTTTCACACGGTGATACCCGGCATGTAACCTTGATCCCAGGCACGCCTGATGAGTGCTTCGACTTTGCTCGAATCAGCTTCGATTTAGCCGAAGAGCTTCAAACCTTAATCATGGTTCTTTTGGACTTGGATATTGGAATGAACATTTGGAACTGTAAAACTTTGAACTACCCAACTGATTCTTTCAAACGTGGAAAAGTCCTCGACAAAGAAGGTCTTGAAAAAATGAAGGACTGGGGTCGCTACAAAGATGTCGATGGAGATGGCGTTCCTTACCGAACCCTTCCCGGCACCGACCACCCACGTGCGGCCTACTTTACTCGCGGAACTGGTCACACAGAATACGCAACTTACTCTGAGAAATCAGAAGACTGGACTCACAACCTAGATCGTTTGCACAAAAAGTGGAATACGGCTCGAGGCATGGTTCCTAAGCCAATCACAATTGGTAAAGGCAACAAAGTAGGCCTCATTGCCTACGGAACAAGCGATCTATGTATGGCAGAAGCTCTCGACCAACTTTCCGCTGAAGGCGTAAAACCTGATTACATGAGAATCCGCGCTGTGCCTTTCACAGCAGAAGTCAAACAGTTCATTGAAGACCATGAACGCGTTTATGTGATTGACCAAAACCGTGATGGGCAAATGTTTAATCTTTTAAACCTGCACCTCAAGGAAGGGCGCTTGATTGATAAGTTAAAATCAATCCGCCATTACGACGGAACCCCTCTAGATGCTCGAACTGTATGCAATGAAGTTACAGGCAAAGAAAAAGCCCTTTAACGAAGAAGGAACGACTAGACTATGAGCGACACTAAAACACCGCAAACTGAAGAAAAAACCAATCACATAGGCCTCACCAAAGAAGCTTATGGTGGTCTACCCAGCACACTTTGCGCTGGTTGTGGACATGACTCCATCACTCGACACATCATTTCTGCTTTCTACGAAATGGGAATTAAACCCCATAACGTTATTAAGCTATCAGGCATTGGTTGCTCTTCTAAAACTCCAGCCTATTTCATGAGCAAAGCTCATGGTTTCAACTCTGTTCACGGACGTATGCCCAGCGTGACTACAGGAGCTATTCTAGCGAACAGAACCCTTGAAGCCATTGGAGTATCCGGAGATGGCGACACAGCCTCTATCGGTATGGGCCAGTTTGTTCATATGATCAGAAGAAACGTGGACTGCACCTACATCGTAGAAAACAACGGTGTTTATGGATTAACCAAAGGACAATTCTCCGCAACAGCCGATCCAGGTTCAGTTCTTAAAAAAGGTGAAACCAACGACTATCCAGACATCGACCTTTGTTCGATGGCGATTTTGCTGGGCTGTAACTATGTCGGTCGATCCTTCTCGGGTGACATGAACCAAATGGTCCCCATGATTCAAGGTGGAATTGCCCACCGTGGAACGGCCATGCTCGACGTGATTAGCCCATGTGTGACCTTCAACAACCACGAAGGCTCCACCAAATCTTTCTTGAACGTTAAAAAGAACGACATCGCTATTCACGAGATTGGATTTCACCCTTACTTTGAAACGCCAGAAGTGGACCTCAAACACGGTGAAGAGCGACAGGTTGAATTGCCAGACGGTTCAGTTATCTCCCTTAAAAAAGTTTCTCAAGATCATGACCCAACCAACGCTACAGAAGCCTTGAACATGATTAATGAATCAAAAGCAAAAGGACAAATCCTAACCGGTTTGCTTTATGCGAATCCAAAAGCAAACGTTTCTTTCAGAGAGCGTTTAAAAATGGTCGACAAACCTTTAGCCTACCAAACCGAAGATGAATGTCGAATCAGCAAAGAGGATTTTGAGAAACTTCAAAGACGGTTACGTTAATGCCCCGACGCAATAAGAATGGGGCTCGGAATAAACAGCGAAGATCGGAACACGCAAAAGCCGAGTCTCAAAAAGGCATAGACGAGGGGCGCTCAAAGAAAAAAAAGCGCCGCTCAGCCTCTAATAAAGCAGCCCAGGCCGGTGCTTCACGTGGACGAAGCCAGAGAGAAGATTCACAAGGCCAAGCTAAAGGCGATCAGAGCAGCACTAAAATGATTGGCCTTAAAATGGTCGGGAAGCTAGAGCTTCACCCAAAAGGCTTTGGCTTTTTTATTCCAGACGACCCCAAGCTCCCCAATGTTTACATCGCAGAAGAGGAGCTACGCGACTGTCTCAACAGAGACCGCGTTGTTATACAAATTTCAGAACATTATCGAGGAGAAGACAAATACCGAGGTAAAGTTGTCTCTATTGAAAAGCGCGGGCAAAGCGACATGCTTGGAAGCATCCGTCTCTTTAAAGGCGGCGCGCTTTTCGTCCCCACCGATGGCAGAGACCGGAGACATGTCTTCAGTGTTTCTCTAGAAGACCTAGACAAGTTTTCCTTAGGCAATGGCTCTCATGCTCTAGCTCGAATTGAGGAATACCCCTCTAAGAGCAAAGGTAAAGTGCGCATCCTAGAGGAAGTGCAACAGATTGATAGTGCAAGCTCAGACACCCTCCGTATTTTGGTGGAGGGTGGTTGGCCGAGAGAGTTCTCGCAGGCGGCCATCAAGTCCGCTGAAGCAGCAGAGAATGACTGGCTCAAAAGACTTCCAAAAGAAACCTACGACTTACAACGACTTCCCTTTGTGACCATCGATGGCGAAGATGCCAGAGATTTTGATGACGCTGTTTATGCCGAGAAAATGGACAACGGCAAGCACAAGATCTGGGTTGCAATCGCAGACGTTAGCTTCTTTGTGAAACCGGGAACCGCTCTCGATCAAGAAGCCTTTGAAAGATCAACCAGTGTATACTTCCCCGATTTTGTCGTTCCTATGTTGCCCGAAAACCTAAGCAACGGCGTGTGTTCTTTGAACCCCAACACTCCACGAGCGGCTCTGGTTTGCGAATTTGTAGTCACTGCCAACGGTAAAATTGAAAGTTATAAATTCTTTGAAGGCCTTATTCAAAGTCACAAACGAATGACCTATGAACTCATGCAAAGTTTTATCGATCAAGAAGCTTTTGCTTTAGAAGAACTCAAGCCTCTCGAACGCCACTTAAGTGCGTTGGTCGATGTGTATAAAATCCTTCGCAAGGCCAAAACCCAGCGCGGCGCTATCGACATGGACATCCCTGAAGCACGAGTTTTCTTAGAAAAAAATGGCGAAGTTAGAGACATCCAACCTCGCATGCGCCTAGAGGCTCACCGCCTGATTGAAGAGCTTATGCTAGCGGCCAACGAATGCACCTCTAGATATTTAGAAGAGCATAAATTGCGCGAAGGAATGTATCGAATCCACGAACAACCGGATGAGAACCGAGTGAAAGATCTCATTGCCTTCATCACTTTGATTGGTCTTCCTTTTGAAGGCAGTTTAGAGACCGCTAAAGACTTTTCACATTTTCTTGAAGGCATTCGCCCTCTTCTTGAAGAAGAAGACCCCAAGGCCATGGCCGTGCAGAATATGGTATTAAGAAGCATGCAACAGGCCCGCTATAGCAATGCGCCCCTTGGGCACTTTGCCTTGGCCAATCCTCACTATACGCACTTTACCTCTCCAATTAGACGCTATCCCGACTTGATCGTTCATAGACTCATCAAAGAGCATCTGAACATCGAAGAGCCGTTGGCTCCACCAGACGCTGAAATGGAATCTACAGCACGTCATTGCAGCGAACACGAGCGCATGGCGATGGATATGGAGCGAAAGCTCATCGACATCAAGAAGTGTCGCTATATGGAAAAACACCTAGGCGAAGACTTTAAGGCTGTCGTTACGGGAGTGATTGAAAAAGGAATCTTTTGTCAAATTGAAGATCACTTTGTCGATGGGCTCATCAAAGGGGATCTGCTCCACAAACGCATGCGTCTAAATTACGATGCAGGCACGATGTGCTTTAAGTCGCATTCAGGCCAAAGACTTCAACTCGGCGATCGTGTTGTGGTAAAAGTCATCGCTGTCGACCCAATGAACGCTAAGATCGACTTTGACCTTGTCGTAGAAGAATAGCCATATGCACCCATTTGCCTACCCCGTGATTAGCGCTCTACTATGGAGCGTTGCCACTCAGTTTTTTGCAAAAGCCGGTCGTGCCATGCCCATACGTAGATTGAACCTGATTAAATCTTGGGTCTCTTTTGCTCTCTTCGCCATAGTTTGTCTTCTTTCATCGGGCTTTGCCTCTTCGCTAGAGGCCGTCGGTTGGCTTTGTATTTCGGGAATCGTGGGTTTTGCCCTTGGTGATCTTCTTATCTTTGCATCCTTCTCAAGAATGGGGCCAGCCAGAACAATGATCATCGGCAGCTTTCAACCTGCAATCATCGCCCTTTTTTCGTTTGTCTTTTTTTCTAGAACACTTAACCCAAAGCAATATCTTGGAATAGCATTGATGATCTTATGCATCGTTATTTTATCCTCTGAGAAGAAACGTCGAAGCGATGTTACCTGGAAAACTCTGCTCTTGGCTTTGGCCGGAATGAGCTTGGATGCCTTGGGCGTGGTTTTCACAAAACAAGCCTTCTCGCTGGATCCAAGCATCGATGCCTTTACGGCAAACTTCTATCGAATCGGAATTGCAATCCCTGTAATGACAGTCATCAATTATAAAACGGGTTTTTGGAGGCGCCTAAAAGACACACCTCGCCCAGCACTGCTTGGCGCCTTAGTTGGCACCTTGTTGGGAACTTTTCTTGCTCTTTATTTTTATCTAGCGGGAATCGCTAAGGCCGATGCACCCACGATAGCGGCCCTCACCCTATGCGCTCCACTAATTGCCAGTGCCTACGAGCACTTTAAAGAAAGATTATTTCCGAGTGGCTACTTTTTACTAGCCGTAGCAACAATGCTTACAGGTGTTTTCATTCTTATAAAGAATTGAAAACACCTATATCAAGGTTAAATTACAAAGGAATGTCTGTATTCAATGGCACAATCTTCAACGTCTTGCCGGGCCCAAGCTCTAGCTCTTGGCCTTGCTCGAAAGGAAGTGATTCAGCCTTGGGATCAACCCTCACGTCATCCGTTATATCTTCAAAAGCAGACCCTACGTCTGCCGCCATCGAGGCACTCCCTCCTAAAGCAAGCCTCTCAGCAACCTCTAAAGCTGCCCTCTCCTTGTCGCTCAAGTAACTTTCGTCTGAAAATTTATCCGACAGATAGAGACCAAAAATATACCCCTCTGCTGGAGTCGCCTGTTTACGAGAAACTCTACGCTCCAGATCCTTAAAAAAGGCTCTTCTGTAGTCTTTGTCGTCACGGGTAATAGCTCTAACCCATTCCTCGAGAAGCTGAGCACGAACGCTCTTAGGCACGTTGGCGAACTCAATGTCATCATCATACAAAGGCCAAAGAGCGACATCTTGAAAAATGGTGTCCTGCCCCTTGTCGGCCTTCATCTTCACTACGACTATGTTGGCGTCTCCTGTGATTTTGTCATAAGTGATTTTTACAATCTTATATTCAACGCCTTCAACACTTGGACTTGCAAGAGCTTCGCGGCTTTCTTCATACTCTTCTTCTACATTTTTCTCAGCTTTGTGCTTCTTAAACTTTGAGAAAAACCTTTTAATGGGACCACCTTCAGCATGAACTGAAGCTCCGCTTAAAAAGACCAGACAAATTACAGATAATAAAATATTCTTTTTCATATTAAACCTTTTCATATCAAGGAGCCCTCAAACATTTAACGATGCTATACCAACGAACATTGTAAGGTTGCCTTGCGGTATTACTTGTAACTAGAGTTCTTCCAGAATTGTGAACAATCTCGCCGCGTGCTCCAACCACACCAATGTGGGATCTACTACCATTACCGTAGGCACTGTTAGAGTAGACAACGTCTCCTGGACGCTTGCCTCCAACACAGGCCTTCCAACCGATGCGCTTTAATTGAGAGATCACGGTGGTTACACCAGCACTTCCAGCGATTTTTACCCCAGATCTCTTAAGAATGGTTGAAACCTGTGCTGCGCACTTAAGCCCCACTGGTGCCGAACCATAGTCTTGATGACCGACCATTGAAGTGGCTGTTCGGCCAATGCTACTAGAACCTCCACCACCAGAGAATAAACCTGCAAAGCCGCTGAAGCCTTTTGAGCCCCCGGTAGACCTTCCGCCTACCTTGGTGTTACCAGCAGCGCGGTGACCTTTAGATGCACTCCTAGTTGAGCCCCCACCTGAAGTTTGAGTATCTAGAACTTCACATCCTGTGAGGACTAGTATCATTGCTAATAAAATTGTTAATCGCCTCATGTATATAAGAATAGTGTTCTTAACATTAAGATAGTGTGAAACTTTGGTTAAGATTTGGTTCACTAACCAATAACCCTCGATCCAGGCCACAAATAAACACTTCGAAACGATCGGAAACTAACGAGTTCTTAACGTTAAAAGAAGATTTAGTTAAGGAATCGGTT
>JAACVK010000010.1 GCA_009991595.1 bacterium | reverse complement strand
TGTTCTGTTCAGTGTATTTATTTTGCGACGCCGGTCTATTTGGTACTACCATATCTTTTTATCCTCCCACAATATGTATCGGTAGTGCTGTGACACTCCTTACACAATGTCCTACCATTATCTATCATACATGCGAGTACCTGCGTACGTTAAACTTTATATCCTCCGAATCCATTAAGAACTTCACATAAGCTGCTGCCGTGCCGACCCGCAGTACCTTGCGTGCGTCCTTGTTCATGTTAGATAGCCTTTCGATCTCTTTTAGTTTGTTCTTTATCGCCGAGGTGCTATTTTCCAACTCCCCGCTTTCGATCTTCTTAGTAAAGTATTCCTCTAGCGTACTTACCTCTTTGGGAAATCCCCCAGAAGGGTCGTTCCACAAGTCCCCAAGTTCGAAGTAGTCAACAACGAAAGGTGTGGCGTGTGCTGCCGCGTAGCTGGTGTATGGTACTTCTACCGCTGTTACGGATGGGGTCGGACCGACGGCCTTTGCTGGTACAGTCGGTTCTGCCTGCACGGGGGTTTCCGTCTTTGTACGAAAGATAGTATCAGACATTCTTGTACCTACGGTCCCTAGAAACTCGGTCGTGAATATCGGCTATTTCACCTTTGTCTTTGTTGCGGTGCGCCTTTATTAATGCTTCGCGCATACTTCTGATACGACCATCTTCTCGCATTAGTCTATCTCTGGCGTGACTTGCCTGGCGACGCATATTTGGATCGCTGTTGCGCATACCCTGTTCTATTATTTTGTGGTCGGCCTCCCTATCGGAAGACCTGTTAATTATTATTCCTACCATTTTTATCTAATAAGTTGTGGCACCTTTTACAGACTTCCACCCACGTTTCGGGCCTGTTTCTATCATACTCCCCGTCAACATTGTGCCACTCTGTTCCCCATCTTCTTATTCCAAAGGGTCTCGGGCGCCCCCCACACTTACTACAAATACCAATCTTCTTCCAATTAGCCTGAATCCAACGATGTATTGAATTGTAGGCGGCCCCATCCCCCAACCACATCCCGTTCTTTTCCTTAGCACCCGCACCGTTGTTTTTGTAGCTTCCTCTTACCAATCCAGACGCTATTGCTAGTTCCTGATTTCTTACGTAGAAATCCCTATCGTGCTTCTTTGCGTTCCGTCTGTTGGCGACGGCTATCTTTTCCAGGGCTTCGGCGGAATGTTTGGCCATGTGGCCCATGTTCGGGTATTTCGCCCTGTCCACCGCAACACCCTTGTTCCACGTGGGCTTGTCGCGCGCGGCATCCGTCTTACACTTTCGGGAACAAAACCTTTTTATTTCCCAATAGGCCGCGCTCTCACTCGCTTTTTTAAAGAACTGCTTACCACATTTGCTGCAATTATGTGGGGTAATGTTGTTAGGGCTCATTACCCCATCATAATCTACGTCCCTGTCTGTGTCAACCAGCGTAAAGCTGGTGGTCTGTCAGACGAGGGCGAATCTACAAGCCTGTACCCAATCTGAATTGAGTAACTTGACTGCGTAAGAACCTGCCCAAGAAACGTAAGATACTCTACCTGCCGGTGAGTTTGAGTCCACCTGGTTTGGTAAGATGTACAAACGTGGTTTATCCTGTGACAAGTCGTAGCAACCAAACGAGTTATCCCCGTGAACGTAAGTGTAGTATCTAATAACACCCGAAGATGCTGTAGATGTAGCTTCTGTTCCCGAAGAAACGTCTTTGTTTAGTAACCACCTGACTTGATACAGTTCGCCCATTTCTCCTTTGTAAAGGTCTTTCACATCAGAGTATGTCTTTGCGTTTACCCATGTAGTATCCCCAATTAGGTTGTACTTGCTGATAGGGTCGGTTTTACCAATAAACATCCCGTCTTTGTAAGGACGCGCCTTTGCAATTTCGAGTGCCTTAGTAATTTGCCTTATGTCGCAAGCGTCTAATGTGTCACCTGCTGTAAACGTAGATACTGAGTGTCCATTCCCATAGAACGATGTACCATTTTGGAGCTCTGCTCTAACCAAACGGTTAAGAACTTCACCCATGTTCTGGCCAACTAATTCTACTTTTTCTTTCATGCTGCTATCGATAGAGACTAAAGTTAACAACTTTGAGTGGATGGTCGTTAAACCATACTCTGAAAGGGTCATAGCTACTGTACATGCCGTTATCGCGCAAGTTACTGGGTTTGAAAGCTCTCCTAACGGGTCGGTGATAATCGTCAAAGGAGTATATCTAGTAAAGTTGACTGTGCGTCCCTCATTTACCGGATGCGTCCTCATCTGAGCACCTTCCTTTAGAACAAGCTCGTACTCCGCTCTTTCGAGGAAGACTTTTTCGTAATCAATTTTGTTACTCGTTCAGACGAACGGGATTAGCCATTTCTGCTAACCTCCCAACATTACTGCTGGGGTCGGACTGTCGCTTCATCCTACTTTCGTAGGAGTTGTTCACTCAGTCTCTGCGGGCGTAAAACTTAAGTATGCGTCGATCTCACCTTCTTTGAAATGAGAACATCTTTTATGTTTCTCAAGAAAGTTTAGCAATCTAGCCGCTAGAAGATATTTTTCTGTTAGGTGCGGTAATACCGCCCTAAGTACATTCCTAATAGTACCCTGCCTCCATATCTGTAGGTTATAACACTGTTTGGGCGTCTTAGTGAAGATGTTTTTCCTGTAATTCTTTTTCTGTAGTCTTACTGGCTTTCCACACCAACCCTTGCCGTCATCAAACTTCTCAACAATCCTCACACACTTGTTTAAGAGTGATAGGTTTGCCCCCACTATATGGATATTATGAATGATCTTTCTGGGCAAAGTGCGGCTGGAAACCACCGTAATGCTTCCCTCGCCATCTATAATGCCTGCTAACCACCCAATATCCTCTGGTTTTACTTCCCTCACGGTTGTCCCTCGCATACGTATAGTATCTCATAGTTCTACTATACCTGCAAGTAGGAGTTTCCCTGATATCAGAACAAATTTTTAATGTACATTACTGTCCATTGACCCATTACATATAGGTCGACACCTCTTGAGTTAGAGTACTAGTTAAGTTAGGGTTTGTTACCCCTGTTATTCCTGATCCAACTGCTGCCATAATTGTTTAATATGTCACCTACTTTCTTGGTGTCGTTAAGCCTGAAGTATCCCCAACTCTTTTTCAAGCTCGGCAATAGATTTCTCTCCTGCCGGTTTCTCTTTTTCGCGGACGGCTGTTGGTCGCAGAGCTGCTTCCGAAACTTGTTTCACCACGCTCTCTGTCATTTCTCCAACACCCTTGCTAACTGCCCCCTTGTAAGGTCGCATCATTTTCTCCACAAATAATTTTACTGATGCGGTGTACGGATTCTTCATAACATAAGCCTCCGTAGCTTCAGATATAGCCTCGGACAACTCTTTGTTGAACTTGTCGCTCTCAGGATCGAGTTCGGGATGAACGCGCATGACCTCTTGGGCCTCGCTGTTTATCCTTCCCACGGCTTCCTGTTGTTTCCCCCTAAGCGCTATTAACGCGTCGGTTTGTTTGAGTATTCTCTGCTCACGAGCCCTTAACCGTTGGTCAAGTTCGTTGGCATCGATTTCCTCTCCGGGTTGTACTAGCGGCTCTTCTTTTGGTTGGTTTTGCGAATAGTCCGGAGTTTCCGGGTTCGTCAAACTCTTTAGTTTGGCTGCCAGTGATTCAGCTTTGGCCTCGGCCTCTTTGGCTCTGGTGTTTAGCTCCCTCACCCGTTGCGAAAAGCCCTTCTTAGAGGCTTCCTCGGTTTCTGCTGGTCTATCTTCAACATCTCCTGCCGGAGTGTCTTCGGATGGATCAGTGTCCTCCGTTGTTTTTTCAGTTACTGCCGGCGTAGCAGTTGCGTCGTTTTCTATCTCGACGGCCTCGTTTAACGCCTTGTCTTCATTTTGCAATGTAATTCACCACCTTTTACACACCTGTAACGTAATGCGAGAATACGCAAGCAATAATGTGCTTGTTTTTCATGTACAAGAACACTATCGCGGTTTAAATATCGGCTTTCCCTTATCGTCCAGCCCCACTAGGATCTTACCCATACCTACATATACGGCGTGCTGAAGTTCGCAACTTTTACATACACAGTAGGGCCCTTGTTGCCGCCAATCGTGCTGTTCGTTGGGCTTAAATTCATAAGCCGGTTTAGTAAGATCAAGTGTTTCACTTTCCGGTACTACTTGCTCATCCATTTTTCTCACAAGATTCCTCGGCATCAGCTACCCTGTTGAGTAGTTTCTCGATGACCTCTTGAGCTAAATTAACAACAATTGCGTTTCGACCTATTTCGTCTAACGGTAGCCCTTGTGAGATGGCTACTTTGTTTATGTTGTTAAGTTCCAGTGTCACGCGTGACGCCATGTCCTTAAAGACCTTCCATCCTGCGGTCTTGCTCATTGCGTATAGCGCGTTTTCTTCTTCGGTAACGCCTTCGACACTGACCGACTTCTCAAGAGATGGTACGTTTACAAAGAAGTTCGGCTTTATAGCGGTCTTCACTACTGCATCCCTCCCATGTTAGGTTGTGGCATCTGTCCACCCATGTCGGGTTGAGGTGGGGTAGCGTTCATGTTCTGACCTTGCTGCATTTGAGCAAGCACGTTCTGAAATACTTGGGCGTCGTTTTGTAGTATTGTCTGATCCTTTTCCTCTTCGGTCTTCTCAACGAGTATCTTGTCCCAGTCTTGAATACCAGAACTCGCGACTACCTTCTTGAACAGCTCACCGAATTTCAGTGTGTAACCTTCTCTATCAAGGTCAGCAACTAAGGTATTTCCATTAGGGGTCTGGGACTTTATGTATAGAGTGATGAGTGAGGACAGGTTCTCTTGCTGCGCCTTTGAATCCATAGCCGCGGTTGATCCTGAAACAATCTCATAATCGTATAAGTTAGACCCACCGCCCTTGTTTATGCTCAGTTTACCCTTTTCCTCGTCGTACATATCAGCAACCTCTGGGTAGCTTCTTGCGATCTCCTCTATTTCCTCTTTAAACATCCTTACAGTAATAGCCGAGGATTGTTTCTTGGAGATAAGATTGACCATCTTCTTCATCGTAGAGGCGAGGTATCTTTCCATATAGAACCTGTCGGCTAGATCTCTGGTGTTCTCGCGGGCCTGCTGCATCTGTAGAGCTTGGGGAGTCTTACCGTACCCCGCATCGGTAGCTTGAGTTACAGTTGTGTCGGAAGTACCAAATAGGTTGAGTAAAGAAGCGTTAGCCGTTTGTTGTGTGTTGTTAAACGTAGATATTCCCTGCGGAGATAGCTGAATCGTCTTAACAGCGTCATCGATTTGTCCTCTTACTAGCCACTTTTCGGCAGCACCCCACTTGATCGACGACATGGCTGCGATATTATCCTTGTTTATTAAAGCGGGCGGGAAAATAGACATCTTTACACCATCTAAGTAGAGATTCCACACGGCATTGATAACCCGTTGCATGGAGTCCCCTCTTTCCATATCCCCCATACCCATCACATCGTCTAGTAAAGGCATGGAATACTTACAGGATATAGGTAATTCACCGTTATCGTGTGGATTCTTGCCATCCCTAAACTCTATATCAGCATCAACGCAGTAATCCACCCATCTATCTCTCTCGAATTGGGTTAAAACCTCGTAAAATCCCTTCCCGGGAACTTCTGGGCTTTCGGGATACTGTGTTTCACCACGTTTAGACTTATTCGCTGAGTCGCGACCCTCTTTAGAGCCGGCTTTTTTCTTTAGTTTCTCTACTATTTGCGAGATGTTTTTAAATCCGTCCTGTTTCTTTAAGTTTTCAAAGTATGATATAGGTTGCCACGTTCTTACTATCACAAACTCACTGTCCTCAACTGAAACAGCCCCTACTTGAGGGAATACGTCGCGAATGTTAAGTAACCAAATGTCCGGGCCTATGTATCCATTAGGTTTAACATCCCAGTCTACTAAGGAATAGAAGGATCCGTAGATGTTGGAGTACATATCAACCAGTCTAAGTTTAGTTAAAAAGTCGAATTGAGCGTTGGCGTTGGGTATGATGTACTTGTCTAATATCAGGTTCTTAAGTTTTGCGTCCCCCAGATCGTTTTTCGATATACCTCTAACCTTACCTACCGGAAGTTGCGCCATGACCCTATAAGCACGTTCAATGATGAGCGTAGAAAGGCGGTGATCAAATACTTGAGACTTGGTTTTAGAGGATACGGCGTCATTTAACTGGCCGTGAAATAACTCCTCGGCGCTATCCCATACGGGGCGCTTCTCTTTAAGACTATCAAAGGAGGCTTGGAATCTCGATTTAATTTCGTTAGTTATTGTACTCATAGAAACAAAAAAGCGAGCCTTCTATGGCTCGCCTTAATACGCATGTCGCGTTTTCGACTTGGCACAATTATACAACTTGTGCTAATCAACGTCAACCATACCACTAGCTGTCTTCCTTCACAGTACCCGAGTAGCGACGCCTACGGTTTTTAACTATGTTAAGTGTTTTGTTTAAAACTAAGCCGTTTTTTACCTCAAAGTTAAAGGTTATCTGTCCGAATGGAGTAGATTCGACCTCACGCTCAAGAATGACGTGAAATATTAGGTTATTTTCCAACAATTTATATAGAGGTACAAATTCTATTGCTTTATTTAACGTATAAACTCCTTTTCTACATTTTCCTTACTGTGGACATAGTTGTGGCATTGTTTGCACAACAACACTATGTTGTCTGCAACCAACCTATTTTCTATATCTTTAAAAGGGATAATATGATGGCAATGTAACTGCTTGCTTCTAGTAAATGAAGCACCACATCTTCTACACTTATGACTTTCCCTTTCGTATATAAACTCGCATAATTGTTTCCACTCTATAGAACTGTTAAAAGTTTGTCTGGCTGTAGTTATTCCGCCTTTCCAATTCCCGTTACTATCTCCTGTGGTTTGAGGTCTTTTTAGCCCTTTAGTAGTAATAGGCAAAACCCTACATTTATAACTACAATATTTAGCTGTTAACACTCTATTCCTCTTGAAACTAAACTCTTTGCCACAAGTCGCACATATCTTAGTAATCAATCCGCCACTCCAACTATGGCCATGTCCTGTCTTTTTAAGCTGTCCGAGTCCTATATTTATTTTTGCTTCTTCTGTGTGTTTATAACCTTTTCTTCTAGGCATCCGTATTTATCCTTTACACTTACATATTCTACTACTGACATATCTACAATGTTACCACCATTTATACGCAACGTGAATGTTATTTGTCCCGTGCCTTTGTCTTGGATGTCGGCTTCAATATCCACATGGGCCGGGATGTTATACTCTCTCATCGCAAAGTCTTTCATTAATACAAGCCTCCTTTAGAAAAAAGTACGGTGTCGTCTGGTGGTAAGTCCCACTCGTAAGAAGTCTCTGGTTGCTCGGTCTGGAACAACTGCCAAGCTATGGCGTGAGCGAAGATCAAATCATCGTGCGCGTTACTCTCCGCTTCAGCTTTCCCACTAGGCGAGACGATAAAACTTAAATGTTCCCTTATGGTTTCCTTGTCGTAGATGTTCACTAACCTCTTATCTACCGTCTGCTTCCAATCACCTAAGAGTATAGGTCGTGTAGCCATGTTTGTCTGATACCCGTACTTTCCCGTAGGTTCTGATTCAACCCTTCCGATAGACTTCATAACGTATAAGCGATACTTGTTGAGCCTATTTAACACCGACAGTCTCTCCATCTCGCTTGCTCCTCCGTTATTGGCTTCAAACGCAACCATAGGAGGGACACCTGTAACGTCAAAGATTCTTTCAAGTACGGGAAATATAGCTGCGGTCATCTGTGCCGCTACTCCCCTTGAATGGTACACCATCGGAAAGTCTAACCCACTCTTAGATAGGAAAGCACACGCGCTGTAGTCTGACCCGCCCTGGGAACAGTCCCCACCTACAATAATGAATTCACCTTCTTTGAGCGGGCGATATTGCCTAAATATAAATAACTCCTTCCTTGATAGGTTCTCGCGCCTTTCCCATGAATACACTTAGTGAATCGGTATCAAAGAAACACGCGCCCGTGGTTAGGAAGGCTTGCTCTGCTGTTTCGGGGTACTCTTGTACATACAACCTGCCCAGTTCTTTCCTCTTTTGTCCCAGAAACTCCGGGGCGTAGAAGCTAGATGCACTAAAAAACAGTGGGTTAAACCCAGTCTCTCCCCTTACAGAATCATCCCAAAACTCTTTGAACTCATTAAACCCGTTTGCAGTGGTTTCGATAATCGCCCTACCGTCGGGACGTACTGCTTGCAAGGCTCCTGCCAGTAGTTTCCTAAAGTGTTTAAAAAACGCCGCCTCACTCATATGAAGGTTCTTTATAGTCTTAGAACGTCCAAAATCGGTATTCTCCGCCGTTCCTATCTGATACTTGGAGTTTATAGCCTCGTTGACTAACTCATACTTAGAATTGTATTTGAGTGGTATTTTAAAGCCGTTCTTTTGTTCGTAGCTTTTAAGTGAGAATTTAACACGATCTAGTAATCCTTCGGCGTTGTCGGATATATCAGCCAAGACTACCGAGTATGAATTAGGATCAAGTATAAAATCGGCCGTGAATATTCCCCCTACCGCGCTTGAGAATCCCTCTTGTCTTGCTTTTAAGATTATATCTTTACCGGTGGCTACTTTAACAAACTGCTGTTG
>JAACVK010000009.1 GCA_009991595.1 bacterium | reverse complement strand
AATTTCCTTGGGCAGCGACTTTTTCAGGTTGATCGTGGAACCGTACTGCTTTAAGAATAAGGTTAATTTCGTCGGCTGAAAGTGAAAGCTCATCTGCGTGCGACTGAAGAATTTCAGTGGCAAGTGCAACACCTTCAACAGCATGTTTTTCTTTAGGTCCCATGGCTGATTTTGTGAGTGCTAAACCGCTGACACCTAAGCTTGCGGCAACCTCAAATTCAGTGAGTTTGCTCCACCCACTATCATGCAAAATGAGAGCCAGTGTGACAACTTTTTTATTGATATTTGACAGTCCAAGTTCAGCAGAAATAGCAGTACAAATACTGTCGATATAGGTACAACAAGTGGCAGTATGGACATCCGTTGTGCGGGCATGCAAATGTGGTAAAACAGCTTTGAAAAAATCTTGGTACTCTGTGGGAACTAATTGTAGATACTCGTCATTCCATGGAATTGAGAGCAGAAAATGCTGCTCTGAAAGTGGCAATTGTGAGTCGTCTGGATAGACTAAAGTGAGATATTCTGGAACGATGATGTCTGGGTGGTTAGAAAATGAAAGTGTGGTAAACTTCATGGTTGGATGTGGACCTGAGGGGATTTGAACCCCTGACCTCCTGTATGCCATACAGGCGCGCTAGCCAACTGCGCCACAGGCCCAAACGTAATTGTTAACAAAGTCTTAGTATATCATCCACCTTGAGGAAATTATAGAGGAAAGAAGTTGTTTTATGGCTATGGGACACTAGCAGAGTAATGATTAGACTGCTAAAATATGACCTTGTTCGTTTTCCTCTATATATCAATCTAAATAGGTGCATTGGCTATGCGTAGCTGGTGTGTATCCTCCTCACCACTTACCTCAAGAATAGTTATGTAGTAACGACTTAGAATGTTCATTATAAGCTCCTTGCTTGAGTATGAGATTTTTCAGCTGTACTGCAGGTGTAATCGTAAAAAAATGAGGCGCCCTACTCTCTTTCGGACACCTCACTGAATTTTTTGTTTTTGCGTGTGCTTTTGTACCTTAGTCCTCGTCGTCTCCCTCAACTTTTTTGAAGGTTAGGGCCACTGCGACGACTTCATCAGTCTTCTTGAGTCGCATTAAAATGACACCTTGTGTTGGGCGAGTTAAGATTGGAATAGACTTCTTTGTAAGTGGCAGTTTTATGGTTTGGCCTTCTTTGGTAGTGATCACAACTTCTTTGTGATCAGCTGCAATTACTTTTCGAGCGCTGGCAACTTTGCCGGTTTTCTTGGTGATTTCTGCAACTTTTACACCCATGCCTGAACGCTTCTGAACTGGGTATTGATCGAGGTTAGTTCGCTTACCCATTCCGTTCTTGGTAATAAGCAAAAGCTGACGTTCAGTAGCCGATTTAAGCAGGTCTTCTGAGGCACTGAGTACTTCAAATCCGACCACGTAATCTTCTTTCTTCAACGTAATGCCTTTGACACCTTTTGTGTCCCGATTTGAGCTTTTAACTTCGGTCTCTGAGAAGCGAATTGACTTGCCTTCGTGGGTGATCATCATGATTTCATCTTCACCTGAAGTGAGTCTGCCGTGAACAAGAATGTCACTATCATTAAGTGTGATAGCGATAATACCGTTCTGACGAATGTTGTCATAGAGTTTGACTGCGGTCTTCTTAATTAAACCTTTTTCAGTGGCAAGACAGATAAATTTTTCTGCATCTTTTTCAGGATCGACAACTAGGATAGATTGCACACGTTCATCATGTTGCAAGTTAATAAGGTTTACCATTGCGGTGCCCTTTGCCTGACGTGATGACTCTGGAATCTCGTAACCACGAAGTTTGAAGACGCGTCCCTGGTTTGTAAACACCAATAAGTTATCGTGAGTGTTGATGGTGAGCAAGGTGCTGACCATGTCTTCTGCTTTCATCTTGACGCCGATGCTGCCTTTTCCACCTCGTGATTGCGTGCGGAAAGCTGCTGGGTTAAGACGCTTGATGTAGCCGGTCTCAGTAAGGGTGATGACAGCTTCTTCATTTGGAACGAGGTCTTCTTCACTGAACTCGCCAACTTTGCCCTTGATGAGCTTGGTGCGGCGTTCGTCTCCGTAGAGCGTGATAAGTTCTGCTGTTTCATCTTTAATAACAGCCAGGATGTGTGCTGGTTCTGAAAGTAAGGTAATAAGCGTTTCGAGTGTTTTCTTGACTTCTGCGTACTCTTCTTCGATTTTTTTGCGTTCGAGGGCGGCGAGCCGCTTGAGTTGCATATCAAGGATTGCGGTCGCCTGAATGTGTGAGAGGCCGAATTTCTTCATTAAGGCCTCGCGAGCTGCATCGGTGTCGGGAGATTTGCGGATAATGGCGACAACGTCATCAAGATTTCCCAGGGCAATGAGCAAGCCTTCCAAGATGTGAGCGCGGTCACGAGCTTGAATAAGTTCTTGCTGACTGCGGCGGACCACGATAAGTTGGCGGTGAGCAATGTATTCCATTAGGATTTGGCGAATATTTAAGAGTTGTGGGGTTCCCTCACTGGTCAGAGCCACCATATTCATAGAGAAACTGGTTTGGAGTTCAGAGTACTTGAAGAGCTTGTTCAGCACAACCTTTGGCCTGGCATCTCGTTTAAGGTCGATGGTAACCTGCATACCGTTACGGTCAGAGTCGTCATTGAGGTCGCGGATGCCGTTTACTTTTTTGTCACGAGCTAGTTGGGCAATTTTTTGGAGTAAGCGAGCTTTGTTAACCTGGTAAGGTAGTTCAGTCACAATAATTTGGAAGCCACCCTTTTTAGTTTCTTCGATTGCAGCTTTAGCGCGGATAACGACACGACCTTTTCCGGTTTTGTAACCTTCTTTTATGGCGTTGAAATCATAAATGATACCGCCGGTTGGGAAGTCTGGACCATTGATGTGCTCCATGATGTTGTCGATGGTGGTGTCGGTTTGGAAGTTTCCAGCAAGTTCTTTTGGATCAGTGGTAAGCAGCACGTCAATTTGCGCATGCATGGTTTTAATTTCATCAGCAACGTTGTCACCTTTTTTAGATGCCCCTCGGTCAGGTAAACTAAAGGTATTTCCCTCTGGTCGAGCGGATTCACCGCTGACAATCATAGCAGTAATGGCGTTACAGACTTCAACTAAGTTATGTGGTGGAATTTTTGTTGCCATACCTACAGCAATTCCTTCTGCACCCATAAGGAGCAAGTTTGGAAGTTTTGCCGGAAGGACTGATGGTTCTTGAAGTGAACCGTCAAAGTTATCAATAAAAGGAACGGTGTTTTTGTCGATGTCGACCAAGAGTTCTTGCGAAATTTTAGCCATGCGAGCCTCGGTGTAACGCATTGCAGCTGGGCTATCTCCGTCGACGGAACCGAAGTTACCTTGGCCATCAATTAATTCATAGCGCATGCTAAAGTCTTGAGCCAAACGGACCATGGCCATATACACGGACGAGTCACCATGTGGGTGATATTTACCGAGGACGTCTCCAACAATACGAGCTGATTTTTTGTAGCCACTTTTGTGGTTAATGCCACTTTTATGCATTGAGTAAAGAATACGGCGGTGGACTGGTTTAAGACCGTCACGCACGTCAGGAAGCGCACGAGAGACGATGACACTCATGGCGTAGTCGAGGTAACTCTTTTCCATTTCCGATTTAATGGAAATGTACTTCATGCGGCCAAAACGAGTTTCTTCGATGGTGCCGATTAATGCTTCAGCTTCGGTTTCGAGGTGTTCTTCAGCAACTGCCTCTGCCATTGTTTCTACTGGCTTTGTTTCAGCTTCCTCTGCTTTTGCAGCATCTGTCACTTCGTTTTCTGGTTGCTTGTTGTTTTCGTCTGTCATAGTTGTCGTGTTTTCTAGTAGGTCTTCTCTCCTCTGCGTGCTTTAGGCCACTGCTTTTTCAATAGCTGGTGCAATTTCCTTTTTACGAGACATTTTTGGGCCGATGTCGATCATGTTGTCGCTCACGGTGCCCCCAAATGCCTTCTGGGCAACGCTGGCTTCAGCTTCACCAAGAATAAGTAGTTTAGTGTTAACTTTCAATATATCGGTAATGGCGACAAACAGGAGTTCAACGCCAAGTTCTGCTTTGACTGTCTGCATGGCAGCAAGGAGTGAGGCTTTTTTCTCGGTGAGGATCATGTCTTGTTCCACTGTTTCGAGCTGGTCAATCATGGTTTTTTTGCTGAACTCAAAGACTTTGTAGTCGTTTTTAACGATTTCTATGTCTGAAAGTTGTGAAACGTCCGATTTTGCTTTGAATATTTCTAGGGTGAAGGCCTCGACGTCCCCAATTTCTGCGATTTGAGCTAGTTCTGCGCCATATTCTTTGTCTTTTTGAGTTGTAGTAGCGCTTTTGTAGCCAACTGTGTCGGACAAAATGGCTGCCAACATGAGTGAGGCAATTGTTTTTGAAGGGACTACATTCTTAGTTTTCATCATGTGATACACGATTGTTGAGGTTGAGCCCCAAGGACGGAAGACCAAACAAATGGGTCCGTTAAAGTTAATGTTTGCTTTGTGATGGTCCACGATGTTAACAATTTGATCTGGATTAATGCCAGCTAAACGTTGCACTTCTTCGTTGTGGTCGACCAGCACAATTTTGTCTTCTGGAGCAATATCTGCTGCTGTGATTTGTTGTGGTGCCGCAATGCCAAATTTTTCAAACAAAAATGTCGTCTCTGGGTTGAGTGGATCGGCAATGACTGCCACGGAATTCTCGTGCTCAGCGTGTGCTGGTGAGCTTTCGTGCAAATAAGCAAGCGCCATAGCTGCTACAACTGCGTCTGTGTCTGGTTTTTGATGTCCGATGATGTATGTTTTTGGCATGAAGGATGTTTCCTGTACCTGGTACTCTGTTTCTAAATATCAATATTTGCCAGCTTAGCATGTGTCTGGATAAACTTCTTACGTGGCGCTACGTCGTCACCCATTAAGGTGCTGAAGGTTGTGTCTGCTTTATCTGCGTCGGCAATAGTGACGCGTTTAAGCATGCGTTTTTCTGGGTTCATGGTGGTTTCCCAGAGTTGTTCTGGGTTCATTTCTCCCAAACCTTTGTAGCGTTGGACACCAATGTTTGCATTTGCGCTGTCGGCGCGGATGCCGGTGATGACTTTGTCGCGCTCTTCTTCACTGTAGACGTATTCTTCATTTTTTCCCCATGAGATCTTGAAAAGTGGTGGCATAGCAATGTAGAGGTAGCCTTGTTCGACTACTTCTGGAAGATGGCGGAAGAAAAAAGTTAGTCCGAGCGTGGTGATATGTTCTCCATCGACGTCAGCGTCATTCATAAGAATAATGCGATGGTAGCGGAGTTTTTCTGGGTCGAATGTTTCACCAATACCGGCGCCAAGAGCGATAACTAAGTTTTTGACTTCTTCTGAAGCCACAATTTTATCGAGGCGAGCACGCTCTGTGTTAAGAATTTTTCCACGCAGTGGGAAAATAGCCTGAAATTTGCGGTCTCTTCCCTGCTTTGCTGAACCGCCTGCAGAGTCACCCTCTACGATGTAAATTTCACTATCTGCTGGGTTTTTGCTCTGACAGTCAGCTAGTTTTCCTGGGAGTGAACTACCTTCAAACACACCTTTTCGAATAACGGCATCTTTAGCGGCACGAGCTGCCATGCGAGCTCGGGCAGAAAGCATGATTTTATCGATAATGGCTTTTCCAGCTTTGGGATCTTCTTCGAGGAACGTATCGAGTCCATCTTTAAAGACTTGGTAGACAGCCGACTGGGCTTCGCTATTGTTTAGTTTAGTTTTGGTTTGTGATTCAAATTGAAGGTCGTTCGACGGCATTTTAACGAAAATAACTGCTGAAACACCTTCTTTCATGTCTTCACTGGTGAAACTTTCTTTTTCTTTAAGCAAGTTATGGTCTTTGGCGTACTTACGGAGTACATTTCCCAAAGCTAAGGTGAAGCCATTTACATGAGCACCACCATCTGGTGTGTGAATAACGTTAACGTAGGATTCTACTCTTTCTTTGTATGAGTCGTTGTATTGTAGGGCGACTTCGACACCAATTTTTTTGCCGGTTGTGTCGTCGGTCCACACTCCTTCAGTGTACATAACTTTGTGAAGTGGCTTTTTGGTCATGTTGATATGTTCAACCAGACTGCGGATACCGCCTTCAAAGTAGTAGTGTTCTTCTGAGTTTTCGATGGTGTCAACTAATTGGAAATAAATACCTGCCATAAGATAGGCGCGGTCTTTAATGACGCTAACAAGAGTTTTATGACTGAATGCTGTTGTTGAAAAAATAGAGCTATCAGGAATAAACTGCAGAAGTGTTCCGGTATCGTAAGTCACAAACTTTTCAGTTTGAAGTGGGAACATGTCTTTAACTTGTTTTTCAGTTAGTTTTCGAACTGCCTCATGTGGAATTCCTCGAGTATAGCTTTGATAGTAGTAAGCTTTGTCACGTTTGACGATGACTTGTACTAAGTTAGAAAGTGCGTTAACAGCAGAAGATCCCACACCATGCAAACCACCACTAGCTTGGTAGGCTGTTTCTTCAAACTTTCCACCGGCATGCAGTTTGGTCATAACTACTTGTAGTGCTGAAACTCCTGAAGCATGCATATCAACAGGGATACCGCGACCATTGTCGACTACGGTAATCGCCTCTTGTTCGGTTAATTCAACTGTTGCAAGTTTTCGTTCCCTGTCCCCTACTTCTGTGTGGTAGAGTTCAATACCTTTTCCATATCCAGCAATTGCTTCGTCAACAGCGTTATCGAGAATTTCTTTTGCGAGGTGATGCAGACCTCTGCCATCGGTTGAACCGATGTACATACCAGGGCGTTTGCGAACTGGCTCTAAGCCTTCGAGGACTTTAATTTCTGATGCTTGATAGTGATTATTTGTGTTTGCCATATCCATTCTTGAAGGTAGTTATCAGAAACACTTTTATAGCACATCTTTGATATAAAAACAAAGATCCACCTGGTGGGCAGCGCGAGTGGAGTGTGTATTTGATTAACTACAAGTTACTAGTACAAAATGATACTACCACATATTTTCGCCGTAGAATAGACACAGTGTCCTCAAGACGAGGCTCTGAGCGCTTCAATTTCGGTTTATTTTGCTGTATTTGGACCTGAATAAGTCGGAACATATCGAAATATTCATTACTATATAGCAACATATATAAAATATACCTATTATATTGACCCATAATAATTAAAGTGCTATAATAGTGTATCTTTCTTTGCCCACAGTGAACACCTCGTTCACACTTTGTGTTTGCGGGAGAGAACATTCTTTAAAAGGTGGTAAATAAGATGAAATCCGGATTTAAATTACGGTTAAACGTTGACCTGGCTGCAGTTTTGAGCAAATTCAGCGTGTTTATGCTGATTTACCCGCTGTTTGGGTTGGCATACAGCATTTTGAGTGGTTGGCTGGTATTAGTATCTGCATTAATTGCAGTGCTTATTTCAGCCAAGATTGGTGAAGTGTTGCCAACCACTGCGACAGTTGCTCTGGCTGTTATTGTGTACCTACTGGGACTGGCATCAGTTTGGATTGGCGATATCAAAGGTGCCCCCCGGGAAGAAGTTAACCAGTACCGTTGGTATATGGTTGTGTTTTCGGTTTCTTTTTTTGTTTTGCTCAAGGCTATCATTTTTTAACCTGAGCATTGTTAGAACCCCTTTTAAATTGCCCTGCTTTTTTAGCAGGGCAATTTTGTATCTAAATCAGTTGTAAAAAAAACTCCTCAACAGCAAGCTGCACGTTTCCATTTTGACCTAACCGTTTTTTTAATCGGAGTGTTTCAGCAATGTGCTTTTGCAGTTGGGCGTTTTCACCATTTTTTTCAAGTTCAGTATGAAAGTATGTGGTCAGCTGGTTAGCCAACTCAATAGCTGCAGTTCTGTCTGTGTACTCTTCAGCTAGCTGAAGGGCCACTGGAATGGTACTGCCAGAAAGTTTTGTATAGAGTTCTTTGGCTGCATCGGTATCCCATTTTTCTGTTTGTTTGGTAACTAAGCATCTGGACTGAATAGTCGGGAGTATCTTTTCAAGAGATTGACCCACCAAAACAATTTGAGTGTTTACCGGTGGCTCTTCAACTAATTTTAAAAGTGCATTCTGTGCTGGAAGCGTTGCAGACTCGAGTCCCAGCACCACGCAAAATCGAGTGTCAGTGGGACTGCTGGCAAAGCTTAAATACTCTTGCAGGTTGCGCACGGTAGCTATTTTGAGTGCAGCTTCATCGCCAAACCAAGCAATATGCGGATAGTTTGTGTCGACTTGCCACTGATCGAGCAAAAACTGCGTTGCTTTTTCTTTCAGCGGTTCTGCTGCTATGAGGAGATGAGTTGTTGTAGGGTCAAAATGCATGAGATTTTCTACTAAATTACGGTGATATTGAGACAGTGTATTGTTGCTGTGTCTATTTTACAGTATAGTGGATAGTGTAGCTATGCAAGATCCTGCCCAAGATCCACAACCACTTAAGATTCCTGAAAATAAACCCGTTAGTAGTATGGGTAGTGTTTCTAGTGGCTCTGACTCGAGTGTGTTAGGAGGAAGTTCACTCAGTGACAGTTCCTCCGTTGCTACGGTTGTTACGCCAACAATTTCTCCTACTGATCAAACACTTC
>JAACVK010000113.1 GCA_009991595.1 bacterium | reverse complement strand
TCCCTACCCACAGATGAATTAATAACCTACTGGTCAAAACTAACAAATATACCCCCTTCTCAATTTACCCAGCCTTATATTCGACCCAAAAGCGAATTAAAACATGATAAAATGCAATTCGGTCTCATTCATATTAGATACTCTGATCTAAGATTATTTAATCTAATTATGAGTGAAATTAAAAAATATATAAATGCTGAGGTTTCGGAGCGGTCAAACGAGATGGACTGTAAATCCATTGCCTAAAAAGCTACATAGGTTCGAATCCTATCCTCAGCACAAAGTAAGTTCAGTTTACCCTGAGCTTGCCGAAGGGCCGACGTAGCTCAGTTGGTAGAGCGCATTCTTGGTAAGAATGAGGTCTTGGGTTCGATCCCCAACGTTGGCTCCAATAAAGTCAAAGACCTGGAATCTCATGTCAAGCCCCAGTTGTAGTTAACCTCCTTTCGTATGGTGTGCCTCTCTTCCATACAGCATACACTCGGTTGAGTAATTTGCGAGAGACTGCTACCAACGCTTCACGATAACGTTTTCCCTCACCTAACTTTTTCTCAAAATAATTTTTGATTTCTGGTTCCCAGCGACTGGCGATAGAGGCAGCGATAAAGATATCGCGTCTTAGATAGACAGAGCCACGCTTGGTGATATGGGTGTTGTGTTTAAGACTTGTACCACTCTGCTTCACCCTGGGGTCAAGTCCCGCGTATGCCACCAGTGACTTGGGTGAGGGGAACCTGCCAATATCATTAATCTCGTTGATAAGGGTAACCACCACGTGTTCGCCAATGCCGGGGATAGAGGTCAGTAGTTTACGTAGTTTGGGATCAGTCTTTATCTTGGCCTCCTTACGTAGTTTGATACAACTCTCACCCAGCAACTCTACGCAATTACTGAGCTGTTGATTAACGGCATTTTCCTCTGGAAACATCTCGTTAAACCTAGTAGACATGCGCTCCAGTGCTTGTTTGACTTTAACAAGTCTGATGGTGGCGCGGTGGATAGCTTTAGAGGGTGCAAATGTTGTCGCACTCACAATCGAGCCTTCTCCTTGAATAGCTAGTTTGGCGATAATCTCGCTGTCAGTTAAATCAGTTTTCCTTTTGCGGATCGTAGCTCTGTTGAATTGTTTGGTGAGGATCGGGTTGAGGAGACGAAACTTTATTCCCCTTGATAAGCAAGCTTTGGCGAGGGTGTTGTGATAGTCACCGGTGGCCTCAGATGCTACCAAAAGATATTTGTGTTTGCCTTGCAGTTGATCGAGCCAGGTACCAATTTCAACTGCAGTATTTGGGATCTCAAAACTCTCCTTCACGATCCCTGTACTACTAGTGCGTACCGCCACCAAAGATAATTTGGAAACGTCTACTCCTATTATTGCCATATGATTTCTCCTTTCCAGATATGTCTATAAATACATAAAAGAAAGAAGAGAAAAGAGAAGAAAGAAAATGGAGATTCACACGGGTTTTCTCGGATGGTATTATTAGCTTAGGCTTGTTGGTTATATGGGACTTGCTCCCAACCTGGACATAGAAGCCATTAATACCGGAGAAAACCAGATGCTCTGACGGTGGACACCCTGGCGCTCATAACACTAGGATTCCAAACTCATTTAGCTGGCTCTCCGGTGTTATTTTACCGTTTCTCTAGTCTCTTCATAGGGGGAATGATACAAACTCATTTTATAACAATTCAAACAGTTGTTACCGAAAATCTCAAAATTGTATGAACCTCTGCAAATG
>JAACVK010000112.1 GCA_009991595.1 bacterium | reverse complement strand
AACTATTGCGACCAGTAGTTCTCGACTCCCTTCGGTCGCTCGAACAATAATCCTGGCGCGGCGACATCTCTCTCTCTCTCTCGAGTTTGCGCGCAAACTCTCGAAGACGAAGCATTGCTCGGTGAGTTCCTTTGTCTTTTCTACAAGCCCATGAGTCATAAATAAATTGTCGCTCGTAGATTGGCGCCAAATAATTGTACAGGAGATGATGAACAACACGATCGGCAAAATCAGCAGCGAAAATCTCGCGGATTTTCGGTTTCTGGACAATAAATGCTATTGATCTACCGGGCTTGTAAGTACGATTTTGTAGTCGTTTCTCCAGGCCAAGAAGATTTGCCTCAAGATTCTCGGCAAATTTCATATGGTACAAAGATAGCCCTTTTCTTTTGCGACAATCAATGTAGGCTTTATATAAATTCTCGAACGTGAAGTATGTGTTCATATTTTTTTTCGACTTTATGGAGAAGCGGTTCTCGACAAACTCGAACAATAAACCCTGTCATTGCGAGGTACGAAGCAATCCGGCCCAGCATGACCAGTCGCAGTTCAGCATGACACTCTCATTTTCCAGCTATTTTTTTCTTGTTTTGCGGATCACTAAGATAATTTCCCTTTGTCGATACTCTCTTACCGGATTTTTCTTCTATGTCTTTTCTTGTACGACCGGCAACAGCGCCACCTTCACGCGCGTCTATTTTTAACTTTGTAAAACCCTTGGAATCTCTTACTTGAGTAAATTTGGTGGTCGTAGCTTCGCCGAGCATTGATAAAATTAGCTCCATATCGTCCATATGATCGCGCAGATTTTCCCGCTTTAAACTCTTAAATTTCTTGTACTGCGATGGCGTCATCCCAAAGGTTGCTTTTGAAATTTCCGCTGTCAAAATAGCGTAGCCTTTCTCATTTTCAACACCACGATTCTGCCACTCCTCGGTCAAATCTTCTCGAATGGCGATACCGCGCATTCGTTTTTCAATCCAACTTTCAGAATAACCTTTGGCTTTATAAATAGCTCGTGACCTTTTTGTTGCCAATTCAGGGTCATCAATTTCTTGTACCCGTTCGTAGCCAACTCTCGCTAGCCAACGCTTAAATGGTTCGGCTTTGGGTGATGGTATCGACTGAATGATCCGAAAGATGCCTTCGGTGTTGGCACAATCGCTCTCACGCATTTTGCCGTCTGGGGCTAATAACTTCAACTGTCTACAAATTGTAGATAGTTGAAATCCGCCCTCGCTTTTAACTCGGGCTTTCATTGCCGTCCAGTAAACGCTTGGTCTGCCGCTTTCCGTTAGTGCCTTAACTACATCAACAACCGAAAACCACCATTCATTTTTATAAATAGTTTTACGAATTTTCTGCCCTTTAAATATGGCAATTTTAGTTTGTTCTAATATTTCATTTGTCATAAGTAATAATCAGTTACATTACTCTTATTGTAAGCTTTTATTTAAGAAATTAAAATCTTCCCTTAACGAGATGCTGAAACCACCCTTCGCCAAGACTTCGGAGGTGGCACAGCAAGTTCAGCATGACATTCGGGTTTTAATCAAAGAAAGGCATCCCCCGTTACCTGGCACAGCGAACAGAGAGGCTATCGCCCTTACCATTGGTGTACGTGAAGCCGTAGTTCAAGTAGACGTACCAAGCATTACCGCTACTGTACGATACCTCGGAAGACGACCAGTAATAGCCGGTGGTAACCCAGGTGGTGTTGGTATTGTTGTAAATGC
>JAACVK010000047.1 GCA_009991595.1 bacterium | reverse complement strand
AGTGTTTCCGCCGAGATCGGTGGTCGCACTCTTACAATCGAAACAGGCCGAATGGCGAAACAAGCGCATGGTTCTGTCTATATTAAATACGGAGAGACTTCGGCTTTAGTAACAGCCGTGAGTGCTCACAAGCCTAAAGAAGGCTTGGACTTTTTTCCGTTAACAATCGAATTTCAAGAAAAGTTTTATGCTTCTGGAAAAATCCCTGGTGGATTTTTCAAGCGTGAAGCTCGTCCTTCTGAATGGGCTACTTTGAATGCTCGTATGGTGGATCGTCCTTTGCGTCCGTTGTTTCCTGATGGATACCGACATGAAACGCAAGTGGTCTTCACCTTGCTTTCTTATGACGGAGAGAATGAAGCGGAATGTTTATCAGGAGTGGGCGCATCAGCGGCTCTTCTGATTAGCGATATTCCCTTTGAAAATGCGATTGCAACGGTTCGAGTGGGACGTGTTGATGGGAAATTTGTTACAAACCCTACCACGACCGAACAAGAAAAATCAGACATCAACGTTTTGGTTTCTTCGACTAAAGACGCTATCGTCATGGTTGAAGGTGGCGCTGATTTTGCTTCTGAGGAAGATTTCTTAGAAGCTCTTTATTATGGTTTTGACGAAGGTCAAAAGATCATTGCTCTTCAACAAGAATTAAGAAAGCTTGCCGGAAAAGAAAAGCGCATCTTTGTTAATCCAAAAGTGCGCGATGAAGGATTGGCAAGAGACGTAAAAGAATCGGTTTATGCAGACTTGGAAAAAGCTTTTTCTATGACTATCAAAGAAGAGCGTTATGCAGCTTTGGAGCAAGCGAAGCAAAATCTATTAGAGCGTATGCTTGAAAAGTGCCCTGCCGGCGCTTGTCAGGATGATTACACCTCTAAGCTTAAAGATGAGTTTGCTCATGCTAAGAAAGACTATGCTCGTAAATACACACTAGAAAGTGGCAAGCGGATTGACGGACGTGATTTTAATCAGATTCGTAAGATCGAAACTCAAGTGGGCATCTTGCCAAGAGTTCACGGTTCGGCTTTGTTTACTCGCGGAGAAACTCAAGCTTTAGGAATTGTGACCCTAGGAACAGGCGACGACGAGCAGTTGATCGACAGTGTTCGTGGCAAATTCAATAAGCGTATTCTATTGCATTACAATTTCCCTCCTTTCAGTGTCGGTGAGTGTGGTCGCTTTGGTGGTAACTCTAGGCGTGAAGTTGGACATGGAATGTTGGCTGAGCGGGCTGTGACTGCGATCATCCCTGAGCCAGAGCAATTTAATTACACCATTCGTATGGTGTCTGAAGTTCTAGAAAGCAACGGTTCTTCTTCTATGGCGACTGTTTGTGCTTCTAGTATGGCACTTATGGATGCTGGTGTGCCCATTAAGGCTCCAGTGGCTGGTATTGCTATGGGTCTTATGGCCGAAGGCGACAAGGTTGTTATCTTGTCGGATATTCTTGGCGATGAAGATCACTTAGGCGACATGGATTTTAAAATTTGTGGAACTAAAGATGGCTTAACGGCTGTTCAGATGGACATCAAGATGACCGGTGTTTCTAAAGAAATTATGAAGAACGCTTTGATGCAAGCGCGTGAAGGTCGACTCCACATTTTGGAAGAAATGGACAAGACCATTAAAACCAATCGTGAAGCACTTTCTGAGCATGCTCCACGCATCACCACTATTCAAGTTAGCACTGAACGCATTAAAGATTTGATCGGACCTGGTGGCAAGCACATCAAAGCGATTGTGGCTGCCACAGGGGTGAAGATTGATATCGAAGATAGCGGTAAAGTGAACGTGGCGTCTGCAGATCCTGAAGCGACTAAAAAGGCTTTGGATCTTATTGCAAGCTACACAGCAGAACCTGAAGTGGGTCGTATCTACAACGGTAAAGTTGCTAGAGTGACTGACTACGGTGCTTTTATTACGATTATGCCGGGCTTTGATGGCCTTTGCCATATCTCCGAGTTGGATCACACAAGAGTGAATCAAGTGACTGACATCATCCAAGAAGGTGATGAAGTGGCTGTAAAGGTTCTTGAGATTGATCGCCAAGGTAAAGTTCGTTTGAGTCGTAAGGCAGCATTGCCACAAGGTGGAGATCAAGCGCCGAATGCCTAACAATGTGACTCTTAAGTGGAAGAAACTTTCGCAAGAGGCCCAGGTTCCTGAGTTAGCAACTAAAGGTGCTGCTTGTTTTGATTTAACAGCAGCACTAGAGGCTCCCATGACTGTTAAAAAAGGTGAAGTGGCAGCTGTTCCTACTGGGCTGAGTGTCGAAATTCCTGAGGGTTTTGAGATGCAATTACGGGCGCGTAGTGGTCTAGCTTTTAAGCATGGTCTAACTCTTGTGAACGGCGTCGGGACGATCGATTCAGACTATAGAGGCGAAGTTAAAGTTCTTGTGACTTTGTTGGCTGCAGAAACCCTAGAGGTTAAGAACGGTGATCGTATAGCTCAAGCATTGGTGGCTCCCGTTTTAACTGTGCTGCACGAAGAGGTGAAAGAGTTGTCTGACACGGAACGTGGTGCGGGTGGCTTCGGTTCCACAGGTGTGAATGCCTCTAAGGAGTTGTAGTCTGTGAAAAGCATAATTGTAGTCGGGGCCGGGCAAATGGGTTCTGGAATTGCACAAGTGTGTGCTCAAAATGGCATTCATGTTGATTTGTATGATGTGTCTTCGGATGCGTTGAACAAGGCTTTGGCTGTAATATCAAAGAGTCTTGATAGGCTGGCTACGAAATCATTGATTAGTGAAGATTCTGAAGTGATCTTAGCGCGGATCAATAGAGTTAATTCCTTGGATGTTTTTAAGAAGTCTAAACCGGACTTGCTGATTGAAGCCGCAACTGAGAATCCAGACTTAAAAAAGAAAATTTTTTCAGACTTAGATTCTATTCTGCCGCCGAGCTGTATTTTTGCATCGAACACCAGCTCTATTAGTATTACGGAATTGGCGGCTGTCACTAAGAGAGTGGATCGATTTATTGGAGTTCATTTTATGAACCCCGTTCCCTTGATGAAGCTGGTGGAATTGATCACTGGTTTGGGAACCTCGGAAGAAACTCTAGACAGCGTAAAAAACTTTGCAAAACAAATTGATAAAACGACCGTTCAATCTAAAGACATGCCGGGTTTTATTGTGAACCGGATTCTTATGCCGATGATTAACGAGGCCTGCTTTGCCCTGCAAGATGGACTTGCCACGGTGGAAGACATTGATACAGCAATGAAGCTGGGCACGAACGTTCCTATGGGCCCATTAACATTAGCTGACTTTATTGGTTTAGATACCTGTCTATACATTATGAATGTTTTGTATGAGGGTTTTGGAGACTCTAAATACCGTCCATGTCCTTTGCTAAAGCAATACGTTCAAGCAGGACGTCTAGGACGCAAATCGGGACAAGGTTTTTACTCTTACTAAAGGTCTTTTGACCTTCTAATTACTTTTTTTAGCTAAAGATGGGGTGGATTCGCCGTCTCGTTCCTCTTGTCGCTCTCTTAACTGCTGTTCCACCGTTTTTCTAATATGGGCGAGAGGGTCTTCATTTTTAAGAGCGTTGAAGGCTTCTATGCCGCGAGCCCATCCAAGATTCCATTGCTTTCTGGCAATGGAAAAGAAGTCATCGAGGATTCTTTTCATAGGAAAAGTCTAAAGTCTTATTTAAATGACAAACATGGTCATTTTCGACAAAATAAGGGGAACGTTGTCAGGGAGCTATGGGGCTACCCTGCTTTTTTGTAGTCGTCTTCACTAACATTCAAATAGGAGAGAATCTTGTCCATCATTCCCGTTTGATGTCTACGCAAGTGTGCCTCTTGCTTTACATCGTAAATAAGGCAAAGGGCTTGTGACAAGTTAATGGGGGCTTCGTTGAGCTCGGCGGATTTCATTGTTTCATAAATATCTACAGCATAGGATAGAATTCGCACCAAATCAGGAAGAGAGCGGGTTTGAGAATTGCGAGGAAAGCCTTTGCCGTTGTGAAGCTCGTGGTGATTGAGAATCATTAGCAGACCTTGTTCGGTGAAACGCTTCACCTTTTGGGATGCGAAATAGTGTGCTTTGGCTGGGTGTTTTCTGTAAGCGTCGATAAAGGCAGGAGACATGGATTCTGGAGCTCTGAAATAGTCGTCTAACTCTTCTTGAGTGAAATCTAATAGAGGAGAATCCATAAAGAGGGTGGATGAAGTAATGTCTGTGATGGCGGTTTTAGAATTGAAGCCCAACGCAAGTGCAAAGAGTATGGCCAGGGATCGGATTGCATAGGAGTCTTCGAGTCGTGTGATGTCCTTGAATTCCTCTAAGATGGATTTTTCAAAAGCTTCGAGATCAGCAACAATTTCAGTTGCAATGGTTCTAGATATCTCAATCAGCTTGTCTGAAGCCCCTGTGTGATCGCCGTCGTCAGTTAGTAGCTCTGCAAATAGGTCGGTAATGACTTGTTGAGTTTCAGCGCCAATTTTAGGTCCTTTGGAGTCGTTCAGTTTAAGAAATTTGTGTCGATTGTTCCACTGATCCACTGGACAGTAAATTCGTGGGTCGGAATGTTTGAGTAACTTTTCTCTTTGAGTTGCGGTGAATTTGTCGCCTTTCTGAACCCAGCAAATGTATTTTTCTGCGGAGGGCAGACGAATATAAATGTCGACGACGCTGTTTCCAGCTTCGTCTTTAGGAATGGTGGCCATGACTACGACTTTTAAGTCTTTTTGTGAGGCCGATGGAAGTCCCATTTTCGCAGGCATATAAGAAGCTAATCGGTCGAATACCAGCTTAGCTAAAGCCAAACAACGCGCCGCTTCTCAAAAGTGAGGCCGTCACTAGGGGTGGGCTACAATTTGCAGGAGCCAAGAATCGTCGTCTTCTTCGTTGAAGTCCTTTTGGGTGTATTCTCCGTCGATGTCTTTGTAAATAGTGATCTTTTTGAATCCAGCTTCCAGGGCGATGTCGCGAAGTTCTGGCACGGTCCACATTCGCCAGTCGTAGGAGAAGGCCTTTTCATACATTTTCTTGGATTCTTTCTCTTGGAAATGTATATGAAAAAGGGCTTCTGCGGTGAAAAGGTTCGCACGTTCTGCGTGCCATATGTATTTATACTTCTTCTTGTCTACTTTTACGTTTCGTTTTTCCTTGCCTACATCTGCAGAACCTGGCCCACCAAAATGGTCAAATACAAAAAGTCCACTCGATTTAATGGAGGCGCGAACGGACTTAAAATAATCGAGTAGTTCGCTTCGCTGTTTAAAAATGAAATAAGAAAAGTTACTGGCCACCACTATGTCGAACTTTTGCTTGGTCACTTCTTTAACGTTTTGCTTAATGGTTTTGAGGCGGGTTTTCTCTTCTTTAGAGAGAGTCGCTTCGTGCACCTGCCGACCGTATTCTAGGGGTTCGTCACTGAGGTCAATGCCCACAGCTGTTCTCTTGGGATCGGATTTGATCCATTCGCAACAAAGCCAGTGAGTGCCACAAAAGTCTTCGCGGATGTCGAGGGCCTTTTTCCCTCCACATTGTTCTTCATAAGCGGTCGCAAAAAAATTAACATCCACGTCTGCTTCTTGGACAGAGGCTTCGTAGAGTTCGTATTTTAGTTTAACTGGAAGGCTCGTCTTTTTTCCCACTGTCAGATCCTATTTAAATATTTTTAATAAACGTTCTTGTTTGGGTTTTCATATTGTCTTTGTCCATTCCGAGTTTCTCACCGATTTTTTCGGAGTCGTCGGCAGATAACTGATGTTTCTTGGCAACATGAATAGCAAACCAAGCTGCGGCGCGGTTGCCTGAACTGCAATGGATTAATTGTTTTTGCTTGTGAGTGGCGTGATGAAGTTCTTCAAGTTTAGCCACCGATTTTGAGTCTATTTCGCCTTTGTCGTCGAACAATGGAATTTGATGGTATTCCAAACCCAATTTCTTGGCTTCAGCAGCTTCATTGTAAGGATTTTCTTTTTCGTTTCTTAAAGAAATAACCACTTCGACGCCTGCTTTTTTAGCGTTAGCTAGATCTTTTTTGCTTGGTTGAGCCGAAAAGTTCATGTGCCACAACTGAGGGGCTTTGAGAGAGCCTAATTTAGAATCAGTCTGGATTGCGTTCAGAAAATGGGCCGCGTCCTTACTGACTTGTTTGGAATGTCTTTTATGGTGCTCAGCTGTCGAGCAAAAATGAGCCAAGGTAAGGGTGGAAAGTAAAATCAAATATTTAAAGGAAATCATGATTGTTGAAGATAGCAGACTAAAATCTTTGTGGGAAGACAAGCCAAGTAGAATTGCTCATTGTGCAGATGCTTGCTAGGTTTGAGTCAATCTATGAAAATCAGATTGGCTCAGCTATCAGATAAAGAGACTTTGGTTAACTTCCAGTTGGCTTTAGCCTTGGAAAGTGAAGGTCTGAAGCTAGATCTTGCTACTTTGAACGCAGGGGTTGAGGCGCTTTTTTCCGACCCTTCTTTGGGGCAATATTGGGTTGCTGAGATCGAGGGCGAAGTTCGCGGATGCCTTCTCACTGTTCCTGAGTGGAGCGACTGGAGAAATGCGACGGTTCTTTGGATTCACTCTGTTTATGTTCACAAAGATGCACGAGGAAAGGGAGTCTACAAGCACTTATATGCGAATCTCAAAGAGATGGTTCAGGTTGACTCTTCTCTAGCAGGTTTGCGACTTTATGTTGATAAGCGCAACGAATCGGCCATCAAGGTGTATGAGAAACTCGAAATGAATGGGGAGCATTATCATTTGTATGAGTGGCTCAAATAACAACCAAGATGTCATAGAAATTTTAGCTCCCTATGTGACTCCTGAGCGTCAGGAGAAAATAGAAAGCATTTTAGATCATCGTAGTTACGGCTTAACTTTGTTGCTCGAATCTCTTTACGATCGGGGCAATATCAACGCTATTTTTCGAACGGCCGAAAATTTTGGAATTCAAGACATCCATGTGGTGGAAAACGCCAAGGTTTCTAAAAAGAATCGAACGACCAAAGGGGCTCATAACTGGATCGACGTCTACCATTGGTCTGACAGTTTAAAGTCTATTAAGGAAATTAAAGATCGCGGTTATCGCTTGGTGGTTACGGCTCTTTGTGACGAGGCTCAAGATTTAGAATCTTTCGAGTGGAGTGAGCGTGATTGCGTGGTGCTAGGGAGAGAAATCACCGGCTGTAGTCCTGAAATGATTGAACAAGCGGATGTGCTTTTGCAGATTCCCACAGTTGGCTTTACCCAATCTTTGAATGTTTCTATTGCAGGTGCGATCATCATTTCATCCTGGCACCAGAAGGTGAAGGATAGAAATAGGCCACTAACTACAGACGAACGTCTTGCCCTGAAAGCTAAATTTTACAAAAAAGCGGCGCCACCGAGAATGGTCGAAGTTCTTCAAAAAAAGGAATTTATTTAAACTATTGTGCAGGTTGCTGGACTCTAAAGACAAAGCTTTTAGGGTCTTCGTAAAGAATTTCAAAGTATTCCGGGTCGAGCCTTTGGCGAAAGGCTTTATATTCAGAGCCGCAAACACCGATTTTAGACTCAAAGGTCTGCTGTAGAATTTGGCTTGAGCGACGTGCATTGAATTGTCCTCCGGTGAGCTGCCTCCATAATTTGTATTTCTCGGGAAAGCGATAATACATAAAGTTTGGATCTAAAAATACTAGGTAGCGAAACTGGCTATTGTAATACCAAAGCTCGGGAGTATCGTCCCAGTCGCAGCTAAAGATGACGTCGTTGTCCTTAGCATAGGCTCGAAGTTCTAGGCTGGGCAGTTTAAAGCGAGAAGATCTGAAGTGAAAGTATTTGCCAAGGTTGGCGGTCGAGTGAAAGGTGAAAGGCGCAATGAACCCCAGCAAAATTACAGAATAAAACACGCTCTTGCTTCCAGAGCTTCTTAGTTTCGACGTGAGTCCTTGTAGCATAGGAGTGAGGCTTAGAGCACAAAAGACTAAGAACGCAGGGACAGCATATTCGACAAAGCGTTTTGAAAGCATGCTCATCAAGGTGAGAGTAAACACAAACAAAAACATCTTTTGTGTTTTCTCAGAGGCTTTCATTTTTTGATTGAGCAAATTTAAGACGACGGTCAGGGATAGAATGAAGAGCAAGGGCATTTCGGTCATAATTTGGCGGGTGTTTAAAGGGTAAAATTCGCCGCCCACGTTGGGGCGAAAGTCCGACATAGTGGCCATCCAAAGTGTGAAAATATTCTGCAAGTAGAACATTTCGACGTTTCGAGGAAAGTATGGATTAGCAACTGTGGCTAAGAGCACTCCTGAGCACACCCAAAAAAAACATTGAAAGCCAGAGGCTTTGCGGGTCTGGCTAAAGTCATAGCAGCCCGCTAAAAAGGAAAAAATCATAGGCAGTATAAAGCCTGTATAGCTAAGCGTGTAGAAGAAACTGAGCATGCCAGCGGCTCGGTGTTGTTTGTTGAGTATGAAGTGGATCGACCAAAGGCAAAGACCAACGGCTAGGACATGAGGCCGGGGCGCGTTCATTCGAATGAGAAACAAAGCTCCGCAAGAAAAAAAGGCAAGAAGCCAAGGCAGAGTGAGGGCTACTTTGTTGAGTCTAAGAAGCTTGTAAAAGCTCCAAAAACTGAAGGTCGCAAAACACACAGTGGCTAATTTGATGCCTTCTTGAAGGTTTAGATAGGTGAAGGGCACAAGCAGGTAATGGTAGAGAAGTTCTTTGTCGGAAAAATCTTCTGTCCAAAAACTAAGCGTGGTCCAGCTAAAGTCTTTTATGAAGCCAAGCGAGCGAAGCAAGTAGGCAAACTTTGCGTGATAGTATCCATCCGGTTCAGAGATGAACGGGGCTTGAGACTGAAAAAAGAAAAAGATAGCAAAGCCCAATAAAACAACCAAGGGTGATTCAAGTTTGCTGCGCATGTCAGGAGTTTTTAGCATCAATCACGCGAGTATAGAAATCGGATGCGGTCTGAGGTTGCGCCAGTTGTGAGAGTGAAGGCTTCTGCAAAAAACATGGTTCCTCGTTCGGCGTGCTTTTTGCCATCCGTGATTTTGCTATTTTTATAACCTTCGAAAACCCGATACCAAGATTGGCCATTGTCCCAACTCTTGTAGATGACACCACAAGAAAAGGAAGTGCCATCTTCTTTGCTGGTGCAATTGTCGGCTTGTCCGCCGGCCCATTTTAATCCCTTGCCATCGGTGGCCGCAAAATATTGGCCGGAAGCCTGCACGGACCAGGTCGGGAAGAATGTTCCGCTGGAGGAAGGGTTTGTTGTGTAAATACTTGATTGCCAACCGCCGGGGGCGGTCCCTGAATTTTTCCATATGTCAGCGTTGTTAGCATCGGCTACAGAATTATCATTGCTGTTGAGAGTTTCTGCGAGAAAGAAAGCATTGTAGGTATTGAGTATTCCAAGCGAAAGCGCGCCATGAGAATTGTCATTCACATTCATGTTGATGGTTCCTGTGCATGCAAAATCGTTTCCAGTCGATGTGTCAAAGCCATCACACAAGGCTTTGTTAGCGTAACCATTTGAGAAAACATAGTCTAGATATATCCCCTTGGTCGCGTTAACTCTTGCGAATCTATAAGAGTTCGTGTGGTCGTAGCCGTTTACCCACGTTCGATCAACAGTTCCACCGGAAGCCGCGGTGTAGAGTTCTCTGATTTCCGAAAAGCAAGGGTGTTCATGCAGTGAAGGAGTTTTATTCAAAACGACATTTGTTTGTTCGCCTTTGTTGACGCGCACATCTCTAGCTTCCGCTAACAGATAAAACGTATATTTATAAGCAGGGAGATATTGACCGGCCAGAAACACAAGATTGTCTTCACGGTCAAAATCCACCACCGGCTTCCATTCAAAGGCACCACTACAATTGGCAATTCCATTGGCGTTGAGTTCTGACAGGGGAACTCCAATGAGCTGAATGGTCAAGTTTGAGTTCTCAGGAACCTTAATTTGAGCGGTGTCGCCATAACGGTAAGAACCACTGATTTGGCCTTGTTCGATGGTGCAATGTTCTCCTTCATCGGGTTCGTTGTTTCCGCCGCCGACCGTGAAAATGTCTCGGTCGGCACCCGCAGGTTCGGGGATATTCTCGCCTGTGAGATGAATAGCGTAGCAGTAACTGGCATTTAATTGAGGTGCTGCAAGTAAGGCATGAGGTCCAGAGTCTTGGAGGTCTTGATCGATGATGCGAAACTCCAAAGTGCCCGTAGATGGCTCGTTGCTGCAGGAAAGAATGAGGAGGGCCAAGAGTGCAGACGCAAAGCTTCTGATCATGAGGTTGATTCTAGCGAGCTATGAGCATTATGCAAGCAACAGCGGACTTTGCCCGTAGGGTTATGATAATGGCTATCCTTTGAGACCTTTGAATTTTTCTAAGAAAATACGGCAACTTGCTTTTCAAAAATGGATCAGAGCATTAAGATAATCGAATCAATGGCAAATGGGCGATTCACCTACTGGAACGATGCTTTTTTAAGCGATGAACACTTAGAACTTGCAGAAATGGCTCGTAAATTTGCTCAAGCCGAGATTGCCCCTCATGCCGATTCGATCGACAAAGAACATAAATTCCCGAAAGAAATCATTCAGCAGATGGGTGAAATGGGCTTTATGGGGATCATGGTCCCTGAAAAATGGGGCGGAAGTGGGCTTGATACGCTTTCTTATGTCACGGTTCTGGAAGAAATCTCTGTAGCTTGTGCCTCCACGTCTGTGATTATGTCAGTTAACAATAGCTTAGTTTGTCATCCAATTACTGAATTTGGCACGAATGAAGTTAAAGAAAAATATTTAAAAGATCTAGCCTCTGGCAAAAAGCTTGGATGTTATTGTTTAAGTGAACCAGCCAGTGGCTCTGATGCTGCAGGAATGAAAACCACCGCTGTTAAAAAGAACGGCAAGTGGATACTCAATGGAGTTAAAAACTTCATCACCAATGGTCGCGAAGCCGAAGTGGCCGTCGTTTACGCCATTGTTGACCCTGCAAAAAAACACAAAGGAATAGCTGGGTTTGTGGTAGATGCTTCCACCAAAGGTTACAGTGTTGGTAAGGTTGAAGACAAACTTGGTATCAACGGTTCTAGCACCACACAGATTATTTTAGAAAATGTTGAAGTGCCCGAGAGTCATATGCTTGGCGCCGAGGCCGATGGATTTAAAGTTGCCATGAACACACTCGATGGCGGACGCATTGGTATTTCAGCACAAGCCGTAGGCATCTCTCGTGCAGTGCTTGAAGAAGCAGCTGTATATTCGCGAGAGCGCAAGGCTTTTAATCAGGAGATCTCTCAGTTTGGTGCCATTCAAGGTTACTTGGCTGACATTGCAACGCAAACCGATGCAGCAAGATTGTTGATGCGTTCCGCGGCTTTAAAGAAAGACCGTAAACAACGCTTTTCGGCTGAAGCTGCCCAAGCAAAACTGTTTGCGTCTGAAGCTTGCATGGCAGCCGCTGTAAAAGGAATACAGATTTTAGGTGGTTATGGCTACATTCGAGAATATCCAATGGAAAGACATTTCCGTGATGCAAAGATTACGGAAATTTATGAAGGAACCAGTGAAATTCAGCGACTTGTAATTGCAAGTCAAGTTCTCAAAGGCATTGAGAGCTAGATAGGAAGGAGTTTGCTTTTATGGCAACGGCAACATTAACTCTACTTCGTTCTTCGGTAGTGAAGAAGGCGATTATGGGACTCACAGGATTGGGCTTGAGCGGCTTTGTCTTGGCCCACATGACCGGAAACTTACTTATTTTTAAAGGGGCTCAAGCCTACAACACTTACGGGCACCAGTTAACTCACAACCCGGCCTATCCATTGATTGCTATCGGCTTGTTAGCGCTGATGGGCATTCACTTTGTTTGCGGAATTACCCTAACTTGGGAGAACAAGCGTGCAAGAACACAGGGCTATGCTGTGGATGCTGCCGATCAGAAGGCGGCTAGTTTGGCTTCTCGCACGATGGCAGGCACTGGTTCGATTTTGGCAGTGTTCATTGTTCTGCATCTTATCACCTTTAAATATGGAACTCTCTACACGATCACCCATGACGGAGTTGAAATGCGTGATCTACATCGTCTTGTGATCGAAGTTTTTCAAAGTCCGGTCTATGTGGCTTGGTATTGCTTTTCACTGGCACTTTTAGGGTTCCACTTAAAACATGGATTTGCAGCGGCTTTTCAGTCAATCGGATTTGGACACCCTAAGTGGTCGGCTCATATCAAATGTTTGGCGGTGGTCTATGCTCTCATTGTAGCCTTAGGTTTTATTTCACAACCCCTCTATGTGTATTTGGTGCACAGGTAAAAAAGGTAGGATTAGTATGACAAAGTTAGACGCAAAAATACCTAGCGGAGAGCTCTCCCAGAAATGGTCGAACCGCAAATTTGAAAATAAATTAGTGAATCCGGCCAATCGAAGAAAACATAAAATTATTGTGGTTGGAACCGGCTTGGCTGGTGCCAGTGCTGCGGCTTCTCTTGGAGAGATGGGCTACCATGTCGACGCACTCACAATTCACGACTCTGCAAGACGTGCTCATTCGATTGCCGCCCAAGGTGGCATCAATGCTGCTAAAAACTATAAAAACGATGGCGACAGTGTTTACAGACTCTTCTACGACACTGTTAAAGGTGGGGATTATCGTTCTCGAGAAGCCAATGTGCACCGTCTAGCAGAACTGTCTGGAAACATCATCGATCAGTGCGTGGCTCAAGGTGTTCCTTTTGCGCGTGATTACGGTGGGCTTTTAGACAATCGTTCTTTTGGTGGAGCTCAGGTTTCTCGGACTTTTTACGCTCGTGGACAAACCGGACAACAATTATTACTGGGTGCTTATGCGGCTTTAATGAGACAAGTTGAAAACAAGAACGTCAGAATGTTGCCACGTCGAGAGATGCTCGATCTTGTTGTCATCGACGGCAAGGCTCGAGGAGTTGTGGCGCGGAATCTTTTGACCGGTGAGATTGAGAGCTACGAAGCCGATGCGGTCTTACTTTGTACCGGCGGGTATGGAAACGTTTTTTACCTTTCTACGAATGCAAAAAACTCCAATGCGACTGCCGCTTGGCGCTGTCATAAGAGAGGTGCTTATTTTGCCAACCCCTGTTACACGCAAATTCATCCCACGTGCATCCCGGTTAGTGGAGATCATCAATCAAAACTGACTCTTATGAGTGAGTCTTTGAGGAACGATGGAAGAGTTTGGGTGCCTAAACAAAAAGGCGATAAACGGCCGGCAAATGAAATTCCTGAGCAAGATCGAGACTATTACTTGGAAAGAATCTATCCAAGTTTTGGTAACTTGGTGCCTCGAGACGTAGCCTCTCGGAATGCAAAGAAAGTTTGTGACGAAGGGCTTGGGGTCGGTGAGTCTGGCTTGGCTGTCTATCTGGACTTCTCTGATGCGATCAAGCGTGATGGAGAAGACACCATTCGAGCCAAATATGGAAATCTCTTTCAGATGTATGAAAAGATTACAGCTGAGAACCCTTACAAACTTCCAATGCGTATTTTCCCAGCTGTGCATTACACCATGGGTGGCTTGTGGGTTGATTACAACTTGATGAGCACGATTCCTGGATTGTTTGTGCTGGGTGAAGCTAACTTCTCAGATCATGGTGCAAATAGACTGGGGGCTTCGGCTTTGATGCAGGGCTTAGCGGACGGTTACTTTGTTGCGCCTTATTCTGTAGGTAACTACATTGGGGCGACTAAGATGGAAAAGGTGGATACCAATCATGAAGCCTTTAAAACTGCTGCCGCAGAGTCCATTGGGCTTAACGACAAGATGATTGCGGCCAAAGGCTCGCAAACCGTTGATCAAATTCATAGAAAACTTGGGAAGATCATGTGGGACAAGTGCGGAATGGCTCGCAATAAAGAGGGCTTGGAAGAAGCTCTTCGTGAAATCCCCAAGCTTAAAGAAGAGTTCAAGAATGACTTGGCAGTTCCCGGAGATGGAAGCGACATCAACCAAGAGCTAGAAAAAGCTTGGCGTTTGGGCGACTTCCTGGAACTGGGGGAGCTGATGTGTCGGGACGCCCTCAATCGGGAAGAGTCTTGCGGTGGTCACTTTAGAGAAGAGCACCAAACCCCTGAAAATGAAGCGCTTCGTGACGACGAGAACTATTGCTATGTCGCTGCATGGGAACATAAGGGCGAAGGGCAGGCTCAAGAGTTGCACAAAGAAGAACTTAAATTTGAAAATGTTAAACTAACTCAACGAAGTTACAAGTGAGGATGAGAAGATGAATTTAACACTTAAAGTTTGGCGCCAAAAAAGTGACAAAGACAAAGGTCGTTTCGTTGAATACAAACTCAACGATGTTTCTCCGGATGTTTCCTTTCTTGAAATGCTTGATGTTTTAAACCAAGACATCATTCATCAAGGGCATGATCCCATTGCCTTCGATCATGATTGCCGTGAGGGAATTTGTGGATCTTGTTCAATGGTCATCAATGGATCGGCTCATGGGCCCGACAAAGCAACAACGACTTGTCAACTTCATATGCGTCGATTCAAAGACGGAGAAGTGATTCATGTTGAACCCTTCCGAGCAAAAGCTTTTCCTATACACAAAGACTTGATGGTGGATCGATCTGCGTTTGATCGTATTCAACAAGCGGGCGGTTATGTTTCTGTGAATACAGGAAATGCTCCTGATGCCAACGCGATTCCGGTTTCTAAAGAATATTCTGACATGGCTTTTGATGCAGCTGCTTGCATTGGCTGCGGCGCGTGTGTGGCCAGTTGTAAGAATGCTTCTGCGATGTTGTTCGTTTCAGCTAAGGTTTCTCACCTTTCTCTATTGCCCCAAGGTGCTCCTGAGAAGCATGAACGAGTGCTCAAGATGGTCGCTCAAATGGACAAAGAAGGCTTTGGAAATTGCACGGTTACCGGAGCTTGTGAAGCCGCTTGTCCAAAGGAAATTACGCTTGAGAACATTGCTCGAATGAATAGAGAGTTTCTCGGTGGTTTTGCAGTTAAGCGCAAATAGAATGTGAGGAGTTAGAGAGCTTTTCAGCTAGGGCTCTCCGCTCCTGATTAATCTCATTCTTAAACAGGTTGAGACAAGTGTAGATATTGGTTTAGACTTCAGGCCATGAAGTTTGGTTGTCTTTCCCTTGTTTTTATAAGTCTATTCACCGTTAGTGCTTTTGCTGGATCTAGTAGTTCTCCGGAAAAAGATGAAAAGTCTTGGGGCTCGGATATGCAGGAGTTAAAGCATCTTGTCGAAGAGCTCATACCTGCGATCTTTAGTCTTTCTGAATTTGAAAGAGTGAAGAACACTAAGGAATTTAAAGACGACTTAGAGAAGTTTTCTAAAATAAGTCACAGTGTAAAAGTTAAAGCCGAAAAGTCTAAAGAACTTCCGAGCGCCGATCCAAGCCTTCGCTTTGTGTCAACCATTCTAGAAGACAATGCCAAGCAAGCTTATGAGGCCTATCAAATTGGTCAGAAAGAATGGGCGCGCGGGCTTGTGAAACAGAGTTTAGGCCATTGCTTTGCTTGTCATTCGACCGATCGATTTGGTCCGCAGTTTGAGACCGAAGAAGATCCAAAGTTTTTAAAGGGTCTTTCGACTCTCGATAAGGCAGATTTTTATATTGCTACAAGGAATTTCGAAGAGGCGCTCAAACTCTACAAAGAATCCATTGAAAGCGTGAAGCTCGCTAAGAATCTTCCGGGAGAATGGCAAAGAGCCGTAAGAAATGGTTTGGCTTTGGCTGTGAGAATTAAAAACGATCCAAAGCTTGCCGAGGGCTTTATCAACACGGCGATGAAGAAGGAATTCTCTTCAAATCCAATTTATGATCGCGATTTAAAAGCTTGGAAGGCGGGGGTGCTCGCTTGGAAAACAGAGCAGAAGCGATCCATTGATCCAGCAGGAGAGAAGGCGCACTTTGATCAAGTTCAAGGGCTAGCTAAGAACGCAAATCACAGAAAGCAATTTGATGCAGATCGAAGCGGTGAGATCGAATACCTAAGATTGAGTGCTGCGGCTCATGAATTTTTCAAACGCTATCCAGAGTCTAAATACTCAGCCGACATTCTTTTTCATTTAGGGACTGCCTATGATTCGCTACGAGGCCTTGGCGGTCTTTGGATGCTACAGGATGCTTATTGGGAAGCTTGTATATACGCTCGACCAAATAGTAAAGTTAGTTGGAAGTGCTATAAAGCCTACCGCGACTCTGTTCATAAGGGCTATTCTGGTAGCCGAGGCCTAGATTTACCTATCGGGCTTGCTTTCAAACTTCAACAACTGGAACGCTTTGCTAAATAGACATTCGGATTCTAGCCCCTTATTATCATGAGTATGTCTCAAATGAGAATTCAATGGTTGGGTGCGGCTGGAACAGTGACGGGCTCGAGAACACTCTTACGCTTCGAAAATGAACTGCATTTAATAGATTGTGGACTCTTTCAGGGGCCTAAGGAAATTAGGGAAAGGAACTGGAATCCCTTTCCTGTTAAGGCCTCCGACATAAAGTCCATCACACTGACACATGCTCACTTGGATCATAGTGGTTTTATTCCGCGCCTTCACAAGGAGGGCTTTAGAGGTCCTGTTCATTGTTCTGAAGGGACTGCCGACTTGTGTAAGGTCCTTTGGATGGATTCGGCTAAACTTCAAGAAGAAGATGCCGACTATGCAAATCGAACGGGCCACTCAAAGCACAAGCCTGCGGAGGCTCTCTATAGAAGTAAAGACGTCATTGCGGCGCTCAAGTTGCTTGAGCCTCATAAAGAAGATGAAGATTGGTGTCTAACTAAGAACATAGGTGTTCAACTCCGAAACGCCGGGCATATTGTGGGAGCCAACTTCATTGAAATGAACGTATCCACCGGACAGAAAACTTGGAATCTTTGCTTTTCTGGAGACCTTGGCCATGATCGTTCCTTAACTCTAAGGGGTCCAGAGACTCCAAAGAAAGCGGACTTTTTGGTGTTGGAGTCGACTTATGGAGATCGGCTTCATAGTGGCAATCACTCTTCAAAAAAATTAGCTCACGAAATTGAGCGAACTTGTTCAAAGGGAGGAGTGCTTCTTATTCCCTCTTTTGCCGTTGGACGAGCTCAAGAAATTTTATACATGATAAGACAATTAGAGGATCGTGGAAGCATTAAAAAATACCCCGTGATTTTAGATTCTCCAATGGCATTAAAAGCCACTGATTTGTATTTAAAGCATTCTCTAGATCACCAATTAAGAAAAGATTTTGAAAAAATAGATCGGGAGAATTTCTTCCCAACCCTTTATGAGTCCTCAGAGAGCCCTGACGATTCCTTCGGAGCCTGCATGAGAGAAGGGCCTATGATTGTTATCTCTGCGGCTGGAATGCTTAGCGGAGGTCGTATCTTGCATCATTTAAAAAGTAGATTGCCCGTAGAAAAGAATACGGTGTTGTTTGTTGGCTATCAGGGGATGGGGACCAAGGGACGTTTTCTTTTAGAGAATGGAAAGAGTTATGGCAGTCTTCGCGTTCATCACAAAGAAGTGCCGGTCCAGGCTCACATCACCGCCATGGACGACCTAAGTGCCCATGGCGATCAGAAAGACCTGCTTAACTTTGTTGAAGCTATGGGAAGGGGGCTTGACACCGTTGTGCTCAATCACGGTGAAGCTGAATCCAGTAGAAACCTTCAGATAAAAATCGCACAAAAATTTCCGAAATTAAAATGTTTGATTGCCGATGAAGAATTGAAAATAACAATCAATGAGCATTCGATATCGGATCAAGCCTAGATATGCGTGTTTAAGCCGGGCTTTTTTCTTGAAGGGGGTCCTCCCGAAGCCCTCTCCTTTCTCCCTCAGATAGAGCACCTGCCTTGAGGGAGAAGCCTCTGATAGAGGTTTTGAAAATATTACGGTTTTTAACACAATCTTAATGATTGTGGCGGTCCTTTAGGGTTAAACTGAAGCTATGTTTAAGCTTCTTTTGAGTCTTTTTATTTTAGCGAGTTCAACAATACACTCCAAGCCTGTCGATTCTGTAGAAGCTATTGAGGCCTATTTGGCAAAAAACAAAGTCGACGAATCAGAGAAATTTCAATTGGTTGGCAGGATAGATCACGAGAAGAAGAGTTATTGGTTGTATAATGGCACTTATGGCGAAGAAGGCGAAGTGTCTGAACTCATTGTTTTAACAACCAAAGGACCGCTCAATAAAGCTGTCGAAGTTTTGAGAGATGTTTCTCTGTATGGTTTTCGATCCCAAGAGGACCTCTATGGGAAAAAGGCTCCTTTAGAAGCCCGTGAGAAACTTCTCGTTTTATGGGTGCAGTCGATGATTAAAACAAAAACAGAGTTTTCTCGCTATAAACAATCGCTCAAAAGAGACATTGAGCAGAACTCTGCCGACGCAGATCAACGATGGGTTTACGAAAGGCTCTTCAAGTAATGCATTTTCTCGTAGGTTTTTTGCTATTTTGGGCGCTACAAGCTAGTGATGCTCATGCTTTTAAAAATGAATTATTATGGTTGCGCCAAAATTTACTACAACACGCTCCCGTTTCCTATGCCGGGAAGATTGATATCAGGAGCGAGTATGGCGTAAAGGAGTATGGCGACTTTCGAATGGATCTTTTAAGCGAAGAAAAGGTAAAGTTAGCAGTCTACTCCGTTGAAGCGCTCGAGATAGATATGGACTCAGAGGGAATAATTGTCGGAACCACGGAATTAAAAGAAAAAAAGAAATTACTGAAAAAGGAAGGTTTTCCTTATCTTCATCACTTATGGACTCTCATGAACATGGGGGCGCACATTGGATTTAAAGCAGGACCGCTCAATTGGAACTCTCTAGATGGAAAAGAGAAGAGTGTTAAATTTTCCATACCAAGCCCTTCTATTGTTAAAGAAGTCGAAATGTTGACTACCTATGAAAGCGAAAAGCTTATTAAATTATCTTTGAAAACAGATTCAGATCTCCTCTATGAGGTCTACTTTTTCAGCCAATTGACTCCTGAGCAAAAATAGATAAAACCAAGTTCATGAACCTTAAGTTAAAGCAGGCAAGCGCGCGACGAATCGACCCAAGTAAATTCAATATTTTTATAGCCCCTGACACATCTAAAAAAGCAATAGAGGGTTTGGCGAAGACTTGGCCGCAAGCGCTGAAGAATCAGCTCAAAGAGGCTTTGAAGGGACAAAAAGCTAAACAACACTTTTTGTTTTCAGCTTCGCTGACGGAAGGGGGCGTGGTCGCACTTATTGCAGAATGTAAAGAAGCCCGATTGAGCGCACTTCACTCACAAATGACTTCAATGTTGAGTGCGGGCTTTAAGAAGACGTCTATTAAAGAAGTTCTCCTTTTTCTTCCCAAAGAAGATGTTTCTCAAAGAATTGAAGACCTAGTCTTTTTGAGTCTCGTTTCGAACTGGACACACCCTAAGAGAAAAACGAAGGAAGCTAAGCCTGAATCTGGTAAAAGCGTTTTAGTTTTTTCAGTGCTCGGGCAAAAGGTGGCTAAACTAAACGAAGCTTTCAAACGAGGAGTGAGTTTTGGAGAGGCAGCTTGTTTGGTGAAAACGCTTTCCCACACTCCTCCCAACTTCTTAACTCCGGAACTTTTTGCAAAAGAAGCCAAGGCAATTGCCCTGAAAAGAAAATGGCATTTCGAGTTTCTTGATGAGAAGAAACTAAAAAAGCTAGGGGCTGGTGCCTTTCTGGCAGTCTCACAGGGTAGCTCAAAACGAGACTCTGGAATTGTTCATATAACGATCAATTCAAAAGCAAAGAAGAATGGAAAGTTCTCCTTTGTGGGCAAAGGAATTTGTTATGATACGGGCGGCTACAATGTGAAAACTGGTAGCGGCATGTTCAACATGCATCAAGACATGACGGGTGCCGCTCAGGCTCTAGCCATGGGGATGCTTTGCGACGATTTAGGTCTTGAAAAAGAAATCCATATTTACCTAGCTCTGGCCGAGAATCACATCTCAGCGGATAGCTTTAAAATGAATGATGTTGTTTACGCCTCTAATGGTAAGAGTATTGAAGTCATTCACACCGATGCAGAGGGACGAATGGTTCTCTCAGACACTTTAGCCATTGCCTCTAAGGAAGAACCTGAGCTCATGATGGATTATGCCACTTTAACGGGTTCTGCTATTCGTGCTGTTGGAACAAAGCGAGCTTGCGTTTTTGTGTCTAGTGAAGATGGGTTCATTCGTAGCCTTTCCTCCGCACAGGCCACTGGCGAAGAGGTTTGGCCTTTTCCACAAGGACAAGAATATGAAGAGGGTTTAAAGTCCAAAATTGCAGACATTAAACAATGTGAACCCGGACATAACAGCGACCATATTTACGCCACCACTTTTCTTGCTCACTTTGTAACGCCCAAAACCCATTGGGTTCACATGGATTTAAGTCCAGTTGATGGCACTGGTGCAGGCTTAGTGCCATTGGATGGCTGTGGCTTTGGACTGCGTTGGAGCTACGACTACTTACGACAATTTAGCAGCGGTGTTAAGCAGAGCTAAAGAACTTTCTTTAGCTCTATCCTATCCAGTTTTCGCAGCTATTTTTTTCGGCATTTATGTCGACGGGCTCTTTTTGCTTTGCGGCGTCAACGGCTGCCTTGTTATAGGTTTCCAAGAGTTCCTCTAGGGCCGTGTCGCCTTCTTTAAGCCTTGCTTCAATAAGCTGGGCTAAACCTTTTCTTGCAGTGGTAGAAGACAATGCATTCTCAATAATCTTTTTATAGCGATTATAATCATTGGAACCATTTCTACTTGAAGAAAGATTTAAGAGATGAAGGTTTAATTGACTTCTATCCTTTGCTTCAAAGAAGTCTGAAAAACTTAAGAAGGCATTAATCAAATAGGACTCGCTCATCTCATTGGTCTTGAATCTACCATCCTGAATGAAGATCTGTGCAGCCTGTCTGAAATTCCTTAACTTTCTTTTTGCTGTTGTTTTCCTAGTAAGCTTCAGGCGCTCCGCAAAATAGCGAGCCGTTTCCTCGAGTCTAGAAAGCTCCAAGGACTTGGGGTTCTGGATGATTGGTGTGGTTGGAATCTCTATCTCGAAAGATTTATTATCTTCCGGGTTCGGAACTAAACTTCTAAAGTGTAGGCGAAAGTCCAACTCGAACTTATAGTAGTAGTTGTGAATTAACTCGGCCAGAGATTTCTCCGAACAGCGAACTTGCCTTTCCTTCAAGAGATTATGCAGACCTTTCAAAGTTGCCATGTAGCCTTCCAGACCTTGGGCCTGGAAGCGAACAAACAGTTCATTGATGAGTGCTATCCTCTCTTCAGGACTCCAGTCACGATTCTTAGGGTGATTCGAAACTCGAGACCACATTGTATCTGGAAATAGCTCTGAGTAATCCTGAATTAATTTTTGGAGCCGAGATTTACTAGTGTTTAAAGTTTTTGCAGCTTGAGCCATCACAAGCCAAGACTCCTCTTCATCAGAAGCTCCTTGTGCTTTTTCAAATCCATCAATCCAGATATCTATAATACTTTGATCACTTTTGTGCTCTCCAGTTCCTTGATCCATAAGAAGAGTTCCGAATCGATCGTCCATGTTTGTTTCCTCTAAATTCAGAGGAGAAGCTGGTTCGAATAGTGATCTAAACCAGCGCCGAAGTGTTGCGGCCTTGACTCTGATTCTTCCTTCGGACTGTTCCTCAAGAATTTGTGGAGCAAGAACGAAGCTCGCAACACGATTAGCGTCCAGACCATTATCAGGACTTTCGTTGTAGAGCTTGGACCAAAAGTTCAAGACTTCTTGAGCGCTCTGGTAGCTACGCTGTTCAAGAATGTCGATCAACTCCTTCACACGCTCATCCATAATGACTTCTGAAATTGCCTCGATTTCAACTCGCTCCTTAGAATTTGGCTCGTCACTATCTACAAAGTCTGAAGGCGCATTGCTTAAACCGAGCACTTCATTTATTTCCATAACTTTGCGAACGGTCTCATAGTTTCCCATGAAATCTAAAAACCGTAACTGTCGCTTTCCAACTGACGGCCTTAATCCGCGGCCAATAAGTTGAACCATTCTTTGCAGTGATTTCATTCGACGAACGTTCACAATCACTTCAATCTCGGGTATGTCGACGGCTTCAATAAGGCGGTTAACGCTTAGCAAGACGGATGTTTGTCCGTTTGCAAGACGAGCTCGCTTCTCTTCGTCCTCTTCCCGGACCGTAGGACCCTGCTTTCCGTCTGCAATGTAGAGCTCTGCGGAGATCCCAAGCGCATCAAACTCTTTGAGCAGTCGCCTCGCGTGATCTTGGTCTGTGCAAGAAAAGACGGATGGTGCATAGCTACCATCCGAACGTTTTGCGTTGTCTGCCCACTTCTGGATAATAGTTTTATCTCGCTGTGGCGACTCAAGAGCTGTCTCAATAAATCGGTCACGCTCTTCGTCTGTAATGATTTCTTTTGTATCTTTGATTCTATACTCAGTTCCATCATCTAAGATGTGATACACGGGCTTGGTTAGATAACCGTGTTGAATTGATTTTCTATAGGTCCAGTTGATGTGAATTCTTCCGCCATACCATTGAACTACGTTTTGTGAATCACCTCGGAAGGGGGTGGCCGTCAAGCCCAGCAGAGCACGAGGATTAAAATGAGCCTTGATGGCTGAATAGGTAAGCGTCGTGTTTGCTCCATGATGTCCCTCATCTATCCAGATTAAGTCAAAATATTTTGAATCGAAAAGCTCTAGATTCTCAGGTTTGCCGAGTGTGAGATTGGTCGCTATAACAACAACTTTGTCTTCCCAGTCTTTCTTTGTCCCAGTTAGAAAGCCAATATCGCCAGCCTCGAAGAGCTTTAGTTTGTTTACAAATGTTTCAAAGAACTGCGAGGCCGCTTCCTCTGAGTTCACAATAATTAAAATGCGATCAGCATCAAAGGGTTTTGCTTCCTGAAAAGCATGGTCGGTGGCCCAGGCCGCAAAAGCTGTTTTGCCAAGGCCAGTCCCCATTGCAAAGACTCCGCTCTGACCACCCTCTGCCCATAGGCCCTTAAAGACTTCGAGGGCTTCTATCTGTGCTTTATTGGGCTTAAAGGGGCTTCCGTTTAGATAGGGATGAAGGTTTGCGTCACCCATAAATAAAGCTCTAAAGTAATCGAAGACCAAGTCTTTCTGATCTTCATTGTGAATCATGTCTTTACTGAGAATCAACTTTCGATCCTTGATGTTTAAAAGAGACTCCTCGCCTACAGAAATTTCATACTGCCAATCATAGGAAATTCTGGTGTTGTTGAACTGTTCTGGGGAGTTGAACTTTGATTCGATTGTAATGCCAGAGCCATTAACGCTAAAGACCGGGCTTGATGTCTGGTTTTCGGCTCTAAATTCATTAACCAGCTTTCTTAACTGCGTTTGGCTTTCTCCAAGAGTTTGCGCGTGCAGACTTTGGAGAGACAGTAGCGCAACTATCAGACTGAGAATTGAGCAAATACTTCGTTTCTTTTGCATTATCAACGGGCCACCTTTTAAGGGAATTTAAGACCTCATAACGCAGTGCATTTAGGTCTTCAAGAGCTTTCTTAATCACCTTTGTAGGCAGCCGATTTTATTTACTTAATAGTGCCCCAGTTCCGGGCCCATAAGAAGCCTGAGTCCCCCTTTGGGGCTTCTACAGTCGCCGGGATAGCGAGGGATTATGTGAACATGTAGCTGTTCTACGGTGCGACCAGCGTTCGAGCCTTCGTTGACTCCGATGTTGAAATCGTTGCTTGCCTCTCCCAAGTGGTCGCTCTGAAGAGCCTTATTCGAATGAGCGCCTTCTAGCGAAGAATAAAACTCTTCTAGGGACTTCCAGGGAATGGCGTTTTTAGCTTCAGAAATAACATCCAAAAACCCTGCTTTTTCGTGCGTATTTAGATCGAAAATTGAAAGCACTTCTCGTTTAGGGACAACAAGCGCATGACCGGGAGAAACCGGATATCTATCGAGCAAAGCGAAGAAATGCTGATTTTCCCAAAAAATCGAAGAATCATTTTGCTTATAGAGTTCTAAAAAAATTACTTTTGTCACGATAAGTTAAATTATCATGCATTATAAGTGTTTGTAATCTTGCGTTTTAGAAATAATAGTTCAAAATTAAAGAAAGATGAAGCTACAAAGAATCTGGAACAATCTAAAAACGCTGTTTTCAAGAAAATCAGCAAAAAGACTTCCAAAAAACACCCGAAAAAAGCCCAAAAAAGCAGGCAAAAAGCTTATTATTTCTGCCCCGGAAATTACGCCTAAAAGGCCAATTGCAGCGATTACGGAGTTCTCACTTGTTCAACTTAGTCACCACACACAACGCGCATATAAGCGAGATTTGCACGATTTTTTAGCCTATTTGAGGCTGAATAATTGGATCGATCATTGGGGCACGATTTCGGCCGCAGAAGTCGCCGGATATCGAGATCACCTGACCACCGTAAAGGGGCTCGCGAAATCTTCAGTCACCCGAAAAATCGCCGTTGTGAAATCTTTTTACAAATGGGCCATCGCTCAAAACTGGGTCGATCGAAATCCCGCCGAATTGATTCGAGCTTACCCTCAAACCCAAGAATCAAAGACCGGATTTTTAGCAGATAAAGAAATTCAGGCTCTGCTTTCTTATTTTCCAGATCTTAGAGTGCTCGGAATGAGCTCGGCCCTAGGGAAAGTCTGCGTAGAAACCCTACTTATGCTTGGATTACGTCGATCAGAAGCGGTCGCCATTAGAGCCGGGCACTTAGAGTTTAGCGACAATCGATGGACCATAGAAATTCAAGGTAAAGGTGATCGAAGTAGGCGCTTACCCATCCCTCCTAGACTCCAGCAGACTTGGGCCCATTGGTTTACTCGAATTAACGAAGAAGCTCCCATTAGTAGCAGTCTATCGGATTGCCCCAAAGAATGGGTGGACTGGGGTAATCGACACCACGACCAACCCTTACTGATTTCCACTCGAGCCTCCCACTTTAGACAAGCTCTCTCGGATAGTGAAGTAGGAAGGATCATTAGAAAGACGGGGATCAAGGCTGGTTTGATTAATAGACTTTCTCCTCACATGCTGAGGGCGACGGCCATCACCCACGCGCTTGACCAAGGAGCCACCCATCGAGGAGTTCAACAAATGGCGGGGTGGACATCGCCCTTGATGATCACACGTTATGACAAGAGACGAAACGACCCAAGGCATTCTGCTGTTCACAACCTTAGTTATGGTCGCTTGATCGCTAAAGAGTCTAACGGCCCAATACCGGAAGCTAGACCTAGCGACGCGGACACAAATGTCTAAAAAGATCGGCGCGCTCTCTGCGCTATTGATAGGAATATTTTTATATCTGAATTATGGGCTAGGGACATACTTTAGTTTCGACATTATAAAATCTAAAACCTTTGAGTTTCAAAGCTTTGTTGATTCCAACCTCTGGACATCTACCATCTTCTTTTTTGCAATCTATGCCCTTTCCAACACACTCTATTTACCGATTGCCAGTGTTCTCACTCTTGCTGGGGGTGCTCTCTTTGGTTTTTGGCATTCACTTATTTTAGTGTCATTTGCGAGCTCGGTGGGGGCAACGGGCGCCTTTCTGCTTTCTAGATATTTCTTGAAGTCTTATGTTGAGAAGAATTTCGGCAAGAAGCTATCCTCTATTCAAGAAGGCGTTGAGCAGGAAGGCGGATTCTACTTATTCTCATTGCGCCTAGTGCCAGCTTTTCCCTTTTGGATGATTAACCTGTTATCAGGGGTTTCTAACATAAAGACTGTTAGCTTCTATTGGGTTAGCCAGCTCGGTATGCTGCCGGGAACGGCTGTTTATGTGAACGCTGGAACTCGCTTAGCAGAACTCGATTCGGCCTCTGGACTCCTTTCTGTAGAGATGATTTTTAGCTTCACTGCGTTAGGGTTGCTTCCTCTACTATCGAAGAAATTACTTCTCGGGATAAAGCAATACCGCCGATAGTCCAGACCCATCTGAGCTTCACAGAGCAACTTCCTCCGAAGTCAATTAGAATAAAATGACTTCAGATCATCATAGCCAACCTCCCAAGCGGGCCTTACAATGCTCAGTTACATAGCGGAATTAAAACCGGGAGGAGACTTTTATGAAATATGATGATGGAAAGTTTTGTTGGGCTGACCTGAGTTCTACAGATCCTAAAGCTTCAATGAAGTTTTATGGAAATCTTTTGAACTGGAAATTTGAAACCATTGATGGTGGAGATGGTCACGAATATCACATTGCTCAATTAGGCGGAGAAAACATTGCAGGTATTGGACCTCAACAAAGCCCTGTGAATCAAAGCTCTAATTGGAACACCTATTTTTACGCGGATGATCTAAATGCTTTCACTCAAAAGGCTGAGAAAATGAATGGCACGATCATTGCTCCCGCTATGAAGGCAGGAGAGTTTGGTGAAATGGCCATTGTTAAAGATCCAAACAACAGCATGGTATTTTTGTGGAAAAACCTGGCAGAGATAACCTCGGATTGTGCTGACAGCATCGGCGAAAAGCCTGGTCATTTTTGTTGGACCGAGTTGATCACCAATGACTTAGAGAAATCTGGCGGTTTCTATTGTGATTTCTTTAGCTGGACTCCGGAACCAATGCTTGAAATGGCGAACGACTACTTTGTATTCACTTCGAATGAAAAATACCGAAGCGGAATGATGGAAGCCACTGGGGATTTGAAAAAATTACCGACAGGCTGGCACAATTACATCTTTGTGGAGGATTGTGAGAAAAAGGCTCAGCAAGCGATAAAACTAGGAGCTGATATTCTACTAGGTCCAGTGGATGTCGGTGGTTTTGGCTTGGCTATGACTATCAAAGACCCTCAGGGCGGAGTGGCTTCACTCTTCTCTCAAGTAAAAAAGTAGAGACTGAGTCAGTTCTCAAGGCATAAGGGAAAAGCTGCGCATTGTCGTAACCACATGTATTTATGCGCAGTTGTCCTTGCTCAGGATTCATTTGACGCAGCGCGCACATTGCGTTAAAAGGGCGCCATGAAACGATTCTTTATCCTAGCTCTGACTCTTTCTTTTCAGTTTTCCTCTTTTGCTTCCAATTCCAATGAGGTTGCACAAAAAGCACAACTCTTAGCGAACAAAGTTTTAAAATTCTCTGGTCAGCATCGCTATATGCAATTGAGCACTGGGCATCTTGATTTTACAGTAGAACAATTGCATCAAAGCTACCTTGATTGTGTTTTAGGAGCGGCTGAGATCGTTTCCGCTCTAAAAGAAGCTTCCCTTGTAGCGGAAGATACGAATTGGACCGCCTTTAAGGAAGACGAAATTCAATGGGCTGATTTTGTGAAAATTATATACTCCGTTCACAGCGAGATTGAAAGAACCTCAAAAGGTTCTGCTCTAGAGTCGGCGCTTTTTTCCTTGGCTTATTTTAGCGACGATAAGCAATCAATAGTTGCGTTTGAAGACGTCTCACAAGATGTTTCCGATGAGCTGCACGAAGCCTTGATGGCTCGTCTTGAGAAAGAACCATCGACGACAAACAGCCAGAGACTTGTTGCAGCTCCCGCTCCACAAGAAAGAAAGTCCACAGTGGCTACTCCCGCCGCTGTAGAGCCAGAACAGGTAGAAGTTCCGCAGATGGTAGAATCCGAAGAAGTAGCTATAGTTGAAATTGGCCCCTCTGCGAATGAAGTGGAAGTCCCTCTCGCAAAACCCATATTAGTTCCTTCTGAAGAGATTATGCCTGTGGCTACCCCAGTGCTTGTAGAAGAGCCGGTAGCTACCGTGCTTCCGAAGCCAGAAGTAGTGAGGCCTGTGCCCGCACCTACACCTGCACGTGCACCTGTAAAGATTGAACCCAAGAAGAAAAAGAAGCATCCTTTGGATTTTATCCGAAGGCAAAAATTGAACTAAGCGCTGTAGCTAGGCAAAAAGCCTATCTTAAAAAGCTTCTGACTTGACTACGATTTTGCCTAGAATTGCACTATGATCAGTTCAGTATGAGGCCTAAGTCCTTCCATTTAAAAAACTCTTTTTTCTGGGCCTTTCTGTTAAGCTTTATATTTTTCCCTTATTTTTTCTTGGGATTAAAAACGCCCTTAATGTCGCCTTACTCTTGGGCGCTCAAAGAAAGCGTCGTCGGACATATGGTGTTCTTGCCTGGATTGCGATCTTTGCAATGGCAAATATTTGAGAACGGTCAGTGGCTTTGGAACAACCTTCGTTCTATGGGACTACCCCTGATGGCAAATGAGGTCCAGGTAGGTCCTCTCTATCCGCTGACGCTTCTTTATTCCTGGCTCCCCGACAGTTTTTTTTGGTTCTTTTTTGTAAGCACGAAAATAGTCTTCGCTAGTTGGGCGGCACTTCTTTTAGGACAAAGAGTGTTTCGGCTTTCTTTCCGAGCGAGTTTTGTTTTTTGCGTTTCCCTTGCTTTTGCACTCTACGTATTGCGGTTCATAAATCACCCTTGGCACAATGCCTTTACCGCGTTTCTCTGGTATTTGCTTTCAGCCCATGCTTTGCTTAATCCCGAACGAAAACGACTTTCTGGATGGCCCCTTGTTTTTTGTTTATCCTTCTATGCTCTTTTAACTGCAGGATTTCCATCGGCCACTGCGCTTCACGTTCTTTTATTTGGAGTGTTTTTTATTGGCTTTCTCTTTAAGGTCTTTCGCAATAATCCAAGGTTTTATCTTTCAAGAACGGTCCTATTGGTTTTGTTACACATTCCTGGGCTTCTATTGGCAGCACCCATGATTTTTCCTCTTCTTGAGCTGATCAGCCTCACTCCTTCAACCTTCCGATCTGACTACGGTCTTTACCAAGTAAAAACGCCAGGAGTGTTTTTGGGAATGGTTCATCGCTTTTGGAATGGAAATCCCCCCTATGAAATTGTTCACGTAATTCGCCTCATTCCTTTGTTGCTAATGGGCTGGGGTGTTTACTTTTTTGCTCGAAGCAAAAAGAAATGGGAGGCGCATCATTGGGGTGTGTTTGCGGTGTTTGTGTTTGCCGTTTTAAAATATTTTCCAGTGCTTCCTCCTTTTAATAAACTAATTGGAAGTCTGCCCGTTTTAGAGCGAACCCATTTTACAATTTACGGATTTTCCTTTTTCCTCATTCCTTTCTCCTATTGGATTGCGCTCGGTGCCGAGGGTTTATTGAAGTTGGAAGTCAAACCGAGAAAACCTTTGGTTGGAGTTTTCATATTCGTCCTTCTAATGTTTCTAGGCTCGGTCATTTATGCCGTTATGGAACGTGCCGAAATCAATCCCTTACGATGTATTTTGGTTTTACCTTTTTTGTTGAGCATGTTGTTTCTTTTATCGAGGCGCAATCAAAAAATCAGTTATAGATTTTCAGTGCTTTTCTTTGTTTTCATTCTTTTGGAGGCATTGTGGACTCAGCCTTCAAGTTTCCTCTCTGTGCGCTCTGCTTTCTATCAAGAAAAAATGAATGGGAGTGTTTTAGGAAGTGAGTTAGCAAAAGTTTTCACCGAAGATTACAGAAATCAATTTCGTATCGTAGAAGGAAATGGGCTTTACTCCAAATGGGGTTTCTCCAATGCCGACGTAGGCGGAACAGCCATTCTGCCGGAAAGATACCAAAGACTCAGGACCACTCTTTTTGAAGTCCCTTGGAAGGGATACCTACCAATTGATCGGCCCAAATTCAGTTATTCTTACCCAATTCTAGCGAGTTCGATCTACCTTAATAAGGATCAAGCTTTTACTCAAAAAGGACTGAAGAAAGTGGATGTGCCTAGCTCGAAACCAGTTTGGATTGATGAAAGCGCGCCCTCTAAAATTAGCGTTGCCGAACGATGTTCGATTGTGAGTGGTTTAGATCAGGCTCAATCACAGCTAGGGAACCCAAACACCTTTCAAATTGGTGACGCGCTCCTTGAGACCAGCACAGCCGAGACCATCCATTGCAAGAGTTACTCTCACTCGAAGCTGAACGTTAAAGTGATTCAAGATAAAGGCGATTATTACCTATCAGAGGTCGTAAAAGGGCCAGCCCTTTTAAACCTTAGCCAGCTCTACTATCCTGGATGGCAAGCCAAAGACGAAATGACTGGAGATAGTTTGCAAATTTTGCCGGCCAACCTAGCACTTTCAGCCGTTTGGCTTCCTGAGGATCGGGACTACCAAGTTGCATTTAGCTATCAACCTTGGTGGCTTCGACTTTCGAAACAGCTCGTTTTCGTGGGCTTGTTTTTGGTTTTAGGGCTAGTGATTATGGCTTTCGTAGAAAAGAGACAATTTAAAGCAAAATATGCATCGCGTTAAGGTGTCTTTGGCTTGGTTTTCTGCTAACAATAGTCCTCGTTCGCAACTAAGCATTCGTAGCTCAACTGGATAGAGCACCAGACTTCGAATCTGGGGGTTACAGGTTCGACTCCTGTCGGATGCACCACATCCCTGAAATCTTTTCCTTAGGAAAGAACTTTCGCGGGCTTTTCTTTTGTCTCTATACTGCCTATTCTAGATGAGTCGGAGACATCTCATTGAATTCTAAAGAGCCAAAAATCAAGAAAGTAACGGTTATTGGAAGAAACTTCTATTCTGCTCTTTGCGTGAATTCACTCTTAAAAAAGGAGAATACTCGGATCAATTGGATGCAACATCATTTCGACACAGCTACTCGAGACAAAGAGGACTGGGTGTTCATTCCTGATTCACGTCAGATTGATTTAGAGGTTAAAGGTCTCATCAAAGTCTTACCAGAAAAAATAGCCGTTTATGTCGGCAAGTCCAAGAGAGTTCCTTTGCCTCGTTTTTTAGAAGAAGGGAAACTAGGCACAACTTCTGAACTTTGCCTTCAACCAAGCATTCGAGCAAAAATTTTTGCAACGGCTATTTGGAGTGATTTAACTCCATCGATGTGGTCGAACGGTCACCCCAATGTTAACTGGACTCATCAAACTCCATTGTCCGCTAAAGTTAAAGAATGGCAGGGGCCTGCTATTTTACCAAGAGAAGCTGCCCTTCGTGCAGTGGAGAAGTCTTTCACAAAACAGGGGGTCACATTGAGCCCCAAAAACAAGCTTGTGTTGGGCATGGAGCAAGGCAGACTGGGGGATGACAATCACATTCTCCACAATGCTCCACATTCTTTTACACGCTCACAAAACACTATTTGGTGTAATCCGCACGATGCTAAGTTAAAAGCCCAGCAGCCTGTTATAGCTCGATGGGTTAGCCATTACGCCGAGGTAGAAAAAAGATTAATATCGCCATTACCTTTAATGTCTATATGGCTGCACGAGAATCATGAGTCAGAGCTCTTAGAAACCGGTTTAATTACTTCCGGCGGATTGAGCCGTGTTTTCGTTTTACCTAAGGACGAAAAACATAACTTGATTCAAATTCAAGAATTAGAATTTCTACCTATGAGATCACACTCTAGCGAAATTCGTCCGGATTCCTTTTTGTGGCAACTTTGTCCTTATTTGCGTGATGTAAAACTATCTTTCACCAGAGTCATTTGCGATGAAGACATTTTATTCCCGAGTCCCTTAGAATCTTGCAAGCGCATAGGAAAAAAGACCTACTTTGTTTGGCCGGGCTCATTGGGAAGCTCTACTGATCTCATGAATCGCATTTTATGAATGCGCTGCCCAACTATTTACAGGCTAAGTGCCTAGAGATAGAACTATAGTGTGGGGAATCTAACTTTAAAAACACTGCTGGCCTTCACCCTCTCTCTCCCCTTAACACATTCTCAAGAAACCGAGCTTGCTTCCGATATTCTATATGAAGTCGCTGTTACAAGTCCTTTTGTCTACATGGATAAACCGGTAACCATAGGGGCAGAAGAAGTTGAAATAGCTCGAAGATTGGCCATACGCTTGAGTGTAAAGGCCTATGTTTTTGATGTATCTTTTGAGAAAGCATTCCAAACAAATGTTACTAAAAGAGGGATTCGATGCCTCAGACAGGAAAAAATTCCAAGGCCAGCCTTCGAAGTCATAGCCTAGTTAGAAATCAGCTGGTGTATTCAGTAATCGGAACTTATCTTCGGATTCCTTCACCAAACTTGCCATCGCGCCCCGTGCATCATGCTCAAAATACAAACGCCAGTTCTCGCGACTTGCTTCATTGAGAACAATCCTTTTCTCATTCATGATGGTGAGTGGATCGATGTCATACCCCATAGTCCAAGGAATTTTGATGTGTGAAGAGCTAGGAATTAAATCTCCACAAAAAAACAGTTTGCCATCTTTTCCACCATCTAAAAGAACACATTGTTGGCCCCGTGTATGGCCGTCACTACGCATTATCCAAACTCCCGGAAGGATTTCTTTTTTCTCCATAGGCTTGCTCCGAACGAGTTGAAGCTGTTTAGAGTCTTTGTAGGCTTGCCAGTTCTCGTTTAAGTAGGAAGCTTTTTCCCTGAGGTTGGGGTTTTCTGCCCACTTTAAATTGTCTTCATGAACGTAGACTTCTGCCTTCTTAAAAGTCTGGGTGGGGTTTCCATCGCCATTCAATTCGGTAAGTCCCCCACAGTGGTCAAAATGAAGGTGGGTGATGAGAACGTGACTAATATCCGAACAAGCAAGTCCAGCTTGTTCCTTCAATAACGCTTCCATGGGTTTTTCTCTGAGATTGAAGATTTCCCTTTGACGCTGGTTCCACTTTGAACCCATGCCTACATCAATGAGAAGATTGAAATCCTTCGATTTGATCAACAACGTTCTTAAGGCGAGTTCAATTCGATTTTTAGAGTCCGCCTTATCGCTTCTCTCCCATAGTGCTTTTGGCACCACTCCAAACATCGCTCCGCCATCTAGCATAAAACGGCCTGTGTCGATTTCAAGCACCTCAAAATTTCCTAATTTCATCGGTTTAAACCCCTATGAATTGATACTATGACTGCTTCTGCTATGTCCAAACCTACAAAAGAATTTCTCAAAGACGCCATTTACCTTGTGGATGCGTCCTCATTTATATTTAGAGCCTACTATGGGATTCAAGCACCTTTAACGGCTCCTGACGGCACTCCCACACACGCAACCTATGCTTTTGTTCAGATGGTCGAAAGTTTGGTAGCGACCGAAGGCATCGAAAGAATTGCTCTCATATGGGATAGAAAAGAAAAAGGCTTTCGACACGATCTATTTCCTGAGTATAAGGCCAATCGAGATGCCCCCCCTGAAGACTTGAGCATTCAAATCGAGAACTCTCAAAAGATTATGGATTTCTTTGGCACTCGACAGTTTAGCTATGCAGGCTTTGAAGCCGATGATGTGATTGCCACGGCCGTTCACAATCACCCCAAACAAAACTTTGTAATTGTGACGGCAGACAAGGATTTACTTCAGTTAGTCACCGATCACGTATGGTGTTTAGACACAATGAAGAAAAAGTGGTCCAACCAGGAAGAAGCTTTTGAAAAATTTGGAGTCATGCCCGATAAAATTCCTGAACTGCAAGCTCTATGTGGCGACTCTGTAGACAACATTCCTGGAGCCCCGGGCATCGGTCCTAAGACTGCAGCGCAGCTAATGGAACAATTTGGTGATCTTCAAAGTATTTTGGATGAAGCGGTTAAACGTCACGCTAATCCTGCCGAATTTAAAAAAGTGAAAGATGCTCTAAAGGGAAAGAAGATAGAAAAGCTTGCCGAGAACGTCGATCAAGTTAAACTAAGCCTCAAGTTGGTGACCCTCTCAAAAGACGTTCCTCTTGAAAAGAATTTAGATCTTTACACGAAGAATCCTGAGCAAACCGATGAGCTCATTGGCTTTGCCACTGAGCTTGGGTTTCATAAAATCGTACAACGCCACGCCAGTAGCGCGAATGCAAATGCAGCCAATGAAGCCAAGAAGAATGTGAAGTTCACCCTGATAGAAGACATCAAGCAGCTTGAAAGGATACTAGAAGATAACCAAACGGCAAAGCTGCTTTCATTCGATACCGAAACCAAGAGTTTAGCCTCGAGAAAGGCGAACAACATTGTAGGTCTAAGCTTTTGCTTTAACTCGCAAGAAGCCTACTACGTAGCTGTGGATCACACAGAAGGACCCAATCTCGACAAAAAGAAGGTTCTAAAAGCCTTTGAAAGCTTCTTTAAAGATTATTCTCTTACTAATTTAGTCTTTCAAAATGCCAAATTTGATTTTCACGTATTGGCCAGTGAAGGTTTGCGAATTCCTGCGAAAATTGATGTTGAAGACACCATGATTGCAAGTTTTGTGCTCGATCCTTCGGAGCCTCATGGCATGGATGCTCTTGCTCAAAAATACTTAGATGGCTATCAAACCATAAAGTTTAAAGATGTCCTGGGCGACAAAAGTAACTTCGGTGAAATTTCACCGAAGGATGCTGCCGATTATGCCGCGGAAGACGCCTGGGTCACCTTACGCCTGTGGAAAAAGCTTGAGAACCTACTGCACGAATGCGAGCTCTGGGAAGTTTACGAACGCCTAGACCGCCCCCTTGTCCCCATTCTGTTTGAAATGGAAGAAGTTGGGGTAGACGTCGACAAGGGTTATTTAGCTGAGCTTTCTAAAAAGTTTCACAAAGCTGAAGAAGATTGCAAAAAAACAGCTTTTAAGATTTTGAATGATTTTGGCGTTGAAGTGAATCCTGACACTCTTAATCTCGGATCAACCAAGCAGATTGCAAAAATTCTATTTGAAGACTTAAAACTACCTATTATTAAAAAGGGTAAAACCGGCCCGTCTACAGACGTCTCTGTTTTGCAAGAATTAGAAAACCAACATCCATTTCCAAGTCTCTTGTTGGAATACAGAGAATTAACGAAACTCCTCTCTACTTATGTGGATGCCTTCCCAAAATTAATCGATGAAAACACCGGCCATATTCACACGGACTTTTCTCAGATCATTGCGCAAACGGGTAGATTGGCTTCCTCAAACCCCAATCTTCAAAACATTCCAACTCGAACAACAAATGGCCAGCTCATTCGAAAAGCCTTCAATGCCCGCAAAGGGCATAAACTTTTAGGCGTAGACTACTCTCAAATTGAATTGCGGATGTTGGCTCACGTGAGCGAAGCTGAAAACTTAGTCAAAGCCTTCCAAGATGATGCTGATATTCACCGTAGAACTGCTGCGCTCATTTTCGGAAAAGAAGAAAGTAAAGTCACCGATGACGAAAGACGGGCCGCCAAAACAATCAACTTTGGCATCATCTATGGGCAAAGTGCTTTTGGCCTCTCGAAAACTCTAAAGATATCTCGTTCAGACGCTCAACAATTTATCGACAATTACTTTAAGAGCTACCCACAGATTAAAGACTACATGGATGAATCCATTCGACAAGCCCAGGAAACAGGCTTTGCTACGACCATCACCGGGCGCAGGCGTGCCCTGCGGGATATTCAGTCTAAGAATGCCACTGTGAGAAAATTCGCCGAACGAATGGCCATCAACTCACCCTTGCAAGGAAGCTCAGCTGACCTGATGAAGGCCGCTATGATTCGCGTTTCTCACGAAATGAAGAAAGCGAAAGTCGAATCTAAAATGATCCTTCAAGTTCACGACGAACTGATTTTTGAGGTGCCCAACAAGGAAGTTGAACAAATGAAAACTCTGGTTGTGAGCTCCCTGGAAAGCGATGACCTATTGGCTTCCTTTGGAATTCACGGGTTTAAAGTAAAAATGAAAGCAGTTGCCGAAACTGCTGACTCCTGGGGCGAGCTATAGCCAAAAAATACTGACAAACGCTCGCTTGGCCTTTATAAGCCCTCGATGACCTTTCCAAGGAAAAATGAATGGCTCTTTTCGCTCTCCATGTTTTTTCATTTTTTCTCAATCATTGCGATTTTCTGGATTTTAAAGACGCTAAAGAAAGGCACCTTTATCGCGTTCTACGACGCTCAAAACTTTGAGCTCTTTAATCACGTCTTTAGCCCAGCCCAAACCGAGATCTTCGCCAAGGGTTTTAATGTTTTAAACTCAATTGTTGTCATGCTGGTGATATCAATCTGCTCTGGGATATTTAAGCAAAAGAAGTTTTTTCTGGTCATGAACTCCATCATGATTTTGTTTCTAGCCACAACCGCCTTGGCCTTTAATCCACATTCCGAGCTAAGTGTCTGGAACCTATATCTGCTGGGTGATCTCTACGTTATGACCATGGTTCCTTGCTTTCTGTCTTTTTTAAACGATTCGGTGAGTTCTTCCACGGCTAAGCGCCTCTATGGCTTTATCTGCCTGGGGGGGGTCGTAGGCGGGGCGTTTGGATCAAGCAGCGTGAGGGGATTCATAGACAAGCTTCAGATAACGGACTGGTTATTTGTATGCATTGGCATCTCAATTGTTCTGACTTTACTCAGCCTAACAACCAAAACTTTGGATTGTGAAAAAGACATCATCGCCGTAAAGGGTGAACGCATGAACGATCAAACCTCTGCATTGAGAGGGGTTAAAAAGGTGTTCTCATCAAGTTATCTAACGGGGATTATGCTTTTGGTTTTTTTATATGAGATTGTATCCGCCACCATCGACTTTCAATTCACTTCATTAACATCAATGACCTTAAGCGGGAGCGAGCTAAAAGGGCACTTTGCCTCTGTTTACACCATGATCAACTGGGTGGCAGTTTGTGTTCAATTTGTTCTGACCCCTGTTTTACTCACAAAAGCAGGGATCAGAACAACTCTACTCATACTGCCGGCGTTGTTAGCTATCGGCTCTTCGGCCTTTCTATGCTTTCCGTTCTTAATGATCGCCTCACTGCTACCTATCGTTGACAATGGGCTCAACTACTCTCTTAACCAATCAGCCAGAGAAGTGCTCTACACAATCGCTCCCTCCAGATACTCCGCCAAAGCCTTTATTGATGTGTTTGTGAATCGCTTTGCCAAGATTGTGGCTTTGGTGCTCATTATGGGTGTTTCGCTAATTTTTGTTGAGGCCGACTCACTCAGGTGGCTAAGTCTTTTCGCATTGTTTATACTCTCCATTTGGATGTTTGTAGCGAGCTACCTTGGAAAGCAGTTTGAGGAAAAAAGATGATCTACTTACTTTTTTTAATAGTCCTTAGTTCCTGTTCTCACCCAGCAAAGAACAAGCGTCGCTCTGTCAACTTAAGCACACGGACGCAAGACTTAGTTGGGGAGAACATCCAAGAAATTCGAAACTGCTACAATGTTGAACTAAAAAAACACTCTACAATAGAAGGCCGCATTAAACTCAAATGGATGATCGATCATCAGGGCGCAATCAGAGAAGTGTCTGAAATGGAAAACACCACCTCCAATAAAAAACTATCCAGCTGCATACAAGAAGAAGTGAAATCGTGGCGTTACTCAGAAACCCATCTTGAGGAAGGTTCTACAGCGACCGTAGAATACCCCTTCCTCTTCAAGAAGAACTAGCTTAGTTAGCCTTGCTCTCGCAATATCAAGGCTTTGCCGCTGCTAGCTAAAGCCCAATCTAAAAAGCTCTTACATGGACTATTTGTTTTTGCAAAACACTCTTTGTTGGTTCTATAAGCGTTCCATAAACGATTAATAAGTTTTACTAATGGGTCAAAAGACACGGGGGTGTTTGTGAGGGGTAACTTTTTAATAACTTGGGCTCTATTAGGAGCTTTCACTGCTTTTGCTGCCGAAAACAATCATAAAGCTGTTCACAAATCCTTATTCTCTGGAATTGAACTCTCGGAAGAATGTCTTGATGCCTATCAAAGTGGCGTTAATCGTTATCAGAAAGCTCTAGAGAACTCCTACCGGGGCGAATTCGAAGATTTGCTCATGCACAAAAGAGCCGATTTTGAAGACTGCTCAACCGAGCTCATGTTGGGAGCTTTCGACGCTCGCTCCATGCAAACACAGCTTTTGAGCCTAGAACTTCTACTTGAGTTAGACTACACCCACAACACTCTGCGCCTCAGTAGTCCAGCTGTGATTGCAGAAGTTCAAAAGGACTTTGAGACACGATTTAAAAGCGCTCTTGCAGACGATAAAGTCGTTGCTTACCTGATTGAAAACATCAATGAATTTGGCGAAACCCTAGAAAACTTTAAGAACTCTGCCTTTGATCTAGCTGCTCAAGAAAAGAAGGCCTTAGCAATAGGGCGCTTCATTTTCACTCCCGCTAAGGCGCGCAAGATCAGAACTCTTCATAACTTTGTTCGTGATGCGAGCGGGCTTAGGCAAACAAACGCTGACGGGGAATGGACAATCGTAGATGGTGATTTCTCAACAGCGGTGAAAGCCCACTGGAAAATGGTCACCGATTTAGCAACCGAATACTTAGAATGGAAGCCCTCCCGATGGTTTGGCGAAGATTCTTGGATTTATGGCTCCATTTGGAGGCACTACTTTGGAGACAGAGAAGCTCCCAGCATTCGTGAAATTAAAGAATCTCATTACATGGACATGATGGAGTGGTTCATACGCATTGCTGAGAATAACTACGGCATCCCCACCAATTCTCACCGGGAAGTTTTCACGGTGATGCTCAAGAAACAAACCGCCTACCTAGATCGCGACATCGCCACCATTAAGGCCGTCAAGGTTGGCTACGTTGGGGCCATGTTTGTGCCTGTAGGAATAGCTCTGGGCTCTGCTGGACTTGCCTACGTTGGCTTGAGCGTGCCCGCGGGAGTGAGCTCCTTCAC
>JAACVK010000008.1 GCA_009991595.1 bacterium | reverse complement strand
CACAAGTAAAACCAATCCTGAAACTGGTTTGGTAAAAAACATTGGTTCTGCTAAGTGGGTGAAATTATCAAATGGATCAAGAATCTCAAGAGATATTATAGGCGCTCGAAATTCGATGATTCGGACTTTGAGCTTTGGGAGATCCTCCCATGAGAGATCGTGCAATTAACATTTGTTAAGAAAAAAGGATCGGAAATTGTTGATGAATAACATCTATAAAGTTGCAATTATCGGATGTGGAAGTATAGGAGGTTTAAAACCTGACAATATTGACTTCCCAGATTCAGAAAACATTCTCACGCATGCTCATGCTGTTTTCCAGCATTTAAGAACGGAATTATATGCTATTATTGATATTAACAGAAAAAGATTAACTCAAACAAAAGCAAAATGGCAACCGCAGCTTGCCTTTCGATCTTTTGAGGGTTTGGAAATTCATGGACAGAAACCGCCAGATATCGTAATTGTAGCTGTGCCAACAGAATTGCATTATAAAATATTGCATGAGATATTTATTTCCCCGAATTGCCCAAAATTGATTATTGCAGAAAAACCATTCTGTAACAATCTTGCAGAGGCAAATGAAATATCAAATCAACAAAAAATTCCAATTTCTGTTGATTATATTCGGCGATTTGTCAAAGGATATCAAGAAATCAAAACACAGATTGACTCTGGCAAGTTTGGAAAAGCTTTGAATTGCCGGGTGCTCTATACAAGAGGTTGGAAAAGAGAAGCAAGCCATGCCATAGATTTAATGAATTGGTTTTTTGGAAAATGTCTTTATAAAAAAACATTAAAGTCTTCCCCTATACATGATTATTCAAATGAAGACCCCACAATTTCAATCTTTTTTCAGTTTGAAAAATGTGATAATATCGTTTTTCAACCTTGTGACGGACGAAAATATGGGATCTTTGAAGTTGATATCTGCTTTGAAACATGCCGGATTCGATTTATTGATAACGGGTTGTATTATGAAATATATCCTATCACAGAAATGAATGAATGGGGCCACAAATCACTGAATTATCGATTGACAGATGTTGCCCGATATGAAACTAGATTAAATATTGCCTTGTACAACCTGATTGACAATGCTGTGAATTTCCTTGATGGCAAGGAAAACCTAATCTGCACAGCAGAAGATGCAATAGCTGTGCATGAAATATTAGGGGATGAAAATGGATATTAAAGAAAAAGACAAGAAATTGCTTCGTGCTGGAATAGCTATGATGGCAAGCAGCATTTGTCTTATAAGAATGGCTAAGAAAATTCAGGGATATTTAGCCCAATAGTAGTTCACAGGAGAACTCCAATGGCAAATAAGCTAGCTCTTTTTGGCGGCTCAAAAACCCGCACAAGATTATTCCCAGATCAAAACACGATTGATGATAGAGAAATTGATGCTGTCATAAAAGTCATGCGCAAAGGCCGTTTATCTGGATATCGTGGAAATTGGTGTCCTGAATTTATGGGAGGCCCTTCTGTGCAGGAATTGGAAAAAGAATGGCAAAGAAGATTCAATGTTAAACATGCCATTGCTGTCAATTCTGCAACGAGTGGATTGCATATTGCTTGTGGCACTGTTGGAATTAAACCAGGGGATGAAGTAATTGTGACCCCATATTCCATGTCATGCAGTGCAACTGCCCCAATGATTTATGGCAGCATTCCTGTTTTTGCTGACATTGAAAGGGATTATTACTGTCTTGATCCAGATTCAGTTGAAGAAAGAATAACTGAAAAAACAAAAGCAATTATTGTTGCATCCCTGTTTGGCCAACCATATTCATGGGAAATAAACAAAATTGCAAGAAAACATGGATTGATAGTGATTGAAGATGCTGCTCAAGCAGTTGGATCTCATTTATACAGCAAAGACACTCCTGATAGAAATGAGACACTTGCTGCAGGAACGCTCGGAGATATTGGCATTTTCTCTTTCAATTACGGAAAACACATGAATTGTGGTGAAGGAGGGATGATTGTAACAAATAATGATGACCTTGCATTGCGATGCCGTTTAATCCGAAATCATGCTGAAGCTGTGATAAACGGGATGGGCGGAATAGACCGAGGGAGGGTTGATTTGTCATTGGTTGGCTTCAACATGCGAATGACTGAAATCAATGCTGCTATTATTAAGATTCAACTGGAAAAATTTGATGAAATGCAAACTTCCAGAATGATAAATGTTGAATACCTCAACAAAAAACTATCAGAAATCCCTGCAATTGAAATTGGAAAGATCCGCCCCAATTGCTCGCATACTTATTATGTATTGCCATTCCAATGGGATTCAAAAAAAGCAGACGGATTACATCGGGATAAATTCATTGAAGCAGTTAAGGCAGAATTGGTTGAACGCGAGGGAAGAGAAGGAGAAGGAGTGCCGATTGGCTGTGGATATATACAGCCACTCTATTTAATGCCTCTTTTTCAATATAAAAATGGGTTCAGATATCAAAAAGGTACATGTCCTGTTTGTGAGGATTTATGGAAAAATCGTTTGTTTCTGACGCTTCTGCATTCCCCTAATAGCACATTAAATGATTGTCAAGATGTTGCAAATGCATTTGAAAAAGTTTGGGAAAATCGTGGCAAATTGGTATAAATTTAATTATTGCCCATATTGCAGCAAAAAAATAAAATACACTGGGAGCAATTGAACAGAATCAAGACTGGGATCAAAAAAACATTTTATGAGCGGGGCCAACCATGACCAGAACCAATGTATTAACTGATCTCGTTCGCTTCAGCATGTCTGGCAATAAGGCCAGATTCCGGAAAGTGGTTGAGGCTATTATCACCGAGGAAAGAACGAAGAAACATACCATCCTCGCTAACAAACTGGAGAATGTGATTGCTCCATCAGCTAAAATAGACAGCTTCTATGGCTCGAAGCCAAAACCATGCAGCCCCAAGGTCAGTAGGAGAATATACATGTATTCGTCAAAAGTCAAGAACTATTTTACTGAAAGGATGTGACTTATATTCGCTACCTGAAGGAGGCAGTTTACGCTGCTTTCATATAATTATTGATCGATTTAGGCTTCTGCTGCCTAATATATGAAAATTTAGAGGATACCATGAAACTAATCAACACCCATATCATTGCCCGTCACTTGCCCGATATTACCGGCACGCAAACCGTTCAATGCGTATTCTGCGGGGAACAGCAGATCAGTGGCTTCCCAAAGGCCAGGATTATCGGCCCGTCCTTCATGGATCATGACGCCCTGGGCGCAGGAGATGGCGTGTGTATCCATTGTGCCGCCTGTCTGGGCATGGGGCAGGAACGCGGGAAACGCCTAATGATGACCAGCTTCCTGGCCACAGAGGCGGTGCTCCTGCGCCTCAAGCGCGAGGAGATACTCGCGCATATCCTAGGTCCGCCCGCCGCACCGTTTGTGTTTGGGATCACGTTCAGCCATAAAAAACATATCACATTCCGGGCGCCAGTCAACATGCCGGGGCAGCGGCCCTATGTGATCCGGACGGACAACAGTTCTGTGGCCGTCTACCCCGAACGCCTGACCAGCCTGATCGTCGCCATGCGCGCCTGGTACACGATCTGCAAAGAAACTGCCCAGGAGCTGACCTGGTTCACAAAGGAAGAGATCCGGCTCGGCTGCTGGAACCACAAGCGGATTGAGACATACGGCACAGCGCGATATCTGTCAGAGAATGCAGTTATCCAGCCCTATCGTGGGACGGCGT
>JAACVK010000007.1:4643-4959 GCA_009991595.1 bacterium | reverse complement strand
GAAATGCACACTGGCGGATCCTGTTTCCTACCAAAGTTGCCTCAATGACGAACAACGGCGCGAGGCTGTCGTCCACATCGCGATGGGCGTCTATCGTTCCCTCGATATGGGCACAATCAAAGGAACGCGCCTGATGGGTATCTGGAATGAATTTACCAATAAGCTGATTGCTGCGGGCCGGGCAGCGAATAAGTATCAGTTTTTGGAAGCGCTCTGCAGGAGCTGGGGGCTCAACAGCATTACCAAGGATTATGTCCTGCGCGCGCTTGATGCACTCTCAGATTATGAGCTGCTCGACACCGTCCGCAACGAGAGC
>JAACVK010000007.1:1813-4515 GCA_009991595.1 bacterium | reverse complement strand
TGAGGACGCAATCCCATGCATCTCTGGAAACTCGATCCGGGGCAAGCTGCGCCGCTTGGCGATGGCCAACTTTTGCAAGCAGGCCGGCATCATCAAAATCGACAAACGCGTTTACCACATCCTGTTTTCGGGAGGGTTCCTCAACCAGTCCACGCAATTTGAGAATTTTGACCGTATGGAGCAGTTTGTCGCGATGTGTCCGATGCTGGGCGTCCTCGGCTCCGCAATCGGCAACATGACAATCGAAGGCGAGGTAAAGATCGGCTGGGCGTATCCGCTTTGTAAGGAGCGCGGGACTGGAGACAAGTCCTACTGGCAATATCTCGACACTGTATTCCAGACACGCCACGATTCAAGCAAGACTGAATCGGATCTGGAGATCACAGGCGACACAGGCGCGCCGCAGCAGATGAAATACGAGTATGAGGTTTTTGCTGACGGCACACCTTTTGAGCACAAAATCGTTTTCACATCTGACGATGAGCTCCTGACAGCAGCATTCTGGCACATGTTGTGCCTTTTTCATGATGCGCCGTTCCTGGGCGGCATGGGCAGCATCGGCAACGGTGAGGTCGAGCCGGACTGGTCGCTTGCATCCGGCGCAGCCTATGATAATTATCTGATTGAAAATAAGGCCAAAATCAAAGAGTTTTGGAAATCTGCTCGTGTATAGAGCATATATCCAGCAGGGGCTGTCGATCAGGAAGAGCTGTCGGGGGCTTTTGGATTCGATCGACGACCGGGGGCAGGAGCTTGCACTTGCGGAATGCATCCGGCTGACCGGGATCGACCGCGCTACCTGGCTCGCGCACATACGAAAATGGCGGAATTGGCGGAAGACCTGCCGGAAAGATGAAAAAGGCAGGTGGCTCCTCCGCCTCAGGTCTGTGCAGACAGTGATCCTTAAGTACCGCTACGGCCGCCTCGGCACGCGGACTGGAAAGCGTTGGAACGACCAAGAACTGTCGGTGCTGGCGCTTCCGGTTTCCCATGCCGAGGCTGCCGCCGCCCTCAACCGGTCTTATGATAGCGTAAAAGTCAAACGCTGCAAGGAGAGATGTTATGGAAGGTTATAAACTTACAGTGCGTTTTTATTCGCCGCCAGTCTTCTATGATCCGCCCATTCTTGATGCGCTGGTGCACTATGCACTCGAAAAGAAGCTGGGTCAGAATATCTCCCGGTGTGCATACCTTATGCCTCAAAGGGTGCGAGGGCCGCGGCCTGGGGTGGACGGCGTCCGGGAAATGTACAAGCTGATCCGATACTGGGAGGGTGGAATATTCCTTTCCACGGCGCTGCAGTTTGATGCTCATCCCGAATTTCTCGATTCTTGGAAGAAACGCTTTGAAAGCAAATACAGCAGGCTGGCCGATTTTGGTAAGGCACGCCGACGAATCAACACTGCGAGCGGTTCCTACCGCTCCTACAATATGCCACTGCCGGCCCACGCCATCCGGATAGGGTGGTGGCTCTTCATCGGCGATGGCCCGGCAGTGCTCAATCTGCTTGAGCAGTACATCCCCGCCGTCGGGAAAAAGCGGTCGGAAGGGTTCGGCCATATCAATGATTATGTCTTGGAGCCAAAGGCACTCGCGCCCAGGGATGTCATGGCGCTGCGTCCGATCCCCAAGGAATACGCCGATAAAATCGGGCTTGCCGGCAATGAAAGGATCATGGCCTGGCGACCGCCCTACTGGTCGCGGGGAAACCAGACGCTTTGCGTGGTGCCGTCATGAACAAGGAAGCTCTTATTGCCTACGCCGGGACGTTGGCCCATCGGAAAAAAGTGGATGCAGCTCTATCCCTGATTGAACGTGCGCTTGATTCTGCGGAGAACTGGTACGTCGCTTTTTCAGGCGGAAAGGACAGCACCGTGACGCTGGATTTGGTCCGGCGTCTGCGCCCTGGTATCCCCGCTGTCTGGTCGGACGGTGAATTCTGGTTGCCGGAAACGGGCGAATATATGACGCGAATGAAGGAAATGGGCCTTGAATTGCACCAGCTGGCCGCCAGAAGCCGCCACTCGTCATTTTTCACAGCGCACGCAGAGAGTGATCTTTTGCGGGTGGATTACTGCAATGAGCGCTGGCAGGGCGCTTTCGTGGGCGTGCGCGCGAATGAGAGTTCTGATCGACGCAAAATGTTGCGGGCGCATGGGCAACTTTTTTACGGAAAAAACCGGCGGCAGTATCAAGCATACCCTGTTGCTTGGTGGACGGTGTATGACATATGGGGCTACATCCATGCGCGCGGCATTGATTATAACCGGGCATATGAGAAGATGGAAGCCATGGGCGTCGGAATCGAGCAATCGAGGATCGGGCCGATGGCAGTTGAGCGTGTCCTGCAATATGGCCAGATGGTCATTTTTAAAAAGGGCTGGCCGGAACTTTATGAAAAATTTGCTAAACGATACCCTGAGGCCGATCGATGGATCTGACTTCGGCCCAGTAAAAAAAGGCAGAACTGCAATATCACTATGGTGCAGATTCCCTGTTCATGTACATTGATCATCGCACGACAGGCAAGGCCAACGGCTTTCTCTGATGTTCACGCAACTTCAAACTGAATTCGATGTGCAGTACATGGAGTTGCAATAGACTGCAGCACTATAAAGGAATAAACTATGACAGTTGAATGGTGTGCAGAAATTGGTAGCAATCATAATCAATCATTAGATCGGGCGATTGAATTGATTTCA
>JAACVK010000007.1:0-1805 GCA_009991595.1 bacterium | reverse complement strand
AGAAATTGGAGCACATGCTGTTAAATTTCAAGCTTTTAAGGCTTGTTTATTATATGCTCCAGGATTTAAGAACAAAATATTGCAAATGTCTAAATGGGAATTGCCAGAAAAATTTATCCCAGAAATTAAAAAACATTGTGATTCATTAAATATTGAATTTGGTTGCTCTGTTTTTGATTTACAGTCTCTTGATCTCGCCAAGAAATTTGCATCATGGTTAAAAATCGGTTCATACGAAATGGTATGGATGCCCCTGTTATTAGAAGTTATTAACACTAAAATGCCATGGATGTTTTCAACAGGAATGACAATAACAACAACCGAAGTTGCATGGCCTGTAGCATTGGGAAAAATAAAAAACAATCCTCCCTACGCCATTTTGCACTGCAATAGCAATTATCCAGCATTGCCACAACATTGCAATTTATCTAAAATCAAAGAAGTTAAAAAAAATCATAATTCTATAAAGGTTGGTTGGAGCGATCATACTCGAAATCCAGAATTAGTTTTAAATGCTATTGGTTGCGGAGCACAATATGTAGAATTTCATTTCGATCTTGAAGATGGAAAGGGAATAGAATCCTCTATAGGCCATTGTTGGAAACCAAGTGAAGTGAAAGCACTAATTAATCAAGTCAGATTTCATGAATCCAACAACATCAAATATCCAAAAAGAAGAGAATGGATTTATTCAAAAACAACAGGAGAAATTGAAGCAAGCAAATGGAGAACAGACCCAGAAGACGGACTACGCCCCCTAAAAAGATATAGAAAAGAATTATTAAAACTAAAATGAAACATACAATCATTTTTAAATCAAAAAATAGATATTCCAGCTTTCCCCTGCTGAAGAAATTATCAGATAGAATTCTGATTGGTTTTTTTAGCGCTCCTATTCCTGATCACATGGGATTGTTCTGGTGGAATATTTTTGAATCTTTTGATCAAGGAGAAACATGGAGATATACACAAAAGGGAGAATCTCCTTATGATTGGAATTTGTTGCCAGCAAAATCTCCAAGAGAAATATCAGACAGGTTTATTTGCGAACATGACGGACTAAAAATATTCACAGGATCATATGGATTTGCATTTGAAAAAGACAGAAGAATTTCAAAAAGCACAAGTCTATTTCATAAATCATTCTCAGATAATTTGAAAACATACCAAAAAATATATGAAATTCCAGGTATTGATATCATCTTGACTTTCCCAAGATCGTTACAAATCAATGATTCCAAGCATGAAAATTTAATTTTAATTCCTGCTTATGCATTGCTATCAGGATCAAATCTGAGCAGATGTTTCGTCTGGAGATCATCAAACGGAGGAAAAGATTTTCATCTTTGGAATATGTTCCCAGATGGAGTTGATGGAAATGAAATGGCCTTTATCAACACCAAAAATGGAATTCTTGCTCACATCAGAAGCGACAAACATCCTTATTTGATGGAAAGCCAGTCTAATGATTTAGGCAAAACATGGACATATCCGGTCAATATTTCTCACCGATTCAATAACAAAATAAAAAGCATAATTGGAGGCCCCCCTCATTTGTTGAGATTGAGAGATAACAGAATTCTTTGCAGTTATGGATACAGGTTCACCCCAATGGGCATCCGAGCAATTATATCAACAGACGAAGGAAAAACATGGTCTGCTCCGATAATATTACGTGAAGACGGAGGATATTCAAGCAGCTTGTACAAAAGAAGACTGAAAAACAAATTCAAATTACCATCAGCCGGAAATGATATTGGCTATCCTGTGAGTATTCAAATAGATGATGGATCAATTTTAACAGC
>JAACVK010000006.1 GCA_009991595.1 bacterium | reverse complement strand
ACGAGTGCTTGTTCTATACTATCTAGAACGACCGCAGGGCTTAAGGAGAAGAAGCTGTTGTGGTGTTTTGAATCGCTCATATTTTACTCATTTACGACCCTTAAAAAAAACAAAACCTCGTAGCTACCCATGTTGGTTGAGCTACGAGGTCTAAATAATGATTTAATTAACTTCAAGTAATTCTACGTCGAAGATAAGTCCAGCGTTAGGAGGAATTACGTTTCCAGCTCCTCTTTCGCCATATCCAAGTTTGGAGGGAATTGTGAGTTTTCGCTTTTCTCCAACTTTCATTCCTTCAACGCCTTGGTCCCATCCTTTGATGACTTGACCTTTGCCCAGCATAAAGCTGAACGGCTGTCCGCGATCTACGGAGGAATCAAATTTAGTTCCATCTAAGAGAGTGCCGGTGTAATGCACTTTTACAGATTTTCCTGCTGTTGCTACATCGCCTGTGCCTTCTGTTAGTGTTTCAATTTTAAGTTCTTCTACGTCCATCTTATTTGTCTCTTTTGCCTTTTCTCCAAAAAATGAACATCCTGTAAGAAAAATAGTTGCTGTTGTTAACGTGATTAGTAGGAACTGCTTCATTTTTATACTCCCTTGTGTCGAGTTTCATCTCGACGGCTTTTGTTATAGCATAGAGGCCTACAAAGAGAAGCTCTTTCTCTTTGAAAATATGGAGGATGACGATGGCAGTCTTAGGTAGAATTTTGACTCTTGGCTTTTTATTGACCTTTTCGGCTGAAGCAAAACTTTCTGTGGTCAAAACAGATCATCCTCGCGATACCATGAAGAGCTTTTTGGAGGCGATGCAAGATTATAAGTTGGGCATTGAGTCGGGCAATGGCCAGCTCAAGCGAAGGATTAATGATGCCGTTCGGACGTTGGATATTTCAACTTTACCTGCAATTTTAAAAACGGAAAAGGCGAGAGAGTCGGCGATTTTCCTAAAAGAAGTCATCGATCGGGTGATTGTCGTCGACTATTCGAAGATCCCAGCGGACGAGGCCTTATCGAGCAATTTGCTTAGATGGCGCCTAAAGGGCACGGAAATTACTATCCGAAAAGTTGAAGAAGGTGATAGAGCAGGCGAGTATTTATTCTCTTCGGGAACGGTCGAGAGAGCCCAGGACTTTTTTGAACAGGTTGAAGACGATCCTTACTTGGATGGGAGTGGCGGTGGGGCTGGGTATGACAAGCCTTGGGTTGATAGCGCCTCGCCAGAGTGGCTTCGGCAACCTTTTCTTGGCTTCGCTAAATGGCAGTGGCTGGGATTAGTCTTTTGTGTGTTTTTCGGTTTTTTTCTTAAAGCAGTTTCTCGTTATTTTTTGTTGTTGGCTAAAGTTTTTACTGCCAAGACGCAGTCTCAGTGGGATGACAAAATCATAGACGCTGTCGAGAAACCATTTTCTTGGTTTGTGTTGGGGCTTGTTTGGTTCTTCTCTGTCTATCTATTGCGTTTTGAAGGGGTAACTCTTCAGGCGGTTCAGGTCATGGGCCAGGTTGTTTTTAGTGTGGGAGTTGTTTGGGCCTTCTACAGACTTTCCGATGTTTTGATCCAATATGTTCAACATTTGCTTAAGAAAACGGGTGGCGAAATTGACGAACACTTGATTCCTCTACTTCGCAGCACCTTAAAAGTTTCGATTGCCATCATGGGAGTTCTCGTTGCGATTCAAAATTTGGGAGTGAATGTAGCCTCTTTGATTGCTGGGCTAGGTCTTGGGGGCTTAGCTTTCGCGTTAGCGGCCAAGGATACGGCCTCAAACTTCTTTGGTTCGATAACGGTCTTTATAGATCGCCCGTTTAGAGTTGGAGACTGGATCAAGGTTGGTGATCAAGAAGGCACCGTGGAGAGTATTGGTTTTCGCTCCACGAGAATGAGAACCTTTTATGATTCGCAGATATCGGTCCCTAACTCCGTTGTGGCCAATGCACATATCGATAACATGGGAAGGCGAAAATATCGTAGAGTTTATACTCGCCTAGGAGTTACTTATGACACTTCACCGGACAAGATGAAAAAGTTTGTCGATGGTATTCGTGAAATTATAAAGAAGTTTCCTACGACCAGAAAAGATCTCTATCACATATATTTCAACGAATATGGAGCAAGCTGTCTGGAGGTTATGGTCTATTTCTTTCTAAAAGTTCCTAGTTGGGCAGAAGAGTTAAAAGATCGAGAAGCTGTGTTTGCAGAGATTTATCAGCTGGCCGATCAACTGCAGGTCGAATTCGCTTTCCCAACCCAAACAATTCATTTGGAAAAAGGAAACTCTTGAATCCATCTACTGAGCCAATTGTTGAAGGGGCCAAAGAGTGGTTTGTGTATGTGATAGAGAGTCGCTCTGGCAAGTTTTACACGGGGGTTGCTACGGATGTGAACCGTCGCTTTAGGCAGCATGCCGGAGGGCTAAAGGGGGGCGCGAAGTTCTTCCGTTCTGATCCACCGGCGCTCTTGTTGTATGAAGAGAGTTTTCCTGATCGGTCTTCTGCACAGAAGAGAGAATCTCAAATTAAGTCTTATAGTCGTAGGCAAAAAGAATTTTTAATTTTTAATAATCAGGAGAGTTAACAGAAGTCTTTGCTTTGCTCTTTTGCTCTAGTTGTCTTTCTCGAGCATTCTTTGCCAGGCAGGCATTGTAAGCGGGTGAGTCGGATTGATAAACTTCGCCAGTGCTTAAGGTGCAGGTAGCGTTAAATTCAATCGCTCCTTCTTTTTTTTGATTTTCTATCGGAGCTGGGGGAGTTAGAAGATTTGAAATATCAATCTCTTCGGCCTGTAGCGTGTTGAATGTGCAAACTAAAGCAAGAACAAAGAAGCTTAGTGTAGTTTTCATAATGAGGAAGGCTTATCGAAGGCCTTAAGGCCTGTCGACTAAAAAAATGGCCTGCGTGCTCTAGATTCTTTAGCCTTACCATCGGAGCTTATCCACCACTCGGCTGGCAATGGTCTTAGATTGTAGTTGTTAGCCATCACATAGCCGTAGGCTCCGGCTTGTTGCACTAAAAACACTTCGCCCTCTTCGAGCTCTGATTCCATATAAGATTTGACCAAAACATCAGTGGTTTCGCAAACGGGGCCTGCGATTTGCCACTCAATGCTCTTTTTTTCAGAGTGAGGAGAGACTCTTTCGAACAAGTGTTCTGATTGATAAAGGCATGGTCGCATCAACTCGGTCATGCTTACGTCTACAATGGCAAAGTTTTTGTAGGGGGTTTTTTTTGTGGCAATTAGTTTTGTGACAATTACGCCTGCTTGTGCGCACAAAGCTCTTCCGCATTCGGTGATGATGTGAGCGTTTGGAGCAGCTATTTCCTTCCATTCTTTGGCCGCATCACAAAGTGTCTTTGTGTAGGCTTCAAAGGCGGCAATTTTGTTAGGGCTTTTGTAATCAATCCCTAGGCCGCCGCCTAAATCTAGAATTTGAAGTTTAATTCCTTTTTCAGCTAGGCGAAGAGTGAAGTCTAACAACTGCTTTAGAGTTTCGTCGAAAATACTTACCTTGGTTACTTGAGATCCTATGTGAGTGCTTATCCCAATCAGATTGAGTTCGGGGCTCCGTGAGGCCTCTTCAAAGAGTGGAATGGCTAGTTCTAAGTCGATGCCAAACTTGTGACCATAAAGACCGGTCGAAATATAGGGGTGGGTTTCGGCATCTACGTTGGGGTTGACCCGAAAAGATACGTTGGCAACTTTTCCGTGTTCCTTGCATAGTTTTCTTAGGCGAGTGAACTCGGAACGGCTTTCGATGCAAATCATTTTGAGGTTGTTCTTTATGGCTAGTTCGAGTTCGGCGTTGCTTTTTCCAGAGCTAGAAAATAGGATATCTTCGCCTTTGAAGCTGTTCTTTAGGCAAAACTCTAATTCGTAACCAGAAACAACATCTGCGCCGCAGCCTTTAGTTCTGAAAAAAGACAAAACTTCCGGGTTGTGGTTAGTTTTTGTTGGAAAGTGAAGTCTAATCGGTAGCTCAGAGTTTTTGATTCCCGAACTGAAAACATGCCAGAGTTCTTCGAGTCTTTGCTCGCTATACAAATAAAAGGGGGTCTCGGGGAGCTTGTCCTGAAACGGCGCTAACCAGTTGAAAGTTTTGAGTGTAGCTTCCATGATCAGTGCTAAGTATAGCTGGAAACAGCAATGAAAATAGGGGTTCCCCTTGTATTCATGGCACTGGACGTCATTGTTAGCTCTTGTATAAGCAGATCTGTTTTAAGGGCGATGCTTAAGGCAATTAATTCGCCTTACACTCCTTGTTTTTACTTTTTTCTCGTAAGAAATGAGACTAGCTTTGGGCTCGTGAAGGGGAGCCGGTAACTTCTTTTAAGCGAAGTTGGCTTAGAGAATGGGAGGAGAGACTTTGAAAAATCTCTTAAATGTTGTTGTTGTTTCATCTTTTGTGGTTGCTGTTACTGCTTGGGGTAATATCCCTGAGAAGGAGCCCATCTTTAAACAGGTTCGCTCGAAGCGATCCGGTATTTCTTTGTTTGGTGGGGCCGTTGATGCCCGCCAAGATTGGTTTAATTACGATAGCGATCTGGACGGTTTGGAGGGGGTCAGTGCCGATCTAGCTTATGCACGATTCGCTCTAGATCCTAAGGTTGCAGATGTTGTTGTTGCGGTTATTGATTCTGGAGTAGATGTTCACCACGAGGATCTACAGGGAAAAATTTGGAATAACCCAGGTGAAACAGGTTTAGATTCTAATGGTCAAGACAAAGCTACCAACGGTGTCGATGATGATGCCAATGGATACGTCGACGATGTTTATGGTTGGAATTTCATTGGTGGACTTGATGCCGAAGGCAATCCGACTCACATCGGTGCTGAAACTTTAGAGATGACTCGTATTTTCAAGCATCTTTCTACTCTGAAAGACTCAGGAGTTGAGTTGAGCCCTGAAGAAGAAGCCCTTCTGGCCGAGGTTAAAGAGGCAATCACTAGTGAGCGTAAGGTTTCGAGTGATCGAATCATTCAGGTCAATCAAGTTCTTGCGCAGTTGGGAGAGGCTTTTACTGCCATTGCTAAGAAGGTTGATTTTAGTTTCGAAGAGCTAAACTTAGAAAAAGCTCAAGCTCTAGATGAAGGCGATTCTGATGTTGCTGCCGCTAAAAAGACAATCATTGCGATTTTTAATGGAATACAACGTGAGAGTGTTGATATCCTGAATCAGATTATTGCCTACCATGAGAACGTTTTAGAAGTTTACCTGAACACTGATTTTGATCCGCGTTCAGAGATCGTTGGCGATGACCCTTCTGACTTTAATGATACGGATTATGGTAACAACGATGTGATTGGGCCTGATGCAGACCACGGAACACACGTTGCAGGAATCATTGCGGCCGATCGAAACAATCTTCTAGGGGTTCGTGGAATTGCCGAAAAGGTTAAGATCATGGCTTTGAGAGTTGTTCCAGATGGCGATGAGCGCGATAAAGACGTGGCGCTTTCTATTCGTTACGCTGTTAACAATGGTGCCAAGGTGATCAACATGAGTTTTGGTAAAGCCTTTTCTCCAGATCAAGCAAAAGTGGCTGAAGCCATTAAGTATGCTTCTGATAATGGAGTGTTGTTGGTTCATGCTGCTGGAAACGATGCTAAGGATAATGATTTAGCTCCATCCTTTCCAAATAGAGTGCTGAACAATGGCGAGCTTGCCGCTACTTGGTTAGACATTGGTGCTTCAGCTAGCATGAGGGGCCCGGAAATGGTTGCAGACTTTTCTAACTATGGTGATGACACGGTAGATATCTTTGCTCCTGGTTATGAAATCGAATCAACCATTCCAGGGAATCAATATGCTGTGTTCAGTGGAACTAGTATGGCTAGTCCGACCGTTGCTGGCGTGGCTACGATGATTTTAGGCTACGCCCCGAATTTATCGGGTGTGGAGTTAAAGGATCTTTTGCTTAGCACGGGAAAGCAATACGCCGGTTTAGATGTGAAGTTGCCTGGCTCGGATGATTTGGTTCCATTTTCAACTCTTTCTATGACAGGAATGGTTGCTAATGTGAATTCAGCGATCGAAAGCTTGATGGGCCGATAATCGCTATTTAAATTAAAAACAATAAAAGTCGAACAAGTTGTTAACTTGTTCGACTTTTATGTCTATTGGAATTCCTTAAGCTTAGAAAAGTTTTTTAACCTTATCTTTGAGTCTATCAGCAGTTTCTTTAGCTTTCTTTAACTCGTCGGAGTGTCGAAGGTTATCAAGAGCTCTTTCTTTAGCTTGCTGAGCTTGTTCGAGTTCAGTGGAGTGTTCAACATTGTCTTTAATGCTGTCTCCAGCGTCTTTCGCATCGTTTAGTAAGCCTCTAAAAAAACCTTCATCGTTTGAAGCTTCAGAGGGCTGCCCTGTGAGGCTCTCGAATTCTTGTCTTTTTAGGTCGAGCTGAGTGGCTGTGGAAAGCTTTAGTCGCTCTGAAGTTGATTGTTCGAAGTGTAAAAACGCAACTCGTTCAATGGCTTCATCAATAATTTTCGAAACGTCTTCTTTTGTTAGCCATGATAGGCACAAAGAGCCGGACTGCTCTAAAACTCTTCCAAAGCAACCGAGTTCTCCAGCATCACCTGCGGAGAAACTTTCAAAGTCGATGTAGGCGATTTCACCGTCCAAGGACTGATAAAGGGTTCCCTTTAAGTTGAAGGTCTTCTTCCCATGGTCGACCAGCACGATTGAATCGTAAACGAGTCTTGCGTAAACGGGAGTTGCTAAAACCCCTCCAGTTCCAAAGGGAAGAGTGATTTCACTAGCGACATCAGAAGTCTTGTTTGAAGCGCTTGTGATGTTTAGTAGCTTTGAGTTCTCGGAATCAACTGCGATTTCTCTAAGTTCCAAGAAGTCGAAATAATCGATATGATCATCAATGATTTGGTAGTTCTCGGCGGTCATGCCTAGGTCTAGGTAGCCACGAGATAGAAAGCTCTTTTCAACATCAATAGTGTCAGTAAGAGCAAATGGAATCAACTGAGTGCCTGAGTCGACGACTTCTCCCCCAAATTTTTCAACTACGAAATTTTTACTTTGCTTAACCCACATGGCGCCAGAAGATCGGATTTTAAGGGCGCTTGCGTCGTCGTCTCTCTCTAGATAGAGGACTTCTTTTTGAGATCTTTTGGTCTTAATGCTTTCGATTGTTTCAAAACCTGCTTCGGGGCTTAGTTCTCCAGAAAAGCCAGGTGCTGAAAGGGTGAGGAGGCCGATGGCTAGGCTTAGTGCTAGGGTGTTTCTTGTTTTGGTCATGATTAACTCCTTTGCGAACGATGCTCGCTTAAATTCTCTTTACAACGCTTTCTAGCTGCGTTGTGCGTTGAGTCAAGCTTGTTTTCCAGGGGCCTTCAAGGGGCTTCTGGCTACGAGAAACTAGCTTTCAGGCTCCAAAAAAGCTAAAGCACGGAGGAGGGGGGATGGATGTGGCTAGACGTAATACACATTATGGAAGGCAGGCATGGGACCGCTCATTCCAGAGCCCAACTTTCTTGCTGGAATCCTCTGCTCTGCTCCCTCAAATAATTCCGGTGATTTAAGAATTAATAAGAGTGCGAGCTCGACCTCTTACTTAATTCTCAGCCGGCAAATTACAGAATGCTTTTAGTGAGAGAACAGTCTGGTTCAAGGACACGCACCCGTTACAATTAGCGTCTGTGTTCAGGTGCACCTCTTTGAGGACTTTTTTATTGTCGTTTGCGACTGTGAATATACCTTGTGAGCTAAAATAGGCGAGTGGTGCAGAGACGAGGTTTTCTGAAACTGGTGACAACTGATAAGTAGCTCCATTGCTCAGCGTTACCCTGTATATGCACGACAAATCGAAGATTTCGGATGAATCCAAATCCATGATTTCCCAGCTTGAACGAATCGGCGACAACGCTTCACACAGAGGTGTTCCATCAAGTTTAATGCCCTTCATGTAATAGCCATCAGGACAAGTCATTGCAGCTTGTTTGTTTTGAACAATTGTTAGCTTTGTGTTGCTCACATTCTGTTGGGCTGTATTGCTATTGATCGTTGCCGAGGCCAACAGACGGCCTGGAGCCACTCCTGCTGTAATAGTCTCTTGAGCATAAGTGCGAATAATCGCAGCTGTTGTAGGTTGCTCCCAGGTAGAACCAATATCGATGGTCGCGATTCGACCAGCCAAAGGCATTTTCGATACAGAGTTGTTAGCAAAAACAGGGTTCGCTCTTGCGAGCATAACAAACCTTAAGCTCCCCGGGTCGTTTGCTCCATTCATCACAGCAAAACCACGAGTCTCGAGAATACACGCATCCACATTAACACATGCAGCTCCTGTATCCGTAAATAGACTCTGTTGTCCGGCAGCCGTGGTGCCAGCAAGTATCTGTCCGTTAGAGGATAAAATTGGAAGCTCCATCACGAAAGCGCCAGCCCCCACAGCCTGAGCTACTTCGGGGAGATTGGTTAAATCGGCTTGAACATTCGAACAATTTGGAGCAGTCGCATTCAGACAATTGATTACAAAGTTTGCGCCATAAGGGCTTCTAGCAAGAACCTCTAAATACTCTTCGGAATTGGAAGCAAAGGCAGAGGCCTGATTTAACAGAGCTGTTTGAGTGCTCTTTACACGCGCTTGAAGGGTGCTTCTATTGGTGGCACTCAGAAAACTCACTAGGGCCGCCATCGCCAAGCCCATCACCCCTAAAGCAACTAGTGTCCCAACGAGTGACATCCCCGACTTTGCATTTACATACCTCATAATACGTCCCCTCTAGTAAAAATAAACTCTTCAGTTTATTATCGCCCCAATCAGCTCTTCCGATCGTTAAACTTAAGTTAATTGGCCTAATCTTTGGCTCTTTGTGAAAATGAGTGGGTAAAAGTCTAAAAATAATCTTGAAAAAAGGGCAAAGCGAGCCATCTGTTAAAAATCCGTTAAGATA
>JAACVK010000110.1 GCA_009991595.1 bacterium | reverse complement strand
TAAATCTTGCCTCAACTCATCTCATTCCTATTTTTCTTTATGCGGGTATTGGTCCTGAGACTAAGCCCTTATCTTATAAAGTTCCTTATAAAGCTTATATGGGGCCAAGTGTTGGTGATCTCTTTTTTAAATCCCTCGATGATTTGGAAAAAAGATTAGAACTCTATAAAGGCCAATGGGTTTCTTTTCATTGTGAAGATCCTGAAACCTTAGATCGCGCCCAGTCGGGTAGTGATCACAATCATCGTCGACCGGTTGAAGCCGAAGTCATTGCCACAAAGGCGGCACTGAAATTTATCGAAAAATTCGATCTCAATGGGAAGCTTTGTCATTATTCAGCTGGCGAAGGGCTACCGCTCATTCTCGAAGCTAAAAAAAGAGGCGTCAAAGTAACTGCCGAGGTGACACCTCAGCATTTGTATTTTAATCAAGAGACCATTCCTCATGATCTCAAGAATTATTTTCAAATGAATCCACCTATTCGCGGTGAAAGCGATCAGCGAATGCTGCTTAACGCTTTAAAGCGCGGCGAGCTTGATTACCTAGCAACAGATCATGCTCCTCATTCCATGGAAGAAAAGAATAAGGGGACTTCGGGATTGACCGGTTTAGACACTTACGGCGGCTTCATGACATGGCTGCTTTTGGAGCAAAAAGTCTCTCCGGAGATTTTGTCCAAGGTTTGTTCTGAAAATCCCGGACATTTTATAAAAGAATTTCTAACAACTTTTAAGAATCTTCGTCCGAGCTATCATCGTCTCGGCTCTGGTCCAGGATTGATTGAAGTGGGCGCTTGGGCTTCATTTTCCGTTCTCAGTCTGAAAAGGCCGATAAAGATCAGTAAAAATACTCTAAAAACCAAATGTGGCCATTCTCCCTTCGAAAATATGACCTTTCCTGGTTCTGTTGAATCCGTTTTTATTGGTGGAAAACGTTTCTGACGCATTGCCGGTATAAGAATGACAGACTTTTTAAGTTGTCTATTCTTTGTCGCAATGAAAAAACAACTCACCCATAATCGGCAATAGAAAGGGAGCTTAAATGAAGGCAATTTTAATTCTGACAGCATCATTGGTAATGAATACCTCATTCGCCATGGACAAAGTAATTTACGGAGATGATAACCGTCGCGATATCTACGATACGACGAATTCTCTCTATCTCGAATTGGCCCAATCAACTGCGGCCATGATTGCGCACTCAAAACTGACTGACAAAGGCGTAGTCACTGAAATCTCTGGAAGCAATCTCGAGTCTCGTGGAATGTGCCCAACAATTCGTTTCTCTCAACAAATCACAGCAGCTAATTGCTCTGGCTTCCTTGTTGGACCTGATCTTTTAGTTACAGCTGGTCACTGTATTCAATCAATGGGCGACTGTGAAGGTTCAGCTTGGGTTTTTGGTTTTGCAGTTAACAATGACGGTGAAAAGGCGACTCAAGTTGCTTCTAAAGATGTTTATAAGTGTGTTGAGATACTTGAGCGCAAGCTTGATCGTCCAACTCAAGATGATTATGCTCTCATTCGTCTCGATCGTGCCGTGACTGATCGTGCGCCTCTTTCTTTCCGTAAGACTGGAAAAATCACTGATTCACAATCAATCGTTGTGATCGGTCACCCAACTGGTCTTCCAACAAAAGTATCTGACGGTGCTAACGTTCGTAAAAATACAAACGATTATTTCTTCGTAACGAATCTCGATACATTCGGTGGTAACTCTGGTTCTGCAGTATTTAACGCTGAGACAGGTGAAGTCGAAGGAATCTTGGTTCGTGGTGAGAACGACTATGTTTGGAGTGACGAGAATGGATCACGTTGTCGTGTACCTCAACAATGTACAAACGATGCTTGTCGCGGAGAAGACGTCACAAGAATCACGAATATTAAAACGCTTATGAATATGTAATAGAAAAGGCACTTCGGTGCCTTTTTTGTTTTCTGTCGTATGACAAAAAAGACCCCAGGGATGGGGTCTTTTTGTTTCTGGACTCCAAAACTCAGTGACTAATCGACCCCAGCTAACTGCCTGATATAAAGTCTCAGTGGACCTTTTGTCCGTCTGGCCGATGGCATGGTCTGTGCAGGATAATAAGGTACCGGAACAGACTCATGGACGAGTCTGGTGGTGAGGAGTCAAGGATGACTTGTACCAAAAAAGGCGCCTTTTTTTTCTTGTGCCTATCTGCCATTTTCAGTTTCAATGTCGAGGCCAAACGCTATATTGTTCGTTATAAAAATAATGAAAGTGGCGGTCGCGTTTCTGCATTAAGCAAGCGTGCTCAGCGTTCTATCGTTCATCTTACAAAAAAATCTGAAGTCGATGCTATAAAAAAACAAAGTGATGTGGCCTATATCGAAGAGGATATTTATCTTCACGCCAATTATGAGCCAGGTGATAGCAACGGAACTGTTGATCCTCGATATGATGAACAATGGCATTATGGAAATGTAAATGGCCTTAACCTGCCTCTCGCTTGGGATCTCTCTACAGGCTTAACTTCTCAAGTTGTGGCCGTTGTCGATACGGGTTTTACCGATCACTCTGAACTCTCTGGTCGAATTGCTTCAAGTGCCGATATGATTGATGATGCAACTTTAGGTCGCGATGGAAATGGGCGAGATAATGATGGCCATGATCCAGGCGATTACAATACTGGTTTTGAATCTTGCAGTGGTGGCTCTATGAAAAATAGTAGCTGGCACGGAACCCACGTTCTTGGAACAATTGGGGCCAATGCCGAAAATGGAGTAGGCGTTGTTGGTGTTAATTGGAAAGCAAAGCTAGTGGCCGTCAGAGTGTTGGGACCTTGTGGAGGCTGGCTTTCAGATATCGCCGATGGTATTCGCTGGGCAGCTGGAGGAACTGTTGCTGGTGTCTCAAACAATCCTTATCCTGCAAAAGTTATTAATCTCTCGCTCGGTGGCCCTGGTGCTTGTTCAAACA
>JAACVK010000005.1 GCA_009991595.1 bacterium | reverse complement strand
TTGAGTATGACGCTCCAGAATCAAACTAAGTAGGCTCTGATCGAAAAAAAGCCCCTGAATCCATCAAAATCGCCCAACTTGGGTGCACCCCATTGAGCGAATGACGTGACCACACGCCCCATATCAAAGAATCAAACGCTGCGGGCGTGCGAACCCCACTGGCCTTACGACGACTAATTTCAAAGATGGTATCATCAAAGGACTCGTCGCTCACACCAAACCAGAGTCTTTTAAACTGCCAGCAAACTCTTTGCCCCCAAAAAGCCGCCTTTGGAATTTTTTGAAACCCAAAAAACGAAAAACACAGATCTAAAAAATGAAGCGACAAATCCAGTGGCAAGAAACATGCACACCAGAAGGCCCATTGAAAAGTTCGCAAGCATCGCATGCTTCTCGTTAGCTGTGAAATTTCGACCCAAGTTTGAGTAAATTGACTAACTAAATCAAAATAACCCTGCTCAACCCAAGCCGAAGTGACATAAATTTGTTGCCTCCGGCTAAATGGCGATTGAAGCCACACTAAACAACAATCCCTAGAGGGCATTACATAAAACTCGGGGTCAGGCCCAGGGTGGCGAAGAATATTCTTAAAACAACCTTTCAAAAGCACTGGAAATCGTTTGAGCTCTAATCTGAAAACGTTCTTACCCACAAAAGGGTGACGAAAAACCAATAAAGCTAAAAAAAACAAAGGCCCCCACAAAAGAGTCCAACTCATCATTCCAAAAGCCAAAGGAAAGCCGGAAACAGAGTATCCCCAAACTCCCCACAAACCCGTCAAAAAAATCCAACCCGCTAAGGTTCTGGTGGCAGAGAAAATAAGCCCTGCGTTGAAGCTTTTTTGCATGCTCATTCTACAATACAATCAAATAGATGAATCCGGAAGTAGCACGACTAACAGAACTCGTTCAACAAGAAGGCTCTTTTATAAAAAGCGCTCAAGAAGAGATATCAAAGGTTGTCATCGGTCAAAGAAATATGGTCGATCGAATCCTAATGGGCTTTCTCACGGGCGGCCATGTGCTACTGGAAGGGCTACCGGGTCTAGCAAAGACTCTCACTGTAAAATCAGTGGCCGAGTCGCTCAGCGTAGACTTTGCGCGAGTTCAATTCACTCCCGACTTACTTCCCAGTGATTTAACCGGGACGATGATCTTCAATCAAAAAAACGGAGACTTTTCTCCAAAGAAAGGTCCTGTCTTCACAAACATCCTTCTTGCCGATGAAATCAACCGTGCTCCCGCCAAGGTTCAAGCTGCACTTCTGGAGTGTATGGGAGAAAAGCAAGTTACGATTGGCGATCAAACCTTTAAACTAGACGAGCCTTTCCTGGTTCTCGCTACGCAAAACCCTATAGAACAGGAAGGCACCTATCCTCTTCCCGAGGCTCAGATGGATCGCTTTATGTTTAAAGTAGAAGTCGGCTACCCCAATCGATTCGAGGAAATGAAAATCTTAGAATCTCAGTCTGGGAACGAAAAAGCAGAAATCACTGCTGTTGCGGGCGCCGCTCAAATTCTAAAAGCACGCAGCATTTGCCAAGCCATTTTCATCGATCAAAAAGTTAAAGACTACATTCTAGACATCGTCTTCTCGACTCGAGAGCCTAAAAATCACAAAGGCCTTGCTGAACTCAGCAACTTGATTTCCATTGGAGCCTCTCCTCGTGCAACTATCTCACTAGCTAAGGCTGCTAAAGCAAAAGCCTTCATCGAAGGTCGCGGGTTTGTCACTCCCGATGACGTGAAGAGCATTGCTCCTGATGTCATGAGACATCGCTTGATTATGTCCTTTGAAGCCGAGGCCGAAGAGATAACCCCACTTACTGTCATCAAAAAGGTCTTAACAACGATTCCAGCGCCGTGAACCAGTCAGAATTACTCAAGAAAGTCCGCGCTATTGAACTTGCAGCGCGCAGACTTGTTCAACAGGGTATGGCTGGTCAATATTTATCTGCTTTTCGTGGAACGGGCATGCAATTTCGTGAATTTCGAAACTATGTTTGGGGAGACGATGTTCGACATATTTCCTGGACGGTTTCAGCACGAACACCCGACCCAGTCATAAAAACCTTTGAAGAAGAAAGAGAACGAACGTTATTTCTTGTTGTGGATGTCTCTGCCTCCCTAAGAAAAGGACCTTGGGCAGAAGCAAAAGCTCAAAGACTAGCAGAGATTGCAGGAACTCTTGCGGTCTCTGCCGCTGAATCAAACGACAAGTTTGGTCTTCTGATGTATTCGGATCAAATTGAAAAAGTAGTTCCCCCTGGCAAAGGGAAAACTCATCTGCTTCGTATTATTCGAGACGTCTTAGCTTTTGAGCCTAAAGGCAAAGGCACAGATCCTTCACTTGCCCTCAAACAACTCGATCAAGTTTTAAAAAAGCAGAGCATTGTGTTTCTTCTCACGGACATGGAAAAACTTCCCTCAGAGGAAGTGTTAAGAAGAACCACTATTCTCCACGACTTTGTATGCATTGCCGTAGAAGACTCAAGAGAATGGGAACTAGCCAACTGGGGATATATGGAAGTCGAAAGCGCTGAACGTGGACGTCCAGCCACCTTGGACACCCGATCAGGGTCGCTAAAGAGCTTTCTCTTTCAGCATTTTGAAACAAGGAAACTTTTAGCCCAAGAAGCTTTCAAACGAGCTCGTTCCGATATCTTGTGGGTCGATGCCCAAGAAGACTTTGTCCCCGTGCTTCAGAATTACTTTAAAAGAAGGAAAGCTGGAGGATGAGATACGTTGTCGCTGGCGAGATGCTCAGCCTTGAGTGCCCAAACTCTTCTCTCCCACTTTTAAAGGAAGGAGCTGTGTTTCCCCAAAAGGAACAACAGTTCTACGTCTATGAAGCAAAAGGATCGAGCATCACTCTAGCTCCACTGACAGCAGGAAGATTCAACCTCACCCTCGAATGTAGCAACGATCAAAAGATCGAAGAAGAAATTGAAGTTAAGCCACTTCAAAGCATGCCCAAACACGAAGCCCCGCTAAATCCCATCACTCAAGCCTACCCAATGTGGTTTTGGTGGTTGATTGGCGGAGCTTTACTCCTAAGCCTTCTAACTATAGTTCTCGTAAAATATTTAAAGAAAAAAAACATTAAAATCATCCCCCAAAAGAGAGAACTGACTCTTTCCGAAAAAATGGAAAAGGCATTAAAAAAGGCCCAAACAAAACAAGCTCTCGACAGTGCCGCTAAGCAAGAGCACGTAAAAGAATACTATTCTGACATCATTCAAATCTTTCGCGACATTTGCGACAAAGTCTACGAAACACACACTGAGTTCTACACAAGTTCAGAATTCATCGGAACACTTCGATCCATCTCTCTACAAAAGGGCATCAATCCACAGAGGATGGGTCAGATTGAGTCTTTCATGCTTAGAGGGGATCAGGTTCGCTTTGCAAAATATTACCCAACAACCGAAGAACGTAAGATGTTTGTTGGAGATGTAGAAGAAGTCTTCAAAATTCTAAAACTACACCTAGACGCACAGCTTAGGAATCAAAAGAAAGAGGGGGCAAACGTTGGAAATCGCTAACCCAGAAGCATTTCTGCTTTTCATCCCACTTATTTATGTTTTTTGGGTAAACATCAAGAACGGGGTGCGCTTTAGAAGCCGCATCTTCACCCCCACAGAATCTTGGATGAAAGACCGTCCAAAGCTTCAAGCGCCCACTCCATTTAAAATCCACATCTCTCTGCGCTTCTTAGGCCTTTCATTTTTAATCTTTGCCCTGTCCCGCCCTCAAGCTGTTTCCACGCGTGAAAAGCGAACCGTAGACGCTCTAGACATGGTCATCTGCTTTGACCTCTCCAAATCTATGGATGCCCTTGATTTTCGCCCTAACCGTAGAGAGGTGGCTATCAAGGTTATTTCTCAGTTCATTGATCGTAGAAAGGATGACCGCATCGGATTAGTTCTCTTTAGCGGAGAAGCTTACACAGCTGTCCCTATGACCCTCGACCACGACGTCGTCAAACAAGGAATCAGGTCTTCTTCCAACAACTACCTTCAAGACGGAACCGCCATCGGGCAAGCCCTAGCGGTCGCTGTTAATCATCTAAAAGGTTCAGTAGCGAAGAGTAAGATTGTCATTCTCGTCACCGACGGAGACAACAACATGGGTAGCGTTGCGCCCATGACTGCAGCCGACCTTGCCAAAGGACACGCCGTGAGAGTTTACACAATCGGCTTAGGCAAAAAAGGAAAGGTTCAATACCCAGTTACACGTATTATTGGAGGCTCTGAGCAGGTTATCTATCAAACCCTTACCGATGCCTCCAACGATGAACTCCTAACTCAGATGGCGGAACACACTGGAGGAACCTTTTATTCAGCCACCCAAGAATCAATGCTTTCCAGCGTTTTTGAAACCATTGATAAATTAGAAAAAACCAAAGTCGAAACTCAAACCTATGTAAGAAGGTCTGAACTTGCATGGCCTTGGTTACTCCTGGGGCTTGGAATTCTCTTTTTAGAAATCATTGCACTCAACACGCGCTGGAGGAAAATACCATGAGTGAGCTAGGCGTCGCTTGGGGCAACCTTGAGAACTCTTACTTAGCTTTAATCCTTGCAGGATGCGTCGCCCTCTTGATCTTCACTGCTTATAGCCGCAACAAGTTATTAAGCAGACTTAAGCTTACTGTTGAGAACAATAGTTTCGAAGCACCCCGATGGAGGCGCATCAAGACGATCTTGTTTGTTATCGGCTTGGCTCTAGGGGTTTTAGCGGCACTTGGGCCTCAATGGGGCGACACCGAAGAGACCTACCGGGCTGAGGGACTTGACCTCTGTGTTGCCTTAGACCTTTCTCAAAGCATGAACGCCGAAGACGCTAACCCAAGCCGACTTCAATTGGCTAAAAATCAACTCAGCATCTTTGTGGAAAACCTGCGAGGCGACCGGGTTTCTTTAGTTGGCTTTGCCGGATCTGGTTATGTCGCAGCCCCGCTGACGGTTGATTATCATTCCTTTGTAGATTTCATGGAACCAATGAGCTCAGAGTTTCTAAGCGATCAAGCCACCAACATTGGTGGAGGCATTGAGGCCTGCTTGTCCGCTCTGGGAGTGGACAAAGTAGACGACCCCACCGACCTTGAATTTGAAGCCTCTAAAGTCATCCTCCTTGTAAGCGATGGAGAAGACACAGTTGAAGATTACAAAGGTGCCATTAATAGATCTCAAAACTTGAACATTCCCATCTACTCAGTGGCCATGGGCACACAACAAGGCTCAAATATCCCCATCCGCGATTCAAGAGGAAGCCTAGAGGGTTATGTCAGAGATCCCGAAACCAGTAAGCCCGTCATTACTAAACTTTTAGACAAAGCCCTTCTAGATCTCGCAGAAAAAACCAAAGCCAAAGTCTTTTATAGCTCTCAAGGAGTCGAAGCCTGGGAATTTTTAACAAAATCTTTAGCGGACTACAAAAGAAGCAGCAAGGACGCAGGAACCCTCAACAAAAAAGAACATCGTTTCCAAATTCCGCTTCTTTTTTCAATTCTGTTTATTCTTCTTAGCTTTCTACTCCCTGAAACCAAATGTGCTTGGAAGAAGCTTTTACTTCCTTGTCTGATATTCCTCTGTTTCTCATTTTCCAGTTTCGCTGAGACTGTTGAAAACCCCTACGACATCTTTACAAGCAATTCTGGTGTAAGTGCATTCAATAAAGGCGAGTTTGATGAAGCTGAAGATAAATTCTCAGACGTCATTGCACGCAATCCTCATGACTCCACTGCTCGCTTCAACTGGACTAGTAACAGTTTACACAGATTCACTAGCGAACAAGCCAAGGATAAGGAAGAAAAAGAACAGCAAGGACAAGGTGCAGAAGAAAAGACTTTTACCCCAAGCGAAGTGGAACCTATCAAACAGGAACTCTCAAAACTTTTAGAGACTTCCCAGTCCGAGAAAATGCAGAAGGCATTGCAATACCAGCTCGGGCAAAGTGAAGAGCTTTTAGGCAAAAATAAAGAGGCCATGATCGAATATTACAAAAGTTTAAAAAAGGAACCTTGGCCTGATCTCGATGAAAAAACTCGCAAAAACATTGCTCGCCTTATTGCAAAGGAAGACGCAAAAAGCAAAAGCCAACAACAAGGCAAAGGCGGCGGTCAAGGCGGTGGCGGTGGAGGGCAAGGAGAGGATCAAAACAAGGGTCAAGGACAGCAACCTCAAAACTCCGGCGGCCAACCGCAAAAACCTAAGTTCGACGACACCAACATTGACGAAAAACAAGCAAAGAAAATTCTCTCTAGCGTATCCTCTGAGGAAAAAGAAGTTCAACAACGCAAGGCTCAAGCTGAGGCTGGCAATCGAGCTCGGAAAAGACGAGAACAAGGCAAAGGCTCCGGTCAAAACGGAAAACCTTGGTAGAATGGCTGCGTTGAGTCGCAAAAAACCTGGCACTAAGCATGAAAACCGTTCTCGCTTTTCATGTTAAAATTTCTAACTATGCAAAAGCTAATTGCCACACTCCTATTCTCAACTTTGTCATTCACGTCACTTGCCTTCAATACTGTGGTTAAAAGCAAGTTGGACATTGCTAAAAGCTCAAATGGCCAGCCTGTGCAACTCAGAATTGTCGTCACCACAGATTCTCCAAGCTATGTGGGATTTCCTCGAACACCACTACTCGCGGATTGGGAGATTCTCAAAAAGCAAGAAATTGCTGACATTCGAACTTATGAAAAGAACGGAAAATTAGTAAGAACTAATATCAAATATTTTATATACGTTTTAAAGCCTCTTAAATCAGGGAAAGTTCCTATCCCAGGTTTCACCGTTAGCGTTGGTAAAGCTCAATTTAAAACTGAAACCAAGATCGCTTCAGTGGAACCCTTCACCAATGGTGGAAACGGCCCCGTGGTAACAAACCCACTACCAAACCTACCAGACAATCCAAGCGACGAGTTTTTTGAGAGTGAAGATCTTGGTCTGGGCAACAGTGCTCAACTTGATACGAGCAAAAAAATTATGTTTGTTGCAGAAGTCGACAAAGAAGAAGTGTTTGTCGGTGAAATGATAAAAGTCTCCTTTAACTTATATAGAAGGAACATCCAGGACATCAATCACGACTACAAGAAATTTCCTGTTTTTGAAGGGTTTCTCAAAGAAGACCTTTTTCTACCGCGGGCTCTTCCGCGCAACACAGTTTCCATACAAGGGGTTCCTTATCAAAGCACAGAGTTCGCACGTTTCGCCCTTTTCCCACTTAAGGAAGGTTTACTCACGGTAGACTCCTTTGATCTACGTTACGAGATTGTTCCTCTTTCAGTAAATGGTTTTTCAATTGGCGGGCAGCCCATTCCTCAAACCATCAGCTCGAAACCGGTCAAAATCTTCTCCAAGCCTTTGCCGGCGGTTCCTTCTGACATTGAATTCAGCGGCTCTGTTGGTGACTTCAATTGGGAAGTCACTCCACCCCCGACCAACGTAACCGCCAATCAACCCTTCACACTCACCATTACTATTTCCGGAGAAGGCAACATCAAATCAATCGAAGCACCAACAGTCGCCATGCCCACGGGAGTGGAAAGCCATGGAGTAAAACCCTTTCCGAAGGTGGATGAAAATGCCCAAGGATCCATTAAGTTTGATTATCTCTTTGTTCCAAGAACAGCAGGCCAGTTAGATGTTCCAAAATTAAGCTGGACATTTTTCAACCCGAAGAAGAAGGAATACATTAGCCTCGAGAATGATCCTATGACCATTCAAGTTGAAGGCAACAACACTGCTGTGGCCAACAATCCTTCAAACGACAAGAAACAACCTCAGCACGAACTACCCCCAATCCAAATCAAACAACAGAGCTTTTCAAGCGTTTCAAGCAGCACCTCTTTTGTTAAGTTAAGGGAGTGGGCCGTCTTATGGGCTTCCTATCTGTCTTTGGGAATATTCTTTTTCATTCGAAAACAAAAGAATCAATCAGATGAACACGCTCGCGCCAAGCCTTGGAAAACAACAGAAAGCTACATTCTAAAGAAAAGCAGCAGGCCAGAGGGAAGGCTCGCCAGCTTGATTGATCAATATAGCCGGGAATTTATTACAGGAGTGCTCAGCAACGAGAACATCACTCCAAAATCGACCAATGATGAAATCATTGATGCTTTGTATAGAGTCACTCCTCCCGAATATCACAAGAATATTCTGATCCTAAAGAAATTCTTTAATGATTTAGATCACACACGCTTTGCAGGTAAGAAAAGTGTAAAGGTTTCTTGTGACAATCAACTAAAACGAGCCAAGATGATCTTGGAAAAGGTTGAACAACACATCACTAAGCCGACTACTTTTTCTTGACGAAAATATCATCCTTAAAAGAGGGGAGTGAAGCACGAGGAAGCCATCGCTTCTTATTCGTCTTCATCGACTCGACTGCCACCCAACGCTTATCTTTTGAAAAGAACAAAGCTCGAACCAAAGAGCCTTTTAAAAATCGCTCTAAAGGTTTTCCTCCTCGACCGGGACGACTACGCCCAAGCACATCATAGCGAACTTGCATGGTCGCTGGATCATCCATTTTCTTTTCAATGTCTTCATTCGTGAAAGTAATGTCTCTATCGAGGAGAACTTTCTTTTTCTTCTTTGAAGACTCATCCAGCTTTGAAAAATCGACACGATCTTCCCTGGGACGCGCCATTCCAAGGCTCTGTCCAAAAAAGATAAACAAAAACAGTAAAAGAAATCGGCTCATAATCTTATTCCCATAGAAATTTCCGTTGAAAAACGAGGTGCATAGAACAAGTCTACAGCAGGGCGAACGTAAATGTTAAGTGTCTTAGCAAACGATAATCCGACACTATAGCCAAGTGAAAAAGAGTAATGATTCTCGCTATTAGTTGTTCTGATAAAAGTCATTCCAATGTCAGGCCCAAGAATAAACATCGACCCAGCACCTTGAGCAACATATCTCATGCGAATGGGAACACTAAACCCGTCTTTTCCACCCTTATACAGATACCCCAACTGCAGACCTGCACGCGCCTCACGCTGGTTAGCCCATTGAGCCTTCAAAAAGAACAGTGTGTAGCTTCCACCATAGGAATACTTTGAAACTGGATCTACCCACGAATCTCGCCACGTTCCAAGAAACTCATGAGAATATTGACCGCTTCCTTTTAAAACTTTCTTGTCGCCAACCGGCTTAGTTCCGACCTGTTCAGTAACTTTCTCAGGTGGAGGTGGAGGCATTGTTTGCAACCTTCTTACAAAAGCGAAGTTAGTGTGGGAGTTAGCAATCCACGCGCGGTTACCGCCCTCGTCCTCTACATACAACCAATATCCACGCGGAGAGCGCGCATGAAGATAGAGCTTTGTTCCTGGGGGCACATCGGCGATGATCTTGGAACGCCTGGAAGCTTTTGAAAAAACTTGGGTCTCACGATTAGTCTCCAGCAACAAACCCTTCAAAAAAGGAGAAGAAAATGACGGAA
>JAACVK010000004.1 GCA_009991595.1 bacterium | reverse complement strand
ATTCTTTGAACAAATCAATAATTACAGAGAAAACTCTAAGTGCCTACTTGTCTGTTTTAGCTTTACCCACTCTCAATCGGGATCAACCAAATCTCTGCGCTAAAATTGGCCTCTATGGCGGAATTTATCCCAGAGCGCCGACCATGCTAACCCCAGTCTCTGCCACCAAAGCATCCAGGTGCCGTTTCTCTGCTTTGTCGTTGGGTAAAAAATCAATTAATCATGCATTATGAAATTACTGATGCTTGAGCCAAGTTGTTTTGAAATTCTTTATTCGATCAATCCTTTTATGCAGGACGCTCAAGGTCAACTTAAGAAGGTTGATCAATCTAAGGCGCTGCTTCAGTGGAGTGAGTTAAAGAAAACCTTTGAATCTATTGAAGTGGAGGTCGAAGTTCTCCCAGCTCATAAGGGTTATCCAGATATGGTTTTTTGTGCAAACCATGCACTTGTTCAGGGCAAAACTGTTTTACTTTCTCATATGAATTCTAAAGAAAGGTTAGGGGAGCCAGAGCTGTATCGTCAGTGGTATGAGTTGCATTCATACAAGGTGGTCTCGGCGGAACTTTTGGGAAAAGAGAGGCTCGAAGGTGCTGGAGACGCACTTTGGTCCAGGGATGGAAACACTCTTTTTGCAGGTTATGGATTTCGATCAACCAAAGGGGCCTATGCGTTTGCCAATGAGGTCTTTAGCCCTAGAAAGATTGTTTATCTAAGGCTCGTGGATTCTAATTTCTATCATTTAGACACTTGTTTTTCGGTGTTGGATGAAAACACTGTGGCGATTGTTGAGTCTGCTTTTGATTCCGAGAGTCTTGCTAGAATCACAGAGAATTTTTCAAAAATCATTAAGGTTTCTCGCTTCGAGGCCATTGAGAGCATGGCTGTTAACTGCTTTTGCCCGGATGGTAAAAACGTTGTGCTTCAGCACGGAGCTAAAGAATTTGTGAAAGAGCTCAGTTCGGCTGGCTTTAGTCCTATCGAGGTCGACACTTCTGAATTTATCAAAGCCGGTGGTTCTGTATTTTGTATGAAGGCTGTTCTTCAACAGTAATGAATAAGCTCAACCTAGCAAAGCTTTGAGTAGGTTTCTTGATCGAAGCCAACGGTAAATAGTGCGCCGTCAACTTCGATAAGGGGTCGCTTGATGGCTGAAGAATTCTCAATGAGTAAATTGACCTTCTCGAGCTCAGAAGCAGCTTCAAATTCTTCTTTAATCTTCCTGTAAGTTGGTCCACGAGTGTTTATAAGAACATCTTTGTGTTTACTTTTTTCCATCGCTTGATGAGGGCAGTTGTGGGAGGTGATTTTTTGAAGTTGACGAAGTCGTATTCAGTTTTGGCGTTTTCTAAAAACTTTCGTGCTTTTTTTACTGTGTCGCAATTCGGAATTCCATACATCGTAATGTTCATGTCTATTATTCAACTAATAGATTTATTTCCTGGAGCCAATGGCTGATGAGTCGAGGGTGGCGAGGATTTGTGCTTTTTTCTGAGCAATGAATTTTTCGACCTTTTCTTGTTTTGCAATCGCGACAGATCGCATCTTTTCCATTCGTGCAAGGACGAAACCTCTTGGAAATTCTTGAGTTCCTTGATGTCTTCTTGTCGCTCTTTCAAAAAGTGTAAGGCGTTTACCAGTAGAAGCGTCTTCTAAATCTAGGTTCTTGATGAAGACCTGAGGTAAGGCGCCTTGATTTTGTTTGTATTTTTTGAGTAGGTCATTGAGGTCTGGGAGGTCTAGTTGGCCTAATTTAACAGGTTGCGACCCATCAGAGTCATCTGAGTGGTGCTCGTTCAAAGATAGGTTTTCGTTGACTTTAGAGTCCTTATCTAGGGCTGCCTCAGCAAGGCTCTTGTTGATGGATTGAATTCCCTCGGGAACACCGTCAATTGCATCAAGCGCTTTTAGAAAGTTTGCTTCTTCTAGAAATTCCTCTGGGAATAGATCCTTATCAAGTAAACCATCTTTGTAATCGTTCTTAAGTTTTTCGGCATTTGATGCGAAGGCGTCGGGAACTTTCAATCTCAAACAAGATGGGTTGTGGGTTCCTTCGATGCATTTCGAATCATCACAAAGTGTTGGTGCGATTTTGCAGACATTCTTAACGTCGTTTACGAGGGGCTTGTAATCAGGGGTGTTGTAGGCAGTCGGTTTGAAGTCTGGGATTTTACCTAGGCTGTCGATGCCCGAAGTGTCCACTGTTTGGTTGCTTCCAGAGTTTGCCATTAGAGACTGCAAAGCGCCAATGATGCTTGCAATGTCGAGTGGGATCTTCAAACAAGGAGCGATGTTCTTTGGGTTACAGGCAGCCGAGTTAGAGGCTAAGTCTCCTGAAGCCGCTGCCGTTTGTCCGCCGTTACCACTCATTGCTGACTGAGCGTGTTCGTTGATGGAGGTTTGTGCAAAAATGGAATGAGATACAAAAAATGAAACAAGAAACGAAAGAACGCTTAGTAGAAACATGAGCCTAGTGGGGACTTTTTTTATCTCAGTGTTTTGTGTCTTCATTTCCATTTCCTCTTCTTTGTTTTGGGCTTTCAGAAGACGTTCCGCGTTTGCTTCTACAGTCTATCGTGAATAGGGTTCTGGCTTCGTTGATGGGGGTAGAAATGAAAACATATAAGAGCTCTGTTAAGAGGCATTGCGCATAAAATCCAACACTTAAGCTCAGTGTGAAGATTCAATTAGGGCGAGTTTTCCTTCGCTTGTAAACACCCTTGTTGGGGGGCAAACAGCTTGGATGAGATCTAAAATGACTAAGCTTTTTGAGCATTTTGTTCGGCAAGGCGCTTGGCTTTAACCGTTGTCGTTTGAATGTTCCATGCCAGTCCGCAAAACTCTAAAGCTTTAATCCAGTAAAAGCTGGGGTCAAATTCCCAGGCCTGCATGCCGTGACGAGCTGATCGAGGATACATGTGGTGATTGTTGTGCCAGCCTTCTCCGAAGGCAAGGATTGCCACCAGGGGGCTGTTAGATGATTCATCTGTGGTTGAAAAATTACGATAGCCAAAACGATGCGACCAAGAATTCACAAGCCAGGTAAAGTGAAGAACCAAAACGACTCTTAAGAATCCTGCAACCAAAACAAATTCAACTCCGCCAATCAAGTATAGAGCTACGAGCGATAATGCGAATATTGGCAGGTTGTATTTTTCAAAGAAAAGATTCAGGCGGTCGTTCTTAATGTGCTGAGGTAGCTCAAACGATTTTTTGTAACGAGCTTTTCGTTTAAAGATAACCCAGCCAATGTGACAAAACCAAAATCCATGCTGAGGAAAGTAAGGGTCATCTTCCTGATCAGAGTTTTGATGGTGTCTTAAGTGGTGTTTTGACCAAGTGAGTGGGCCTCGTTGAAAAGAGAGGGCGGCAGCAAAAAGGTGAATGGCTCGAACGATTGGATAGGTTTCAAACGACTTGTGGCAAAGCAATCGATGGTAGCAAACCGTGATCCCTAACATTCCCGTGAAAACCCAAAGGACGACTGCTGCTAAAGCAGAACTCCAGGTTATGTAAAAGATGCCGGCAATCGCTAAAAGATGAAAAACTAAAACAATCGTAAAATCAATTTTCCTAAGCGAATACTGAGACCAGTCGATGGAGGTTTTCTCTCGAGCCATTAGCTTTACCTTAAGATCATTTGCGATAAATGTCTGTTCCTAAATGGCCGAATCACTCAGGTTTTGTGATTTAAGGTGTCGAAATTTTGAATTAGCCGTGTGTGCTGTAAGTTTTGTGTAAGTTCTTAGAGTATTTTCAAAAGCTGCTTTAAAACTGTAAAAATTAGAGTTCCTGGGGCTGGGTCAGCTCTGCGATAAGCTCAGATACGCTCTTAATTGATTTGACACCTTCAACGCTTTTTCCGGCTTGAAAAAAGTTCTTATAGTTTTTGCCCTTCAAGTTGGATCGTTTCAAAGACCACAGTGACTTTAAAGAATAAAACAGGCGAATGTAATGTTTTGTTTTAGGGTTTTTTAGCAGCCATTTTTCGAGGCCGGAGGCTTTTAGGCCCAGGCTCCTTACCTCGGAGGTGTTGATTACCGAAACTGGGACACCCGATATTTTCTCGGTTGCAACAATGTCTTTGGCATGAGCTTTAACAATGGCTTCTTTGTAATCAGAGTGGGCATTGCACTCTGTTGTAGCAATGAAGGCAGTGCCCATTTGGACTGCGGAGTATCCCAGATCGAGAGCTTGCTTTAACCCATCCCGGGTGCTCACGCCTCCTGCGCAAATTAATGGAAGTCCTAAGGCTTTTAGCTCCTCAAAAAGTTCTCCCGCGCCTTTGCTTCCAAGGTGACCTCCAGCTTGGTTGTTTACGCAAATCAAGCCATCCACGCCAGCGTCGCGAGCGACTAAAGCCCATTTGTGTTCCGTCACATCATGAAGAACCATTCCACCTTTTGCGTGCACTTTTTTAACGATTTGATCAGGCTTCCCGAGGGCGGTGATAAAAATGCGGATTCCTTCTTCTAGGGCAATGTCCACCCATTTGTTCATTCTCTCTAGATAGGTTTTTGAAGAAGCTTCAATAAGGGCATTAAAGGCTACTGGCCTTTGGGTAAGATTTTTAACCTTTTGAATTCCCGCGCGAAGCTGATAGCCGTGAACATAGGACAATGAAATGGGTTGTATAACACCTAGTCCACCGGCTTGGCTGACTGCTGCGACCAACTCAGGGTTGGAGCAGGGATACATGGCTCCGCAAAAAATGGGATGTTCAATTCCTAGTTTTTTGCAAAAGTCGTTGCTAAGGGGGCTCATATTACTGGTGCAACTTTCCAAAGTGCGGTTGCCTTACAAACCACATCGTTGTCTTTGTTCTTTAGGCTGACCTCCACTCTTTGTTCGCTTGATGTGTCGATTGGCAAAGATTTTGAGTCAAAGCGACTTTCTGCCAATAGCTGCCCTCTAGCTTTTTTATGATAGGTGATCTCGTAGCCAACTAAAATGGCTCGATGTTTTTTTGTGAGTCCAGTTGTAAGTGCGAGGCCTGAGGTGAGCTCTGCAAGATTTGCTAATGCCATTGCATGAATGCAATCTAAATGGTTTCGAACTCGTCGACAGTCTTTCATGGTGATTTGGGCGAAACCAGGCTCTAAAGAAACAATCTTAAAGGGGATGGTGCCTGTGTAGGGGATCAATCTTCCTAAGACTCTGCTGAAGAGTAAGGCGCCAGCAGGGAGCTTTTGCAACTTTACCCAAGTGCGAAGAATTTTCTCTGGATTCATAGATTTTAACTCTACTTCCTTGAATTGTTTTAGCCTAGTCGTCTCGGCCTTTTGAATGGCTTCTGTGGGGGGGGGGCTTTGTCGGGAGGAGGGTTAATTCTAAGTGTCAGTAACTTAAGCGTTTTGTAACCACTATCGGGCCTTGGTGGGGTGAATCCTCTGGTGTCTCATCTTATGATTTGTTACTAAGGTCTGCAAATGACTGCCTTTAAAAAACTATTTTGCTTATCAGTTTTCCTTTTCTCTCTAGCTTCCCAGGCTCTGACAGTTTCTTATATGCCTGGTTCGGGAGGGCGTGGTCAAAAAATTCCCACGCACATTTTTGTGATTGGTTATGCGGGCGGTCTAGGGGATCAATTGTTTAAGTCTGCGGTAAGCAGAGCTAGGCGATATAGGGAGCTTTATCCTAAACATCAAATTGCGTTCATTGGTCCAGATAAGCTCGATGAAAGCTTATCTTCCTATGACTCTTACGCAGAATACCGTTCGGCACTTTCACGTTTTGGGCTTGAGCTAGAGCACATGGACGACAAGTGGTTGTTGAGCAATCGCCTGATGCCCCTTCTAAAAAGTTTTAAACAGATTCAAAGCATAGATATTTTCAGCCATAGCGCGGCTCACTTAGGGGTTGGTTTGGAAGATATCCCCTCATCAAGTTCTTATTACAAATACAAGCGCTTTAACTATCTCACTGAGGGCTTAAGTAGTTTGAAAAGCCATTTCTTGTCGGGCGCTTATATAATGCTTCACGGGTGTAACTCCGGTTTTACTCAAGCGCCTAAAATGGCAGCCCTGTTAGGTATTCCCGTTGCTGGTTCTTTAAGCTCCACAAACACTCAAGAATTGTTTTCGGACGACTCCTGGTATTTTAATGATTCTGGACGGTATCCTCGCGGTGTATCACGTAGTTCTTACAATTCATCTAGTTTTGCCTCTGGTCGTTTCAGCTGTTCTTCTGGCCATTGTCATCGAATGCGACCTGAAGCCTACCCTTATGTAGGAGGTTGGGGACGGCTTACCGCGGGTTTGACTCACTATAAATTCTTCTGTGGCACCGCTGAAGCTAGCTCCGCTTGTAAACAAACAATGGCTCTTGCGTTGCTGGGGCATCCTGGTGTGAATTCTCGGGCTGCCTATGATCTTTCTGCCTTCAAAGAAAACGTAAAGGAATTTTTATGTCCTGACTCCAATCGAGCCAGTGCAAAAAAAGAGTGTTTCGAGAAAATGGAAGCCTCTTTGACCGACCCTACTGTTTCCTATGCGGGATTACTCTCTGGGAAGCCCGTTCGCTGTGATTTTGCCGGGTGTGATGTGAAGATTAGCTGTGGGCGAAAATGTTCGATTACCCACGTAGGGGCCAATCCACAGCCGCGGACGATGCAGAATGAGTTTAGAGCCTATGTTGAAGGTTTTCGACTTCTTCAGCGCTAAGTAGTTTAGCTTTTATTTGTTCCCAAAATGGAACATGGGCTGTAGTATTTTCTTATGCCTAACTTTGTTCCTTCCCTTGGCTTAGTTGTTGGATTGTTTCTATCGATGACACTTCGAGCGGATGAAAAAGATGCTCGATCTTTCATCCATGAATACATCAAAAGTTTTGAGCTTATGAAAGTCTCAGGGAGGATGATGAGTTCAAATAAGAAAGCGACCAAGTTAGGCGATCTTGTGGCATGGGTAGACTTTAAAAAGAATCGACTGCGTTTTGAATATAAGGCGATTTCACATGAAGACTCCTTCGGTGTGTATTTAGTCGATTCTAAATATCTGCAAGCTACTGGGAAAGACTTTAAATACGTCCCGATGGAGTTGAAAGAAAAGGGTGTCTTGGCAGCATTCGCTCAACTGCTGTTTGGAATACATGAGGGCAAGGCTTGGAAGAATGTCATTATTGAACAGTTGTTTGCGTGGGAATCAAAGTTCTCTAGCGGGACTCAAACGGTCTCTTTGGTGCCAGCTGTAGACTCACTAAATTTTAAAAAAGCAGACTTTTTGTTTACCGACACAGGAAAGCTTTACCGAGTTGCTATTCAATCTGAGAAAGATCAGATGGATGAACTTTACATATCGAGCATTGGCTCTCAAAGTTCAAAGAACTTTCCTATTGTTAAATTTAAATAAAGCTCTTTCCTTTTTTGTTGCATCCTGCAGGCAGTCTAGACTTTATGGCGTTAATTATTTTTGTGCGATGGCCATTACTTCTTAAGGTTTCAAAATATCTATTTCCAGACCAGATAGATTCTCCTTTTCTGTATTGATAATCGATGATGTTCATGGCGCATCGGATGTTTAAAGCGGAATCGTCTCTTAGATGAGTTCTGCTCTTACAGGGGCAGTTGTAGTGAACTCTTGCGTTGCTATCACAGGTTAGCTGCATGATGCCTGTTTTAGGACCAGAGTATTTACTGTAGCCACTTTCGGCACTTGCAAGGCCCATGAAGGCTGCTTGGAAAAATTCGCTTTTATCACTAGGCTTGAGGTTGTGAAGATTGGGGCATAGGCCAAAAGTGTTTGATCCACTTAAGTTGTAAAGGCTTAACTTAGTTATATGAGAGGCAACCACGCGATCGTAAGAAGATGGCCATCGAGGATAGCTAGGGCGACTTGCGCTTGAGGAGCTTCCGCTGTCGCGTTCTCGGGCGCTAAAGAAGCGAGCAAGGCCTTCGTTGCTGGAGGAGCCTGATGTATGCCCTCCACCCTTTCTGGATACTCCGGTTTTGGAGTTGGATGAAGAAAGCGATTGGTTGGCTATGTTCTCGCAAGAACAGGTAAGTAAAAGAGTTAGCGAAACGATTATAAGTTTTTTCATTTTAAGCACCACCTTGTTTAGTCTTGTAACTGGCGTTGAATTTTAAAGAATCTTCTTCTGATTCTTGAATTCCTTCTTCCATTAATTCTTCGGTAAAATAGGGAGTGTTGGCTATAGTCTCGAGGGCCGATTCAACAAAAGGATAAAACAGCTCTTGAGCAGTGGCCTGTCTGTATCCAGTCTTAGAGTTTTTATCTGGGACAATCTCGAACTCGGGAACAATCATTTCATCTAGCTCACCCTTGGCTAGCTGAAAGGCTGGCGTAGAATTGTGAAAACCTGCTCCGTCTTGAAAATAGACTTCTAGTGCTTGTTGCACTGTAGGACTTTGGTTTCGGCTTGTGACACTACCCTTTAGGTTTCTGAGTTGAGCCAGAGTGCCTAAGCCTAGTTCTGGTAAAATTTGGCCTTCCTTTCTTAGATATTGAAGCATTTGAAACATTTCGTTTCGAGTTATTTTTTTAGTGACTTCTTTGGGCTTCGAAGAGTTTCTCTTGGAGGCGGAATCTACAAGAGATGTAATTTTCTCAAGTGTTTGAGGTGCGTTTTCGGGAGAAGCGTGAGTTTTGCCGTGTTGGATTGCTGCCGCTTCTACTTGTTCTGCTTGAGTTAAAAGACTGGTTCTAGTGCTAGTGGTGATTTCGTTCCTTTTTACCAGCTCCTTATCAGCTGCCGTAGGCGCTGTTGTCGTTTCAGCTTCGGGTAGTTGGCGATCTTTATCAAGTCGACTGTTGAGCTCGATTGCCCAGAACTGAGAGTCAACATTGGCTAGAGCAATGCATTTGCTAGTCATGTCGAAGGATTCACTTACGAGCTGTTGCTCGCTTAAAGTGTCTATATAGTCAGTTTCACAAAAGAACTGGATGGATTGATTAGAGTCTCCGCCACCAATTAGTTTGATGTGACCGTTTTTTGTGTCTCTCGATTTAGCCAGTCCAAATGAGCTGGCGGCCTTAATTTCTGCGGTCGAGATAAAGCCAATTTCGTAGAGCTTTTCTTTAATCTCTTCTAGATCAAGATTAGCTAAAGATACCTTTCCTGTTTCCAATGCCTTTCGAAGTTCTTTTGTGCTCAGACTTTTTGTAGACTGTTGAGGCAACTCTTCAGGGGCGGCTTTTTTCTTGAAAAGCCGATCGACGAATCGCCCTAGCGGATTCTTGTGTTTTTCTTGTGCATAAGTAGAACTCGCAGAGCAGAGAAGTCCAATTGAAAGAATTAGCATCCCGATATGTTTGCTCTTCAAAGCAATCTCAATTTTTTTCAATGTCCTACCCCTACATTGAACAGAAGCAAGAACCGGGCCATGTGATTCTGGATACTTAACAGCTGTTTTCTTAAGTTTTCGGTAGTTTAGGGGGTGGGGCTGCTCATAGCTTTTTCACCCTGACTAGTAGTTTGGCGAGTTCTTAACATTGAAAGTGTCTGTGTTTTCGTGTGAAAAGTAAACGGATACGGCTCTTCTCGACATCAAGTGGGTAAAACTATTCCTAGCTAATTGAAAAAAGGCAAAAGCGAGCCATTTGTTAAAAATCCGTATAGATT
>JAACVK010000111.1:1455-1856 GCA_009991595.1 bacterium | reverse complement strand
GTTTTATCCCCTAAGCAGCAATAGCCGACTTTTTCCTTCCCAGATAGACTCCGGGCTACCAGAGAGGAAACACTCCCTATTACTGCAGGAAGTAGAAGATAATTATAAAGGAACGGAAATCCCTCTAAATTCGCCGAACCTGTAAAAATTAGTACTCCTTTCGGAGTATCTGGGATTCTGGTCGTCAAGTCGGCAGACGGCGCCAGAACGATAAATGGCAGATAAGGATATTTCCCTGCTCGTTGATGTGCGGTGAGCAGATACAGCCCGAACCCTATCTATCGCCATAATTTTCCTTGTTTTCGTAATCTATCAGCAAGTCAGAATATCTTTAGTGTCGTGTTCTTGCCACCGCATTCCAGTATCTCTTTAATTTCTTTTGCTAACCTAATTGGTGTCAT
>JAACVK010000111.1:1010-1175 GCA_009991595.1 bacterium | reverse complement strand
CGACTCATTTCTTTTTCTTACTGCTACCCATTTACGGGTTAGTTTTCCAAAGGAGAACTTCTGTACCAACTTCTCCGCAGTTAATTGCTTAAAATATTCCATATCCCGCTCCATAGGAAAATGGCAATAACTGGGGCCAGGTGATTCAATTTTTAGTCGGCCATA
>JAACVK010000111.1:0-483 GCA_009991595.1 bacterium | reverse complement strand
ATTTCTTCGCTTCCAAAAAATCATTGGCTATCTCCTGGAAAGAAACCCAAGGGGAATACAATTCATTTATATGAAATCCTGCCACGCCTTTTGATTTAGCCGTTTTTCGCCATTCCCCTTTTGCCAATATGCCAGGCTTATCGCCATCCATTATCGGCTTCTGGCAGAATTCGCAAACGTAACAAGCCTTCTCTGTCTGATACGTTCCGTCTTCGGCCTTCGGCCACTGCACATTCTTCCAGGTTAAGACCTGGAACTCTCCACAGTGAGGACACGGAATATAGAATAATCTCTTGTCTGATTCTTCCCAGAACCGTTCTATCCTGCTGATACCCCGCACCGAAGGCGTAGACGTTACCAATTTTTTCCGATTCCAAAAAGTCGCACACCGCTTAAATGCCAGTTTGACCGGGTCGCCTTCCGTGCCTGCGGTAATAGGATACCGGTCAACCTCATCGCAGAGAACATATCTTACCGGTCTGG
>JAACVK010000046.1:34883-41431 GCA_009991595.1 bacterium | reverse complement strand
TACCCACTTGATGTCGAGAAGAGCCTGTTTCCGATAATCTTTACCAAATATTAACTGAATAAGGGCTAATACCTTTACTTGATGTGTGTTTTAAGCTTGAGCTAAAGTGCATAAATGAAAAGCAAGGCGTACTTTTTTATCCTGTCCCAGTTGTTTGTTTTTGAGCTCGCTTATTCACAACTAAAAGAGATTAATCTGGGGAAAATGGGGCGAGATGTGCCGAGTTGCCAGATAACCGGAACTTGTGCCTACAATGCGACCTCGGATCTGCTTGAAATGGGTCTTAATAGGAGTAGTGATTCAAGGGTAAAGGTCGATTTCACCGAAGTAATGGCTGCTTCGCATATTGCTGAAACGGATAGTTTTATGGATGCTGGTGGAGGGGGAGATGGACACAATTTCCAATTTAGAGCTGAGCAATTTGATTCAGGGGTGAAGAAAAATTATCTCGATGGAGCTTTTTCTGATGAAGTGGCCAAAGCAGCCCTTCAGTGGGGATCGTACGGAAAAGGCGAAAGTTCCTTTAGGGCAAGTGGACAAAGTAAAGTAGATTGGCTGACCGACGTGGCCAATTCAAGCATGCGCGACTTTGGAACCGGTTTGAATGGCCAGAAAAAGTTTCGTAACATTATTAAAGAAGCTCGTTCGAATGGTTCTCCCGATGGGAGAGTATCAGTGAAGCAGCTTAGGCTCGATTCTGCTTCTTTGTCCTTTGAAGACACTTTTGGTCGCTCCAACCGTGAAATGGACTCCATGGATAGAGATTTAAAGAACCAGCTAATTGAACAGACTCGAGAGATGCGACAGGAAAAGGTTATGGAGTACCTGACGAAAAAGCTAATGGATGAGGTGCCGGTCTTGATTGGATTTGATAAGTCGACGGCTGGCATGAAGGCTTACAATGATGATGGGTCGCTTCGTGACTTGCCAGGGTCTGGTGGGCACGCAGTGGTTGCGTCTGGGTTAAAGGAAATTGATGGAGAGTGGTTCTATATTTTGAGGGACCCAAATATGGAATCCTATATGAACCTAGATAGTCTTGATATTGTTGGTTTGGATTCTGGACCGAAGATTCAAGAAATACTTTTACCGGTTTCGAATAGTCACTCGATTGGATCTGCCACTGCGTATTTGGCTCCCGGAGATGTAGGGTATCAATCGGGTATTCAACCTCTGCCTTATAGGAGCTTTTCACCCGATGATTTGCCCGGGCAGATGGGTTCCGGAGGACAAGCCCCTGAACAGAGGGGTCCAGCGAGCGAAACGCTTCCACAAAGCGGTAGTTCCCATTCGGCAGAATCAGCGGCGAGCGGATCAGGTAACATGAGTATACCTAAGAATTACGAATGAAAATTTTCAAGTAGCTGTTGTGGCGGGTTTTAAGGCGAAAAGTGAGCTTCAATCTGTGTGACCAGCCATTCAATGTCGTCGCGGCGGGCTCGGCGCTCTAGGATGACGTCTTTTGCTTTGAGCATCCAGTGGCCTTTGGTGGAATAGCGGTCTTGCTTTCCTTGTTCTTCGGCTCGGATAGAGGCCGTGTTCACGGCGCCTTTCCAGTTGGCAATTTCTAGGTCGCTAAAGGCCTTCAGTTGAACTGTCTTTTTGCCCCATTTGAAGAAGAGTATTCTTTTAAAGGTTAACAATTCGAAACCCTGGGGGTTGCGTTGGATTTTTGTGATCTGCTCGTAGCTAAAGCAAAGCATTGCTAAGGCGGGGTAGGTGAATACGGCTGCGTAAAAGAAATAGGCCACAGCTTTGTCAAATCCCTCACCTTCCTCAATGAATTTCTCAAAAAGAGGGAGAGCCGCGTAGAACATGGTGCCCAAAAAAACTCCGCCGAGCATGAGTCCCATTCCAAGGCCGACTCTTTTCTTGCTTGTATGCAAAACTAGGGTGTCTGGACCGCTCTGGCGTTGATTTGGTTCTAAGGCGAAAAGTAGTCCCATATGCGTCATTCTTTTTCATGCCGATAGAGGTCTCCGTCAAGGCTCTTTTTTGCTATGCTCTAAAAAGTGGCTAATAAGAATTTACCAAAAGATTTCAAGCAAAAAGCACTCGATTATCACAAAGCAAAGGATCACTGGGATTCCAGGCCTGGAAAGCTGGAGATTAGGGCCACAAAGCCGCTCAGCACTCAGCGCGATTTAAGCTACGCTTACAGTCCTGGGGTTGCTGAACCCTGCAACGCTATCAAAGACAATCCGGACTTGGTTTATGACTACACAGCTAAAGGAAATTTGGTGGCCGTGGTCTCAAACGGCACGGCCGTTTTGGGCTTAGGTGATATTGGGCCGCTGGCTTCGAAACCTGTGATGGAAGGAAAGGCCGTCCTGTTTAAGAAATTCGCTGGGATTGATTGCTTCGATATCGAGTTGAAGTGCGAATCAATCGAACATTTGATTAAAACCGTTCAAGCTTTGGAGCCTACTTTTGGAGGGATCAACTTAGAAGACATTAAAGCGCCGGATTGTTTTGAAGTAGAAGCTCGCCTTCGAGAAAGTATGAACATTCCTGTTTTTCACGACGATCAACACGGAACGGCCATCATTAGTGGAGCCGCTTTGTTGAATGCGATTGAAGTGACGGGCAAAAAAATCGAAAAGATAAAGGTGGTTTTTTGCGGCGGTGGAGCGGCCTCTATTGCTTGTGCAAAATTTTGGTTGTCGCTCGGGGTGAAACCCGAGAATTGCGTTATGACCGATCGTAATGGTGTGATTTACGAAGGAAGAGGCGACGAGCTGACTGGCGGGAAAGACATTTTTGCGATTAAGGATAAGTCTTGGCATAAAAAGCCGCCTCGATCCTTGGCAGATGCCATGGTGGGGGCCGATGTGTTTCTTGGATGCAGTGTGGCCGATGTGGTGGATGCTGAAATGTTAAAGTCTATGGGTAAAAAACCCATAGTTTTTGCTTTGGCCAATCCGAATCCCGAAGTGAACTATAATATGGCCAAAGCTGCACGACCTGATTTAATTTTTGCTACGGGCCGATCTGACTATCCAAACCAAATCAACAATGTGCTTTGTTTCCCTTTTCTTTTTAGAGGGGCTTTGGATGTGCGTTCTAGTGCCATCAACGAAGAAATGAAAAAGGCAGCTTCTTCGGCTTTAGCCCGTTTGGCAAAAGAAGATGTGCCCGAGCAGGTGATTAACGCCTATGGCGGCGATCCGATTAAATTTGGTAGTGAGTATTTGATTCCTAAACCTTTTGATCCACGAGTGTTTTTGTGGGTAGCTCCAGCTGTTGCAAAAGCAGCAATTGAAACAGGAGTGGCTAGAATTGGTTTCCCTGGTGGAAGCATCGAGGCCTATACGGCCCGTTTAGATAAACAATTAGGTAAAACTCGTTCGGTCATGCGCGATCAACGTGGCCGTTTGGAAAAACTTTCTGTTGGAAAAGAACCCGTTAAGATTGTTTTCCCAGAGGGAACCAATGAGAAAATTCTTAAAGCCGCTTCGATTGTAAAAGACGAGGGCATTGCCGAACCAATTTTGTTGGGTAGCACCAGGGTGATTCAAGAAAAGATTGCTGAGTATTCTTTAGATAATTTAAAGGATTGTCAGATTATTCGCCCCTCTAAAAGTCCTGACTATCCAGCTTTTGTAGAAAAAATGCTCGAGCTTCGGCAGCGAAAGGGTATGACCCGAGAGCAAGCCGAACAGGATATGAAAGATCCGTTCTATTTTTCTGCCATGCAGGTTAATTTGGGACATGCGGAGGCGTCTTTGTCGGGACTTACACGAAGCTATCGAGAAACTATTTCGCCCAACCTGCAAATCGTAGGGGCTCAAAAAGATCGAAAAGCTTCTGGTGTTTATATGCTCATTTGGAAAGACCGTGTTCTTTTCTTGGCAGACACTACAGTGAACATACATCCAACTGCCGAAGATTTGGTGGACATTGCCTTGAATACAGCCGACGTGGCTGAGGTGATGGGATTTCAGCCTAGAGTTGCCATGCTAGGGTTTTCTAGTTTTGGTGCTAACCGTGATCCTGAAGCCATGAAGGTTTCTCGAGCGGTGAAGATTTTGCAAGAAGCCTATCCAAAAATGATTGTGGATGGCGAAATTCAGGCCGATTTAGCGGTGAATCAAGCCTTGTTAGAGGAAAAGTATCCCTTTAGTAAGCTTGTTGGCAAAGGTGCAAACATTTTGATTTTTCCGAACTTGGCTTCTGCTAATACCAGCTACAAATTGCTTTCTCAGCTGAGTGAAGCCGAGTTGGTTGGACCGATTTTGGTAGGCATGCGCAAACCCGTGCACATCCTACAGAACACCTCCGACATTAATCAAATCGTAAACATGGCCATCATCACCGCCCTAGACGTCCGCAAAGTTGATTCGTGAAAACGTATCCGTTTACTTTTCACACCAACCCGCGACCTTTTCACAGAATATTGACGTTTTGATCGTATAAACGCTTTTGCGGTCCAGTTTGGAGATTGTATAATGAATTTATGGGGCAAAGATTAGGGTGGCTTGTTTTATTTTCTATTCTATTCTTTCGTGCACCAACAATCCTTCAACTGAGTTTAAAATCATTCTTACAGACCCTAAGCCCGTTTCATTAGTTGAATCTTTGGGATTGATGAGTGCACCCGTTAATTTGAGTGGACTTAATTGTGTTGGAGTTGTTCTGGGCTATAGGCAGGAGGCCAACAAAGCGAGCTGTGTTCATAGCGTTAGTGGAGACAGTGTAGATTTCAGCACCTTTGGTGGACTCACGCGATATAAAAGTGGGCAAAGTAATTCGATCGCCGTTCCTGGCGTGAAGCTGGGTAAAGAATTTGATGTCCATGTTTTTGGATTGAACTCGACTTCGACTGTTTGTCCAAATTTGGGCCCACAGTTGGATATAGGTGATAGTAACTATTCTTCGCCTTATTATTTGGGGGAGACCCAATCGAACGGGCTTTCTGGCAACGGAGCTTCGGTTGAAGTAACTTTGAGTTTTAATTCGTCTGAATATTTAGAGGATTGTTCTTCTTTGTTATGGGCTGAGGGGGAAGATTTAGGTTTGGCAGCTGGACTGCTCGCCTATTTTGATTTTGAAAACTTTACCGCCAATGGAAGTCCCTTTACGGATTTTTTGGGTCAGTTTACATTTTCTGATTCAGGCGATGTTGATCCCACTGCTTCAGGGAAAATTGGCCTGGGGCTTATTTGGGCCGCATCAGGTAATATAGAAATTTCTTCCGGAAGCATTTCTCCTCTTAACTTCAGTGGTGCTAATGACGTTAAAACTTATTCCTTTTGGTATAAGTATACTTCTGGTGCGCCTACTCCATCTGTTGTGGCTGGAATTCATGGCTCAACCAATGGTCTTTCAGTTGGATTCGGATCAGTTGGTAATTTAGCCATCAACTATGGTGACTCCTCTATTCCCTCTCAGGTTGAGTGCGTAAATGCGTCGTGTGCCAGCTCGGTAGCTAACAATACTTGGGCTCATTTTGTAGTGGTCGTGGATATTGGAAATTCAAAAGTTAAGTTTTATGTGAATGGTTCCTTTGTTTTGTCCACAAATGCAGCAATCGCTCTGGCTTCCATCGACAATACCAGTGATCCTTTTAGAATAGGTAGTGATGCAACGGGAGCTAGTTTACTTTTGCCCACTGGCTCTCTGCTAGACATGCTGGGCATTTGGGAGCGAGAGTTGACGGCATCCGAAATCTCTCAGCTTTATAACGCCGGCGCGGGAGTTAATCTAACTTCTCTTCTTGCTCTATAGAGGAGCCCCTCTAAGCGAGGGGCTTTCGATTTATCGTTGTTTCTTCTCAAAATTTTTTCTTTGGCGCATATTCATGTGAATTTTCTTCCATTTCTTTTTAGAATTGGATTGCACTCCTTTGTCTTTGCGACGATTGGCATAGGCGCTCTCGCGCAGCATCTTTTGATAGTTCTTGTAGTCGTCTTCATCAATTTTACCAGAATTCAAGCCCTCCTGAATGGCGCATCCTGGTTCTTCTTGATGAGTGCAATTGCTAAAGCGACAGCTACTTTCTAAGGTGCTGATGTCTTGAAAGGTGGAGTCTAGTGATTCTTGATCTCCAAACACCTGCACTTCGCGAAGGCCTGCTGTATCTACAATCATTCCTGCGTTCTCTAGAAAAAATAAATCTCTAGAGCTAGTGGTGTGCTTGCCCTTGTCGTCATCCTCTCGCACGTCTTGTGTGGCTTGAGCCTCTCTGTTTAAAAGCTTGTTCACTAAGGTGGATTTTCCAACTCCTGATGAGCCTACAAAAATACCCGTTGTTCCGGGCGGAATTTCGTTTCTTATTTCATCAATACCTTGGTTTAACTTGCAGCTAATGCTCATAACTTTTACGGGATTGAGCTTCTGGGCTAGCTCCTGAGCTACCGTTTGATAGTTTTCTTCGAGGTCTAGCTTAGAGAGGACAACAATGGGTTCTATCTTGCCTTTCTTTGCCAGGAAAAGATATCTCTGCAGGCGTGCAAGGTTGAGTTCCGAGTTGAAAGAGCTCACTATAAAGACCTTGTCCACGTTGCATGCAAGGAGCTGTTCGTTGCCCTTCGTCCCGGCGGCAATTC
>JAACVK010000046.1:0-34839 GCA_009991595.1 bacterium | reverse complement strand
GCCGACTTGTTTTGTTCGTCAGTGAACGGAGGGCTAATCTTGACCCAGTCGCCAGTAGCAGGATAGTGACTTGATTCAGAAGCCTCCATCATAAAACCACCGCTTAGGTATAGATTGAGTGTTTGGCCTAGGCCATTGACTCCTTTGTATTGGTTTCTGAAAACACCTGTGATTTTAGCTAACTCATGAGGATTGGCCTCAAGAGTGGGATTGGCATAGGGCCAACCTAAAGTAATTAAATTCATTTGTTCTCCATGCAAATAACAGTGAATGAAATGGAGAGCTTGCTTGTTTTCTTAGAATTGAAAACTTAGGCGAAGGTTCTCCACGGTGTAGATTGATTGAGTGATTACAATATCCATAAGAGTTCCTCCTTTTTATTAGATACCGTCTTATTGTATCTGAATTTTTTTAAAAGACAAATAAGAAAATGAGTTGGGTGTTTTGGTGAAAAGGTCGCGGGTTGGTGTGAAAAGTAAACGGATACGTTTCAACGTTTCAGTAGGCGGTGCGGGAAGTGTTTTTTAGCCAGACTTCGAAGGGGTCGAAGGAGTTTGGGCTGTCTATTTTTTCGAAGGCAATTTTTCTTTCATGGATCGGGATGGTGAGTTCTTGATAAATGAACTCGTCGTCAAAGCCGCCTTTGGCCGCTTCGTTTCGAGTGGCCACATAAAAGACCTTGTCAGGGCGAGCCCAGTAGATGGCTCCCAAACACATGGGGCAGGGTTCACAGCTGGTGTAAAGTATGCAGCCATCTAATTGAAAGCTATTGACCTTCTTGCAGGCCAAGCGAATGGCTTGCACTTCAGCATGAGCCGTTGGATCGTTGGTTCCAAGAACTTGATTGGTCGCTTGAGCTATAATCTGGCCGTCTTTTACAATGATTGCAGCAAAGGGACCGCCTTGTGTGCTGGTGGCATTTTCTTTGGCGAGTTTGAGAAGCGTTTCCGTAATCTTTGAGTTTGCGCCCATATCCACTCATCATTGACGAATTTTGCACGCTAAGCAAAGAAAGGGATTGAGTAATGCGCCACATAGCAGCGCATTACTCAATCCCTTTCTTTAAAGGTGCCTCGTTAAGGAAACGCCACCCAACGAGGCACATAGAATCGACTAATTATTCTTGCTCTAGTTGGTCTTGATCTAGCTCGTCCACGAAGCTTGGGCTTGACCATCGGCAGCCTTCCACATCGTGACAAAATTGACGAGGAACATCTTTGCATACAGTTTTATGAACTGGACGTTGTTCCCAAACACACTTGTAACCGTCGTCACTACTGTCTTTCACCTTGCGGCAATGTCTTTTGTAAGTTGTTTCAGTTGTGCATTCTCGCTGATACTCCACGTGACAGTGATAGTAGGCATGCGAGCTCAAACTAAAAAAGGCTACAATTAAAGGTAATACAGTTAGAAATTTTTTCATTAGGTCCTCCACTTTTTACCAACACCCCAACGCGAAACTGGTTAAAGCATCTTGATTGGCGACCTGTCAAACAGTATAGGGCAATCTTGAGCCACTGTTGTTTGACACTTTGAGTAAGCGGAGTTTTAATTGTGTCTCAAATGAGGGGTCAAGTCGCTTTTTTTCTCAATGGAAAGTTGCATCAAGTATCGGGTTCCACATGTTTTTTAACTCTTTCGGATTATTTGCGAAGAGAAAACGCACTCACAGGAACAAAAGTTGTCTGCGCAGAGGGCGATTGTGGAGCTTGCTCTGTTTTAAAAAGCTCTCCTGTGTTTTTAGCTACGCCTAAGCCACATTTTGAAATGGTCAACTCTTGCATTGCACTTGTTGCTCAAATGGATGGATGTGTTCTGTTAACGGTCGAAGCCTTGGGAGAGTTGAATAATCTTCATCCGGTTCAAAAAGCCATGTATGAAAGTCATGCAAGCCAATGTGGGTTTTGCACACCTGGTTTTGTCGTTGCTATGGTCGATATGTTTGAATCACATAAAGGGGCTTGTAGTGAACAAGAAATCAAAAATCACCTGACGGGCAATCTTTGTCGCTGCACGGGCTATCAAAGTATTATCGAAGCCGCAAAGTCACAAAGTAGTGATTTGTATCTCCATCTACGTAAAAAGTATTTAGGGAAGACTGTTGTAGAAACACTTACAAAGTTTTGCCGCAAGGCTTTGATGGTCGAAAGCCAAGAAGCCGTGCTCCTGGCGCCTTGCTCTAAGTCAGAGTTGATATCTGTAATAAAAAAACACCCTAAAGCCGTGATGATCGCTGCCGGAACCGATTTGGGAGTTCAAAGAAACAAACATGGTAGACGTCCTCCGGTGTTGATCTCGTTACATCTCATAAAAGAACTCTATGAGACAAAATTCTTAAAAGATAAAGTTGTTGTTTCAGCCAGGGTGACTTTTTCTGAGTTAAGAAAGTCTCTTTTAAAAAAATGTCCAACTGTGGCCAACTTCTTAGACGTCTTTGCATCTCCGCAAATTAAAAATGTGGCCACTCTTGTGGGCAATGTGGCCAATGGCTCGCCCATCGCGGATGCTCCACCATTTTTGTTTGCTCTCAATGCTCGAATTAAGGTGCTTAGCTCTAAAACCGAAAAATTAATCGAGATCCCTATTGTAGACTTCTATTTAGATTACCGTAAGCTGAAGTTGAAAACGGGAGAGTTGATCTGGTCTGTTTCTTTTGATTTGCCAAGCAAGAATGAGACTCTTTATTTGCAAAAAATCACACAAAGGAAAGATCTTGACATTTCTTGTGTCAATGTAGGGTTTTGGTCAAAGAAGTCTTCTAAAGCGAAGTTGTCAGATCTTCGCTTGGCCTTAGGTGGAGTGGCTGCCACTCCTGTTCGTTTGCAAAAAACAGAAAAAGCTTTTTTAAAGAATCAAAACCTTGAAGAAGCCCTTAAGATTGCTCAGTCCGAAATTAGTCCACTATCGGACTTGCGCGGCAGTAGTGCTTATCGACGCTTAGTTGTTCATAATTATTTGAAAGACTTTCTTTCTAAGCAGGTCAGCTTATGACTTCCCCAAAGCATGATTCTTCGATGACTCACGTCTTGGGCGCAAGTGAGTTTATTGATGATCGTCCTTTGTTCATAAATGAACTCTTTGTTGGTTTAGTTTTAAGCTCTTGTGCTCATGCCAAGATAAAAGTTGTCAACAAAAAGCAGGTCGAAGCTCTTGAGGGAGTGGAAGGGGTTTTTACTGCTAAGGATTTTCACGCCAATGTATGGGGAACCATTTTTCAAGACCAACCTCTCCTTGTAGAGGATGAAACCCAATATGCCGGAGAAGTAATTGCGATTATTGCCGCCAGAACGGAGGCCGCACTCAAGGCTGCCAAGCAATTGTTTAAAGTGAATTACAAGAAATTGCCCGCGGTTCTCTCTATTCCCCAGGCCATCAAGGAAGAAAGCTTTATTGCTTCTGCTCGAAGCATTGTGCGAGGTGATGTGGAAAAGAGTTTGAGCACAGCTCCTCGTAAACTTGAAGGTGAAATTCATATTGCAGGAGCCGAACATTTTTATCTTGAGGTCCAGGCCTGTATTGTTTACCCCCAAGAACAGGGGCGAATGGAAGTGCATTCCTCTAGCCAGCATCCCACAGAGGTGCAGCATGTTGTGTCTCATGCGCTTGGTTTGAAAAGTAGTGATGTGGTTGTAATTGTAAAACGCATGGGGGGTGGTTTTGGTGGGAAAGAATCTCAGTCGAGCCCTATGGCTGCTTATGCCGCATTGGTTGCTCAAAAGCTGAATTGTCCTGCGCGTCTAATCTTAGAGCGCGAAGAGGATATGATCGCTACCGGAAAACGCAATCCTTTCTACATTCAATACAAAGTAGGTTTTGATGAACAGGGGAAGATTTTGGCCTTGGATTCAAAGCTTTACTCTGATTCGGGTGCTTATGCGGATTTATCGACTTCAATTATGGAGCGCGCGATGCTCCATAGTGATAGTGCCTATTTCATTCCACACATGCGAGTAACTGGACAGGTTTGTAGAACAAACTACCATCCTCACACAGCCTTTCGTGGCTTTGGGGGACCAAAAGGAGTGGTTGCTCTTGAAAGAATTGTAGAGGAGATTGCCTTTATTCTGAACAAAGATGCTTTAGAGATTCGAAAGCTCAATTGCTATCAAGGCACAAATAATCTGACTCATTACGAACAAGTCGTAGAGAATAACATGCTCCCTGAGCTTTTTTCTAAGTGTGAAGAGAGGTTCGACTATTTTGAGCGAAGAAAAGCTATAGATTTCTATAATCAAGATTCACTTGGGTGCGATGGCGAGTTTCTTCAAGGCTTGTCTCTCACGCCTGTGAAGTTTGGTATTTCCTTCACTACTCGTTTCTTGAACCAAGGCAATGCTTTGGTGAACGTGTATCGAGATGGCTCAGTTCAGGTCTCAACAGGAGCTACCGAAATGGGGCAAGGGGCTTATCGTAGAATTTCTCAAGTGGTCGCAAGCGAGTTGGGTGTTCAGCTAGAAGCTGTGCGTGTAATGCCAACCTCTACAGAAAAGAATGCAAACACTTCTCCCACGGCTGCTTCTAGCGGAACCGACATCAACGGCGCAGCTGCGGCTCTTGCTGCCCAGCAAATTAGACGAAGGCTTTCAGAGCTTGCTCTACAGCTTTTCTCCAAAGATCAAAAACTCTGGGCTAGGGTAACAGCTCCCCTGGGTACTGAGCCCGAGATTGAAGTAGTTCCTAATGGAGGCACTCAAGATATTTCTGAAGTGTCATTGTGGCAGAATGTAATTTTCAACGAAGGTAGAGTGTTTTTAAAGGATGTTCCCGATAAGTGCATTTCCTTTGAAGAACTTTGCAATGAGGCTTATTTGAATCGGATTTCTCTTTGTGAATACGCCCATTATAAATTTCCGGGTTTGAGTTTTGATAAAATTAATGGAAAAGGCGATGCGTTTTTGTATTTCACTCAAGGTGTTGCGGCCTCTCAAATTCAGCTCAATCGACGCAGTGGAGAGCTAAAGGTTTTAGCTTGTGATATCCAGATGGATTTAGGACGGCCCATAAACCATGCGCTCGATAAAGGTCAGATTAGTGGTGCTTTCGTTCAAGGAATGGGTTGGCTCACCACCGAGAAGCTCTTCTATCAAGAAGGAGTGCTCAAGAGCATTGGCCCGTCGACTTATAAAATTCCAAGTGTTCACGATATTCCCAGGGAATGGAATATCGAAATGATCAATAACCCCAATAACAAAGTTGCCATTCGAGCCTCGAAAGCTGTTGGAGAGCCACCTTTACTATTGGCTATTTCTGTTTGGGCTGCCATAGAAAATGCTCTAAGTTATCAACGAAAAAGCTTAGGAGAGCCCTTTCCTAAGCTCAATGTGCCTGCCGATAGCGAGAGTATTCTTGCTGAATTAGACCCAAAGGCCTATAAAACTATGCAGGAGCTGTGATGACTTTCGAGTATTTTAAGAAGGCAGGACAGTTGGCTCAGGCGGGTAAACCTTTTGTAACAGTGACGATGCTTTCGCATCGTGGGCATGCTCCTCAAGACAATGGCGCGAAAGCGATTGTAACAACGGAAGGGCTTTTTTCGGGCACCGTAGGTGGCGGTAAGGTCGAAGCCAAGGCTATCGTGTTTGCTCAACAATTATTGCTCGAAAAGGCGACAGCGTCTTTTGAGCGAGTTACTTGGAACCTTCAAAAGGATGTGGGAATGACCTGCGGCGGAGAGGTGGAATTTGTCTTTGAGCTTTCTTCTCCTAAAATTTGGAAGGTGTGTGTGTTTGGCGCGGGCCATGTTGCTCAAGCTGTGGTTCGTCTGCTTTTGACTTTGGATTTGACTGTTGAGTGTTATGACCCTCGTCAAGAATGGCTAGATAAGATGCCCCAACTTAACGACCGTTTAAAGTGTCATCTCTATAATTCAGAAGATGATCTTGATAAAGTTGTTTCTTTTGAAAGCCAAACTTATTACCTTTGCCTGTCTCAAGGACATTCCTTTGATATGCCGATTTTAAAGTCTATTTTACTGCGGGGTTCTCCAGAATACATTGGAGTCATTGGCAGCCCAGTAAAAGCGCTTCAGGTTCGAAAGGCTTTGCTGGAAGTGGGGGTTCCTGCCGATCGAGTAGAGAAACTCTATTGTCCAATGGGCTTAAAGATTGGTTCGAACGCACCATCGGAGATTGCTATTAGTATTGCCGCTCAGATTTTGGGTCATCGTGATCAGAGGAAATCTCAGACTCAACCGCATTCATAATTGATGCCAGGCGAGGGTGTTTGTTTTCTATTTTTAAGGCCACTCTTTTTAGTGGGAAAGCTCGAATTAGGTAGAACAAAACCAATCCTACGCATAAAGCGCGTAACATAGTCCAAACTTCTTGAGTTGGGGTGAGTGCGGTTGAGAAAACAAAGAACACGGTCATGAGAAAAAAGGATAGAAGCATGAGTGGAGAAAATAAGTCTTTTAAAGCTCCTTTAAAGGGATGTTGCTGTGTGTGGCTAGTCGTCGATTTCTTTAAAAGAATTTTTTTTCCGCTTTGCGAAAGACTAGAGCTTAATCGTTCGAGCTTTTTACTCTTAGAGAACAGGCCTAGGGAAAATGCGATTGAAAGCTTGATCAGAACGCAGGCAGCGTATATCCAGAGGCCCCAATCTAGAGGAAGAGATAGTTGCTCGCTAAGTTTGTCGAGTCCCCAGAAGAAGGCTTCAAAGAATTCTTGACCAAAAATTAGCCAGGCAAACAAGAGAGGTTGTGCAAAAGCCCATAAGGCCAGCATAGACATTGAAGTAGCCAGGGCAATGGGGGTGCTGCCAAAAGCTAAGACCCCTAAAGAGAAGAGTGCTCCCTGAATGCTAATGGCAATCATAGGGGTCAGTTTCTTTCCAGCTGGAGAGAGGCTTTTAAAGAGCGCAGCGAAAACTGAAATTTCTAATGAGACAGAGACGAGTTCTACTCGTTTTGCTTGAGATTCTTCTTTGTGTGAACGGACAGCGTTGCTTAATAGATAGGCTTGATTGAGGGAGAGAAAATGCCCACTAAGTGGAATGTGGAGAGCGTGGAGTAGGGAGCCCAGTCCTGCTTCTGTTAAAGAAAGCAAGGCGACGTATTTGCTAGTGATCTTGTGTCTTATTTGGTTGCGATCCATGCTCCAACCAATACGAGTGTCGCCCCTAGTGCTCTTGTCCATGAAAGAGCAATTCCTTCAAAGCCTTTGTCCCAAAGAGCACTAAAGATAATTTGTGCCGAGATTAGAATTAGAAAAGTGCTGAGAGCGCCAATCTTTCCAACCGAAAGTGGGAGTCCTGCGACGATGGCAAAGCCTGCAAGCCCAGGTATCAGATACCACAAACGAAAGGTTGAAGAGGCTGCTTTTCCACTCCATAGGCCCATGGATAAGCAAAGAAAGCCAACAGCAAGAAGAATACTTGTGTTGAGAACAATGGTCCAACTTAAGCCCCAGCTGGCGGCAATTTTGCGATTAAGACCCGCTTGGATGACGGCACAAAACCCAACAATAAATGGTATTAAAAAATCGACTCTCAACATGTTAAACCTAGCTTTACTTCAAAAGAAGGCGGCAGACTACTCTTAGGCTACAGCAGTTCGTTGATGAGTTTCCAGATCTCTGGGTCACGCTCCGTGAGTCCGTGTGCCCCGAAAGGGTTCATGGTGCTATGGTTACTGTAGTCCATGAGGAAGTTTCGATCAGCCAAGGGTGCCGGCCCCGAATGCAAGAATCCAAACTCGATTTGATAAAAGTGAAGCCAGTGGTTTGCAAAATTCTGCACGATCTCAAGAGTTTGAGCTTTCTTTCGAGGAAACTCCAAACACCCCTTAGTTGGACTGACGAGCCCCTTGATAAAAAGATGTGGGGGGCAGTGTTTCTTACTGATTGGATCAATCGTGACTAAATTTACAAAAGGACGGGTGAGTTCGGGGGTTGCTGAGTATCGCTTAGCTAGAAGGTCTGCAAGATCTAAGACTAAGTCTCCACCTAAAGACTGACCAATGAGGGTGACTGAGTTTTCTTTGTTTTCAATTGCGAGGTAAAAGCCAATTTGTTCGGCAAGCTCTTTGGTGGACGCGATGTCGTTGTGCATTTTGGTGAACTCAGAAACAATTTCTAGAGAATCGTTCTCGAGGTATCTAACTTCGCGAGTGTGTTTAAGGACGTCATAAGAAACTGCTAAGTTCGACATGGAATAGCAGGCGCGAATGACGAGGGAGCTTCTTTGCGTATCGAGGGAATATTCCTGGTCTGAGCCGACGATGGCTTTTTTTAGAGGTTTCCACATGCGCATCTCTGAGGGGTCGGAAGCCCACGGGCAGCTGCCAAATCCTCCGGCAAGAAGCACGATGTCTTTGGCTGCGCTCACTGTGCTTAAAAAAAGAATAGATAGAAGTAATGCTTTGCTAGTCGTCCGCCCCATGGGCTGTGAATTTAGTTGAGTTTCGCTGATTTGAATAGGTTTGATATTCAGCTTACTCAAAACAGTCATATTTTTGCGTAACGCAGTGTGAGTCCTAGCTTAACTCTTAGGTGTAGGGGCTTCTTTCTTTCATGAAGTCGAGCTTACAATGAAGTTAGGTCATAGGGGGACTTCCGAGATGCAAAAGATGATAGAGTTTTTTACGGCAGGCAGCTGGCCAATGGTGCTTATTCTGTGTGTGGCTGTTTTTGCGGTAGCAATTTTTATTGAAAGATTTTTAGTGCTCTACTTTAAGGTGGGCATTGATAAAGATAAATTCATGGCTCACGTTTCTAGAGCGATTCTTGCGGGTGACCTTAACTCTGCAGTGAATTATTGCAACGAAAGTCGCGGACCACTTAACAGCATTGTTAAGGCCGGGATTGTTGCGGTAATGAATAAAGGCAGCAACGAAGAGGTTCAGACTTCTATGGACGTTGCGGCTCTTCGTGAAATTCCTTATGTAGAAAAGCGAACTCCTTGGCTTCCTCTTCTAGGTAACGTGGCAACCCTCATCGGACTTTTGTCTACTATTTGGGGTTTGATCCAAGCTTTCGATGCAGTTGCGACTGTAGAAGCTTCTGTTAAGGCCGTTTACCTAGCTCAAGCCATTGCGGTTGCCATGAACGGAACAGCTTTTGGATTGATGGTCGCTATTCCAGCTCTTCTTGCGTCAGCTCTTTTGAGTGCAAAAACTCAAGACATTCTTGATGATGTTCATGAGCTAAGCGTTTCAACTTTGAACCTAATTGTTCAGAACCGCGAAAAGTTTAAAGTTTAAGATCTCAGTTAAGGGGTAAGATTAGGTGAAGATTAAGGATAGAAATCCGGGAGTTGGTCGCAGGGAGTTTCCCAGCAACTTGAATCTTGTTCCGTTTATCGATTTGTTTTCAACCATCATCATCTTTTTGATTATCACAGCGGTGTTTGATCGTTTGGCGACTTTAGAGATTAACCTAGCGACTGAGAATGCTTCTTCAATAACAGTTCCGACTCCCGATCTTAAAAAGATTGAGGCAGTGCGGAAGGTCACCATCCGTAAAGACTCCATGGTTTTGTTTGACTCTGGTCGAGTCCAAACTATCAAGAAAGAGTCGACCGTAAATGACGAGGGTGAAGAAGTTACTGAGTTTAACTACGAACTAGTGGGTCAGTTTATGGCAGAGGCTAGGCAACGAGATCCTGAAGGTAAGAATATTGTGGTTTTTTCTGACGATAAAGCCATCTATGCCGACCTTGTTAAAGTGCTGGATTTTGCCTTGTCGGAATCCTTTACCGATCTTGTCGTGACGGGAAACCAATAGAAAGGACTATGGGGCAATGGGCGTAATAATACCTGGTTATCATATTAAAAGTGAATATGATTTAGAAGAAATGCGCTTTAAGCTTCGTGGTTTGGGAAAGCAGCGTGCTTTATCCCAGGAGTTAACCCTAACCTCGATGATCGACATGTTCGCGGTGATCATCATTTTTCTAATTCAAACTTTTTCGGCTTCAGGTGAGCTTGTTTTTGTTCATAAAGATATTACTTTGCCGGATGCCTCGCACGGCCAGCTCATTGAAGAGCGAGCACCTATTATTACCGTCATGGCCGACCGTATTATTATTGAGGGAACAGCTGCTGATAGTAATCAAGACATCGAAGACAAGGTCGAGGAAACCGATTGGAAGCTTCCTTTGATGCAACAAAAGCTAAATGAATACAGACAGTTTTGGGAGACTTATAACCCGGGAACGAAGTTTCCTGGAGAAGTCTATATTCAGGCTGATAAGGAATTAGACTTCCTTTACTTAAAACGAGTTCTTTTTACCTTGGTTAAATTAGAGTTTACAAGCATTAAGCTAGCGACTCGTGGTGATCCAGATCCTAAGATTTATACCAAAGAAAAAGAAGAGCTAAGCAATTAGAGTTTTAGAGAGTATTTCTCGTGTTTGCGATGCGGCACTATCTGCGCACTGCAAGTTAAATGGCTAGAAAGTCTTTCGAGCAATGTTTTTTAAGTGTGGCTTAATCATAAGTGGGGGAATAATCTTTTTATGTCAATTTTCAAAATCACAACCGTGTCTTTATGCTTGAGCTTTTCTTTAGCGAGTTTTGCTCAAAAAGCCATTCTTGCAGATCAATTACTTTTGGATCAAGCCGGAATTAAGGTGATCTATGCTGATGATCTTACTGGTCTTGCTTACGCAGAGATCAATGATCAAGAAGAGGGTCTGTTGCAGAAGTATGCTCATGCACTAGGCAAGTGTGGTGGGTTTGAAGCCCTTTCTCAGGACCGTTCTCTGTCGGCTATGGAACTTGATTCAGTCTTTTTTAGTGTTCAGGTTATGAATACCAAAATGATGCGACTGGCTTCTCAGGGGTTTGTTCCACAACCAGAGTTTAGTGAGGATATCTCGACTGCTGTTGCGATGGTTTCAAAAGAACGAATCAAAAAGCATGTTGAGTGGTTGAGCTCCTTTCATTCTCGTAATCATAAAAGGTCCAATGCCAACGAGCCTATTCAGGCTGTAGCAGACTATTTAGTTGCGAATTTGCCGAGCAATTATGAAGTTAGTTTGATTGACCACAGTTCTACTCGTCAAAAAAGTATTCGAGTGAGGCTTCAAGGAGCTGTTCGCCAAGATGAAATCGTTGTTTTGGGTGGGCATATCGATTCGATTGTTCAAAGTATCTTTGATCCTGATCCTCGCTCTCCTGGAGCCGATGACAATGCTTCTGGTTCTGCAGACGTTATGGAGACAATGTTTATTCTGGCCGAGATGGGCTTTCAACCAGCACGTAGCTTAGAGTTCTTTTTCTACGCAGGAGAAGAGTCTGGTCTTTTGGGTTCAGCCGAGATCGCAGAGAGCTACAAGAATGCTGGCAAGGATGTCGTGGGAGTTATGCAGCTTGATATGACGTCATTTGCGGGTAGTGGAGAATTAGTTTTCTCTAACATGACCGATTTCACTGACCCTACATTAAGAAGCTTTATTGAGAATCTTAATAATCTTTATGTAGGTGGAACTGTGATTCATTCTAAATGTGGATACGGTTGCTCGGATCATGCCTCTTGGTATCGAAGAGGGTATCCTACCGTGATGCCTTTTGAGTCACACATGGATGATTACAATTCAAAGATTCATTCAAAGAATGACATCATTGATTCAAACACCAACTTTGAACATGCAGCTATGTTTGCAAAGTTGGCCGTGAGTTATGTAATGGAACTTTCATCCAATAGTTGGAGACCAGGTTCGTTAGCGACTCGCTAAGAGTCTGTTTTGATTTTGAACCAGAGTTTATGCTTTTGAACCAAGATGCTTTGCGTCTTATGGGTGAGTTTTACACTTTCCTAGAAATTTTAAGTTAACTCTCTCTCTCACTCATATAGGATGCACCTTGTCCTATTGGGGTGATGGAGGAATCAAATGAAATTTTTAACGTTAATTCTTGCTAGTGTATTGTTTTCGGGTGCGGCCTTTGCCGGTCATGATAGAGTCATAACGGTTGTGGGTAATGGAGTTGGTGGAACCACTCATGGTGATAAGCGAGCTGCTTGTGATCGCGCGGAAGATGATGCTGCTTCTGAGTGTTCAAGTCGTCGTGGCTACCTAGAATATGTTCGAGAACGTTCGTGTAATTGTCAGAAGAAACCCGGTTCTCGAGACGATTACACTTGTCGCGCAAGTGTTTACGGTGACTGCTACATTCGTGGACGATAGTCTATTGGTCTAGCGTTTAAGATGTTCGAGAGGGCTCCTATTATTAGCCCGAGGGTTGATTTCTGGGATGCGTTGTAGACTAAGGGTTTAAACTTTTGTTTCGCATTCCCGTAAAGCTTCGACAGAATATAAAATGGAGTCTTTGACTGACTTTATTGCAATATCGCGATTTGAACTCTCGGGGATATTGTCCATTAAAAACTGAGCATAAGTCCAAGCCTGTTTGTAGATCTCGTCGACCTTCAGCCTTTGTTCCGGTTTATCAAGTGGATGGTATTGAAATTTGTGTTCAATGCTTTCTTTTTTCATCAGAGATGCATCTAGCAAAAACTAAAGCCCATTGCTAGTGGTAAAAGCATAGCCTAAAGAGTGGGCGGAGGGGTCAACGCAACACTGGCCTAGAGGTGAATTGGCTTAGACAAGGTTGAGCAACAGTGCGATCGAAATGGCCACTCCCAGAGAGAGTGCGCAAGGCCACCATAAATACTTAAGTAAGTTGCGTTCTTGATTAACCAGTCCTACCGTTGCTTGAACGGCCGCCAAGTTTTGAAGTGAAACCATGTTCCCGGCACCAGCGCCTACCAACTGAAGGCCTAATACGAGACTTGCATTAGCTGCCAAGATTAGACTGCTTTGTGAGAGAAGGGGGCCAACGAGTAAATTAGAAACCGTAGCGCTTCCTGTAACAAAAGAGCCTGCAGCTCCTGCAATTGGAGCAACAATAATCAGGAGGGTTTGAGCCCAAGGTGAGTCAATAAGCTCAAAAAGGGCGAATTGAGAAGTGAGGCCACAAAGAAGCATTTGTGCCAGACCTGCCATGCAGAAGATGGCAAGCAAAACTTTAGGCAGGCGTCCCGCAGCCTTTTTCAATATGGCTATAATTTCTCCAAAGCTATTCCGAGGGTGATCCATGGCAAAAAAAGCTATGGCTATTAAAAAAACCAATCCAGGCTGAAATACTGCAATATCTTGAATATGACCTAAGAATTCTATCTTTATTGTTAGGTTCAACAAGGCGATCTTTGCCAGCAAAAGGAAAGCACACACCCACAAATATGGAGAAAAAGAACGAACTAGGGTTCCCATGATTACCCAGGTGTTAATAGTGGCGGACTTTTCTGCAAAAGTTTCCCTCTTACGTCTCAAAAGGAAAAAGCAGAAGATCGACATGCCAATTAGAGATCCAGCAAGAGAGGGAAGCTCAGGTCCAAACCACGAAAGAACAAAAGCTGGAAGAGTAAAACAGAGTCCGGCAATTAAAGCCAAGAATAAGCCACGCTGTAAAGAAAGGTTTATTGATTTTCGAGGATGTGTTTTCCATGCGAGATAAAAAATAGCTAGAGGGGGCACAAGTCCTGCAAAAACATTGATGCCTGCTCCATAGATCGCAGCGCTATCAGCGGCAAGACCTGAAAAACCCAGGCGTATGGGGGTGCCGACAGCCCCAAAGGGAACCGCAGCACTGTCTCCTACAAGAGGAAGCACGGCTGCGATGACAGGGTGAAACCCCAGGCTGACTAGCAGTGGGGCAATCAAGGCTGCTGGTGCTCCAAAACCTGCAGCCCCCTCTAAAAAGCCACAAAAAAACCAAGCCAACAACAAGGCCTCGAGGCCTAAATTGCCTTGAGTAAACTGCCCGAGAGCTTGCCGAATAGATACCGTAACTCCTTTTAATTGCATGCACTCAAGAAAGGCGATGGCGCCTAAGAGGATAAGGCCCACCTCGAAAGAGAGGACAAAGGCTCGCAATAGCGCTGTTACTAGTAATGAGCTATCGAGAAAAGAAACTTGAGGCCAAAGAAACACCGCTAAAGCAAAAGAAGAAGCCGCACTTATCCATAAGGGGCGCCGTGCTATGAGAACCATAGTTAACTGCAGAATAAATGGTGAAATAAGTGCGGCAAGTAACATGCAAAAGTTGTTATATAAAATATTCGGTCCAGGCGATGACTATTTTCGCTCACAACAAGGATGAGGTTTGAGGGGCACACCTTCCATCTAATTCACTAACTCTTCTACTTCATTCAAGGATCTATCTAGCTTCTAGCGGTCTTTGCGCAATCGAATTTGATTTGTGCTTCATTTTCTTTTTCCTTTGCATGTTTGCTGGAAAGCTAAGTCTCCTTGTCTATGGGCAATTACGTTGATAACTCACCGTTTCGCAAAGGTGAGGCCGTCGCTTTTGCGAAACAGTGCAGGCTGACTAATCTTTTGATAGCTGACTCGCGTAAAATGTAGTTTTTTGCCTAAACTTCAAACAGATCGTCGGTATAATGGAATAAAATCATTTATTTAAGCCTATTCTGCGGCTGGTCTGCCTCTTGCTTTTAATCTACTGATGAACCTACTTTCGCGACTAGAGACACGTTTTCAAGAACTTAGTTTTTTGTGCCTACTCTTGGGCACCCCCTTACTCTTGATTGGAAACATCCTTTATCTAACGGTTGAGCCAGCTGTCCTACAGACCTGGCTTGGAACGGGCGGAAGTGCATTCTTTAGAAGTGTTTTCGAGAGTGTAGGCTTAGCGGCCTTTTTGCTGCCCATTTTCTATGCAAGCTACTTAGTTGTCGTTATTCAAAGGTTCGAGGAGTTCAGACAAGCTCTTCGAAGTTACGACTTCCACGTTTTGAAATTTTTGAGTTTCGCTTTTTTGGGCATGATTTCAGCGGTCCTTTTGGGGGTTTTAGAAGCCTACTACGGATTGGGAAAAACTCTTCAAGCCGGTCTCGGTGGTGACGTTGGCCGCAGCTTGGGCTTTGCTTTATTTGAAATGTTTGGAATCTACGGTTCCTTAAGCGCAATAACACTGTTCGTATTGGCCGTGACCATTCTTGGTGGTTGGGTTGATGTGGTTGGACTTTGTGTGGCCGGTGTGGCGGGAGTTTCAAGGCTCGCTTCTAGTGCCTGGACTGATTTTCAAAAGAAAAGTGTTCAAGCTCCAAGAGCCTCTGCCATTAAAAGAGAGCATTTTTCCGAATTTGAAGAAGAAGAGCTTACTCGTGAGCACACCTTTAGCGGAGTCGCCAAAACAAGCCGTGTGGTAAATGCACCTGATAGGACTCATTCCGAAGAATCCTTCGAAAGAGAAGAGCCCGTTAAAGAGAGAAAGCTTCGCGCTGTTAAAGTTGAAGAGGAAGCAAGTCATGAAGTTTCCGAAAGTGAAGCTTCAGAGCAAAAGCCTGCTCGCCGTAAAAGGAAAGCAAAAGTTGAAGTCGTAGAATCGGTTGATGTGCTTGAAGAAACCTTAAAGGTTGAATCTGAGCCAGTGGAAAAGGAATATAGTGTTGATCTAAAGGCCTATACGAAGCGCTATGCAAATCCTTCTAAAAATTTAGTTACAAAACAATCTAAAATTAAAACTCCTTCTAAAAAAGACCTAGCCGAGAAGGCAAAAGTCATTGAAGAGCGCCTCACTAGTTTTGGTGTGAACGGTAAAGTAACGGATATTCACCCAGGCATTAGACTGACCATGTTTGAGTTTTTGCCTGACTCAGGAATTAAATTGAGCAAGATAAGTGGTCTTGGTTCAGATTTGGCTCTTTTATTGGGTGCACCTTCTATTCGAATATTGGCTCCCATTCCAGGAAAGACAACTGTTGGGATTGAAGTTCCTAACGAAGACACTTCCATTCTTTCTTTTGCTACGGGCTTAGATGAACTCGCTAAAGTTGGAAAGGGTATGAACTTGCCAATCGTTATCGGACAAGACGTATCTAATAAAATGATCGTCTCTGATCTTTCAGCCATGCCCCACATGTTGGTTTCGGGAACTACAGGCTCTGGAAAAAGTGTCTTCGTAAACACGCTCATTAGCAGCTTGCTTTACTCAAAGTCGCCTAAAGACCTTCGAATGATCATGGTCGATCCTAAAATGATCGAGTTAACTCCCTACAACGAGATTCCTCACTTGGCTGTCCCAGTTATTTCCGATGTCGAAGAAGCAAAAGATGCATTGGTGTGGGCTGAAAAGGAAATGGATAAGCGTTATCAAATTTTCTCCGAAATGGGTGCAAGGAATCTTGAATCCTTTAACGAGAAAATTAAAAAAGTTTCCAAGAAGCGGGTTGAGGGAACTCTTGGCCGCAAGATTGACTGGAACTGGGAGCATATGCCTTATTTAGTGATCGTCATTGATGAGCTTGCCGATTTGATGATTACACAAGGAAAAGAAGTTGAGATTCCAATCACAAGAATAGCTCAAAAGGCTCGTGCGGCTGGTATTCACTTAGTGCTTTGCACTCAAAGACCTTCTGCTGACATCGTAACGGGTTTGATTAAGACGAACTTTCCAACTCGAATATCTTTCAAGGTTTCTTCTAATATTGATTCTAGAACTATTCTCGATCAAAGCGGTGCCGAGAAGCTTTTGGGCAACGGTGACATGCTTTATCTTCCAAACGGTAAAAGTATTCAACGCCTTCAAGGGGCGTTCCTTTCTGAGAGTGACGTGAACGCTGTTGTGGCCTCAATTAAGAAATAGTTTTTGTTTTTACAAAAGTAGAATGAGGAGAGAATGATGAATTTAAGAGTGTTTACCCTTGGAGTAGCGTTCCTGGCGGGCGGTGCTGCCTTTGCCGGAAGTGTTTTTGAGAATGCCTATTCGTATGCCGAAAAGAGTTTGTTTGATGATCAATATGATAGCAGCAAGCGGACTAAGTCCATTGAATTTGCAGAGAGTATGAAAGAATACACTCAATCAGATTTAGATGCTTTTGCTCGTGTCTATAATTTTGCCAAAACGAGCTTGTTTGACGATCTTTATGATGCTTCGGCAAGGTCGAAGTCTTTTGAGCTTGCGAAGGCTCTGTTTCTAAAAGATGACGAACAATTAGATCGCCTTGAAGACGCTTATAACTATGCCGAAATGATTTTGTATGACGATCTTTACGATAGTTCTAGAAGAGAAAGATCCCGTCAATTTGCGCTACAGCTAATGGAAAGAAGTCAAAAGGTTTTTGATACCTATAAATCTTCCTATCAATTTGCATTTGAAAGAATGTTTTCTGACCATTACGACACTTCCCGTAGAGAAAAATCTCGTGCCCATGCTTTAAAGAGTGTCGAAGGTATTAAAGAAGACATTATGGCCTCAGGCCCAGGCGCAAAGAAGGACTACAGCATGTGTCTAGCCTTTGAGCGAGTTTCTTCTATTCGTCGAGAGTTAGAGTTGGATCTTCTTTCTTATGAAAATCGCAGAGATAGTGTGCTGGCCATTATAAAGAAAAAAGGGCCACTGCCTGAGTGGAAACGAGAGCTTGAGCAGTCGAATTTGAATATAGAATTGACTATTAAGGCGATTGAGTCCTTGAACACTTGTCTAGGACTGAGTGATGAAGGCACTTCAACTAAGTTAAGGAAGCACAAGTAGAAATTTAGAAGTAGGTTAAATTTAAACAGGGGTTAGCTGTCTGAGGAGCGAAGCACGTCAGCCGGAGTGCTTCTCAGTGAGTTTCTGGCTAATAGTATTGCGATCAGGCTTAGAAGTGTGGGCAAGGCGAACGAGACCACTAAGAGGCTCCAGAAAGGTGGAGGCGCAAAGGGTATCTTTAGAGCAAACAAACAAACTAGAGACACCACAATGAGTGACATGGCGACTCCTACGAGTGTTGCGATAAAGCTCATGAAGATGTATTCGTAAGCCAGAGATTTTATAATGACCGGACTTCTAGCGCCCAGTGACTTGAGTAGGGCGATCTGAGAAAGTTTTTCTCTTTGTCTAGCTAGAAGCATTCCAACGAAAACTAAAACGCAAGCGGCAATGCTAAATAGCCCTAGGCTGAGAATGGCAAAAGAAAGGCGATCTAAAAGGGTGGAAACTTTTAGTGCTATAGACTCTCCGTCAATTACGCTCAGTTCGGGAAAGCCTTTCTGTAGGCGTGTCTGTAGAGTGGGAAGCTCGCTTTGAGAGACTCTTGCAGAGCCGACGAAATTAAAAGGTGCTCCTCCAACGTCTTCTTCGTTCAAGACAATGAAAAAGTTGGGTCTAAAACTCCACCAGTCGACCTTTCTTAAGGAGTCGACGCGAGCTTCAAGGGGAACGCCGGCTAAATTTATTTTAAAGGCATCGCCAATGTTTAGATTCACTCTCGAAGAGAAACTTTCCTCTAAAGAGACTCTAACCACGTTGGGGTTTCCTTTTGCAAAAAGAGTGTCGCCCTTGGATAGCTTTTCACCTTTTTGAATGCGACTTCTCTTGGTGAGTGTGTATTCACGAGTAAGGAAGCGTTTCTCGTCGTCGTCTTCTACTCCTTGGTCATCTTCTAGTCGATCCTCGATGATGTCTTCGCCTTTCAAGCTGAGTAGTCGAGCCTGAATAACTGGAGTGAATTCAACGTTGCTTAGTAGTTCAGAAATTTTTTCTCTTTGCTGTTCTTGAACTCCCAACAGAAAGAGGTTTGGAGCCTCTATTCTTTGAGAGAGGTCAATTTGGGTTCGAAGAGAGTAGCCAAGCATCAGAACGCTCAAGAGAACTAAAATGCTCAATCCAACTGAAATCACAAAATACCTTGTTTTAGACCAAGAGCGCACAAGAGAATTGAGGGCTATACGAGCGCTAAATGAAAACTTATCTTTAAACTTGTGGAGAGTTGAGGCTCCTTGTTGGCCTAGGTAATTAAGAATAAGAGCAATGGATGCGATTGCGCCAAGAAATACGGTTGCCATCTTCCAGTCAAAGGAAACAACGAATAAAATAAGCAAGAGGATTCCTGCAAACATTGAGAATACTTCTTTTCGGCTTAATTTCGGGGTTGAGTTTTGAGAGGAGCGAATCGCTTCGGTCACAGGCACTTTTAAGACTTCAATCACTGGGAAATACATGGAGATAAAGACGCTTGAGGCGGTAATGGCGCTGGCAAACAACCAGGAGCTAGAGAATGGAATTTCAGAGAGGGTAACCTCAAACATCTTTTGTGCCAGATCAGCAACTTTTGATTCTAAAAATGCACCTGCACAATAGCCGAGCAGACCGCCTAGCGCTGCGCTTTCAGCTGCAAGGAGAAGATAGCTTCTTAGGATTTGTTTTTTGCTAAAGCCTATGCACCTTAAGGTTAAATCATAAGGGAGGCGTTGGTAGAGTTGGCTTCTGTAGACACTAAAAATGCCGATAGCACCTAAAAACAAGGCGCAAAGTGCAACTAGGGATAGAAAGCTGTTTAGATTCTGAATAATTCTCTGTGATTGGTTGCTGCTCCTCTCTGGGCTTCGAATCCGGACGTGGGGCTCGGGAATCCCTTTTCGAAACTCTTCTCTAAAGACAGCGAAATCCTTTGCTGTTCGAACAAGATAGTAGTGAAAGGCTCTTGATCCAACTCCAGTCAATCCGGTGCTTTCTAGGTATTTTTGGTGAAAGGCTATACGCGGTCCCACTGCGAAAACGGTGGCTAGAGCTTGTGGCTCTTCTTCTATAAAGGCTGATATTTTAAAGTCGAGCAAGCCAATTCGAATCTTCTCTCCAAGCTTAAAACCTTTGGCTCGTAGTGATTTGTCTACGATGACAGAAGCTTCTTGGCTGAGGTCTTCGATCTTTAGTTGGGGAGAGGTTTTTAACTCGCCATAGAACGGGTAGTTTCCTTCTACGGCTCTCAACATAGCTGTGCTGCCTGTCGAGTCGGGGAGGATTATGGATCCAATAAAATCGGTTTGCCTTACGATATCAGAGCTCTGGTTTCCCATCTTTAAGAGGTGGGAATAGACTTTCTCTTCAAAGGGCCGACGAGAGCTAATACGCAGGTCAGCAGTGAGTAGCTTTTTTGAATCTTGAAGAACCGTCTTTTCAATGCGTTTAGAAAAGTTTTTCAAAGTGACAAGAGCACTAATGCCAAGGGCGATGCTGCCAATTAGTAAGATGCGCGGGAGTAGCGTAACTGGACGATTCTTCTTGTATAAAAAGAGTGTTGCTCGATCAATCATTGTGCATTCTACTTCTAGTCGACAATCTTACCGTCTTTAAGCTTCAGTGTTGCGTCTCCAAGTTCTGCAACTTGAGGATCGTGGGTGACGACGATGAGAGAGCTTCCCTCTTCGCTTTGTAGATCTTTAAGCAGTTGAAGCACTTTTGAGCCGCTTTTGGAGTCGAGGTTTCCCGTGGGTTCATCCGCAAACAGGATCTTGGGTCGACTCACGAAGGCGCGGGCAACGGCCACTCTTTGCTGTTCGCCCCCAGACAGTTCGTTGGGAAAGTGAAGTGCTCGATCGGCAAGTCCAACTCTTTCCAGGATCGCTTTTGCTCTTTCTTGAGAATCCTCTTGGTTGAGTAATTCTAGCGGCAGTTGAACATTCTCAAGCGCAGTCATGGTTGGCATTAGGCGGAAAGATTGAAAGACGAAGGAAAAGTTCTTAGCTCTAAAGTCTGCTCGTTCATCTTCGTTAAGGCCAGAGAGTGCTTGGTTGTTGAAAAGCACTTCTCCGATAGTCGGTATATCGAGGCCCGCCATGATGGCCAGGAGTGTGCTTTTTCCGCTGCCACTCGGCCCTGTAACGCTGAGCCATTGGGCCGGCTTCACTTGAAAATTCAGTTGATCTAAAACAGTCAAACGACCAGAATCGCCTTGCGTGAATACTTTGCTAAGATTTTTTATTTCTAACATAATTAAGACTGCCTATTTTGCCCTGCTTTTGGGGTTTTCGCTGAATGCTAACGCAAAAAAACTTCGAATCTTGGCTTATGGCGACAGTCTTACCGCGGGGTATCGTCTTTCCAGCACTCAGGCTTATCCTGCTCAGTTAGAGGCTCTTCTAAAAAAGCGCGGGTTTGAGGTAGAGATTGTCAACGCGGGAGTCAGCGGAGACACCTCTGCTGACGCTTTAAAGCGTCTTGATTGGAGTTTGAGCCGAGGTCCTTACGACTGGGTTTTACTTTGTATTGGTGCGAATGATGGCCTGAGGAGCCTTCCTGTTGCTGCTATGAAGAGGAATATTTCGGAAATTTTAGAGAAGTTAAAGTCGAAAGGGGCAAAAGTTCTGCTTGTCGGAATGAAGATGCCAACCAACTTAAGCCCCGTTTACCGAAGAGAATTTGAGGAAACTTACAAGAATCTGGCTCAACAGCATAAGGTTTCTTTTTATGGCTTCCTTTTGGACGGTGTTGCTACAAATGCGTCACTAAACTTGATGGATCAAATTCATCCCAATGAAAATGGTTATAAAGTCATTTCAGAACGTTTGGCGGACTTTTTGATGAAAGACAAGAAATTTACGTCGTCTTTGAATCGCTGAATCAAGAACTCGAATTCCTTCTTTAAGGAGATGTAAGAATAGTTGCGCGGCGTTAGTCTAGACGCTTTGAGATATCGTGTTAGATTGAGCTTTTCTTGGGAGGATTTTTTATCATGTGTCGATTTTTTCTTTTATTTTTAATGTGTGCCTTTTCTACTGCGGGAAATGCCAAGGTGGCTCTTTTGGGGAATGTGGAAGTTGTTGCCCAAGAGTTTATTGTTGAAACCGACTCAATTGATTTGTTGGACGATCTTCTCCCCATGGAGCGAGCTCGAAAAATTGCGCACAACACTTGGGCTATTCGTGTTTCTCCTACTGCTTTGAGTGCTCTAGGGGTTGAAGGTGGCTATACTAGTCAAGCTCTTTCACTTATGTCTGCTTTGGCTGCTGTTGATGGAGTTAAACATGTTGAACCAAACTATTTGTTTTATTCTGTAGATCAAAACTCCTCAAAGTTTGAGGGCGAAGCTGCGCCCACTCATCATCCTGTTTATCCCAATGATCCGTATTTGCGAGATCAGTGGTATTTAGAGCGCACGAACGTTCCTGAAGCTTGGAGCTACACTCAAGGTTCTGCGGATGTAGTTGTGGCTGTTACTGATTCTGGAATTGCTTTTGGACATACCGATCTTCGTGAAAACCTTTTTGTTGAATATAGAAATGGGTATCCAATTTATGGCTACAACGCTTTCGAGCGAAACTATCGAGCTCATGATGATCATGGACATGGGACGACTGTTGCTGGTGTGATTGGAGCTCGGGCTAACAACGGCTGGGGAGTTGCGGGTGTAAACTGGTCTACTTCTTTGATGTCCGTTAAGGTGCTTGATGCAGGTGGAGCCGGGTCTGTGGAGTCCGTGATTGAGGGCATTTATTGGGCCGTTGACCACGGGGCTCGCGTAATCAATGCAAGTTGGGGTGGAGGAAGTTATTCTCGCGCTCTGGAAGCTGCAATTCGATATGCAAATGATAGGGATGTCCTCTTTGTCGCAGTGACTGGTAACTCACATTCGGCTGTTGCCAACTATCCAGCTGCCTACGATATCCCTAATGTGATCGCAGTAGCGGGGACAAACGAATATGATGAGCTGGTTTATTGGAGTGGGGGTCGAGATCAAATTGATATTGCCGCTCCGGGGTCGAACATTGTGACCACTGGAATTCGTGGTGATTTGGTGCGAGTTCATGGCGGTTCCTATGCTACGGCTCAAGTTACTGCTGCAATTGCCCTGGCTTTGGCTTATCAGCCTAATTGCTCGGCTATTGAATTGAAGGAAAAGCTTTTTGAGAGTGCCGACCATTTGCGTTCTCTAAGATCTTTTGTTGGAAATGATGGTGCCCGCCTTAATGTTGGGCGTTTTTTAGAGTCTCTCTAAAGTTTGGCACAGTGTCCGAGCATTCGCTTTGATTTAGTCTCTAGCCTTGAGTAGACTCCAGATAAATTGGAGGCTCAGGGCTATGAGATCAGGAAATCCTGCATTAAACGACAAGACTTTTGGTGGTGTGTTTGCCGGGCAAGTTGCTGGCCAAGAGGTCATGACTTTATCGGGCACGGTTAATAAGTGCTTTTTGCTGGCCATTATTCTTTTGGCGACGGCTGGCTATACTTGGAATCTGTTTTTTCAAAATCCATTTAATCCCGCAATTCAAACCTGGATGTGGGTTGGTTTGATTGGCGGAATCATTTCGGCGCTGGTGGCAATTTTTAAGCCCACGACTTCTCCAATTGCAGCTCCAATTTATGCCGCTTTTGAAGGTTTAGCCTTGGGTGGCATTTCTGCTACCTTCGAAGCGCGTTTTCCGGGAATAGTTGTCCAGGCGGCTGGATTAACGATGACCACTTTGATTGCCTTGCTGATGGCTTATCGTTCAGGATTTATTAAAGCCACTGAAAACTTTAAATTGGGCGTTGCCGCTGCGACTGGTGGAATTGCTCTGATGTATCTTTTCTCCATGATTGGTGGTTTCTTTGGAATGCCTTTTAGCTTCCTTCATGATTCTAGCCTTTTAAGCATAGGGATTAGTGGCTTTATTGTTGTCATTGCGGCTCTCAATCTAGTTATGGATTTTGACTTCATCGAAGGGGCGGCGGAAAGACGAGCTCCTAAGTTTATGGAGTGGCGAGCGGCGCTGGGTTTGATGATCACTCTAGTTTGGTTATATTTCGAAATTTTGCGCTTACTTTCAAAGCTTCAAAGCCGCGATTAGGATGAAGGTCGAATGCCTAAATTAGCACTTCAAGAGTTTGATCCTCATTTACACGAAGATATTCAGTGTGAATACTCTCGGATTGGTAATGATTATAGAGTTCGCTTTTGCGTTCCTCACGCCGACACATGGGATCTTGATTGCGAGCATTCTAAGAACGATTTTGTTATAGGGCTTTGGGAGCATAGTTGCTTCGAACTTTTTGAGTTTAATGAAGAGAGTGCCGAGTATGTTGAGTGGAATATTTCTCCAACGGGTGCTTATTGGTTTTGTGAGTTCGAGGATTATAGAAAAACGAAAGCTCATTTTGAGCTAAGAGTTGCTAGCGACTTTAAAGCGATTCTAGACGGCAATAATTTCATTGTAGAGGTTTTGCTTCCTTCTTGTTTCGAGAAGGCTAGAGTGCAGCTCAATTGCGTTTTGGAGAACGCAGAGGGCAAGCTTTTTTATTTCGCTCACCGCCATCCCGCCCACAAGGCAGATTTTCATTTAAAGCTTCTCTAGGGATGTTTACTAAAAATAAATTTGTTTTCTTAACACTTTCTTAACATTCCCACTTTTCAATATGAAATTCATAACTTTGTAGGGGTTTTAACACTGGCTTAACGTTTACAGGTGTTAGTTTTTAGAGGTTATGAACCGACGCCTCCTGTTTAATGGAGACATGAAAACAAATACTTTTAGCTTTAATATGAAATTTTGCTTATCTATGTTTTTGTTGCTCTTAACGCTCGTCATAGGAGGAGTCGATTCTTCCTTTGCGGCCAATAGCGTAAAAAAGAAATATTCTAAGAAGTTAAAGAAGCAAGAGAGAAGCATCAAGAAAGCTTACCGCTCTGGCACTGTGACCGAAAGTGAGTATGACTCCTTAATGAAGAGACAAGGTGTTGCGAAGGAGCGAGTTAAAGCTTTGCCTTCTGATAGGCCAGGAAGCAAGCGTAAGATTCGTCGCGCTAAACAAGCCCTTGTGAATACTTCGTCCGCGATTTATGTCGAAAGATTGGATCGCGATAGCAATAAGTCCCCTGAAGAGATGCAAAGGGTGCGTGTCAGAAGTGACCGGAAGGAGTTGCGAAATCGTGTGAGGGCTCAGGCCGATGGCTCTGTTAGTGACAATGAAGCTCGGGCGATGAAGAATCAAGCTGAGCGGCTAAAACGAGTTCGCCAGAGAGCCCAAGCAGACGGAATGGTTGATGAGGGTGAGCTTAAGCGAATTCTTCAAGAAAAGAAGTATAGAAAGCAGTTGATCAACTGGGCGAATCGTTCTGACAGGCCTAACGCTAAGAAGCCAACCCGCGCACGTCACTAAAAATTAGTTGAATTAGTTTACGCTAGAAGGAATGTTTTTCCTTCTAGCGTTTTTCTTTTAGTTCTTTCATTCTTCGTTCAAAGGCTTCGATCTGAATTTGATTCAACTTGTCTTGAAGGATTTTGTAATTCTCTGCTTCGGTCTTGCCGCCCATAGGTGAGTGTATCTGATTTGTGTGAGCGCGATTACGTTCTTGAATAGCATAGGCCTCTGCTTCGCGGCGCTGGGCTGCAAATTCACTGATTTCCTTCGTTTCTGAGGTCGAAGAGGGTTTGGGAGTGTTCCATATCGGTGCAGGAATCATGCGTCGCTCGGACCTTAAGCTTTCATGGCGAGAAATTAATTCAGGGTGTTTGGAGAAGAAATCTAACTGAGCCTTTTTTACTTTATCATATATGCGGTTCATTCCAGCTTGGAAGTTCTTCGGAGTTGAGTCGGATTGGCCTACTGAGAGAAGTTTAGAATATTCATTTCTAAACAATGTAGCCCAAGTGTTTTCAGCATTTAAGAGTGCATTCAATTGTTCTTCGCGCTGCTTTTTAGCTGCGAGATCGCTAGGAGTGCTTTGGCTTTCAGCTTTTAGAGTCGGCGCTTCTAAGATTTGAGGATTGTAGAGACGAAGAGAGCGGTCTTCTCTTTTATGTGCTTGAGGCGCTTCAAGCTTGGTGTAGGCTTTTGACCATTCCATCGGGTCAGAGTGCATTTGGTTTAGTTGATTGTATTTGCGTCGCCACTCTTCGTTTTGTTTTGCGTAGTTTTCTTGGCCTTGTCGGTCGGCTATTTCGACTTGGGATTTGCAAAAACGGTAACTTTCGTAAAAGGCTCCTAGAGCCGTCGAACTTTTGGGTGTTTCCGCGATGGGGTTTAAGTTGCTTTGTAGTTGGGTTTGATAGTCTCTCCATTTGCTCTCAACTTCTTTCAGGCATTCCTTCGAAATCTTCAATGGTTCAATTCTTGCTTGTGGTTCTAGAAGAACATCATTTCCATGACCCTTTAAGATCAGTTGTTGCTGACCGCTTTGAGCTAGTTCGAGCTGGGTTTTTAGTTTAAGAAATTTTGCACGGCAGGCCTCTCGCGATTCTTTACCTTCTTTGACGGCAAATCCTAAAACACGGAACTCTGAGTTTTTAATGACTATGCTGTGGTGAACAAGCGGTAGGTTGGGGTGGCCTTTGGCATTCAGACCTTCGATAGGAACAAGTGGTCGGTTGGATTGGTCTTCTGCATTTAGGCTTCCAATTCCTACAATGCTGATGGTGTGGTCGCCTGGGCCTTCACAGTCGGCGTAGACTTTTGTGTGGGTCGATTCCAGCAATTCAACGCTTACCTTGGAAGGTGCATTCATTTTCTCTAGCAGACTCAGCTTTGTTGGCGTGGCCTTATCTTTGCCTTTGTTAGTGGGCAGGTGGCGTTCGTAATAATATTGAAGACTCAAGGCTGGTTGAAGGGTGGAAAGGTCTGGGGTGACTGACTGTAATTCGGGAGAGAGTTTAGCTAAGTAGGCGGAGACATCCTCCATCCCAATGGCTCCTGAGAGCGCTAGTTTGGCCGCGATGATTTCTCCTTGTTCTCTATTTTCGGGCCTGGCAGCAAGGCTCGTGATCGAGGCATTTGCTTCGCTTTCAAAGTTGGAGGGAGTAAGCAGGGCTCGATCAAGGAGTTCTAGCTGTTCTGGCGAGCCAGGGTTTTCGCTAAGAGTTTTGATGAAGCGATTGTAGTTAAGTGTTTCTATGGAAAGCCCATTGAAGCAGTAGAGGGCGGTAAGAGAGGCGATTGTTAATTTGGGTAGTGACAGTATGTTAATGATTTTCATCGCTTGATTCATAGAATAACCAAAGCCTCATACGAATGCTAGCTTTAGAGGGCCATTCCCCTGCCAGCAGGGGCTAAAGGTGCATTTTTATGGCGAAGCACAAGCTTTTGAGTTAAGAGCTTCAGCCATGGATAAGAAAAAGGGCATTGTGTATTTGACGGATGTCGAGCGTGATCCTGTGGAGATAGAGCTCAGTGAAGATTCCGTTGATCATCCTTGGATTCGCAAGGCCATTGAAGAGGCTGCCCCCACTGAGCTGGAAATGAGTGCCACTGAATGGGCGGATGCATGTAAGCTGAAGGGCAGCATGCGCGTCGAACGCCTGGGGGGCGAATACATGCTTTCCGGGGATTTTAAGGCGGATGTTCAAGGGCTTTGCAGCCGTTGTGGGGATGGTTTTCCCACAAAGCGAGATGCCGATGTCCGCTTGTTTTTTGAGCCGTCTAAAAAATCTAAATTTATTCAACCACTTATGGATGGCGGTGATCCAGATTACATTATTCTTGAGAACGATCGCATTGAGCTAGCGCCGTTGCTCACTGAGCAGATTTTGGTTCAGGTTCCTGTGGCTGAATGTCCCAAAAGAGGTGAGGATGGGACCTGCAACTTTTGTGGAAAAAATCCCCAATTCGCTGGACAGGGGGATGAAAACGGTGAAGTATCCAGCCCATTCTCTAAGCTTAAAGACTTAGCAGGGAGATTATAAATTATGGTAGTACCTAAGAAAAAACGTTCACGATCTAAACGCGGATCTCGAAGATCTCATGACTCTATTTGCCCACGCGGCTGGACTGTTTGTGCAGTTACAGGAGAGCTAGTGCCTCCTCACCGTGTTTCTCCAATGGGTTGGTATAAAGGTCAAAAGATCTTTAAGACTAAAGAAGAACGCAAAGCTCAAAGCTAAGTTTTATGACTTGGAACGCAACGATCGTTGGGACGGGGCTTGGAGTCCCGTCAAAAGTTGTTACTAATAAAGATTTTGAAAAAATGGTGGATACCAGTGATGAGTGGATTCGCACTCGCACAGGTATTTGTGAACGTCGCTTCATTGATCGCGACAAGGGTGAAACCCTAGAGACCATTGCTCTCCAGGCCGGCAAAAAAGCTCTCGAAAACGCAAAAACTAAGCCTGAAGATATCGATTTAATAATTTTCGCTACAACCTCTCCAGATACATTCATGCCCAACATGTCTTGCCGCATGACGGCTTCTCTTGGTTTGGTGAACGCTGCTGCAATCGACCAGAATGCAGCTTGTTCTGGATTTGTTCTAGGGATGCACACGGCTGATAGTTTCATTCGATCAGGCCAATATAAAAACATTATGGTGATCGGTGGAGAAGCCTTGAGTTCTGCACTCGATATGAAAGATCGCAGCACTTGTGTGTTGTTCGGTGACGGCGCTGGAGCAGCTATTGTTCAGGCTGTTGAAAACGCTGATTTATCTAAAGACTCTGTTATTCTTGGTAGTAAATTTTATGCGAAGGCTGACGTTAAAGAAAGCTTGAGCATGGCCGGTGGCGGAACTCGCACACCTTACTGGCATGAGGACTTTGCAAAAGTAGGTCCTTATATTCGAATGCAGGGACAAGATGTCTTCAAGGAAGCTACCCGTGGAATGGTTCGAGCTGCAAAAGAAGTGATGGCTCAATGTGAAGTGATGCCTTCCGATATAAAATGGTTTGTTCCTCACCAAGCGAATCTACGGATTATTGAGATGGTGGGGAAGATGCTCGAAATTCCAAGTGAGAAGACCTACATTAACTTGGACCGTTGGGGAAATACTTCTGCAGCTACAGTGATTACTTGCTTAGCTGAAATGGAAGAAAAGAACATGATCAACAAGGGAGATCTTGTGTTGATGGATGTTTTTGGTGGGGGATTTAGTTACGGGGCGCTTTTGGCGCGCTGGTAGACTAAACTTTTGAGAATTATGAAATTCATCGTTTTTCCAGGTCAGGCTTCTCAATATTCTGGAATGGGAAAAGATTGGTTCGACAACTTTAAGGCGGCGAAGAGTGTTTTTGAAGAAGCCTCTGATAGCTGCTCTCTAAACTTAAAAAAATTATGCTTTGAAGGTAGTGAAGCTGATCTTAAATCTACCGAAATCACTCAACCTGCCATTCTCACCACTTGTATAGCGATTTGGCGTTCTTTAGGTGAGTTGATGGATGTTGATGCCTTAGTAAAAAACTCTCTCTTTGCGGGACACTCTTTAGGAGAATATTCCGCATTGGTGGCTGCGGGGGTGGTGGATCTCTCTGCGGCAGTAAGTTTTGTAAACAAGCGTGGAATGGCGATGCAGGAAGCCGTGCCGGCCGGACAAGGTGGCATGATGGCCTTGTTGTTTAAACCGCGCAGTGAAAATACTTTAGAAGTTGCTAAGGATCTTTGTGAAAAGGCTTCTAAATTGAGTGAGTCCAATGTGTGGTTGGCCAACGTGAATGGTGCCGAGCAGATTGTTGTAGCCGGAAGTACGAAGGCTTTAAAAGCGGCACAGGTCTTAGCGAATGAAGGTGATAATCAAATTCGTCAGGCCGTTCCTCTTGAAGTAAGTGCGCCTTTTCATTGTCCGATGATGTCGCCCGCTGCCGATAAGTTAAAGCCTTTGATTGATGAGACTGTGATGCATGCGAGTTCTGCTCGTTATGTTTCTAACGTGGATGCAAAGGTATACTCTTTGGAGTCTGATTTTGATGGAGTTAAACAAAGGCTTTTTGATCAGATTAGTTCACCTGTGTTGTGGTGGCAGTCAGCGCAAACGGCTTTGAATGAAGGTTGTGAGTTGGCGTTAGAAGTTGGTCCTAAAAAAGTATTAAGCAGTTTGTGCCGCCGGGTTGAAAGCAATGGTAAAAAATTTAAAACTGTGAACTTAGATCGAAGGGAGGACTGGGAGATTGTCCAATCAAGTCTGGGGTCTTAACGGAAAATCAGTTTTAGTAACGGGAGCGAGCCGAGGAATTGGCCGCTCTATTGCGATTGCTTTAGGAGAAGCTGGGGCGAATGTTAGTTTGACCTATACCGGCAGCTCTGAGAATAGTGAAAAAAACGCACGTGAAGTTTGTGAATTGGTCGAGAAAGCCGGTGGAAAAGCTTTGGCTTTAGCTCTGGACCTATCCAACACCGAACAAATTAAAGATACTGTGGATCAAGCCTTTAAACATTTTGGCGGTCTTGATGGGCTCGTTAATAACGCAGGAATTGTTATTGATCAGTTGGCACTGCGCTATAAAGAAGACGATTTTTCGAAGCTGATGGATGTGAACGTTAAAGGAACTTTTTTCGTCTGCAAGGCTGCTCTGCGTTATTTGGGCAAGTCTGGAATGGGTTCTATTGTAAACATGAGCAGCGTTGTGGCCTTGAGTGGTTCTGCGGGGCAAGCCCCTTATGCGGCCTCTAAGGCGGCTATAATTGCTATGAGCAAGTCTTTGGCTCGTGAGATGGCTCCTCGAAACTTGAGAGTGAATGTTATTGCTCCGGGTTATATCGATACGGACATGACCTCTTTTATGGAAGAGGGTCAAAAGGAAGCGCTTTTGGAGCGCATCCCTTTGAAAAGAGTTGGAAAACCTGAAGACATAGCGAATGGAGTCTTGTATTTATTATCTCCTCTATCGTCTTATGTGAGTGGTCAGCTATTGAATATCAATGGCGGCTTGTATATGTAAATGGATGGGAGATATCTCTAAATGAATGTTGAAGAAAAAGTAAAAAATATCATCGTGGAACAACTTAATGTAGACGTGGATGCGGTTACAAAAGACGCATCTTTCATTGAAGATTTAGGCGCGGATAGTTTGGACATTGTTGAACTCGTTATGACTATGGAAGAAGAGTTCGATTTAGAAATTCCTGACGAAGACGCTGAAAAAATTAAAAGCGTTGGCGATGTTGTTAGCTATGTAACTGCTCGCACAAGTGCTAGTTAAGACACTTTTATGAGTTCAAAGCGGACTCTTGCAAACTCAGGTGCTCGGTTGGTTATCACCGGCATGGGCTCTGTCTCTCCTGTTGGCAAATCTTTAAGTGAAAACTGGAACTCTCTTCTTGAGGGAAAATCTGGCATATCTAAGATTGTCGGTTTTGATGCTTCGGAATCGACTGTTCAAATCGCAGGAGAGGTCAAAGACTTTAATCCTGAACCTCTAATAAGTGTAAAAGAACAAAAGCGCATGGACCGATTCATTCAATTGGGTCTTGTTGCGGCAGACGAGGCAATTCGCGATAGCGGATTTGCAGAAACCGTCTCTGCGGATCGTATTGGAACAATTCTTTCTTCAGGGATTGGTGGTCTTAAGCGAATTGAGGAAACTCAAACGGCTTACCTTAATTCGGAGCGTATTAGTCCTTTCTTTATTCCTTCTGTTATTACCAACCTTTTGCCGGGCCAAGTGAGTTTGTATTTCGGTTTTAAGGGTCCAAACTATTGCATTAGCTCTGCTTGCGCGAGTTCTTCTCATGCTATTGGAGAGGGAATGCGTATGCTTGAGCGTGGTGACATCGATGTTGCTGTGGTGGGTGGAGCTGAAGCCTCTGTGACACCACTGTCCGTGGGTGGCTTTGCCTCGATGAAAGCACTTTCTAAACGCAATGCCGAGCCTGAAAAGGCCTCTCGTCCGTTTGATATGGCTCGTGATGGCTTTGTCATAGGCGAAGGAGCTGCAGTGCTTGTTGTGGAAAGACTAGAAGCCGCTCAAGCTCGTGGCGCGAAGATCTACGCAGAGCTTGTTGGCTACGGAACCAACTCCGATGCTTATCACCTGACTGCACCGAGTGAAAATGGCGAAGGTGCGGCTGCTTGTATTCGACTTTCTCTCGAGGATGCAGGGATTGCCCCCGAGAAAATCGATTACATTAACATGCATGGAACCTCTACCAACGCAGGCGACGTCGCAGAAAGCCGAGCGATTGAAAATGTGTTGGGTGAGCATGCAAGCAAAGTGAATTGTTCTTCGACGAAGTCGATGACCGGACATTTGTTGGGAGCTGCCGGAGCCTTTGAGGTGATGGCGACTGCTATGGCTCTTAAAGATCAAAGCATCCCGCCGACGATTAATCTCGAAAATCAAGACGAGAACTGCAGGCTCAATTACACCCCAAACAAAGCCGTAAAAAAAGACATGACTTATGCACTTTCAAACAGTTTTGGCTTTGGTGGAACCAACGTTACGATTGTTCTAAAGAAAATTTAATTCGAATTTTTAAGGTTGGCTCTTTAGAATTCTAATCATTTCTAAAGCTTCTTTATGTTTTGGGCTATCTTCCGACACTCTATCTGTAAAGGCTTCTAAAGCCTCTAGTCCACCCATGCTGATCGTGTATTCGGCTTTTCCCTTTATGAAAAAGAGAAGGCTTTTGTCGGAAGACTTTGGACTGTTTATGTGACGATCTGCTGCCAGGGAAATCATCTTAATGTCAGATTGCTCTTTGTGGGCAACGGATTGTGGGCTCAGTTTGTTGATTACATCACAAGATTGTTCCAGTGTTTCCAAAAGTTTTTCTGCATCGTAGGTCATTAGTTCAGGAAGTTGCTTAACAGCATCAAGCCTTGATTCTAATAACTGGCGATCGTAGGGAATGTTGGCTTTAGCTTTGAGTTTTGTGTAAAAGAGTTCAAGATCTTTTGCTTTTAGGTCTTGAGAATCAGAAAACACAGATTCCGCGTCGGTTACAAGTCCGCTAAGGCTGACACCATTGGGCTTTCTTTCAATTTTTTGTAAAATAGTATCCCAGGTTTGTGCAAAGGCATTTGTTGGCTGCAGTGCAAAAACAAATACTAAGCTAAGTAATAAATGGATCATTTTTTATACTCCCAACCGTTAGGGCCTTGGTTCCAGTTTTTCATATATTCGTCTAGAATACTACCTTCTTTGACGGCCCCACAAAGACCAACTCCGCTGTTTACATGATTTCTATTGATTTTTTGGGCGTTTAAGAAATATTTCCACTCTTCATAATTCCGTGTGTTTTGTTTAATTCGAGCCACCGTCTTGGGATGAGGTTTCGTGCCCCAGATTTGACCGTAGCTTTGCGGAAAAGTGCCGTTGTGGAGGTAAAAGGATTCTAGGCTGTAAACAATGCGATCCCCACGGTTGTATATGCTCAACAGAGCCCGTGCTTGTTCTGCGAGGCCTCTACCAAAGAGATAATCGTTCACATAGATTTTATTGCCGTTTTTATCTACAACGAAACGTTCGGTGTCCATAGTCTGTCTTAAATGCTTTGCTTTCGCCATGATCGCAGCGCGTGGATTCCAAACTGAGTTGTCGTAGCTGCTTGAGTAAAGTTTTAAATATTTTTTAGTAGGAGGTATTGAACTTGGTTTTGGGGGTGGATACCAATTCAATTTCATTTTCTTAGCAAGTGCAGGGCCAAATTGGCCTAAGCCTTTGCCCCATTCTGATCCGCCTCGAGCTTTGGCATGTGCTTCCAATTTCTCTCCAGATTTCTTTGAGCTTTTGCGCATGGCTTTCTTCTCAACTTCATTTTCTAGAAGTGAATTGTAGTTGGTTTCTAAGGTTATAGAGGTTTCTAAGAGTGCTGGGTGAATGCCATAGGCGTTTGCGGCTTCCATGACTTCGTTTTGAAACAACTTTCTTTTAGACAGAGGGTCTGGCTTTCGTATTGCTCTTAAATTATCTGCCAAGGGTTGGCATTGGCTGGGAGCAGGTTTTCCAGAGTAAGCAAACTGTCGAGAAAGACTGTTGCCGTGCTCAGGGCTAGTGTAGTGGCCGGAGGTGGGTGGAGCAGTTGGACCACTGTGATCGTATTTGGAGGGCTGTGGTTCCTCTAAAACGCTTTGTTCGTCTGTCGTTACAACACCTGCTGCAGTTTGTTCGCTATTAATTTCCTCAAGCCCATCGGATTCAGAAAAGTATTTCTCCGCCAGATAGTAGCTTTCTCCAGATGGATCTCCCTTAATTTTTACTTTTCGTGCCCAAGCATAGTCGCCCTCACCTGGTCCAAGATCGAGCAGAGTGTCTCCTGGCGCCATTTTTCCCTTTGGACCACTTTCTGGAGCAGAGGTTGGTAAGAGGGTGTTAAAATTATCTTTTACACGATAGCTTCGGTTCAATTCCATGCCTGGAGCATTTCTTTTTACATACTCTCTCTCGTCAGTGTTACTAGAACTTGTTTTCTTTGTGTCCACGAAGTCCTTCTTGTTGACCTTGTAAGTGATTCTATCTTTGTCTCCAAGAATGGTGATCGTAACACTGTCGTCATCGAAGGCTTCTTCGACGACCTTTGAGCCTGGTTGAATCGAGAATCCATTGAGGGTTTTGAGCGGATTGTTAACAATCTCGGACACGTTTCTAAATCGATCAAAGTTGGAGTCTAGATCGTGAGAGGGGATGGCTAGTTCTTCGCCATTGGGCACCTTGCGAATGATCGCCTCTTGTTGATTGTTTTTGTGTCCGCTTAGCCAATAGATATCACCCGCCTTAAGTTTTTCGCCAGAAGGAGATGTGAAATCTTTTTCGACTTGAAAGCTTAAGATTAGTTCGGCGTTTTCTTTATCTTTTCCCTCAGTGTTGGAATCTTGGTTGCTTCGGTTACGTATGTTGAGTCTTACATTTTGCAAATTTGCTCCAACTGCGGGACTTTCAGGAAGCTTAGGACTCTTAAAAGGATGCTTTTGAATGGGATCTTCGTCTTGAGGAACCCTAACCACCGGTGGAGTGGGGGTCAAAGGTGGAGCTACTTTTTCTTGGACGACGTCGACGCCTTTGATAGTTGTCTTCATTGGAGCGGTTGCTAGGTTTTGAATGTTTTCAATTCCGCTCTGACCGGCAATGCCGCCAAGGTAACCTCTGTAAACATTCTTAGTTTGATTGTCGTAGTATAAAGTGATTTGGCCATCTTTGAGATAGGGCTCTCCATTTTTATCCACTCGAATTCTGAACTGATCTTCATCTTTGAGGCCAGGTAAATGCCCTACCTTGAGGCGAACCTCTTTCCAATAAACACGTTCTTCTTCAGCGAGAAGAAAGTTTGGGTGAATAGCGAATAGAGCAAAGGCTAGCACCAGAAATCTCTCTACCCTCAGCTTAACCTTTGCCATGACTTAGTTTCGGCTATTTTTATAAGTTACAAAGTTAAGATTTGATTAAGTAAACCACTTTAGGGGCTCTTTGTGAAAATGAGTGGGTAAAAGTCTAAAAATAATCTTG
>JAACVK010000105.1 GCA_009991595.1 bacterium | reverse complement strand
AGCCGTCACTTGTTTGATGTAGCTTGCAAAAGAGTCTTCGATTTGAATGTCGCTGTGAAGAGAGATAACTTTTCGCATCTGACTATCCACCCAATCAAGCCATTCAACGGAAACAATATCAATGAAGGCTTCAAAATCATGGTAGCCACCTGGAACAGGCTCTTGTCTAAGATAGTCGTAGTCGCTTACGCGTTTCACGAGCTTTCTGAGTTCATTTAAAATTACATTGGGGCCAAGTGTTTTGAAGTTAGAGTTTTGTGCAGCTGTTTGTAGCACAACTTTGAGCTCTCTGGCCGAGGCGCCAAGAAGACCTTCGTAATAAACATGATTGCCGTGTTCGTTCGCTAGCTCTTCTATGTGTCCACCTAGTTCGCGACGTTCTTCGTCGTTGAGGCGTTCTGGAGTATCGCCAGAGTCATAGAGCTTTGCTTTCTCCAGTGGAGTTAGGTTTTCTAGTATCTTCACAAGAACAGAGCTTTTATTCTTAGTCAGAGGCTTCTTGAGTCGAGTTAAAACAGCCCATAGTGCCAGGGCTCGACAGGTAAAGGGCATGAGTTCTTTGTCGGCACAAACGTCGCGTGCGGTTTGCTCATAGATTTTTTCTTCATCTGAGAATCTTAAAAGATAAGGCACTCGAACAAGCTCTAATCGACTTTTAAAGCTGTAGAATTCGGGGTGTTCTCGGAAAGCTTCAAGCTGTCTGTCGTTGGTAGTTCCCATGAACACTGTATCAAGAGAGACGACCACATTTCCTAGATTTACGTTTTTACTCTCACAGGTGTTGAGTAAATATTTGAAGCTCTCAACAGGGCGCTTCAAAAAGTCGGAATATTCGACAATGCCACGGTTTCCATCCACCAAATCTCCCTCGAGTTGAAAGAGGTTTAAGCTTTGTAGTGCAGGGGGAAGGTTGGCCATCGATCTATCAAGAGTCACTTGTCTAATGTTGGCGTCCACACTAAACTTAGGTTCAATCATAACTAGACCGTTTCGAATACTGCGAGACAAATAAAGTCTTTCAACTCGGACGTGTCTCATTACTTTTCGATAGTCGCCTTGGTATTCGTTTAAGAGGGCCTCAAAAATTAAGGAGTTTTTATGACTAACTTCTGCTTCTAGGAAGTTCCTCTTGTATTTCTCTCTTCTCTCAAGGTCTTTGCCATCAGCCTTTTCAAAAAGCCCGTCAAAGAAAATAGCTCTATCTTCTTTAGGGATTAAAAAGAGAGGGTTCTCGTGCAGTTCGCTTCGAACGATGGCTCCAATTTTATCTTGTTCTAGTTTTGCAAAGGATTCGCTTGGGTCCACTCCTTCTCGTGGAGCTCCGATTCCTAATTTCCCCTTTTGGATGCTTTCTTCTGGAAAAATCCAGGAAAAGGTAAACAGGATTCCATTATCCGTTGCAGAATATTTTTCCAGCCCTTCAAAAAGAGTTTTTACAAAGGAACTTTTTGAAGACCCGTTGGGGCCGTAAAGGGTGATGAGTTTGTCGGATTTTCCTGAACGAACAAAGCCAGTCAGAATTTCTACAAATCTATTTTGAAGAAGTTCTTGTCCAACCAATGGCTGTGGAGAGAGAAAGTCTTCTTGGTCGAATATTTTGTAGCGCTTTACTTCGCGGCCACGTTCTTGTTTGGGGTAATGGCCATAGTGCTGAATGGCGTCTAGTAGATAATGGTAGGAGGCCCTGAGGTGTCGGGCAGGGTCTTTTTCGACGAGATCTAAATACTCGTCAAAAGTGAGAAGCCGTTTTGAATGGCTAAAGCGTTCTTTGATTCGTCCCTGTATGCTGTCGATTGTTGCTTCCATGTCTTAGCTTTAAGTATAACCTAATAGCCTTGGGCGAAGCAGCCCTGGGGCAGCAAAGCTTCGACACAGTCAAAGAAATGCCGCTGTGTTTTACAACACAGCGGCATTTAAAATGTTTTGAATTTTATTTATTCAGAAGCAGGAGCAAGAAAACCGATGTTTCTAGCTCGTTTGATGTGTTTGGTGAGAGCTCTTTGGCTTCTGGCGCCAACACCTGAAACGTGTCTTGGAACAATTTTTCCAGTTTCAGAGATGAAACGTCTCATTACACGAAAACTTTTGTAATCAATGATTAGTGTTTTATCAGCTACGAAAGGGCAAACTTTTCTACGTCCAAAATGCTTTTTTGGACGACCGTCGCCGCCGTCTTTTTTGTCTGACATCGCTGCGTTTTTATCTTGATCGTTATCCATTCTTCTTATTTCGCTTGTTCTTTAAGCGTTCCTTTTTTTTGCGCTGAGCGCGTTTCTGTTTTACTTTTTTTGTAAGTCTATTATCGCCACGTCCCATATTCGCTACCTTCTATGTCCTTCTATGTTACTTTTCAAGCTCTTTGAGGTTTTGAAGTAAAAAGCTGTCTAAAAGGACTGATTCTGCATCAGGAGAGTCCTTTGAAAAGATCTCCATTCTTAGATTTCCCTTTGTCCCCGTGGAGTTAAGTGCTGGAATAAAGGTAAGTTTTAAATATGTCGGAACATCGGTTGGAATGAGTTCGCCCACAATCTTAAAGGGGCTGATAGAGCGCTCGGCTTCGGCTAGGGCTCTTTGCTCTGCTTTGACCTCTAACACGCTTGGGGCTGCTGTAAATAGGCTGCCTTTGGCGGTGTTCTCTTCGCTTGGCTGGCAATAGTTTTTCATAACTAAGCCTAAGATTCCAGGCACATCGCGCCCTCTGTATTGGTGTCGAAGTTGGGCTGCTATTTCTCGGTCCTTGTTGATCCAAATACTGCCGTTTTGCACCCAGATTGGTAGAAAGTCGTCGGAATGAATGCCGATTTCTTCTCCAAGGTGAGGAAAGTGCTGGCGAATTTGCTTTAGCTTCAGTTCGCTGGAGCAGCCAAAAACAGGAAGAAAAGTGCTTAGTTCTTTATCTTTAGAGGCCTGTGTTTCTGTCGCCTCCTTGGCGGGCGGTGGACCCCAGGCAAATGCGGTTAGGGCTGAAAGGGCGGTGACGGATAGAATTGTGTGCCTGGCTGATTGATACATTATGTGGTGGCTTCTCCTCTGGTAGGTGGAACGTTGCTGGTTAATCTTGGTGCGGTGTCTGCAATTTTAGTTGAAATATTAACCTTCATATTAGGGTTAAAATAGTAACCCTGAGAGCCGTTCATTACATAGCGACTTTCTCTTGGGTTTGGCTCAACTAATTTTCGAAGACGGTTGATGTTGATGTAAATGTTGTTGTCGTGACGAAGAGGGTTGTATTCTTGTTCCCAGATTTTAAGAGCTAATTCTTCTTTAGAGAATTCTTTGCCGGGCTTTTCAGCCAGAAGCATAAGAATTTTCATCAAAGTAAATTTGTTGTGGAACGGAATTTCTCCTAAGTGCTTCTCACGAACGTAGTGAGAAATAGGATCTACTTCCATATCGATGGATTGCTCTGGAACGAAGTGGAAGTCTTCAAAAAACTCATTCACATAGCGCTGAGCGTGTGGATTAAGCTTGTGAAGTTGAGCAGTCCAAGCATCGTAAGAGGTGATCAGAAAGCGAGATAAGATCACTCTTTCTGATTCGGCGTTCAGTCTGTTGATCAAAGGCATTAATTCTGCGCCTTCTTTGGCGGCGATGGCTTTTCCAACTTTTCGATTAAGAACAAACTCAATTAGTTTTGCTTTAACATAAAGCCTTTCGAAGTGAGCATCTTTTGAAATGTTGACCATCTCTTGAGCTTTTTTTAAGGCGTCGTTTGGATATCCACAGCGAGAGTCTAGGCGAGCTAGTAGTTCAAGACAGACGGCAAGGTGTCTTCTTAGGTTGCGTTCTTTGAAGAAAACTTGAGCTTCGCCAAGCATCTCAGTGGCTTGCTCGTGCTGACTGACTTCGCCGGTTCTTAGTAGGACCTCTGCTTTAAGCGGTCGAAGTCTCATGATCTCTCTTTGGTTGTTTTCGCGAACAGCAAGGACGACCAATTGATCGATCTTTTCATTAGCTTTTTCAAAGTCACCTTGGCGAATGCAAAGAAGAGCTTCTCCACGAAGCATTCTTCGTCCGTAATAAGAGTTCTCGTCTCCACCAATTTGCTTGGATATTTTAGAGTAAAGGTCGTCGGCTGTTGGGTATTCGCCCGTAACCGTGTAGAGCTCGGCAAGGGTCATTTTTGAAAGAAGGTTGATTCTCCAAAACTCAACGCCTTCAGCGCTGTTGTTGGTAGCAAGATCTAAGTATATGCGAGCTTTTTCTTGGTCTTCAATGGCGGCATAGCAAGTGCCGATAGCCCAAAGAACATAGTGATAGCCAGGAGAGTTCTTGTTGGAGCTGAAAATAAGATTAGCCGATTCAAAAATCGCAATGGCTTTTCTAAAGTTCCCTTGTTTTCTGTAGATGTTCCCCATGAGCACCTTGAGGTAGCCAGGGCTTTCAGGGTCGCCAGTTTCGTTTGCGAGTTTTTCTAGCTCAGGATAAATTTCTTCAACACTTGCATAGTCGCCTTGTGATCGTAAAGCCGTAGCCATGCCAAGCTTGCATTTAAATATAAGTGACTTGTCATCAAGAGCACTTGCGATTTCGAGTGCACGTTCAAAATGGCTTTTAGCCTTCTTCACATCTCCGGAATATTGCCAGACTGTGCCCGTTTGGTAGAGACAATGAGCAAACTTTCTTTTTTCATTGTCTGAACTAACAGGAATTTTGCGAACGCTTTCAACGTAAGCGGAAATTTTCTCGAGATTTTGAGTTTCGGCAGCAAAGCGAATGAGCTTTTCGTAGGCTTCGATGGATTCGCTAGGAGGGGGAGATGTTTCAAGGAATTCTTCTAGAATTACAGTAGCCTCTTTGATTTTTCCCTTACGGAAAAGATCTAAGGCTTCAAGAACGGGTTTAGAGGTGGTTTCTTGGTTTTTCATCTCAACATTCCTTCGTTTGATCTACACTTTTAAGCACGGTAAAGTCCATAGCGACAAGCGAGCTGCCCGTTTGGGGCTTGGAACGGCAATATACACGATGCGGTGCGTAATATCAAGTTTTGTTGCTAAAGGTCTTTTTAATGTTTTCAGATACTTATGCGAGGCTTTGGAGCGGATTGACGGCTTTCCGCGAATAATGTCAGCAGCTATTCGAATCTAAATGCAATTCTCTTACACTCTTATGAGTGAATGCCATTTTAAAATTTTTTACAACTCGCCATTATCTAAGCAATTTTATTTTTCTAGGGGTCCTGCTCTGCGGCCTGCTGGCTTGGAAGAAAATCAGGAAAGAAGAACTTCCTGAATTCGAATCGACTCGTTTTCGAATAGTCGCACCTCTTCGAGGAGCCACCGCTCGGGATGTCGAAGAATTGGTAACGATTCCGATAGAAGAAGAACTTCGAGGAATTTCGGGGGTTGCATCAGTCGATAGCACTTCTTCTGTTGGAGGGGCTTCTATTTCAGTTGAGTTAGATTCTTCACTCTCAAAGTTTACGGAAACGATTCAGGAGATTAAAGACGCAGCTGAAAAAGCAAAACTACCGAGTGAAACGCGCGAAGATTTGAGCTTCCGACATTTTAAAACAACAGAAAAAGCAATTTTAGATGTGGCCTTGTATCTGCCGGAGGGGCCTGAGGAGGCTTTCGTTAGTCGGCTTAAATTGCAGGAATATGTTCTAGCGCTTGAAAGTCGATTGTTGAGCCTTAGTGAAGTGAGTGCCATTGACCGTCGTGGATATTTACAGAGAGAGTTAAAGGTTCTCATCAATCCGTTAAAATTGAAACAATACTATATGCCCCTGCAGAGAATTATATCTACCCTGCAAAATGCTCACATCGTATCTCCCAGCGGACCCTTAGAAGATAAAAACGAAACTCAAGTCACACTCATAGCAAGAAACGAAAATAAAGAAGATTTAGAAAACTTGGTCGTTCGTGCCAATGACAACGCAAGTGTCATCCGTTTGAGCGATTTAGCGACTGTAGAAGATGGGTTTGAGCGCCAAGATAGTATTCTTAAAGTAAATGGTAGAGAGGCGGTGATTTTAAATGTTAAAAAATCCGCGTCGACCGATATCATTCGCGCACAAGAGATGATTAGTAAGGAGATTGATGTCTTCAAATCATCTATGGGGCAAGATAGCGTTCAGATTTTGCTCATGGATGACGAATCCTATGATGTTCGAAATCGTTTAGAGCTGATTATATCGAACGGTCTCTTGGGCTTTGTTCTTATTCTTCTTATTTTATTCTTATTCTTAGATTTTAAGTCAGGCGTGTGGACAGCGATGGGGATGCCTTTTTGTCTTGCCGCAACTTTGGTGACTGCTTGGATTCTGGGTTACACCGTAAACAATGTAACTTTGGCGGCTATTATCATTGTTTTAGGAATAGTCGTCGATGATGCCATTATTATATCGGAGCATATTTCAAGGCTGAGGCAATCTGGGATGAAGACTCTTGATGCAGCTGTAGTAGGGACTCGTGAAATGGTCCTTCCTGTTTTAGCGAGTATCCTCACGACTTGTGTGGCGTTTTTACCATTTTTCTTTTTTAGTGGAAGACTCGCTAATTTTGTTAAGTTTATGCCGGCCTTGATCTTTGCAATGTTAGTGGCCAGTTTTTTTGAGTCTATTTTTATTCTCCCCTCGCATCTGGTTTTGGGGAAAGACACCAAGGTAGCTTCTAATAAATTTAGAAAGATTGAAGAAGTTTATCGAAACTTTTTATCTAAGATAATCGCTCAAAAGTATTGGGTCGTTGGAGTTTTTTCTCTTGTTTTGGGATTAGTGGTTATTGTGGGCGGAGCTCAGCTTCGTTTTGTACTTTTCCCTCGAGAAGAAGTGAAAGAGTTATTCTTAGAGTTGGAGGCAGAGGCCTCCATCACAAAAAATGAAATGGCTGCTCTAGTTGAGTCTATTGAAGCCGTTTTTTTAGAGGAGGAGTCTTCTAGTGAAATTGTTGGATTCAGAACAATGGTCGCTCAAAATCGCTGGGGATCCGAAGCTCAAGACAATCGGGCTTTTCTTCAGATCGAGCTTAGGGACAAAGGCGATCGATCCATGTCGACGGGGGAGTTAAGTCGCTTGTGGGAGAAGCGCTTAGAGCCCTTTGAAGGGTTTAAGAAGAAAGGCTTTATTCATGGGCGATTTGGATCGACAACGGGAAGTCCAATCGAGATAGAGGTCCGGGAGAACAATGATCAAAGGCGTGAGCAGCTTTCCATAGCGATTGCCGAGTATTTAGGGCAGCAAGAGAATTTGGCCGACGTTGAAATTGATAAGCCACTTCAAAAATCTGGAATTGATTTGATACTAAAACAAAAAGAAAGTGTTTTGAGTAGTGTTGAGCCCTCTCAGCTTAGTGCCGTTGCGCGTGTCTTCATGGAAGGTAGTATCATGTATAGCTTCTTGAAAGATGATGAAGAGGTTGATGTTCGCTTGTCTTTGGCCTCCGGTGCAAAGAGTAGCCCGACAATGATTGCAGACTTGCTGGTTGAAAATAAATACGAAAACTTAATGCCGTTTAGTCGTCTTCTAGACTTTAAATCGACAAGTCGACCCGCTAACATCGTTAGGACTGATAACAAGCGAAAGAATTTAGTGTTGGCTAACATTAAAGAGGGTTCTGAGATTACGCCTCTTGAAATTGCTGAAAAAACAGAGAATGAGCTTTTTCCTCGGCTTCATAAAAAGTTTCCTTCGAGTATTCTCAAGTTTGTCGGCGAAGTGGAGGAGTCTCGGACATCCGGTAGCGATTTGAAGCTGGCCTCGCTTCTTGTATTGGTATTGGTCTATGGGATTCTTCTTCTTCTCTATAATTCGGTGACTCTGCCTTTGATGGTAATGACGGCGATCCCCTTTGGTTTATGTGGAGTGATCATTGCTTTGTTTTTGCATAGTCAGTTTCAATATGGATTCTTCACTGTTGTTGGAACTCTTGGGATGATTGGTGTGGTGGTGAACGATTCGATTGTGATGTTGAGTCGTTTAGAGACAGCGCGCGGTGGGAGTCGATGGATCTCCTATGAGAAAGCAGCTGAATGTGCTTCAACCCGATTGCGGGCCGTGTTGCTGACCACCCTAACAACAGTGGCGGGATTGTTGCCGACAGCCTATGGAGTTTTTGGTTTTGATTCTATGTTGTCTGAGATGATGCTTGCTATGGCTTGGGGCCTGGTTTTTGGAACTGCGATCACTTTGATTTTTATTCCAAGTCTCTACTTGTGTTTCTACGGTCGCAAGTAAGAGTGGGGCTATGTGGACGCGCAGTTTAACTGGGCAATGACGAAGGACTCGGCTGGAGTTGCTAGTTCCGATACTAGTTTATAAACTTTTGTAGAAAAAAAGAGGAGCAGCCTGCTTTGTATCTTTTAGGCCGCCTTCTTTTTAATCATCTTCGTGTCGCTGTTTGACTCTACGTCTAAGTCTTCTTCATGTGTAAGCGATTCAAGCTCTAAACCAACTTCTAAGCACAAGACATCGACGTTTGTTTTAAGGTTCTGAGAAACTTCAAGAAGATCTGCCGATAGTTCAATCGAGTCTGTTGCAATTTCAGTGTTACTGTCGGTGACGGCTGTGAACTGGTTCATGGCGTTTGATATGTTAGCTACACCGGTGGATTGTTCTTGGGCTGCGTTCAGTAGGTCGTTCATCATGTCTCCGACCTGTTCTATGTTCTTCACAAGCTTATCAAGGGCGCTTCCGCAAAGTTCAGCTTTGCTTATTCCTTTGTCCACACATTCCTTGCTATGTTTTACAAGGGAGTTGGCTTGCGATTTAGTTTGCTCTACGATGCTTTCAACTTTGCCTACGCTGTTTTCTAACATTTGGCGAATGTCGCTTGCGGCATTTCCACTCATTTGGGCTAAGTTTCCAACTTCTTCGGCTACCACCGCAAAGCCTTTTCCATGCTCCCCAGCTCGAGCAGCTTCGACCGAGGCATTGAAAGAAAGTAATTTTGTCTGAAAAACGATGTCATTTATAACTTTTGTTTTGTCACTGATCTCGTGGATAAGTTCAGCAATTTCTGAAATGCTTTTATTGCTTTCGTTCATGTGCTGCATAATCCTCGAGTTCGCTTTATCGATGTCAGCGATGGAAGAAAGCATTTCTACGGTAGATTGCTTGCCTTCTTTTCCGGCCTGTAGACTGTCTTGAGAGAGGCTGTTTGTTTTCTCAGCGTGCTCCACACCCCTTTTTACCATTGCGCTTATTTCATCAAGGGTCGCTACGGTTTCGTGGACAGAAGCGGATTGTTCTTGAGCCGAACTGCTAAGGGTGTCAGAGCTTTCAGAGATTCTTTTAGACGATAACTGTGCTTTTTGTGATTCACTTTGAAGCTTGCCTACAATGTTAGTTAACTTAGAAGATAGATTTCGAATGAGAAAGAACGCTAGTGCGAAGCCTAGGATAAGAGAAGCAGAAAGGATGGATATAGTGACCCATTTTGCTTTTGATGAAAAGGCCTGGTAGTAATGTGTGTCTTTATCTACTTGAGCGGTTATCTGATCGCCCAGACCTCCGAGTGACTCCTCTAAGGATTCAAATTGGCGACTAAGCTCAGGAGTGTTTGAGATCGCAGCTTTTGCATTTCCAGAAAAGCTCTCAGAGATAACAGCATCAACTGCTTTTTTATACTCTCCCACAACAGCTCTAGATTTGCTTATGTTTTCCAGGGCTGCTTGGGATAAGTGGAGTTGAGAGAGTTTTTCCAGGCGGGCTTGCATGTCTTGAAACATTTTAGCGGATTCGTCTTTTAGGACGCCAATGTCTTCAAATTTTTCGGCTTGTGCTAGTACGATTGATTCCATAGCGACACCTCGAAGACCATCATGATACATGTCTACCATGCCCATGTGGCGTAAGGCGGGGACTTCGATTTCTGCGAAGTTTTGAATGCCTTTGTTTAGTGCGTTGATTGCCCAAAGTGCAGTTCCGCCAACGATGGCTAGCATGAGAACTTGAAAGCTTAGATTCAGCCACAGTTGCTTCTTGACGTTAAACTTAGCCATTATTTCCAATCTCCTAAAGGCAAGAGTTCAATTTCCTGCCATTTGATTCAATCGGCACTTTTCGTAGGTGAGTTAAGCCCTTAAACGTGAAGATTTCATGTGCTCTATTTTGCTTAGGCTCTTCTCGACATCAAGTGGGTAAATTCAAGGGCTTGTGTC
>JAACVK010000109.1 GCA_009991595.1 bacterium | reverse complement strand
GTAATGTCAATTCAGCATTCGCCAAATTGCAAAAACAAACAAGTATTAAAAGAATCGCGTTTCGCATAATTTGTTTCCCTGGATTTTACGAAGCTTTAATGAACAAGTCTTTACCGAACTTGCCCATATCGGTAACCAATTTTTTGTAGTCAATAATACCATCGCCGAAAGCGGTATCACGACCGGGTTTGCCTTTATCGATTGCGTAGGCTTTGTACAGATCGAAGACAGGTTGAACCGATCGCCAGCGAGGCAACCCGGACGCGCGACGTAGAGCAATCAAAATCGCGTCTAAGCCCGATTTGAAGGGACAAGCCATAGAAGTGCCCGACATATCCGCTTCGAGCTCTGGACCGCGATGGGAAGCCCCACGGATGTTCCGACCGGGGCAGGCGACAAGAATGTTTCCCCTTGAACTGAAATTGGCGATTTCCCCGTTTTGTTGAGTGGCCCCGATAGACGGAACGGACGGGTCACGCGCGGGCCAACCTTCGCTTCCTTCCTCTGGACCGCTATTACCCGCCGAACAATTGGTCAAAATTCCATCTTGAAAATTCAATCCAATTTCGTCGATCGTTGGTTGATATTTCGAACTGCCCCCCAAAGACATATTAATAACGTCAATTTGCAATCCGTCTTCACCTCGCCATTGTCGGGCCAATCGATTGCCAGCGGCAATACCGGACGACGAACCCGAACCTTGATTGCTCAAAACTTTAATCACTGCAAGTTGAGCGCCGGGCGCAACACCCAAACGACGATCTTTAGCCACCGACGTTGACGCGGTATGCGTTCCGTGACCGTTGCCGTCAAATGGCGATTGATTGGAAATCATCGATTCCATCATTACAGGTTTGGATAATGAGTTGTGAGGATTAACCCCTGTGTCGAGGTTGGCAACCACAACATATTCGATATAACCTTTAATCGCATCCCAAATCGATTTCCAAACTTCAATACTTGGTTGTGTAAAGTGCCAAGGCATTGCCTCAACGCCTTGCATGACCATATCATGCACAACGGTATCGGGCGGAATTCGACAAACAGGGTCTTCGAACGTGTTAGCGTATTCAACCGATGGTTCAGGATTCACAAAAAAAGCTGAATGGTCAAATGTTTTCCAATCGTTCAAAGATAGCAGATTTGACATTATTCGATTTCCTGAATTTGATAGTTTTTCCAAAGTTCTTTTTTGATCCAAACGTAAAACGATTGTTCACCAAAATTATATTTGGTAGTTTGGAAACCTGGAATGTCATGGCTCAACGACACAACCCTTGAACCAACGGGCATTTTCAAAAATTGGTGCGATAACCCGTCGATAACTTCGGGATACATGAACATTACAACCACATTGGCATTTTGAAACGACGCTTTTGTTGAGTCACCGCGATAAACCCGTATCAACGGATTATTTCGCAATTTGGTAAACGTGGCATCGGCGGTCGCCTTGTTCAATTCAATGCCGATCGCATTTGCTCCAAGCTTCGCGGCTTCAACTAAAATGCGACCATCGCCGCAACCGGGATCAAGAACAACATCGCCTTTGCATACTTCGGCGATTTCAAGCATTGCCCGGACAACTGCGATATCGGAAGAAACGGTTTTCAATAAAACCTGTTGAGGTATTACGCTTCGCTGAAACGAAGCTTGAAAATTTGCCGCTTTGGCTTGTCTTAATTCGACGCACATTTCACAAGGGCACGTTGGGCTAACCGGATCGTCAACACCCAAAACGTAATCCTTACCCTTGTAGTGATAAGAGTTTCCATCGAACGAATAGCCGCTAGAATAACCGGCATTCGATCGTCGAAAAAGTTGCCCAAACGAAGGTTGGCAAGAGAGTAAGACAAGCAACAAAGCAGCAAAGCGAATCATTGAATCGACCGTAGCTAAAAGTTTCGATCAAACAACAAAATTAACCAAACAAGCCAATTATTTGAATAATCAAAGGTAACAAGGCTTCAATGAATTTGATTATTTCCTCCCAATTTGCATTGGT
>JAACVK010000108.1 GCA_009991595.1 bacterium | reverse complement strand
CGCTAGCCGAGGATCGGTTATGCTGGGAGGAGAGGAAATGAATGCGTACAACGTAAGACCTGTTACAGCTATAATTGCGGCTGGTACTGTCACAGGACTAGCCACTATCACTGCTACAACAGTTTCAACACCTGCCACAATGGTTGTGACAACACCGGCAATTGTGAATGTCCCTGCAGCTACTTCAGCTGAACTTAGAGAGTACACGCTTGCCAGGGTCACCACTGAGAGAACACTGCTCACAGCCATGAAATCCTCGTCTAAACAAGGATGCAGGTTGTAGATTCCACCTAATTTACTTGTAAGGTTGGGATCAGGCACACACGCAGCTATTGCTGCGTAAGTGGACACCTCATCCGGATCTGCATCCGGATACAGCTCATAGAGTTGCGGGGGAGGTGGAGCAGCAACTGGGGCTAGGGTTGCTGTTGGTACTGCATTTATTGCTGGCCCAGCAGTGGTTTCCTCAACAGTTTGAACCGGTGCTGGAGAGCCAGTTGGCCCACATGCACTCAAGAATAAAGCAAAAAGCAGAATAATATTTAGAACTTTCAATCTGTATCTCACGGTTTCTAACCTTTTGGGGCTGAGCCCCGGTTGTGTTTCTTTTGGTTTATTAAAATAAAAAACAGATAATGTTAACGAAATAATCCCAACCATATATCGTGATTACACGACACATGATGTAAGATGGGGAAAATTATACCAAAAAGAGCCTAGATTGCAAGTTATAGGTTATATAATTTCCTTCTCTTAGACTAAAGACATTGCTCGACTTATATCTAGTTTCAACCCTTTGTAAAGTTGAGTAGACATGCTACAGTACTATTCCAATAAAAAGGAAGGACCATGTGTCATTTTTATCTCAACTCTCATGGCGTTTTGCCACCAAGTCGTTTGATACTACAAAGAAGGTATCAGATGCTGATTTAGCAAAAGTTCTCGAAGCAGTTCGTTTAGCACCAACATCCTATGGTTTGCAACCATTTCATGTCCATATTATTTCAGACAAATCTGTTCAGGAAAAACTAAGAGCTGCTTCTTATGATCAGGCTCAATTGACTGAATCTTCTCATATTTTGGTTTTCTCAGCACTTAACGATGCCGTTGGTCGTGTATCGGCATATGTTGAAGAATTATCTGGTGGAGATAGCGCGGCAAAAGAAAAACTGTCTGGAATGAAAAACATGATGACCGGGGCACTCTCAAATAAGTCTGATCAGCAACAAGAAACCTGGGCGTCCCGACAAGCATACATTGCACTAGGTTTTGGTCTTGCGGCAGCTGCTGAGTTAGAAATCGATTCCTGTCCTATGGAGGGATTTTTACCTAATGAGTACGCTAAAATTCTTTCAGTTCCTGAAGATCAAATACCAGTAGTTGTGCTTGCACTTGGGTACCGAAAAGAAGGTCCAGCACGACCTAAATTTAGATTTCCAGAGTCTGAGTTGTTTACAAAGCTTTCTTAAAAACCGCCACAAACATAGGGTCAAGTCCTGAGGTATGAGGTAACACTCTGCGGACTAGGCTTGTGTCATACTCAACAGCGTATTCACCTGGAATGCCAGGATTTCCAGGAACTTGTTGTGGGGTTGTAAAGGGTACCAGAGTTGCCTCACCTTTTCTTTTCTTCAGAAATTTGCCAACCACCCACTCATCTTCTTCGGGAGTAACTGCACAGGTAGAATACACAAGTGTACCACCTGGTTTAAGGGCATGCCATAGACCGCTGAGTAACCCTACTTGTCGTTTTTTCAAACCGATTACTCTATTTATAGACCATTTTTCAAGTTCAGCAGGGGTATTGTAGATATGAGCTTCAGAACTGCAGGGTGCATCCAACAAGATTTTATCAAAGGCTTCTGGTGCTTTTTTGCAGATAAGTTCAGCTTTCATACCCCAGACA
>JAACVK010000104.1 GCA_009991595.1 bacterium | reverse complement strand
CAACACGCCACTTTAAAAAGTGTTTTAGCTAATTATTCACTAAAAAAGCGGAGGTGGTGGGATTCGAACCCACGAAGCCTTGCGGCTCACGCTTTCCAAGCGTGTGCAATCGACCACTATGCGACACCTCCCTGGCGAACAATTGTAACACTAGCCTACAGGGAGTGATATCGTAAAATCACTGCCTTTGCCAATTGCACTCCTGAGAGAAATACTGCCGCCAAGTGAGCTGGCCAATTCTTTGGCCACCGACAAACCCAGTCCATGTCCACCGACATCATTTTGTTTTGTCCGCGACTCGCTAATACGAAAGAATCTATCAAAAACTGCTTTCAGATGCTTGGGAGCAATGCCCTCACCCTGATCTTTGACTGAAATAAAAACCTGTTGACGTGTTGTTCTGGCGCTGAGTAGAATTTTCGATTTTTCTGGGCTATATTTGATGGCATTATCAAGAAGTAACATTAAAATTCGAGACAAGCTTTGCTGATGCGTCGTAACGTAGGCACGCTCTTTTGTTATAACTATTTCAATCTGAATGTCTTTCTGACGTGCAAGTGAGAGTACTTGCTTGCGGGCAGTTTGCAGTACTTCACCCAGTGAAAGTGTTATTTTGTCTGTTTGTATTCCTTCTCGAAGACGAGCAAGTGAAAGCAAGTTTTCTGTCAAAATCTGTAGGTTTGCTACATCAGTTAGGTTTTCTTGCAATACAGCTTTGGCGAATTTCCCTATTTTTTTCTCGAGTAGACTAACTTCGATCGCGGTCCGCAAAACAGTCAGCGGTGTTTTGAGTTCGTGTGCTGCGTCAGAGATAAACGCTCGCTGCAGAGCAAATACTCGCTCGATCGGTTGTAGGGTCTTACCTGCGAGTACAAAGCTAGCTCCCGCACCAAACCCAAGCACAAGCAGGTTTATTAATATAATTTGCTGCCGCAACTGATTGTGAACACGACTCAACTCAGTCTCAAAAATCTCTGCCCGCATCCTGGTGCGCATTGGCACAGTTTCCTGCAAGAGATCGCGCTGGATCCGATCCTCTAGTCGCTGAGACTGTAAGGCGATAATTTGTTTGCTCCGCCAATAATACAAACTACTGAGTAATACGCTGACAACAAACAATATCATGGTGTACCAAATTGTCAGACGAAACCGCGCGCGCGAGAACTCACTCATGACTTGACTCCCAGCTTGTAGCCAAACCCACGGACGGTATGAAGTAGCGGTCGTTCAGTGGGAAAAGCTTGGTCAATTTTTTTGCGTAGATAACCGATAAAAACCTGGGCTGTGTTTGGCAAAACCGAGCTATCATACTCCCAGACTCGCTCAGTCAATGCTTCGGCAGTAAAAACTTGGTTTTTATGGCGTAATAGAAATTCAAGCAGTGCAAACTCTTTTTTACTCAGCCCAAGCTCTTCGCCCGCACGTGTCACCCGCAGTGAGACTGGATCAAGCAGCAGCGAATCTTCTGTAAAAACTGCTTCGTTAGTTGCTTTTGGCCGACGAGTAATTGCTCTAATTCTTGCTAAAAGCTCAATAAAAGCAAACGGCTTGGGCAAATAATCATCTGCGCCTGCCTCGAGTCCTGCTACGCGCTCAGTCACTTCGTCTCGAGCCGTCAGGAGCAAAATTGGTGTGTGATTATCTTCCTCACGCAACCGTTTGCAGATTTCGATACCACTCATGCTCGGCAGCATCCAATCAAGGATAATAGCATCATACGACTCAGCCAGTGCAAGATCCAAACCGACTATTCCATCATGTGCAAGATCAACTATGTGCGACTTCGTCACCAAACCTTTTTTGAGATACTGCGCAATCCGCAACTCATCTTCTACAACCAACAACTTCATGATGACTATTATACGCAGCCAGTTGAGAAGTGCTTGAGAATAACTTGAAAAAGCATTTCAACGATTTCTCAAACACTTACAGTATCTTCTGGGGCAGTATAAATAAAGTAAGGAGTAGTTATGAAAAAACTCAAGAAATCGACACTCGCGCTGGCCACAGCCACTGGAGTTTTGCTGATAGCACTTTCACCAGCAGTAGCGTTTGAGGGTGAAAACAAAATGGGAATGTGGGATCACGGTCCGCGTGATCTAGCACCAGAAAATAGGCTGATCACCCCAGAACTACACGAGCAATTTCGGGAGCAATATGACAGCCTCTCAGAAGAGCAACAAAGACAGTTGCGCGAAGAGCGCATAACAAGGCGAGAAGAAAAACGGGCAGAAATGGAGGCATTCGTCGGTCTGACCAGAGAAGAGATGCGTGAGGCGCGCAAGTCTGGACAGAGTATGAGCGAGATTCTTGCGTCTCAGGGCAAAACCGAAGCCGATGCCGAGGTGTTCCTCACCGAACAAGCCAATGAACGCATCCAAATGATGGCGGATCACCATGATTTGACTACAGAAGAAACTGCCACACTGCAGGAGCGGGTAACAAACTTTGTGCAGAAAATGCTCGCGCGTTGGTTTAATAAATAATCAACGGGAAAGCTGGACAGAGTAAACGGGGTCGCGAAAGCGGCCCTGTTTTTTATGCGGAAGCGGTGGGATTTGAACCCACGAGCCCCAAAGGGCGCGAGTTAGCAACCCGCTGCAATTGACCACTATGCGACGCTTCCACTGTGGAGCATTATACCAAGTGATTGTGCGATTCCCTACTCACCAAAAATAACAGCAAACAAACCATCTTGGTGTCTGCTACACACGGCGGTGAACTTGGGATTGAGCTGGGCTTCTCGATGTCCTTTGGTCGAAGAATCAAAACACCACTCGATGAGTGCGGTCGCTGTTTGAGCGACAAAACCATCGCCTGTTGTCATGTTGCGGCAGTTTTGGTATGCCAAGTTTTCGCCAATTTTGCCACCCGGATACTGCTTGATTGGCTCAGGCAAGTTGTTGAGATCTTCGAAGTCCTTCTGGAATCCTGCGTGACCGTCTAAGCCTCCAAATGCTACCAAATCTTCCACACGCTTCTGGGCGTACTGACAAAGCAATGGATGTTCGATAAGCTGCGGTATACCATGTGCGCGACGGTACTCATTGAGCGCTACGATCATAGAGGTGTCGCTTATTTCTGGAAATGCTTGCTTGCGTGCGACTGGCACAGTAGCTTGCGTCGTTTGATTTTTTGGCGCTTTTTGCGCAAACATAATGACTGTAATTCCCACGGGTATCTGTTGATACTCGGCCGCACCTGTCGCAACAGCAATTATTTCTGCGTCAGAATCAAGTAAAATCTCGCTCTGATCTACATCTGCCACAAACGCCGCAAATGCTTCGTCAGAACTGGTGGGACCAACTACACTAACGTGGCTAATTGCCGCCAAAGCAGTTTTGGAGTCATGTGCATACGACTCAATCAGCGTCTCGAATAGCATATCGTCGTAAGTGTCTATATTCTTGGCTATTGCGTCTGTAAGGCGCTGAGTAATTGTTATCAGATCGTCATTCGCCGCTAAATCATTGTAACCAAATCGCGAGCGATACTCGCTCGTTCTCTCGAGTACCTCGCTTGCTACGAGCGGCTTCGCGCTCTTTTTTTCCAAACGAGAAATAACTAATTTGCCCTCAGGTGTTGTGGTTACTTGGCTCGAGATCGGTAGTACTTTTGCAACAGAATTGACGAGTGGCGAAAGCAGTGAAGGCACAGCTCTCTGCGTTTGCAAGAAGAAATAAGGCAGTAGTACAGCGGTCAAACCGACAAAAAGTAGTAAAAAAATACCCCTGCGTTTATCCATACAACCTACCAACCAAATTGGCTATATACTTCGCCCGCTTCAACGTATTTGAGTGCGCTTGCGATGTAGTCTACCAAATTACCTGGAACAGAGTCGCTCGTCGCCCAGCAGAAACCATCACATTTGTCGGGTTCTCCATTAGTTACTTCACCCCGCCATTTTTTCGTAGAAAAGAAAAAATCAATCCGTTCGTGATCGTTGCCATTGCGATGAGAAACATGTGCTAATGAGATGTCTTTCTCGTCAAATTCAATACACAGCTCTTCTTGCATTTCTCGCTGTAGTGCAGTGATAGCCGTTTCTTGTGCTTCGACGTGTCCACCGGGCAACGAGTACGAACCGTCTCCGTAGCCAGTGTTTTTTCTCAGTTGAAACAGAATTTTTTCGTTTTGTCTCAGAATAAGATGGACTGCAACGATTTGTTTGTATCTATTTTTCCGCATAGAGATGCCCAAATTCTTTCCACAACTTTTCTAGTTTCGGCACAATTATAAACTGACAGTACGGCTGCTCACTATTGAGCTTGTAGTAGTTGTGATGATACACCTCTGCTGGATAAAAGGCTGCCAATGGTTTGAGCTCTGTCACAACTTTCTTACCGTTTGCCTGCAGTTTCTGTATCATCGCTGATGCCAACTTTTCTTGTTCTTTAGTTGTGAAGTAAATCAGTGAGCGATGCTCGCTGCCTTCGTCATAACCTTGGCGATTGAGCTGGCTCGCGTCATGCGTAGCAAAAAAAACGAGAAGTAAATCTTGAAATGAAATTTGAGTAGGGTCGTACGAGATTTGTATTACTTCGGCATGTCCCGTCACACCGGTCGCCACCTGTTCGTACGTTGGATTTTCCCGATTACCACCAGCATAGCCAGGAAAGACTTTGGTAACTCCTTTGAGATTTTGAAAGACTGCCTCGGTACACCAAAAACAACCGCCACCGAAAACGACTGATTTCACCCAGCAATTCCCAGTTTGGTGCGCGCGAGTAGTTTGTTGTAGATCATATACGCGGCCAAATAAATAACAGGAATTGCCAAAAACAACCCTACACCCAACAATAGTAGTCCTGCAACTAACACCAAAAATCCAAAAATATCAAACCAAAATAACTTCCATTTTATTCCCTCTGTCATCTCTGCACTGAGATCAAAAGCTTCCTTCACACCAACTCCTTTATCAGGAATCAAGAAGAAAACGAATCCGTACTTAATTGACCAAATAATTCCTGGAATTAGGAGTAACAACATTCCAACAAGAACAATGATTCCATATCTCAATGATGCCCAAATATACGGCAAAAGTTTATCTCCTGTTGAAAAAAAGTTGCTCTAAAGATACATCTGCTTGCTCTCGCTTTCGCAAAAGACTCAGCATCACCACGGTTCCTCCCATACCAATAAGTGATTGCCAGAACATAAGTAAAAAAGAAACAAAAACCGCTAGCCCAGATTCGCTCGCCGCATAGTAACTAAAAACTGCCTCAAGAGTAATCTGAGGAAGATGGGCCAACACAAAATAAATCAGACCTACTTTATACACAAGTTTCCAGTGAGTCTTAAAAAACTCCCAAGCCTCGCTGTATGTCTTTCTAATCTCAACCCCTCTTGTTATGTCCATAGTTACATCTCCTCGATAGTATTGTAGCAGAGCGTCACAATAAGCGGAAAGTGGTCAGAGCCAATATTTGGACCTCGCTCAAACTCACAGATCTGCCAAGCACCTTTGGCGAGAGCATGGTCGATCGGAATGCCAAATAATGTTGGCAGCACTGTTGGCCACGAACTGAGGACTCCCCTGCCCACGCGCACGTCAGACAACCCTCCTTCACGGAGCATACGAGCAAACGGCGGACTGAAATTGGTGATATTAAGATCGCCGAGCACCACAAGATTTTCTTGTTTGCTGGCGTGCTGCGCAATATTTTTTAGCGCTGTGTCGCGAAGCCCGACAGTGCGTGCAGATCGAGGTGGAAATATGTGTACAGCCAGTAATCTAAGGTCGGGATACTTTGGCGCAACTACTTCGATAGCTGGCGATAAAGTATCAAAGTAGAGAACTGTTTTGCCTATCTCGCCAACAGAAGTAGGAGCCAAGTAAGAAACTGGGTGAGCCCATGGATCACGGCCGCCCTCTGTCAATAATCCCGAGTACTCGGGCACTAGCTCTCTCAGCTCAGCAAACTGGCCAGCTCCAAGCTCTGCTAAAAACACAAACTCTGGCTGTTGCTGTTGTATTAATTCTGCTAAATCTAGCACTGAAACACTTGAGTAATGCGTATTAGAAAAAATTGCGGTAACTTTTTGTGTAGAAAGTGTTGTATTTGAATCGGGAGATTGTCCATGTAGGTACGGCGCCAAAACAAGGAGTGTGCCCACTAGGTATGTTGCAGACAATAACGCTTGCGCTCGCTTTTTTTTCAGTAGGTAATACAGCAGAAATACTACAGCTCCTACAGCATACTGCATAATAAAATGCGTAAATAACTCTAACCACCACGGCTGTGGCAGCGCATACGCCAGGGCTGCTACGGCTAGGCCCAAAGATAAGACAATAAATGCACCGTTAAATAATTTGTGCATCTTAGGTATGAATCTTGATAGCACAAGTTATCTCATCACCGGCTTTAACCGCTTCTTTGGGCACAGAGACAAAATGCCAACCGGCCTTGCCGGGATAAAGCCAGATTTTGGCTGTAAATTGAACTGTATGGGAATTCATTTACTACCAAGCATTCAGTACAACACCAAAAATTATAAATAGAACCAATTGATACCCACCTTGGATCAAGAAGCGCGCCCATTGTATGTTTTTTGGGTCATTGTTCCACATCGCTCCTGCTGCAATAGTCGGGATAATAAACGCAGCCCAAATCCAGAGTGATCGCTCAAGGCCACTGACTGTCTGCGTATCAGCAATCAGGTGTGCGAGTACCAACACTTGAAAGAGCGTTAGCAAAAACTGAAGCAGATAAAGTGGTCCAGCACTTTTTTGCATTTCTGATCGTTTTTTCTTGTCGTTGGCATCAGCACCAATTATTTCCATCCATTTTTTACCAAAAAGTGGACCGTACCAAACAGCACCAAGCACCATTGAAAGAATTGCGCTTACCAAAACTGCGAGATAGTTTATTTGCATATATAGCCAAGTATACAGAACTATGCGCCAATTTTCCAAACGCCTTTTTCCAGAAATGCATCGATTGTTTGACGATTGGCTTTGTTGAGCAAATTGGAGTGCGACTGCTTGGTCACTTTTGCATACTCTGATAGCGGGATAATTTTCTTGCCCTCCAAGTAGGCTAATCGCTTATGATAACTATTGGTTAATGCTTTACCGACAATCTCTTCCATAATTGCCGATTTGCCCTGCAAATCAAACTCACGAAATGCATCATAGTACTTCTGTTTATCGATATGCTTGATGTTGATCGGAACATAACCTTCGCGAACCAGCAAGTAATTGTTGATAACTCTACCGATCCGCCCATTGCCATCGACGAACGGGTGGATGTGCTCAAACGTAAGATGTGCTACTGCAATCCTCTTGATGATCGAATCATTTGGCGCACCCTGGTATGTTGCTAGTAATCGCATCATTTCTGGCCGCACTTTCTCTGGATCTACTGCAATATAACTCCCAACATGAACATACTCGGTGGCCCTGCGAAATCTGCCGGCTACTTTGTCGCGGATATTGGAGAGCAGCATTCTGTGAAGTGACAAAATAAGGTCGATGGTGAGTTCTTGTTGCGGCGCTTTGGTCTGAATGTACTCAACAACTCGGGCTAAGTTTTTAGCCTCAAAAATCTCTCGCTCCGAAATATATCGATCAAGATCAATTTCATGCAAAATTTTATCAGTTTCTTCCAGTGAAAGAGTGCTGTTTTCAATTGCGTTGGAGTTGTAGACCTGTTCGGCAACTTCAGCCGCTGAAATCAGAGACAAAAGTGCTTCCTTTCCAGTCGATATCTGATAGTAGCGCTGGCGCAGTTCGTGAATTCTTGTGTAGATAGCAAGTGTTTTTGGCATGGCTCTAGTATACAGTTATTCACGTTTTTGTCAATAAAAACGTGAAGTTGTAAGGAAAAACAACAAATATTCACTGTTTTTGCCAAAATTGGCGGTGTTTACTGCAACTAACTTATTCAAATAAAACCAAATACTCGCTATAACCTTCTTCCACCAATTTTTCCTTTGGCACAAACCGCAGTGCTGCGGAGTTGATACAGTAGCGCTCACCTGTGCCTTCCGCCGTACCGACTTGCTCTGTCGGACCATCAGGAAACAGATGGCCCAAGTGTGAGTCTGCCTGCGCGCTGCGGACCTCTGTCCGCTCTACTGCCAATTTATTGTCTACTTTCTCTACTATATTTTTTGGCTCAAGTGGCTTTACAAAACTTGGCCAACCAGTCTGTGAGTCATACTTATCAAGCGAACTAAATAGCGGTTCACCAGAAACAACATCAACATAGATGCCTGCCTCGTGGTGATCCCAATACTCATTGTTGAATGCTGGCTCGGTACCATCTTGTTGGGTTACTTTGTGCTGCATAGGTGTAAGTTTGTTTTGTAAAGCATTGTACTTGCTACCTTGGTCCACTGCTTGTGATACTTGAAATATAGCAAATCCAGCAACAAGCACAAGAGTTGTGGAAATAATCAGTGCTCGTAAATTTGATGTGCGGTTTTTGGCCATATAGTTACTGCCAAATATCACACTTGTCAGGCTCCATAATTTTTGGCTTACCTACTGCAGAATGTGCAGTAACAAACAATGTTATGTATTGCTTATTTTCCTCAATAAATACATCGCGTGTGTACGAAACCTGGCTAAAGTCGTACAAATCTGCAAGACCAGTTTCTTCCGCAACCTCGCGAGCCGCACATTCGAAAACACTTTCATTCCACTCAAGATGACCACCCGGAAACGACCAAGTTCCAGAACCCAATGCCCCCTTACGCTTTCCAAGCAATACCTTGTTATCACGAATAACAATGACACCAACTCCAAGCTGCTGTTGCAATTGTTTATTCATAATTCTAGAACCATTATAACTTCATCAATATACTCACCTTTATGACCTACGTATTAAACCGCCCCAACCCAAGTCGCTTACTATGTGCGAAACTACGCACGAAAAACCATACTGCCAAACTCAAAAACAAAATATTAAGCCCAAAGCTATACAACAATGAGCCCTCATCGACTGGTGCTCCAGCCACAATCGCTCGCATCGTCTCAAAAATATAGGTAGTTGGCACTAGCCTGCTAACAGGTTGCAAAAAGCTCGGCAAACGATCGAGTGGAAAAAAGACAGCACTAAATGGCAACAAAATACCAGGAAGGGTCCATATTACTGTTTGCATCCTTTGGCCATGACGCAATACAATGCCTGCCGAGAGAAAACCAATCCACCAGCCCGTGAGTGTTGTGCCGATAAAAAATACGACAAGCCAGAGTCCAAGCTGCAACACGTTGATCGAGTACAACAAATACACCGCAGGCACCAAAATACACATGGTGATCATCATTTTAAGAAATGACAAAAGTAACACAGACACTACCCACTCCTTGACAGTCAGGGCGGTAGAAAAAATGTTGACTAGATTGTTGTTCCAAATCTCATCCATGAGATTGCGTGAAACTTCAGATTGTGAGCGCCAAATAACGTTCCACAACACAAGACCAAGCAAAATTCCCAATGCAACACCAGAGATACCAGATGCATCGGCGATCCACTGACTGGTGACCCCCCACAATACCGTATCTATCAGTGGCCAATAGGCAAGATCGCTGAGCAAATCAAAATCTCGCTTGAGCGGGTATAAATGTCGGAGTGCTAGGGCGTGTATATGCTTCCAGTTCATATGCTCATACTCAAAAAGTAATCTTCTAGTGTTGGTTTATCTATACTAATCTGCGAATAATGAATGTCTTCGTCAGCTAGTTGCATAAGAAATTTAGCAACTTTTTGCTCATCGATCTCGAGAACTACTTCCCTCCCCTTAGTTTCTGCCGACAATGACTGTTCACAAGCAAACCGCTCGATCCGCTTGAGGCCATCGATCACTTGCAATCGCACTTTTGCCTTGGAAATTGATCTTGCCAAATTCTCCGGTGTGTCTTGTGCTACAATCTCGCCCTTACGGAGAAACAAAACATCATCGCACAAGTCTGCCACTTCATCCATGTTATGCGAGGTGTACAAAATACTCGTACCATGCTGTTCGCGCTGATCGCGTACAAATCTACGAACCTCGTGCACGATATCCGGATCGAGTGATGCAGTCGGCTCATCTAGCAAAGCAATTTTTGGATGCGGAATAAACGCCTTGGCCAACATAATCCGCGTCGTTTGCCCAGCCGAAAGCTGGTTCATCATTTTATTGCGCTGTTGCCAAACGCCAAACTTGCTCAGAAACTTCTCTGCACGCTTAACAAATTCTCCATACTCCAGCCCAAACAGTAATGCATAGACTCGTAAATTTTCCCAAACAGTGAGGCGCCACGGCATCGCGATGTAGGTACTAGCAAAACCGACTTGGTTGAGGATCTCGCTGCGGTGGTCTTCAAATTGTTTGCCAAAGTATCTGATTTCTCCAGAGGTTGGAGTCAAGACGCCAAGCAGCATCGAGATTGTTGTCGACTTACCAGCTCCATTTGGACCAAGTAAACCAAGAATCTGACCTTGCTTGAGCTTAAATGAAATATCATTAACAGCGACAAACTCATCGCCACCTTTTTTCTCTGGGGGATACACCTTGCGCAGCTGGTTAATTTCTAAGCTTGTTTTCATAACATTTGTTCAGCCTGGAAGAATAGTATAGCTTGCTT